>NZ_JBHTFF010000017.1:0-171481 GCF_042666975.1 Microlunatus sp. GCM10028923 | reverse complement strand
ACCTGACGCGCCGCCTCCGTGCACGACTCACCCGCCGCCACCAACTCCAACACCCGCGCCCGCAACCCAGTATCGACCACCACAACAACCTCCAAGACCGTTGTTGCGACGACCGTCTGAGCCCGCCGGGTCGGAAGGGCTGACAGCGGGGGACTTCTGCGACAGCTTCAGCTGGTGGGAGCGGGGGCGGTGGAGGCGCGGACCACCAGGTCGGGGCGGAACAGGAGGGAGCGGCCGGGCTGGACGTCGGTGTCGCCCAGACGCTGCCGGAGTTCGGTGAAGGCGGCGGCGGCCAGGTCGGGCAGCGGCTGCCGGATCGTGGTCAGCGGGGGTGAGGACAGGTCGGCCAGCACGATGTCGTCGAAGCCGATCACCGAGACGTCGCGGCCGACCTCGAGGCCGGCGTCCCGGACGGCGCGGCAGACTCCGAGTGCGGTCATGTCGTTGATCGCGAAGATCGCGGTCGGCCGGTTCCGCCGGCCCAGCAGGGCGGCGGCGGCCCGGGTGCCGAGTTCGGCGGCCTCGACGTCGCCGAGTTGATCATCGCCCTTCCCGGTCCAGCGGAGCACGTCGCGCTCCTCGATCCCGGCCCGGTTCAGCGCGGCGAGGAAGCCGCGCAGTCGCTCCTGCCGGTTGATGCTGCGCAGGGCGCCGGACACGAAGGCGACCCGGCGGTGGCCCAGCCCGGCGAGATGATCACCGGCGAGCTCGCCGCCGATCGCGTTGTCGACCGAGATGCTGACCAGGGTGGCGGGATCGCCGGCCTGCGCCTTGCGGTCGAACGCGACCAGCCGCAGACCTTGATCAACCAGCGGCAGTACGTGCTCGAGGGAGGGCAGCGAAGAGCACAGGACGATCCCGTACACGCCGTCGGACATCAGCTCCGACACGTACTGTCGTTCGCGTTCCGGATCACGCTCGGAGTTGCAGAGCAGCACGTGATAGCCCTCGGCCAGCGCGGCCGACTCCAGGTGCCGCGCGAACGCACCCCAGTACGGGTTGCCGACGGACGGCACCACCAGGCCGATCACCTGGGACTGGCCGGTACGCAGCTGCCGCGCGGCCCGGTTCGGCCGGTAGCCGAGGTCCTTGATCGTGCGCTCGATCCGTTGCCGGGTCTCCGGCAGCATCCGGTGCGCCCGGCCGTTGAGCAGGTTCGACACCGTGCTCGGCGAGACGCCGGCGGCCGTCGCTACGTCCTTGATCGTGACATCACTCACCGCAGACCCTCCTTCCGTTGATCATGGTGCAACGATTCGCGGCACGATCACCCTATCCCCATTGACTCTTCTGTCAATCCGTGTCTAGTCTCAGTGCATCGTTGCACCAGCGTGAGGACCGGCGGTGCAGGAGCCCGGGTGCAACGTCCGCACCCGTGAGGTGAGCTCGATGAGGAGAAAACGATCATGGATGTTTCCCGGCGGACCCTGCTGACGGCCCTCGGCCTCGGCGCGCTCGGCACCGCGGCCGGCTGTTCCGGCGGCACCGGAACCACAGGCTCGGCCGACGGCCCGGCCAGCGGCGAGATCACCTTCCTGACCGCGATCTTCGAGGGCGCGACGGGGAAGGAGATCCTCGAGGGGCAGCTGTTGCCCAAGTTCAAGGAGAGCCACCCGGACGTCACCGTCAAGGTCGACTACACCAACTACTCGGCCCTGAACGAGAAGATCACCACCGGCCTGGCCAGCGGACTGATGCCGGACGTGCTCACCCTCGGCGTCGGCTGGGTCGACCCGTTCGCGTACAAGAAGGCGATCGCGCCGCTGCCCGACGAGCTCGGCACCAGGTACGACTACCAGGAGCGGGTGCTCAAGCCGTCCAGGTTCGACGGCAAGCTGTACGCGCTCCCGATCGTCCTGGACACCCGCTTCGTCGCGTACCGGAAGGACTTCTTCGACGAGGCGGGGATCAAGGCGACGCCGAAGAACTTCACCGAGCTGCGCGCCGTCGCCAAGGAGCTGACCCGGTCCGAGGGCGGCAAGCTCAGCCGGGTCGGGCTGGATCCGTTCTCGATCGATCTCCGGCAGTGCTGGGAGACGTTCCTGTTCGCCGCCGGCGGTGAACTGTTCTCGCCCGACGGCCGACAGGTGCTGTTCAACAGCGAGGCCGGGATCGGCGCCCTGCAGTACTTCCTGGACCTGATCACGGACGGATCGGCCTCGTTCGACCTGAAGACGGCGCAGGGCCAGCCGAGCACCCTGCAGCAGGGCAGTGCGGCGATGATGATGGTCAACAACTCGCTCTGGATCAACATCGAGGACGAGAATCCGGAGTTGATCAAGGACGACCGGATCGGCGCGTTCCTGCTCGCCGACACCCGGCCGGCGATGTTGCAGGGCGGCACCCTGGTGGCGCAGTCGGCGACCAGCAAGAACGCGGCGGCGGCCCGGGCCCTGGTCGAGTTCCTCGGCTCGCCGGACGTGATCCTGCCGGCCTGTGAGCAGCGTGGCGCCGTGCCGGCGGTGGCCGATCTCGCGGATTCCGAGTACGTGAAGGGAAATCCCTTCGTGGACTTCGCCCTGAGCAATCTCGATCAGGCGTTCTCCGAGGGCGGCACCCCGGCCTGGATGGAGATCCGGGAGAAGATCAAGCCGACGCTGGAGTCGGCCGTGGTCGGCCAGCAGTCGGCGCAGCAGGCGATCGAGCAGCTGGCCGGGATCGCGAACGAGGCCATCGGCCGGTTGGGCTGAGTGACCGTGGCCACGATCTCGGCGACCTCGGCCGGACCGCCGTCGGCGACGGAGCGACCGCGCCCGCACCGGCGGCGGACCGGAGCCAGGTCCGGCGCCGTCCGGGCCCGGCACCGGGCCGGCTGGCTGATGGTCGCGCCCGCCCTGCTGCACGCCCTGCTCTGGATCGGCGTTCCGGTGGTCGCGGCGTTGATCTTGTCGCTGACCAGTTACGACGTGCTGACCCCACCGCGCTTCATCGGTGTGGCCAACTATGTCGAGGCGCTCGGCGATCCGGTGTTCCGGCGGGCCATGGCGAACACGGCCGTGTACGCGTTCTTCACGGTGCCGGTGGCGATGGTGATCGCGTTGGTGATCGCCGTCATGCTCAACACCAGCCTGCGCGGCCGGGCCGTCTTCCGGACCGCGATCTTCCTGCCGCAGGTCACCGCGACGATCGCCGTCGCCCTGGTCTGGCTGTGGATCTACGAACCGCGCAACGGCCTGGCCAACGCGGTGCTCTCGTTCTTCGGGCTGTCCGGCCAGAACTGGCTCTCCTCGACCACCTGGGCGATGCCGGCGGTGATCGTTGTCGGCATCTGGCAGGGGATCGGGCTGAAGATGTTGATCTACCTTGCCGCACTGCAGGGACTGCCCCGCGAGTTGTACGAGGCGGCTTCGGTGGACGGGGCCAGCCGGCTCCGGCAGTTCTTCTCGATCACCGTGCCGCTGCTCCGGCCGGCCACGTTCTTCGTCTTCGTGACGTCGGTGATCGGGGCGTTCCAGTCCTTCGACCAGATCTACATCCTCACCGACGGCGGGCCGGCGAACACGACGACGATGATGACGTACGAGATCTACAAGTCCGCCTTCCGCGAGTTCCGGATGGGGTACGCGTGCGCACAGTCGCTCATCCTGTTCGTCGTGCTCGGGCTGCTCACGCTGGCCAACCGCCGACTGACCAGGAGTGCCGATGCCGGCTCGTGAACCACGGCGGCGCGGCGCCGGTCCGACCGGGCTGCCGGCGCCGGCCCGGGCCGGGCTCTACCTGGCCCTGATCCTGATCGGCGTGATCATGATCGTGCCGTTCGCCTGGATGGTGCTGACCTCGCTGAAGACACCGGCCGAGATCGCCGCCGTACCGCCGCAGGTGCTGCCCGGTGAGTGGGCCTGGAGCAACTACGTCGACGCGATGCGTGCGGCGCCGTTCCCGACCTACGCCCGGAACTCGTTCGTGATCGCGCTCAGCCACACGGTGATCAATCTCGCGTTCGCCTCGATGGCCGGCTACGCGTTGGCCCGGTTGCGGTTCCGCGGCAGCGGGCTGATCTTCTTCGGGTTCATCGCCTGCCTGATGATCCCGACCTACACCAAGATCATCCCGGAGTTCCTGATCGTCCGGTTCATGCCGCTGTTCGGGGGCAACGACATCCTCGGCCAGGGTGGTACGGGCTGGCTGGACACCTGGTGGGCGTTGATCATCCCGGGCGCGGTGACACCGTTCGCGGTCTTCCTGTTCCGGCAGTTCTACGTCGACCTGCCGGTGGAACTGGAGGAGGCGGCCCGGCTGGACGCGCTCGGCGAGTTCGGCATCTACGCCCGGATCATGAGCCCGTTGATCAAGCCGGCGTTCATCACGGTCGCGCTGCTCACCTTCGAGAGCTCGTGGAACAACTTCCTCTGGCCGCTGCTGGTCACCCGGTCCGACAGCCTGCGGGTGATCCAGGTCGGGTTGTCCGTGTTCCGGACCGAGAACGCCACCCAGTGGGCCTTCTTGATGGCCGGGACCACCCTCGCCACCGTACCCATGGTGCTGCTGTTCATCATCGGCCAGCGCTACTTCGTCCAGGGCTTCGCCACGGCGGGCATCAAATGATCAACCGAGAAACGATCACGAGGAGAAACGAACGATGACTGATCTCAGCGGCGCGCGGGCGCTGGTCACCGGCGCGGGACACGGCATCGGCCGGGGGATCGCCCTGGGCCTGGCGGCGGCCGGCGCCGATGTCGCGGTGCACTACGGCAGCTCGGCCGACGCCGCCGCGGAGACCGTGTCCATGATCGAGAAGCTGGGCCGGAAGGCGACCGCGGTGCAGGCCGACGTGACCTCGGCCGAGCAGGTCGACCGGGCGGTCGGCGAGGCGGTCGCGTTCCTCGGCGGGCTGGACATCCTGGTCTGCAACGCCGGTCACCTGATCGGGCGGGTCCCGGTCGCCGAGATGTCGGAGGAGCACTACGCGCAGGTCGTCGACGTCAACCTCGGGGCGACCTTCCGTACCTGCCGGGCGGCGATCGAGCCGCTCCGCGAGTCGGCCCGGCCGCGGATCATCACGATGTCGTCGCTGGCCGCGCACAACGGCGGCGGGCCGGGTTCGGTGATCTACGCGGCGGCGAAGGCGGGCATCCGCGGCTTTACCAAGGGTCTGGCCAAGGAACTCGGGCCGGACAAGATCACCGTGAACGCGGTCGCACCGGGCTACATCGCCGACACCGCGTTCCACAACACGTTCAGCACCGCCGAGGCGCAGCAGAACATGATCAAGAACACCCCGATCGGCCGGCCCGGCCAGGTCGAGGACGTCGCCGCCGCGGTGGTCTTCCTGGCCTCGGCCGAGGCCGGCTATCTGACCGGCACCACGCTGGACCTCGACGGCGGGACCTGGCCCCGATGATCATGAGCGGTCCGCCCGAGGAGCGGGGCGGCTGGTGGCACGACTACGTCTGCGGCGTGCACGGGGTCGAGCTGGAACCCGGCGACCTGTTGGGTACGTTCCCGGCCGCCGGAGTGTCATGCCGGCACGGCTGCCGCCTCGACACCGAACGGATCCGGGCCGCCTGGCTGGTGTTGTCGCACCAGGCCTGGGCCCGCCGGGCGCGCCGGCTGGCCGGTCACACCGATCCCGCCGACCGGGCGGAGGCGCTGCGGCTGCTCACCGCCTATGCCGGGATCTACGCCCGGCTGGCCGTCGCCGATCATGATCAGGCGCAGGGCTGGATGCTGCGCGGCCGGCTGTTCCACCAGGCGCTGACCGACGCGGTCTGGGGCGTCAACATCGGGCATGCGGCGTGGTCGCTCGCCACGGCAGGGGACCGGGCAGAGCTCCGTCCGCTGCTGCCGCTGCTCGACGACCTGGCCGGGGCCGCCCTGCGCGCACGAGGGGTGCTGGTCGCGGAGAATAGGTTCGACTCCAACTATGTCGCCTGGCTCAACGCGGCCGGCCTGGCCAGTGCCCGCGCCGCCGCGCAGATCCGCGGCGACGCATGGGCCGACCGGGACGGCTGGCTGACCGGTGATCACGGTCAGTTCGCCCATCTGGCGGCGTCGACCGGCGAGGACGGCTGGGAGTGGGAGGGCAGCACGTACTACCACGGCTTCGTGCTCCGGGCCTACCTGCTTTCCTTGCGGGGCAGCGATCCAGCCGGTTGGCCGGCGGTCGCCGCCGAGCGGCTGGGTGGCATGATCACCGCGCTGGCCCGGCTGGCCATGCCGGGCGGGACGCTGCCCGCTGTGCACGACGGCCCGTACCTGCGGGAGGCGCTGGGCCTGGAGTGGCAGGAGCTCGGCGTCCTGGCCCGGGGCGCGTTCGCCGGTGATCCGTTGCGCGCGGTGACCGATCATGCGAAGGCCGAGTCCGGCCGGCTGGCCGATGATCTTGCCGACGGGCTGGCCGGCTGGTTCGCCGGTCCGCCTCTGCCGTACCGGGACGAGCCGGCGGTGATCACCGTGGCCGAGCGGGTCGGCCTGGCCGTCCTCAAGGGCGCCGGGATCCATGCCGTGCTGGACTATGGGCCGCCCGGCGGCAGCCACGGGCACCACGACAAGCTCGCGCTCTATCTGTACGGCAGCGAGGATCCGTGGCAGCCGGACTACGGCCAGGTCCCGTACGGCAACCGGGCCTGGCGGGACCGGTACGCCGCCGCGGCGGCGCATCCGACGATCCGGATCGATGATCGGGAACCGGGCGAGGCGGCGGGCCGGCTGATCGAGCGGACGGACCGATCGCTCACCGTCGCGATCGACGATCCGGCCTGGTATCCGGGGGTGTCCGCGACCCGGCGGGTGACCCTCGACGATGATCACCTGATCGACCTGGTCACCGTACGCTGCGCCGAGGAGCATCGGATCCGGCTCGGACTGCGCGCCGGCGTCGACGTGAGCGTGGTCGATCACGGGCCGTATGTCCGCACCGAGTGGTCCGGCCGGGAGTCCTTGTCCGGTTGGCATCTGGGCGCCCCGCTGATCGCGTACCCGGGCTTCGGGCCGGCCGACGACCCGGCCCGGCAGCGGACCTGGCTCGACTTCGAGACGACCGGCCGGGAGGCGGTGTTCTGCTCGGTCTACCAGACCGGTGCGGCGAGCCGGCGGATCGCCGGGGTGGCGCTGTCGGCGGGTGAGGTCGTGATCGACTTCGAGGAGGGGTTCCGATGATGATCTTGACCGAGGATCGGATGACCGCGGCCACGGTCCGTCCGGGCGGCGGCAGGTCCTGGTCGTCGGCGCTGCTCGGCGGCCTCGGCTACCTGGCCCATCCGGTCCAGGCCGGCGCCGCGCTGCTGCTGCTCGGCCTCGGCGTGATCACTTGGCTGCCCGCCGCCGCGGCGGCCGCCCATGCGCTGCACCGATGGCGTACCGACGGCGACCAGTCCTGCTTCGCCGGGACCTTCCGTGCCTTCCCACGCTACTGGCGCCGGCTATGGCCGCTCGGCATCGCCGCCGCGGCCGGCACCGTCCTGCTCATCGCCAACCTGAGTTTCCTGTACGGGCGCGGCGGCCCCGCCCCGGTCCTGCTACTGGCCCAGCTCGGTCTGGTCGCGGTGGCCGCCCCGTACCTGCTGGCCGTCGCCGTCGTGGCGGCCCGCGACCCGGAACGGACCACCGGTGACTGGCTCCGCGGCGCCGGCTGGTTCGCCTTCGGCTCCGCGGCCCGCGGAACCGCGTTGCTCGGTGCCGCCGTCGCCGCCCCGATCCTGTCGATCGTGGTCCCGGCCGGACCGCTGTTGCTGGGCACCACCGTGCCGCTGCTGGTCGGGCTGATCATCGCCGATCAGACCGCGAAAACCTCGGCAGCGTAATCTGGGCGGAGCCGACTACGAACCCGAGGAAGAGGAGTCGTCATGGGAGCCCTGACTCGACTGCTCGGTCGGCTCCTCGGTCGGACCATCGGAGGGACCTTCGCCCTGATCACCCGACTGGGCGGATGGCTGTTCGGACGGTTCTTCGGATGGTTCCTCGGTTGGCTGATCGGTTGGGTCGTCGGACGGCTGGTCGGACTCATCGGAGGGCTGCTCGGTCGGCTCGTCGGTGGGGTCTTCGGTGGGCTGCTCACTGGGCTCATCGGTGAGTTCCTCCGATGGCTGTTCGGTTGGCTCCGGGGACGCGTCTTCCCGCGCTGGCCCGGTTGATTCGGACGGCGGCGTCGGCTTGCCGTCCTGGTCCTTCCCTCCCTTGTCGCCGCGCCCGGCGTCGCCCTCGACCAACTCGCCGACCGTCGTCCGGCCCTGGCCGCCGGCCAGTGAGGAACCGCTGACCAGCTCCATTCCGACCACCACTACGGCCGCGACTGCGAAGGCGGCCAGCGTGCCGACCACCACCGAACGGACCGGGAACCGCCCGCGCCTACCGGTCCCTGCTGCTGGGGCTTCGGCGGGTGCGACCGGCTCGTCCGGGGTCGGGGCCGGTGTCGCCTCGGCACCGCCGCGACGCCGCAGGACGGAGCGGGCCACGTGCCCGGTCCGGCGCATGGTGTGCGTGTAGAGGGCGCCCGCCACGGCGGCGGTCACGCTGATCAGGGCGGCGCCGATGATCGTCCCGGCGGTGCCCAGGGTCGAGCCCACCGCCGCCGCGGTCGCCGCGGCAAGGCCGCCGCCGATCACCTGGGCAGGCGAGATCTCGAGCTTGGGTCGTTGGTCGGGTTCTTCCACGTTCCGGCACAACGGGGCGGGACGGGGGATCGTGCCCCGGAACGGCCGAGGGTGACGGAACACACGTACCGGGATTTCTCTTGTCTGCAGGCGTTTCCGCGTGGCAGACCGCGGGTGGGCGGTGTCAGACCCGGCGGCCGTGCTCGGTGTACGCCGTCTCGCCGTCGGCGACCGTACACGCGGCGGTGAGCCGACGGTGCGCTCCCTCGATGACCAGTTCGGCGGCCTCCTCAAGGGTGCACAGGCGGACGGCGACGATCTCGCGCTGGTCCAGTTCGAAGCCGGCCAGGTCGTCCTCGGTGACGACGCCGCCGTCGAAGATCAACTCGCAGGCGTCCTCCCAGCCCAGGTACGGCGGCAGCCAGTCGACCACCAGCAGCCGGCCGATCGCCCGGTCGACGCCGAGCTCCTCCTTGACCTCGCGGACCGCGCCCTGCCGGGGCGGCTCACCCGGTTCGACGATGCCGCCGGGCAACTCCCAGTCCGGCTTGAACGTCGTCTGGCAGAGCAGCACCCGGCCGGCCGGATCCCGCATCACGACGTGCGCGATCAGCCGCTTCCGGGGCAGCGCCGAGTTCATCACGCCGGAGAAGCCGTTCGGCCCGTGCACGGTGTCCGAAGCCAGCCGCGCATAGATGATCAGGTCGCCGTGGCCGCCGTCCGGCAGCGGTGCGGCCTGGCGCAGGACACCCTCCTGCCGGAACCCCGACAGCAGCAGCGCCCGGCGGCCGACCGGGTCCGTGGCCGGCCGGCGAACTTCGACCCGGTGCCGGCCCTCGGCCAGGACCTCGTCCGCGGCCGCGGTCACGGCCTGCTGGAGTGCATCGACCGTCGGACCGGCCGGATCCACCGGCCAGTGCAGCAGCGCGGTGCCGTCCGGGCCGGCCGCGATGTCGATCATGAACCCCGCCATCAGGACGCCAGTCGGGCGGCCTCGTGGGCAGCGGCGTCGGCCTTCGCCTGGTCCGGCTGATCATCGACGACGTGCGGCTCGTAGCGGAACCAGACCGCGCCGAGCGGCGGGATCGAGATCGTGGCCGAAGCCGGGAATCCGTTCAGCCCGACCTCGGTGGCGATCACCTGGCCCAGGTTGCCGACCGTGCCGCTGCCGTCGTAGATCGTCGAGTCCGTGTTCAGGATCTCGGTCCAGATCCCGTCCGCGGGCAGGCCGATCCGGTAGTCCGGCCGCGGATCGGCGGAGAAGTTGATCACGCTGGCGATCAGCTGACCGTCGCCGTCGACCCGGAGGAAGGAGAACACGTTGGAGCCGGAGTCGTCGGCGTTGATCCAGCGGAACCCGGCCGGATCGTTGTCCAGCTTCCACAGCGCGGGATGGGCCCGGTAGAGCCGGTTCATCTCCTTGATCAACAACTGCACGCCACGATGACCCCACTGCTGGGTCAGGTCCCAGTCGATGCTGCGCTGCTCGGAGAACTCCCGCCGCTGCCCGAACTCGGTGCCCATGAACAACAGGTTCTTGCCCGGATGGGACCACATGAAGGCGTAGAACGCCCGCAACGTGCCGAACTTGCGCCACTCGTCGCCGGCCGCCCGTTCGAACATCGACCCCTTGCCGTGCACCACCTCGTCGTGACTGATCGGCAGGATGAAGTTCTCCGAGTACGCGTACGACATGGCGAAGGTCAGCTCGTGGTGATGATGCTGGCGGTGGATCGGATCGCGGCCGAAGTAGCTCAGCGAATCGTTCATCCAGCCCATGTTCCACTTGAAGCCGAAGCCCAGCCCGTCATGATCAACGGGAGCGGTGACCCCCGGCCACGAGGTCGACTCCTCGGCGACCAGGAAGACACCCGGCTTGCGCCGGTACGCGTGCGCGTTCACCTCCTGGAGCAGCGAGATCGCCTCGAGATTCTCATTGCCACCATGGACGTTCGGCACCCACTCGCCCGGTCCGCGGGAGTAGTCGAGGTAGAGCATCGAAGCCACCGCGTCGATCCGCAGCGCATCGATGTGGTACTCCTCCAGCCAGTAGTAGGCGTTGGAGATCAGGAAGCTGCGCACCTCGTTGCGCCCGAAGTTGAAGATGTACGAGCCCCAGTCGGGATGCCAACCGAGCCGCGGATCCTCGTGCTCGTAGAGCGCCGTGCCGTCGAACCGCTGCAGCGCCCACGGGTCGGTGGCGAAGTGCCCGGGCACCCAGTCCACGATCACGCCGATCCCGGCCTGGTGAAGTTGATCAACGAGATAGCGGAACTCGTCGGGGGAGCCGAACCGGGACACCGGAGCGAAGTAGCCGGTGACGTGGTAGCCCCAGGAGCCCTCGTACGGGTGCTCGGCGACCGGCAGTAACTCGACGTGGGTGTAGCCCTGCCAGGTGACGTACTCGACGAGTTCCTTGGCCAGCTGCAGGTACGTCAGCCCGCGCCGCCAGGAGCCGAGATGGACCTCGTACACGCTCATCGGCTCGGCGTGCGGCTGGTAGTCCCGCCGCCGGTCCAGCCAGGCGTCGTCGTTCCAGGCGTACCCGCTGCTGTACACGATCGAGGCGGTGTGCGGGGCGGCCTCGCAGAACCGGGCCATCGGGTCCGCCTTCAGTCGCCAGACGCCGTCGGCCCCGAGGATCTCGAATTTGTACAGCGCTCCGGTGCCGACGCCGGGCAGGAAGGTGACCCACACGCCCGTGTCGGGCACCCGGCGCAACGAGGTTTCGTCGCCGGACCAGCCGTTGAAGTCGCCGACCAGCCGGACCTGCTGGGCGTTCGGCGCCCAGACCGAGAACCGGGTCCCGGACACCGGCCCGTCGGGGCCGTCGACCGAAAGTTCGATCGCCCCGAGCCGGCGCCAGCACTCGGTGTCGTGCCCACCGTGGAAGCCGCTCAGGTCCGTCCCGGTCAGGCCAAGGGTTTCCGCGTCAGCCATGATCTTCGTCCTCGCTGTCCTTGCCGGGTTGGTGCGTGCGGGAGCTGCCGGCGATCCTGGCGATCGCCGAGAGCGGGATGCGGACCCAGTCCGGGCGGTTCCGGATCTCGTAGCCGAGCTCGTACACCGCCTTGTCCGCAACGTAGGCGTCGATGATCACCAGGTCGTCGTCGGCGAGTTGATCATGGCCGGTGTATCCGGCCAGGAACGCCTCCCGGGCCGTCGTCGCCCAGCCGTCGGCCTCCG
The DNA here is from genome assembly GCF_042666975.1 of Microlunatus sp. GCM10028923. Classification (NCBI taxonomy): domain Bacteria; kingdom Bacillati; phylum Actinomycetota; class Actinomycetes; order Propionibacteriales; family Propionibacteriaceae; genus Microlunatus; species Microlunatus sp. GCM10028923. The sequence goes on along the minus strand of NZ_JBHTFF010000017.1, from coordinate 159,764 downwards.
CCTCGGGCGAGTCGGCGACCGCGTAGTCGAACGAGCGCAGCATGCCGGCGACGTCGCGCCACGGACTGTCCGGCAGCAGCCGCTCTGCCATCGCCTTGGCCGGCTCGCCCTCGAAGTCGATGATCTTCCAGCCGTCCGGGGTGTGCAGGGTCTGGCCGAGGTGGAAGTCGCCGTGCACCCGCTGGGTGTCCAGGGTCCGTCCGGTCAGCTGCTCGAACCGGGACCGCAGCGCGTCGGCATGATCATCCAGCGGCGCGGCGAACTCCCGGGTACGGTCCAGCCGGTCGATCATGCCGGCCGCGATCTCGTCGCCGGACCGGGTCGCGGCGGGGAAGGCCGAGCCGAGGGCACGGTGCACCTCGGCCAGTGCAACCCCCAGCAGCCGGGCCTGGTCGGCGAAGTCGGTGCCGGTCTCGGCCGCGGCGACGGCGAGCCGCCAACCGTCCTCGGCCTCCGCGAACAACTCGGTCAGCATCGCCAGATCGGCCCGCAGCCGGGTCCCGTGGGACGGCCACTCCGCGGTGAACTGTCCGTACAGCCGCGCAGTGCCGGCCGTCTCGGCCCGATTGAGGGCGCGGTGCACGGTGATGTCCAGGTTGTCGCCGAACTCCAGCCGCCGGAAGAGCTTGAGCAGCGCCTCGTCGCCGTACCGGACCGAGGTGTTGCTCTGTTCCGCGGTCAACCGGCTCGGTGCCAGCTCGGCGGACAGGTCCGTCGCCGGTTCGGTCCGGAACTCGACCCGGCCATGATCATCTTCCAGCGTGGTCCCGGCCAGCAGGGTGTTCATGATCACCGTGCCGGCGGCCGGGTCGCCGGTGGCGTCGGTGCCGGCCAGTCGTCCGTGATCTTGGTCCTCGATCACCCGTACGGCAGCGTCGGCGGACTCCGCGGGCCGGTAGGCGAGTGGAACCTGGTAGTACTCGGCCGGCGCGTCCGGATAGCCGACCTCGACGATCTCGATCCGGACCGCGGGCCAGTCGCCCGGGCCTCGCAGCCAGGGCAGGGGGGTGACCGACCGCAGGGTCGCCGAACGGCCCTTGCCGGCGAACCAGCGGGACGCGGTCAGGAAGCCGAGCAGCCGATCGGCGTCCGGATCGGCAGCGGGATCGCTCATGATCGCCGGGAGACGGTCAGGATGTGTGCCGGGTCGTCGTGGGTGAGCCGGACGAACGCGCGCTGACCCCAGCGCCAGGTCTGCCCGGTCAGCTCGTCGTGCACCTGGTAGACCTCTCCCGGGGTCAGACCGAGTGCCTCCATGTCGATCCGGATCTCGGACTCGACGACGTTGTGCGGATCCAGGCTGCAGATGACGATGATCACGTCGTCGCCGGACCGCTTCGAATACGCGATCACGTCCGAATGGGAGGCGTGGTGGAAATCGATGTCGCGCAGTTGCTGCAGCGCCGGATGTTCCCGCCGGATCTGGTTCAGCCGGCCCAGCAGCAATCCGAGATGTTCGCCGCTCGCCTCGGCGGCCTTCCAGTCCCGCGGACGATATTCGTACTTCTCGGAATCGAGGTATTCCTCGCTACCCGGACGTACCGCCGCGTTCTCGAAGAGTTCATAACCGGAATAGACGCCCCAGGACGGCGACATCGTCGCGGCCAGGACGGCGCGGATCGTGAAGGCCGGCCGGCCGCCGTGCTGCAGATAGCCGGGCAGGATGTCCGGGGTGTTGACGAAGAAGTTCGGCCGGAAGAACGGCGCGGACTCCCGGCTCAGCTCGGTCAGATATTCCTCGAGCTCCCATTTCTGGTTGCGCCAGGTGAAGTACGTGTAGGACTGCTGGAAGCCGACCTTGCCGAGCAGGTGCATCATTGGCGGCTTGGTGAATGCCTCGGCCAGGAAGATCACGTCCGGGTCCGTCCGGCGGACCTCGGCGAGCAGCCAGGCCCAGAAGCTGACCGGCTTCGTGTGCGGGTTGTCGACCCGGAAGATCCTTACTCCGTGGGACATCCAGAGCCGGACGATGCGCAGGCACTCGCTCGCGACGCCGGCCGGATCGCGGTCGAAATTGACCGGATAGATGTCCTGGTACTTCTTCGGCGGGTTCTCCGCATAGGCGATCGTGCCGTCCGGGCGGACCGTGAACCATTCCGGGTGGGATTCCACCCAAGGGTGATCGGGTGAGCAGGTGACGGCGAAATCGAGCGCGACCTCGAGGCCGAGTGACTTGGCCTTCGCGACGAATCGGTCGAAGGACGCGAAATCCCCGAGATCGGGATGAATGGTGTCGTGGCCGCCCTCGACGCCGCCGATCGCGTACACCGATCCCGGATCATTCGGGCCGGCGTTCAGTGTGTTGTTCGGGCCCTTGCGGAAGGTCTTGCCGATCGGGTGGATCGGCGGCATGTAGACGACGTCGAATCCCATCGCGGCGGCCGCTTCGAGCCGCTCGTGGGACGAGTCGAAGGTGCCCGACGTCCAGGTCTTGGTCTTCTCGTCGTAGGTCGCGCCCTGAGACCGCGGGAAGAATTCGTACCAGGCCGAGAAGAGGGCCCGTTTGCGGTCGCAGAAGATCGGGTAGTCAGGCGAGACGGTGATCAATTCGCGCGGACCGTACTGCGCGATCGCGGCCCGGGCGTCCGGGGCGAGCACGATGGTGAGCCGGTCCTCGGCCTGCTGGCCGGCCGACAGCGACACCGCGCCGTGCCGCAGCACCAGCGCCGCGGTCTCGTCGCCGGCCGCCTCGGCCCGCTGCGCCGCCTCCGCGTACAACTGCTTGCCCTCGGCGCAGACGAGACCGATGTCGATCCCGGCCGGGATCTTGATCTCCGCGGTGTGCACCCAGGTCGCCCACGGATCGCTCCAGCCCTCGATCCGGAACGACCACCACCCTTCGGCGTCCAGTGCGACGGTCGCCTCCCGCCAGCAGAAGCCGGCCGGCGTGCTCTCCGCCATCGGGTAACGATGTTCCGTGCCGTCCGGCGCGATCAGCACGGCGGTGGCGCTGACGGCGTCGTGACCCTCCCGGAAAACGGTCGCCCGGATGGGGAATGCCTCGCCCACCACGGCCTTCGCCGGATAGGCGCCGCCCTCGATCACCGGCGACACGTTGGTGATCGGGATCCGTCCGATCGGATTGCCCAGCACCGGAACGGGCGTGGCCGGGCTGGCCGGCTCGTCGACCCTGGCCGAAGATCGCCGTCGCCGAGGTTCCTTCTTGGCAACATCCTTCTTCGCCGGATCTTTCCGGGTCGATTCTTTCCTGATCGGGGAGCGAGGGGCGCGTGTCACACAGCCAACCTAGTGGTCCGGGAGGGGTCCGTTCCACCGCAGTCTCAGTGCGCCCGTCGATAGATCCGGAGTTACCTCGCGTTCACATGATCGGGGTTACCGTTGTCCGTGCGCGCGATCCAACGATTCACCGTCCGGCCGGTCCTTCCCGAGCCGCTGGCACCGCTCGGCGATCTTGCTCTGAACCTCCGCTGGAGTTGGCATGCCGACACCAGCGGGCTGTTCCAGAAGATCGATCCGGAGCTCTGGCGACGGACCGGTGGCGACCCGGTCCGGCTGCTCGCCGAGGTGGCTCCCGAGCGGATGGCCGCCCTGGCCGCGGACCCGTCGTTCCTCGGTGATCTTGATCGGGTCCGGGTCGACCTGGCGGACTACCTGACCGGTGAGCGCTGGTACCAGCGGTATGCCGCCGGTACGCCCGACGCACCTGCCGCGATCGGCTACTTCTCGCCGGAGTTCGGGATCACCGAGGTGTTGCCGCAGTATTCCGGTGGCCTGGGCATTCTCGCCGGTGATCATCTCAAGACCGCGAGCGATCTCGGCGTGCCGATCATCGGGGTCGGCCTGCTCTACCGGCAGGGCTACTTCCGCCAGTCCCTGGACGCGTCCGGCTGGCAGCAGGAGCAGTATCCGCTGCTGGACCCGAACGCGCTGCCGCTGAGCCTGCTCCGCGACGGGGACGGTCCGGTCCGGATCGAGGTGCCGCTGGCCGGGCGCCGGCTGCTCGCCCAGGTCTGGCTGGCCCATGTCGGCCGGGTGCCGTTGCTGCTGCTCGACTCGGACCTGGAGGACAACGACGGCCCGGAACGCATGATCACCGATCGGCTGTACGGTGGCGGCTCCGATCACCGGCTGGCCCAGGAGGTGCTGCTCGGCATCGGCGGCGTGCGGGCGATCCGCGCCTACTGCGCGGCCACCGGCCACCCGTCGCCGGAGGTGTTCCACACCAACGAGGGTCATGCCGGATTCCTCGGCCTGGAACGGATCCGGGAGTATCTGGCCGAGGGCTCCGGCTTCGACGCGGCCGTGGAACGGACCCGGGCCGGAACCGTCTTCACCACCCACACGCCCGTGCCGGCCGGGATAGACCGGTTCCCGCGGGACCTGATCCGGGCCCAGTTCGCGGGCTTCGGTGATCTTGAACTGGACCGGGTGCTGGCGCTCGGGGCGGAGGACTACGAGGGCGGCGACCCGGGCACCTTCAACATGGCCGTGATGGGTCTCCGGCTGGCCCAGCGGGCCAACGGCGTGTCCCGGCTGCACGGCGAGGTGTCCCGCCGGATGTTCCGCGGGCTCTGGCGCGAATTCGACGAGGCCGAGGTGCCGATCGGCTCGATCACCAACGGGGTGCACCACCGGACCTGGATGCACCCGGAGCTGGTCGCCCTGCTCGACGGCGCCCGGGGCACCGGCGACGACCCGGATGCGGAACCGTGGGACGCGCTGTCCGGGCTGGACGACGGCGCGCTGTGGGCCTTGAAGCGACGCTTCCGTGGCGAGTTGATCACCGTCTGCCGGGAGCGACTGGCGGCCAGCGCCGCGCAGCGCGGCCGGCCGGCCGAGTGGACCGGTTCCGTGCTGGACGACGACGTGATCACGATCGGCTTCGCACGTCGGGTGCCGTCGTACAAGCGACTGACCCTGATGTTGCGGGACCCGGAGCGGCTGGCCAAGCTGCTCACCCACCCGACCCGGCCGATCCAGCTGGTGATCGCCGGCAAGTCCCATCCCGCCGACGAGGGCGGCAAACGGCTGATCCAGCAGCTGGTCCAGTTCGCCGACGAGGAGCGGGTGCGGCGCCGGATCGTCTTCCTGCCCGACTACGACATCGCGCTGGCCAAGCCGTTGTATCCCGGCTGTGATGTGTGGCTGAACAACCCGCTGCGCCCGTACGAGGCGTGCGGCACCTCGGGCATGAAGGCCGCGCTGAACGGCGCCGCCAACCTGTCCATCCGGGACGGCTGGTGGGACGAGTGGTACGACCCGCACTTCGGCTGGGAGATCCCGTCCGCCGAGGGCGCGGCCGACCAAGATCATCGAGACGCCGTCGAGGCGGCGGCGCTCTACGACGTGATCGAGAACGAGATCGTGCCGCGGTTCTACGACGCCGATGCCGACGGCGTGCCGCGCCGCTGGGCCCGGCTGATGCGCGACGCGGTGGCCGGTCTCGGCCCGAAGGTGACGGCGACCCGGATGGTCCGTGGGTACGTCAGCGAGTTGTACGCGCCGGCCGCGGCGTCGTCGAAGGCGCTGGACGCGGCGGCCGCCGAGGAACTGGCCGCGTGGGCCGGCCGGGTCCGGGCCGGCTGGCCGGCGGTGCTTGTCGATCATGTGGCGACCCGGACCGGTGACTCCGTTCAGGTCGGCGACCGGATCGAGGTGACCGCGCTGATCCGGCTCGGTGATCTTGAACCGGACGACGTCGAGGTGCAGCTGGTGGCCGGCCGGCTGGACGGCGACGACGAACTCCGGGACCTGCGTCCGGTGCCGCTGCAGGCCGAGCCGGGACCGTCCGCCGGGCTGCTGCGCTACAGCGGCACGGTCGCCGTCGAGCGGGCCGGCGCGATCGGCTACACGGTACGGATCCTGCCCCGGAACCGGTATCTGGCCAACAGCGCGGAACTTAACCTGGTCCGCTATCCGTGACCGTACTGGCGATGATCATGATCATTCGGACATAACCCCGGAACGCCAGGAAATCAAGGCTTCCCCGGCTGCCTCTGCTGGCGTATCGTCCAGCTAGCGGAACCGGGCTTCGCGGCCCGGCCTCGGCGAGGAGGCACCATGCCGGGAGTTATCGGTGATCATCCCATCCTGACGCGGCGGCGCGCGCTGGCCCTCGGGGCCGCCGGTGTCGCCGGCGCAGTCAGCGGACCGGCGTTGGCCGGATGTGCGGCGCAGACCGGGGGACCGACGCCGGCCGGATCGAAGTCGCTCACCTGGTCCAGCTGGGCCAACCCCGGTGAGGCCGAGCGGTTCCGTCAGTTCAGCACCGATTACCAGCAGCGGACGGGGATCGATCCGCTGTTCCAGATCGTCGTCGGCGACTACACCCAGAAGCTGCTGACCCGGATCGTCGGCGACACCGCGCCGGACGCCTTCTACGTCAACGAGATCATCATGGGCCAGTTGGTCAAGGCCAAGCTGGTGACGGACTTCGAACCGTACGCGGCGCAGGGCGATGCCGAGATCGACCTGGATCAGTTCTTTCCCGGGTTGATGAACTGGTGCCGCGGTCCCGACGGCAGCGGCCTGTACGGCATCCCGGTCGACTGCAATCCGAAGGTGTTCTGGTTCAACCAGAACCTGCTCACCGAGGCGGGCGTCACCGAGAATCCGGCCCAGCTGCAGGAGGCCGGCCGGTGGGACCAGAACGCCCTGACCGAGCTGCTGACCAAGATCAAGAGCACCGGCAAGCGGGGCATGGTGTTCGAGGCGAACTGGTTCGACCTGCTCGGCTGGATCTCCACCTTCGGCGGCGCGACCCTCGATGATCAAGGTCGGGCGATCTTCCACGAGGACCCGAAGGCGCTGGCCGTCCTGGAATGGCTGTGGGATCAGCTGGCGGACGGGAACGTCAGCTACGGCGGCACCCTGCCGCGCGGCCAGGGCGTCGACGCCCTGTTCTACGGCGGTCAGCTGGCGACGATCCAGTACGGGCGGTGGATCCTGCCCAACCTGCGCAAGATCGACAGCTTCACGTACGACATCGCCCCGCTGCCGTCGGAGTCCGGCCGGGACATCTCCACCACGGCGGTCTACTGCGCGGCGATGTGCGTGAACGTCAAGACCAACAACCCCGTCGAGGCGAACCAGTTCGCGGCCCGTTTCTGCAACCCCGAGGGGCAGCGGTTCCGGCTGGCCGGCGGCGGCAACGCGGTGCCGGCGATCGAAGGCCTGGACGACCTGGTGACCGAGGGCGGGGTGCCGGAGCACGGGCACTGGTTCACCGAGATCGCCGCCCGCGGCTTCACCACGCCGCAGATCCTGGTCAACTACCCCGAGCGATCGGTGAACCTGAGCACCAACCTCGACTCGTTGATGCGCGCCAAGACCGACTTCCGGACCTTCGCCCAGAAGGCTGCCGGCTACATGAACGGGGAGGCGGTATGACCGAGGCCACGAAACAGGCCGAGTCCGTCGACGCCGCCACCACGGCCGCAGAACCGCGGAAGGAACCTCCGCCACGGGACGCCCTGCGGGCGAGCCGACGGCGGGAATCCGTGTGGGCGTTGGGATTCCTCGGGCCGCAGCTGATCGGGTTGCTGGTCTTCATGATCGGCCCGCTGATCTTCGCGCTCTACCTGTCCTTCACCAACTGGACCGGCTTCGGCGAGCGGACCTGGGCCGGGTTCGGCAACTACGCCTACATCTTCACCGATCCGCAGATCGCCATCTCGGCCCGGAACACGGTCTGGCTGACCGTGCTGCAGGTGCCCGGACTGCTGCTGTCCGGCTTCATCGCGGCATTCTTCCTGCAGAAGGCCGGCCGGATGACCGGCGTCTACCGGGTGCTCTTCTTCGCGCCCCAGGTCACCTCCTGGGTCGCCATCGCGGCGATCTGGCTGTGGCTGTTCAACCCGGAGATCTCGCCGATCAACAACTCGCTGGCCGCGGTCGGGATCACCGGCCCGGACTGGTTGCAGGACCCGAACACGGTGATCTTGTCGTTCGCCCTGGTCGGCGTCTGGCAGGGCATCGGTTACCAGGTGGTGATGTTCATGGCCGGCCTGGCGAACGTACCGCGGGCGTTGATCGAGGCGGCCGACATCGACGGCGCGAACGGCTGGCAGAAGCTGCGCAACGTCACGCTGCCGATCCTGTCGCCGACGATCCTGTTCCTCTCGATCACGTCGATCATCGCCTCGTTCCAGATCTTCGACATCGTCTACGTCATGCTCGACACGACCGCGCCCTCGGGCTCCCGGACGATCGTGTACGAGATCGTCCAGATCGGATTCCGGCAGTTCGCGTACGGCAAGGCCTCCGCGATCGCGGTGTGTCTGTTCCTGTCCCTGTTGATCCTGACCGGCCTGCAGCTGCTGGCCCAGCGCAGATGGGTGTACTACGCAGAATGACTGCCACCGACCTGAGCATCAGAGCCGTCTCGGCGATCGACGAGGGCACCGGCGCGAACCGGCGCCCGTTCCGGCCGAGCATGATCGTCCTGCACGTCCTGTTGATCTTCTTCGGCCTGCTGATGGCGATGCCGTTCATCTGGATGCTGCTGTCCTCGTTCAAGCCGCTCGAGGAGATCTTCAAGGTGCCGCCGGCCCTGTTCCCGGAGAACTGGACGTCGGAGAACTACGTCGCCGCCGTCGAGGGGGCCAACTTCCTGCAGGGCTTCGGCAACAGCGTGCTGGTCTCGATCACCGTGACCGTCGTGTCGCTGCTGACCTGCTGCATGGCCGCGTACGCCTTCGCCCGGCTGCGGTTCCCCGGCCGCGAGTTCCTGTTCCTGGTCTTCCTGGCCACGATGATGGTGCCGCAGCAGCTGACGATCATCCCGCTCTACGTGATCATGGGCCAGTTGCGGCTGGTGGACACCCTGTGGGCGCTGATCCTGCCAGCCGCCCTGTTCAACGCGTTCGGTGTGTTCCTGATGCGGCAGTACGTCCGCGGCATCCCGCTGGAGCTGGAGGAGGCGGCCGCGATCGACGGCGCCGGCCGGATCCGCATCTTCGCCACCATCGTGCTGCCGCTGCTGCGGACCCCGATGGTCGCCCTGGGCATCTTCATCTTCCTCGGCCAGTGGAACTCGTTCTTCTACCCGTTGATCTTCCTGAACACGGAGAGCAACTACACGCTGCCGCTGCTGGTGAACCAGTTCAAGGGCGCCTACAGCTCCGACTGGGGCGCCCTGATGGCCGCCGTCACCATCGCCGCCGCGCCCCTGCTGGTCGCGTTCGTGCTGGCCCAGCGCCAGATCGTCGAGGGCATCGCGCTGTCGGGGTCGAAGACGTAGCTGTCGCGAATGTCCCTCGCTGTGGCCCATAGCGGCCGGATTCGGCCCGGTTACCCCACAGCGGGGGACTTCCGCGACAACGCCCGCCGGACCGTCCCCAGCACCCACGCCGGCTCGTAGACCAGGTGGTCCCAGGTGAAGTGCAGCACCGTCCAACCGGCGGCGGTCAGCTCGGTCCACTTGCGGCGATCCCGGTGGAACTGGTCGCGGTTCTCGGCCCGATGAAACGCGTAGCCGTCGACCTCGATGATCACTCGGCGGTGCCGGAACACGACATCGACCGGGTAGGACTGACCGGCGCAACGGATCGTCACATTTCCCGCCCAGCCGCGAAGGCCGGCGTCGTGCAGGATGTCGTGCAGTAGCCGCTCTGCCACGGACCACGGCTCGCGGCGGGAGCCGTGCAGAACCGCCCGCCGGAGCTGGTTCCCGACCCTGCCGCTGGTGAGCCGGAGCGCCTCCCGGAGCTCGCCGAGCGTCGCCGCCTTTCTGCGCAATGCCTCGTCGAGTCCTCGTGCGCCGGCCCAGGGGACAAGATCGAGGGCGGTGAGGGCCGGAACCGTGACCAGGGTGCCGCCGAGATCGCGAACGAGTTCGGCGGGCAGCCGTTCCCGGGAGACCCGATAGCCGGGCCGGGCCCGGAGCCGGTGGCGCCAGGCGAGGGTGACGATCGGCACCTGAACCTCGGGCCAAAAGGTCAGGCGGGCGGCTGCGGGTCCGGTGATCACGCAGCCCGGGACCCATTGGGCCGCGGCACGGATCCGGACGTCGACGTCGGTAGCGTCCTCCGCCGCGCAATAGATTCCGGGGAGCAAGGCCTTGATCGCCGCGCTCTTCGCGAGCCGCTGGATGGCACGGGCCGAGCCAGGATGATCACGAATCCTGATCACCCCTCCGCCGTCGCGGAGCGCCTGCTGAATCTCCCTGGCTGCCTTCACCGCAGCAGCGTCGGACGAGTCGGCGGCGCAGGCCCGGTTGTCCACAGGCCAAGGTGTTGTCCGTTCGGCCGACGTGTCGTCAGGCGTCGAGTTCGCTGAGGATCTCGTTGATCGCGGGGAGGGCGTCCGGGGCGATCCGGGGCATGGACAGGAACCCGTGCACCGCGTCGGGGTAGATGATCACTCGGTTCGGCACGCCGGCGGCGGTGAGCACGTCGCCGTACCGGGGCGCGTCGTCGCGGAGCGGGTCCTGGCCGGCGGCGATCAGCAGGGTGCGGGGCAGTCCGGCGTGATCGGTGGCGTGGATCGGGCTGATCGAGGGATCGGCACCGTGGAGGCTGTCCGGGCGGCCCTGCGGCAGATACTGCCGGCCGTACCAGTCGAGCACCCGGCGTCCGGCCAGCGGTGCGTCGTGGAACTCGGCGACCGACGCCGACGACAGGGTCAGATCGAGCGCGGGGTAGAGCAGGATCTGCCGCCACAGCGGCACGGCGAGCGGCTCGTGCCGGGCCCGCAGCGAGATCAGCGCCGCCAGGGTGCCGCCGGCGCTGTTGCCGATCACGCCGACCCTGGCCGGATCGGCGTCGAAGCGGCGGATCAGGGCGATCGCGTGCTGCGCCATCAGCCACGCGTCGTCGACGGCGGCCGGAGCCGGATGCTCGGGCGCCAGCCGATAGGTGGCCGACACGACGGTCAGGTTGCCCCGGTCAGCCAGCTGGCCGCAGAGCCAGTCGGTCTGGGCCAGGTTGCCCAGCACGAAGCCGCCGCCGGGGAAGTTGATCAACAACGGCCGGCCCGGTTCGACGTCGCGCGGCCGGTAGACCCGCATCCGCGGGTTCGGGTTCTCCGAGCTGAAGACGGCCAGGTCGGTCACCTCGATCCGGCGCGGGACCGGCCCGTAGACGACCCGGGCCAGCGGCCGGACCGGCTCGGCCCGGAGCAGCCGGAGCACGGTCGGCGACGGCGGGTCCTGGTGCGGAATCAGCCGTGCAGCAAGGCCGATCAGCCGATTGCGCCGCTCCGGAGTCATGATCATCTCGCTGCCGGTTCAGCCCACCCGGAGCAGGACGACGATGCGGCCGGGCAGGGTGAGCCGGCGGCCGGCGTCGAGCTGTTCGTCCGGAAGTTCGCCGAGCTCGCCGGTGTGCGCCTGCACGGTGTAGCTCTTCGCCCAGGGGCCGCCCGGCAGCTCCACCTCGACCGGGTCGGGGCCGGCGTGGAACCAGACCAGGTACGCCTCGTCATGATCACGATCGGGCGTGTCGTCGGCCAGGTAGAGCCCCAGCGTGCGGCGGCCGCCGTCGCTCCAGTCGGCCTCGGCCAGCTCATCCGGACCGCCGCCGAACCAGGCCAGGTTCTTCCGGCCGCTCGGCGTACCGCGCGCGTCCAGGATCGGTTCGGAGTGCCGGAACCGGGTGGCCCGGAACAGCGGCGAGTCGGCCCGCAGGGCGAGCAGTTGCGTGGTCAGCGAACTCAGGTCGGCCCAGTCCTCCGCGGTGTCCCAGTGCACCCAGGAGAGCGGGGAGTCCTGGCAGTAGGCGTTGTTGTTGCCCTGCTGGGTCCGGCCCAGCTCGTCGCCGGCGGTGATCATCGGCGTGCCGGCCGCGAGCAGCAGGGTGGCCATCAGGTTCCTGGCCTGCCGGTGCCGCAGCGCCTTGACCCCCGGATCGTCCGTCTCGCCCTCGTGGCCACAGTTCCAGGACCGGTTGTCGTCGGCTCCGTCGGCGTTGTGCTCGCCGTTGGCCTCGTTGTGCTTGCCGTCGTAGCTGACCAGGTCACGCAGCGTGAACCCGTCGTGCGCCGTGATGAAGTTGATCGACGCCGACGCGTCCCGGCCGGAGGCCTCGAACAGGTCCGCCGAGCCGGTCAGCCGGGTCGCCAGCTCACGTACCCCATGGGTGTGGCCGCGCCAGAAATCCCTGACCGTGTTGCGGAACGCGTCGTTCCACTCGCTCCAGCCGGCGCCGAACGCGCCCACCTGGTAGCCGTACGGACCGACGTCCCACGGCTCCGCGATGATCTTGGCACCGGCCAGCACCGGATCCTCGGCGATCGCCGCCAGCAGCGGATGATCATGGTCGACGTGGTGCCGGTGGTCCCTGATCAAGGTCGTCGCGAGATCGAACCGGAACCCGTCGACGCCGAGCTCGGTGACCCAGTAGCGCAGCGAGTCCAGCACCAGCCGGAGCACGCCCGGGTTCGAGGTGTCCAGCGAGTTGCCGCAGCCGGTCACGTCGTAGTCGTCGACCTGATCATCGGTGAGCCGGTAGTAGCCGCGGTGATCGATGCCGCGGAACGCCAGCGTCGGGCCGGTGTGGCCGCCCTCGCCGGTGTGGTTGTAGACGACGTCCAGGATCACCTCGATGCCGGCCCGGTGCAGCGCCGTCACCATCTCCTTGAACTCGGTCACCTGCTCGCCCTGCGTCCCGACCGAGCAGTACGCGGCGTGCGGCGCGAAGAAGCCGAGGGTGTTGTAGCCCCAGTAGTTGGTCAGGCCGCGGCCGACCAGGAACGGCTCCGAGATGAAGTGCTGGACCGGCAGCAGCTCGACCGAGGTCACCCCGAGCGAGCGCAGGTGGTCGGTGACGGCCGGATAGCCGAGCCCGGCGAACGTGCCGCGCAGGTGCTCCGGCACCAGCGGATGCAGCCGGGTGTAGCCGCCGACGTGCACCTCGTACACGCTGGTGCGGTCCTGCGGCACCGGAGCGGCGATCGGCTCGGGCGGGGGAGTGTCGGCGACCACCACGCTGAGTGGTACGGCGAGCAGGGAGTCGGTCCGGTCCGGCACCTCCGGCGAGCCCGGCGCGTGGTCCAGGATCGGGCCGTTGTAGTCGACGCCGCCGGTGATGGCGCGGGCGTACGGGTCCAGCAGCAGCCGGGCCGGGTTGAACCGGGCCCCCTGCTTCGGATCCCACTCGCCGTGCACCCGGTAGCCGTACCGCTGGCCGGCCCCGATGCCGGCAACGTGTCCGGTCCACACGCCGTCGTCGCCCCTGGTCAGGTCGCGATTGGCCTGCGTCCGGTCCTCTGCGACCAGGACCAGTTCGACCCGGCTGGCGCGTGGCGCCCAGAGGGCGAAGCTGACCCCGCCGTCGCGTACGCGAGCGCCGAGCACCGTCGTCGCACTGGGCGCGATGCTGGCCGTCGTCATCTCTCGTACCCCCAAGGTGTCACCTCTCCTGCCGGTCGTCCCGAAGTGTTCGGTCGACTTTGGCCGGACAGTCCATTCTGCAGGTTACCCGTCAGTAACCAGGCCGGTAGTCTTCTGGCATGTCGCAGTCGCCCTCACCGGATCAGGTGGAAGCCGCTTGGTCGGACAACAAGCTCGCCCAGGTGCTGTATCACGACTGGGAGGCGGACAGCTATGACGACAAATGGTCGATCTCGTTCGACGAGCGCTGCATCGACTACGCCCGGGACCGGTTCTCCGCCGTCGCGGGCACCGAGAGCTGGCCGTACGCCAGGTCGCTGGAGATCGGCGCCGGCACCGGCTTCTTCACGCTCAACCTGATGCAGGCCGGCGTCATCGTGGACGGCGAGGTGAGCGACATCTCAGCCGGCATGGTGGCCGCGGCCCAGCGCAACGCGGAACGGCTCGGGTTCGCGCTCGGCGGCCGGGTCGGCGACGCCGAGTCGCTGCCGTACGACGACGACAGCTTCGATCTGGTCATCGGGCACGCGGTGATCCATCACCTGCCCGACGTGCGGCAGGCGTTCGCCGAGATCCGGCGGGTGCTGAAGCCCGGCGGCCGGGTGGTGATCTGCGGCGAGCCGACCCGGCTCGGCGACGCGATCGCCCGCCGGCTGTCCCGGGCCACCTGGGCCGCGACCACGGCGCTGACCAGCCGCGGGCCGTTCCGGTCCTGGTCCAGGCCGAAGCAGGAGCTGGACGAGTCGTCCCGGGCGGCCGCGCTGGAGGCGGTGGTCGACCTGCACACGTTCGATCCGGACGAACTGGCCGACACGGTCCGGTCGGCCGGGCTGATCGACGTGTCCACGGTCACCGAGGAACTCACCGCGGCCTGGGCTGGCTGGCCGATCCGTACCTTCGAGGCGGCGATCCGGCCGGAGCGGCTCGGCTGGGGCTGGCGGATGTTCGCGTACCGGACCTGGCTCGGGCTGAGCGCCGTCGACCGGCTGCTGTCCCGGGTGGTGCCGGCCGGGCTCTACTACAACGTGTCGGTCACCGGGCTGAAGCCCCGCGGATGATCAAGACCCTGGCCTGGCTGTTCAATCGCGGCTTTCTGACCCCGGGGCACCTGCGCAGTGCGCTGCGCTATCTCTGGGTACGGCTGCGGCACCCGGAGGTCGAGTTCGAGGGGTACGCGTTCATCGGGCCCGGGGTCCGGTTCGAGGTGCGGCGCGGTTACGGCCGGTTGATCATCGGCGCCTGGACCCATCTCGGCGAGCGGGTGAAACTGCGCGCCCACGAGGGTGTGCTGCGGATCGGGCCCAAATGCGTGATCGGGTACGACAGCACGGTGAACTGCTATCTCGACATCGAGATCGGCGCGGCCACGATCATCGGCGACCGCGTCTACGTGTGCGATTTCGATCACCGGACCGACGATCCGGCGGTGCCGATCAAGGACCAGGGCCTGATCAAGTCGCCGGTCCGGATCGGTCCGGACTGCTGGCTCGGCACCGGTGTGACCGTGGTCCGCGGAGCTGATCTTGGTGAGGGCTCGGTGGCCGCCGCCCATGCCGTGGTCCGTGGCACCATCCCGCCGCAGTCGATCTGCGCCGGGGTGCCGGCCCGAGTGGTGGCCGACCGGGTCCAGCGCTTCGCCGACGCCGAGCAGGAACGGGCCTACGTGAAGGCGCTCGGTGATCAGGCCGAGGCGGCCGTCCGCCGGATCCTGGAGGGCGGGGTCGATGTCGCGTAAGTTACTCGTCAGTAATATGCTGAGCTGAAGGCGAACCCGAGGGAGCTGCGATGAAGATCGTGACGCTGGTCAAGTACGTGCCGGATGCCACCGGCGACCGAACGTTCACCGAGGACGGGACGGTCGACCGGAGCGTCGACGGCCTGTTGTCGGAACTCGACGAATACGCCGTCGAGCAGGCGCTGCAACTGGCCGACGACGGCGACGACGTCGAGGTGGTGGCGCTGACCGTCGGCCCGGACGACGCCGCGGACGCGATCAAGCGGGCGCTCCAGATGGGGGCGTCGTCCGGCGTTCACGTCTGCGACGACGCCGTACACGGCACCGACGTGATCGGGACCAGCGCGATCCTCGCCGCGGCGATCACGCGGCTGGAGCCGGACCTGGTGATCACCGGGATGTCGTCGACCGACGGCACCATGGGCGTGATGGCCGCGCTGCTCTCGGAGCGGCTCGGCTGGCCGGCCCTCAGCTTCGGCGCGACCGTCGCCGTCGAGGGCAGCACGGTCTCGATCCGGCGCGACGGCGACGTGGCCAGCCAGACCGTCGAGGCCGACCTGCCGGCGATCGTCAGCGTCACCGACCAGTCGGGCGAGGCCCGCTATCCCTCGATGAAGGGGATCCTGGCGGCGAAGAAGAAGCCGGTGGAGGAGTGGACCGTCGCCGACCTCGGCCTCGATCCGGCCCAGCTGGGCTTCGACGGCGCCTGGACCGCCGTCGACGCGACCCAGCCACGGCCGCCGAAGCAGGCCGGCCAGGTCGTCACCGACGCCGACGGCAGCGGTGCCGCCGCCTTCGTCGAGTTCCTGTCCGCCGGCAAGTACGTCTGAGAGGGAGACCCTGATGTCGACAGTCGTTGTCCTGGTCGAGCACACCGACGGCCAGGTGGCCAAGCCGGCCCTGGAACTGCTCACCCTGGCCCGCCGGATCGGCGAGCCGGTCGCCGTGGTCCTCGGCGCCGGTGCCGAGACCGCCGCGGCCAAGCTCGGCGAGTACGGTGCCACCAAGATCATCTCCGTGGACGACCCGGCCCTGGACGAGTTCCTGATCGCGCCGAAGGCGGACGCGCTGGCCCAGGTCGCCGGGCCCCTGCAGCCGGCTGCGATCCTGATCAGCTCCACCCTGGACGGCAAGGAGCTCGCCGCCCGGGTGGCCTTCAAGCTCGAGTCCGGATTGATCACCGATGCGGTCGACCTCGAGGTCGTCGACGGCGAGGTGATCACCACCCAGTCCGTCTTCGCCGGCAACTGGAGCGTCCGGTCCAAGATCACCCGCGGCGCTCCCGTGATCACCGTGAAGGCCAACGCGGTCGCGCCGGAGCCGGCGCCGGTCGAGGCCGCCGTCGAGGCCGGTTCGGTCACCATCGGCGACGCGGCCCGGAAGGCCCGGATCGTCAAGGTGGAACCGAAGCAGGCCAGCGGGCGCCCCGAGCTGACCGAGGCGGCGATCGTCGTCGCCGGCGGCCGCGGCACCGGCGGCAACTTCGGTCCGGTCGAGGAGTTGGCCGACGTGCTCGGCGCGGCCGTCGGTGCGTCCCGGGCCGCCGTCGACTCCGGCTGGTATCCGCATGCGTACCAGGTCGGGCAGACAGGCAAGACCGTGTCGCCGCAGCTCTACGTCGCGGCCGGCATCTCCGGCGCCATCCAGCACCGGGCCGGGATGCAGACCTCGAAGTCGATCGTGGTGATCAACAAGGATCCGGAGGCACCGATCTTCGCCCTTGCCGATCTTGGCGTCGTCGGCGACCTGCACGCTGTGCTGCCGGCGGTCACCGCCGAGGTGAAGTCGCGGAAATGATCTTGTGCGCGACCTCGGCGGCGACGTCGCCGGGGTCGTGTCCGGACGTATCGACGCGCGGCGGTCCAACTTCCCCACACTTCTTGGCGCTTTACGCGAGTTACTTCTCGCGGGAAGCGCCAGTTTTTCACGTAACGTGAAAAACTTGGGGCCAGAGTGACGACGAGCAGCAGCACTAGTCTTGGCCCGTGATGAACCGGGTTTATCTCGATCATGCGGCGACCACGGCCCTGGTGCCGGCCGCGATCGAGGCGATCACGCGGGAGCTGGCCCGGCTGGGCAATCCGTCGTCGCTGCACGGTTCCGGGCGGGATGCGCGGCGGGTGGTCGAGGAGAGCCGGGAGGCGGTGGCCGCGGCGTTCGGGGCGCATCCGACCGAGGTGATCTTCACCGCCGGTGGGACCGAGGCGGACAATCTGGCGATCAAGGGCGGCTACTGGGCGGCCCGGGCGGCCGACTCGAGTCGGAACCGGGTCGCGATCAGCGCGATCGAGCACCACGCCGTGCTGGAGTCGGCCGACTGGCTGGCCCGAGAGCAGGGTGCCGTCGTCGACACCCTGCCGGTGGACGGCGAGGGCCGGGTCGATCCCGGCTCGATCGCGACGCCGGGCACTGCGCTGGTGTCGGTGATCTGGGCGAACAACGAGATCGGCACCGTGCAAGGGATTCCGGGGATAGCCGAGGCTGCCCACCGGCTCGGCGCGCTGGCCCATGCGGATGCCGTGCAGGCGGCCGGTCAGCTGCCCGTCGACTTCGCCGCCAGCGGGCTCGACCTGCTCACCGTCACCGGCCACAAGCTGGGCGGACCGGTCGGAGTCGGCGCGCTCCTGGTCCGCCGCGAGGTCACTCTGACGCCGCTGTTGCACGGTGGCGGTCAGGAGCGTGACGTACGTTCCGGGACGCTCGACGTACCCTCCGCCGCGGGCTTCGCCGCAGCCGTCCAGGCCGCGGTCGCCGACCGGGCCGATTACGCGGTACGGCTGCGCGCGCTGCGGGACCGGCTGGCCGCCGCGCTCGCGACCCTGCCCGGCGTCCGGGTGAACGGGCCGACCGCCCCCGACCAGGTGCTGCCCGGCATCGTCAACGCCTCCTTCGACGGCTGCGACGCCGACGCGATCGTGCTGCTGCTCGACCAGGCCGGCATCGACGCGTCCGCCGGAGCCGCCTGCTCCGCCGGGGTCACCGAACCCAGCCACGTGCTGCTGGCGATTGGCCGGAGCCCGGCGGAGGCGCGGTCGGCGGTCCGGTTCTCGTTCGGCCACGGCAGCACGGCGGCCGACGTGGACGCCCTGCTGGCGGTCCTCCCGGAGGTGGTCGAGCGGGCCCGGGCCGCCGGAAGTCTCGCCGGCTAGAGCCACCCCGTTAGACTTGCTCGGTCCAGCACTCCCGACCCGAGGAAGTCGATCATGAAGGTCTTGGCCGCGATGTCCGGTGGCGTCGATTCGGCGGTCGCCGCGGCGCGTGCGGTCGAAGCCGGGCACGACGTGACCGGTGTGCACCTCGCGCTGTCCAAGAACCCGCAGTCGTTCCGCTCCGGAGCCCGCGGGTGCTGCTCCCGGGAGGACTCGCACGATGCCCGCCGGGCCGCCGACGTGCTCGGGATTCCCTTCTACGTCTGGGATCTCTCGGACCGGTTCGCGGCCGACGTGGTGGACGACTTCGTCGCCGAGTACGCGGCGGGCCGGACGCCGAACCCGTGCCTGCGCTGCAACGAGAAGATCAAGTTCTCGGCCGTGCTGGACCGGGGGATCGCGCTCGGCTACGACGCCGTCTGCACCGGGCACTACGCGCGGCTGGTGCGGACCGATGACACCGTCGAGCTGCATCGGGCGGCGGACGCGGAGAAGGACCAGAGCTACGTGCTCGGGGTGCTGACGCCGGATCAGCTCGCCCGGTCGTACTTCCCGCTCGGTAGCTCGGTGAAGACCGAGGTCCGGGCCGAGGCGGCGCGCCGCGGGCTGGCCGTCGCGGACAAGCCGGACAGCCACGACATCTGCTTCATCCCGGACGGCGACACCGCCGGGTTCCTCGAGCGTCGGCTCGGCGAGCGGCCCGGCGAGATCGTCGACGAGTCCGGAGCCCGGCTCGGCGGCCACTCCGGCAGCCACCGGTTCACCATCGGACAACGGCGCGGCCTGAAGCTGGGCGATCCGGCCGGGGACGGCAAGCCTCGTTACGTGCTGGACATCTCGCCGGTCACCAACACGGTCACCGTCGGCCCGCGGGAGTCGCTGGAGGTCGGCGAGATCGTCGGGATCCGGACGAACCGGCTGGGTTGGACCGGCGAGCGGCGCCGCGCCGAGGTGCAGGTACGGGCTCACGGCGCACCGATGCCGGCCGAGGTGATCATGGACGAGGACGGCTGCCGGGCCGTGCTGGACGGGCCCGCGACCGGGATCGCCCCGGGCCAGGCCCTGGTGATCTACGACGGCAGCCGGGTGATCGCCAGCGCCACCATCGACCGGTCGGCGGCCGACGGCGCGACGGTGTCGGCCGGGCTCGGCGACGCCGCAGGTCCGGCATGACCCTCGACCGGACCGTCGTGCACACCGGGATCGGCTCCTGGCCCGGCACCGACATCGTCGAGGCGATCAAGATCACCTTCGACGAGAGCCCGGAACTCCCTTATCTGCCTGAGCTTCCGGCCCGCGGTGCACCGGCCGGACTGATCGGGCGCAGCGCCGGCCGACTGGCCGACCTGACGGTCGACCTGCAGCCCTCGGGTTGGCGGCTGACCGACGGTCTCGGTCTTGATCATCGCCGGGCGGCGGCGCTGTTCCGCGATGATCTTGATCTGCTGGAGGAGCAGGCGCAGGGCTATGCCGGCTGGTTCAAGATCGGCTTCGCCGGTCCCTGGACGCTGGCGGCCTCGATCGAACGCCAGCGCGGCGGGCTCGCGCTGTCCGACCGCGGTGCCCGGCGCGATCTCGGCCAGTCGCTCGCCGAGGGGCTGGCCGAGTTGATCAGCGAGCTGAGCCGGCGGCTGCCCGACCTGCGACTGATCATCCAGCTGGACGAGCCGCTGCTGCCGTCCGTGCACCAGGGCCGGGTACCGACCGCGAGTGGGTACGCCACCCACCGGCCGATTGACGATCCCGAACTGAGCGAGGCCCTGACCCACGTCGTACGCCGGCTCGACCCGACCCCGGTGGTGCTGCACTGCTGTGCTGCCGGCGCGCCGATCCCGTTGCTGGCCGGCACCGGCCTGCGCGGCCTCGGCCTCGATCTCGACCAGCTCCGGCCGGCCGACTGGGACGGCATCGGCCCGGCGCTGGAGCAGGGCCTCTGGCTCGGCCTCGGCGCGGCGCCGACCGACCGGGTGCTCGGCCCGGACGCGGTCGCCGAACGGGTGCTCCGGCCGGTCCGTGATCTTGCCCTGGACCCGGCCACGACTCGGCTCGCGATCACCCCGGCCTGTGGCCTGGCCGGTTCCACCCCGGCCGATGCGCTGGCGATCCTGCGCTCGGTCCGTACCGCCGCCGGCATCGTCGCCGACGAACTGCCCCGCTGATCAGTCGGAGCGCAGGCACTGCTCGACCCGGTCGGCCAGCTCGGCGACCGGCAGCCGGCCGTCCAGCTCGAGCGAGGCACCGGCCAGGATCAGCGGTTCGACCTCGGTGACGTAGCGCGCGATGTCGGCCTGCTGCTCCGCCGTCCTGCCGTACGGATTGTTCGTCCGGGTACGGACCCGGTCGAGCAGCACCTCCAGCGGGGCGTGCAGGTAGATCACCTGCTCGAACCGGTCGTAGAACCGGCCCTGGTTCTCCACGGTCCCGCTGACGGCCACCGTGTCGTGGACCGCCAGGAGCTCGGCCATCCGCGGCTCGTCCCAGCGGCCGTCGGGCAGCACCCAACCGCCGTAGTCGGTGTCGACGGTGTGAAAGCCGCGGTCGGCGACGGCTTCGAGCACCGTGGTCTTCCCCGCACCGGACATCCCCGTCACCAGCACGCGCGCCATCTCGGCAGCGTACTGGTCGGGTCAGCAGCGGCCCAGTAACAGCACCTCACCCTCGCGGAGGATGGCCGCGGCGCAACCCGGGGAGACCGGGAGGACCGCGGAGGCGAAGATCACGGAGTTGAGCTCCTGGGGGATCCGGACCCGTGCCGTCCTGGTTCCGGAGGCCAGGTCGAAGACCGTGATCATGGAGTCTTCCTCGTCGTCGAACAGCCCGCGGACCTCGGCAGTCCCGGCGATGACGATGGTGCCGGCACCCACCACCGGGCCGAAGTGGATCGCGAGTTCCGGGTCGAGGTCGGGGTCGGACACCAGGCGGAGCCGATCCGAGGTCCAGGTCGGCCGATCCGGTGCCGGACCGGCCGCCGGCCAGACGCGCGCCTCGATCCGGTCGCCGGTCAGGGCGGCGATGCCGACCTCGTCGGCGAGATACGGCGGCCGCTCCCGGAGCAGGTCGCCCAACACGGCGACGGGTACGGGCTCGGCGTCCCGGTCGAGGCGGTGCAGCTGGGCCGCTCCAGCGCCGACCGGGACGACCAGCATCCGGCCGACGACGAACGACGAATCGGTGTCCCGGCAGTCGACGGTGCGTACCGTCCGGCCGCCGAGCGCCTCGGCATCGATGGTCAGCTGACAGGTGCCGGGCCGGGACCCGGCCCGGAGCACGATCGTCGCGCCGGCGGTCAGATGCGCCGCGTGGCCGACCTCGAACCCGAGTTCCTTCCCGGTGGCGGCGTCCAGGACCCGCCATCCGTAGCCGGAGCGTTCCCGCAGCGCCAGCCGATCCGGCGGCACGGCCAGGCCGTGCGGCGCGAACGGCCCGAGGTCCGGGTGGTGCAGCCCGCCGTCGCTGCGCGGGCCGGGCCGCTGCCAGACCTTGCGCCCGGCGTCGTCGTACCCGGTCAGTGTGCACGGCTCGCCGTCACACTGCCGGAGGACCGTGACGCCGTCGCGTCGAGCGAGCAGACCCTCGGCGGGCAGGGCGTCCGGCCAGCGCGCGGTGCCGGCGGCGTCGTACAGCTGGTAGCGGTTGTTCGTCTCGACGACGACCTGGTCGCCGGCCGGAATGATCTCGGGGTTGCTCCCGGTCGAGACCCGCCGGCGTACGGTGCCGTCGGCCAGCGCGACGAACAGGAGGGTGCCGCTCCCCAGGATCAACAGCGCGTCGCCGACCTTCGCCACCGGCTGGTACGAGGACCCGCCCAACGGGCTCCGCCACCGCACCCCGTCGCCCTGCGTCTCGACCCGCCGCTGTACGGCCGGAACCGCGACCGTCCCGACCAGCCCGGCCACGACGGCGGCCGCCCCGATCCCGAAGATCACCCGGCGTACGGTGCCGCGCCGACCCGCGGCCAGGGTGGTGGTCAGCATGATCAGTGCGGCCACGCCGGCGACGACGCCGAAGGCGTAGAGCGGCAGCTGCTTCGACCCGAAGGTGAACGCCCAGAGCGCCGCGGCGGACAGGAGCAGCAGCAGGACCGCGCCGAGGCAGCGGAGGGCGATCAGGAGGGTGCTCGGGCGCTGGGGTGGCGGAACCGGGGACATGGCGTGATCGTGCCGGGGAGTCCCCGATGGGGCCTAGTGTCGTGCGTCACGAGCCGCGACCGATCAGCAGCGGCGGCCGGCCGGGCAGGGCGACCAGCACTCGTCCGTCGCCGGCCGGGACGACGCGGCCGGGCAGCTCGGTCGACGGGATCCGGGGCAGCCTGATCCGGGCCAGCTCGGCGCCGTTCGCGAGGTCGTACGCGAGCAGGGCGGACTCCTCGCCGAGGGTGCCGAACGGGCCGGGCGGGGCGTCGCCGAGGACGATCACGGTCGAGCCGGCGACGGTGACCACGGGCCGGTTCGGGCCGATCGCCAGCGGCAGCGGTTCGGACCGCCAGGCCGGCGGGGCGCCGGTCCGGACGAACGGGGTCCAGGGCCAGCCCTCGAGTACGTCGCCGGTCAGCCCCGCCCGGCCGTGCTGGCCGAGGTCGCTGTCCGGCGTCCGGCCAAGCGCCGTCGAGGTCTCGAACGGTTCGCCGCCGCCGAGGATCGGGCCGGGCCGGACGACGGAGACGTACCCGTGCGGTTGCTCGACCAGCAGCAGCCCGTTCCGGACCCGGATCGACCACGGACTGACGCAGTCGACGGCCTCGGTCGGACCGTTCTGCAGCCGGACGATGCACGGCCCGAGATCGTCGCCGGACAGGCTGACCGCACGGATGTCGATCAGCCGGATCGCCTTGCCCTCAAGGGTTCCGGTGGGATTGCCGGTTGCCGACCGAAGCTCCCAGTGCGGCGACTCGGCGTGCCCGTCCAGGATCCGGGTCGCGAACTGGGTGGGCAGCCCGGTCGAGGCGTACTCGGCCGGGTCGGGCCGGAACAGCGCGACGAACGGCACCTCGAGCTGCCAGACCCGGGTCCCGTCGGCGATCCGGCCCTCGACCCGGCAGGTGCCGCCGGCGCAGTAGGCGAGGGCGACGATCCCGTCCTCGTAGGCGAGGACCCGATGGCTGTCGATCGGCTTCGGCCAGGTGGGCCGGCCGGCGAGGTCGTACCGCAGGAATCCTTCGGTGGTGCGGACCAGGATCCCGTCGCCGGCCGCGGTGGCCACGGCCGACGGGTCGAGGGGTACGTCGGCGATGACGGAACCGTCCCCGACGCGCAGGAACGTCAGCCGGTCCGCGCCGGCAAGCACCGCGGTGTCGCCGACGACCGTCAACGGCACCGACCCGGCCGGGCTCGCGGCGCCGACCCAGCGCAGGCCGGACCCGCGCGGTCCGAGCTGGGGCAGGGCCAGCGGCGCGATCACCAGCAGCAGCGTCGCGCCGCCGACCAGGAACGCCGTGACCAGGGTGACCCGCGACCTGAGCTCCGGTGCCGCGGTCCGGGCGGCCAGCCACACCAGGGCCACCACCAGCCCGGCCGGCACCGCAGCCGTGACCAGGCGCAACTCGAGGGTGCGGGCCGACCAGTCCTGAGCCGCCAGGACGAGGAACGCACCGAGCAGCAGGGCGAGCCCGACCATGAGCCAGGGCCCGCGAGCCGCGGCACGCCCGGGCCCGCCCTCGTCGGAGGCTTCGTTCAGCTCGTCCTGCCCGAGGACATCCTTCGCGGACATGGTCAGGTCGCTTTCCGGGTGCCGGCGCAGTGCCACCCTCTACGCCAGTATGGCGGCGGAACCACGGACGATGTCGGCCCGGCACACTACTGTTTCGCTCGTGGCACGGATGAATGAAGAGGATCTGCCGGACACCGCCAAGATCGATGTCGACCTGGCCGACCCGGACCCGAAGTCCCGGGAACGGCACGCCGACCTCGCGGAGGCGCTGAACGAGGCGCGCTGGCGCTATCACGTGCTGGACGCGCCGACGATCGCCGATGCGGAGTTCGACGCGATGATGCGGGAGCTGAACGGGCTGGAGGACCGGTTCCCGTCGCTGCGGACGCCGGACTCGCCGAGTCAGCAGGTCGGCGGTCCGCCGTCGACGACGTTCACGGCGGTGCAGCACCTGCAGCCGCTGATGAGCCTGGACAACGCGTTCTCCGCCGAGGAACTGGAGCGGTGGGCGCAGCGGGCGATCCGGGAGCTGGGCGAGCAGCAGATCACCACGTCCGGCTTCCTGTGCGAGCTGAAGGTGGACGGGCTGGCCATCGACCTGGTGTACGAGAGGGGCCGGTTGGTCCGGGCCGCCACCCGCGGCGACGGCCGGGTCGGCGAGGACGTCACCGCCAACGTCCGGACCATCGACGCCGTGCCCGACCGGCTGTCCGGCAAGGACGTGCCGGACCTGCTAGAGGTACGCGGCGAGGTGTTCTTCGCGGTGGAGGACTTCGCCGCGCTGAACGAGCACCTGGTCGCCGACGGCAAGGCGCCGTTCGCCAACCCGCGCAACGCGGCGGCCGGTTCGCTGCGGCAGAAGGATCCCAAGATCACCGCCTCCCGCCGGCTCGGCTTCGTGGCGCACGGCCTCGGGGCTGCCGAAGGATTCTCGGTGCCGCGGCTGTCCGAGGTCTATCCGGCGCTGAAGGCCTGGGGCCTGAAGGTGAGCGAGCACGCCAAGCTCTGCCACGACCTGGACGGGGTCTGGCAGGTGATCAACTACTTCGGCGAGCACCGGCACTCGGTCGAGCACGAGATCGACGGCATCGTGATCAAGCTCGACCTGCGCTCGGTCCAAGATCAACTCGGGTCGACGTCGCGGGCGCCGCGCTGGGCGATCGCGTTCAAATATCCGCCGGAGGAGGTCAACACGAAGTTGATCGACATCCGGGTCAACGTCGGCCGGACCGGCCGGGTCACGCCGTACGGGGTGATGGAGCCGGTCAAGGTCGCCGGCTCGACGGTGGCGATGGCGACCCTGCACAACGCGTCCGAGGTGGTCCGCAAGGGCGTGCTGATCGGCGACACGGTGGTGCTGCGCAAGGCCGGCGACGTGATCCCCGAGATCGTCGGGCCGGTGGTCGACCTGCGGACCGGCGACGAGCAGGCGTTCGAGATGCCGACCGACTGCCCGGAGTGCGGCACTGCGCTGGCGTACGAGAAGGAGGGCGACGCGGACATCCGCTGCCCGAACACCCGGGCCTGCCCGGCCCAGCTCCGGGAGCGGCTGTTCCACCTGTCCGGCCGCGCCGCCCTGGACATCGAGGTGCTCGGCTACCAGTCCGGCCAGGCGCTGCTGGACGCGGGCCTGATCGACGACGAGGGCGACCTGTTCGGCCTGACCGAGGACGGCCTGCTGCAGAGCGAGTTCTTCACCACCAAGGCCGGAGCGCTGTCGGCGAACGGGCGCAAGCTGCTGGCCAACCTCGAGGAGGCCAAGACCCGGCCGCTGGCGAAGTTCCTGGTGGCGCTGTCGATCCGGCACGTCGGCCCCGGCGTCGCACCCGACCTGGCCGCGGCCTTCGGCAGCATCCAGGCCCTGATAGAGGCGACCGAGGAGCAGCTCGCCGACGTCGAGGGCATCGGCCCGACCCTGGTCACCGCGATCCGGGAACACTTCGCCGAGCCGTGGCGGCGGGAGATCGTCGACAAGTGGCTGGCCGCCGGCTGCGTGATGGCCGACGAACCGGGGGAGGAACGGGACCAGTCGCTGGCCGGGCACGCGTTCGTCGTGACCGGCTCGATTCCGGGCTACACCCGGGACTCGGCGGCCGAGGCGATCACCAGCCGGGGCGGCAAGGTGAGCGGCTCGGTGTCGAAGAAGACGTCCTTCGTCGTGGTCGGGGAATCGCCCGGTTCCAAGTACGACAAGGCGGTCACACTCAAGGTGCCGATCCTGGACGCGGAGGGCTTCGAGGTGCTGCTGCACAACGGTCCCGAGGCGGCCGGCGAGGTCGCCCGGATCGGTGAGGAAGAGTGACGTGATGGACGAAGCGGAGCTGAAGACCCACTTCAAGGCGATCTACACGGAGGCCAATCAAGGCGGCCGTGCCGCGCCGTGGGACCGGGAGGGCCCGCACTCGCACCTGCGGCACTGGGTCGAACGGAGCGCCGTCCGGGGTGACGGCAGGCCGGCGATCGTGGTCGGTTGTGGGTACGGCGGCGACGCGGCCCACCTGGCCTCGCTCGGTTTCCGGACCACCGGCTTCGACTTCACGGCCGAGGCGGTCGACGAGGCCCGGCGCCGCCACGCCGACGCCGGCCTCGACCTCCGGGTGGCCGACCTGTTCGCCCTGCCGCCCGAGTGGTCCGGCGCGTTCGAGCTCGTCTTCGAGAGCCTGACCGTCCAGTCGATCCCGCCGGACCTGCGGGCCGAGGCGACCGCCGCCGTCGCGAGCCTGGTCGCGCCCGGCGGGACGCTGGTGGTGGTCGCATCCGCCCTGGACGAGGGCGAGTTCGACGGGCCGCCCTGGCCGCTGTACCGGGCCGACATCGACCGGTTCGGCGACCACGGCCTGGAGGCGGTGAGCATCGACCGGGTCGGCCCGAAGGACCGCTTCGGCACCGACCCCTGGCTCGCGGAGTTCCGCCGGCCCGCCGTTGGCTGAAGCGCGATCTCTGTCACGGGAAAGCCGGGTTTTGTCCGACGAGTTCCGGTGATTTCGCACGAAACCCGAAAAGCGGTCATACGATCCGCTCACGCGGTAACTCGGGGGGCGAGATGCGGAAGCGTGCACGGGCTGATTCACTCAGTCCGACAGGACGGTGGGAACGGATCACGGAATGGCCGTTGACGATCGCCGCGATGGCGTTTCTCATCGCGTACGCGGTGCCGATCATCGACCCAGAGATCGGGCCATTCGCCTTTGAGCTGTTCCAGTGGGTCACGTGGGGAACCTGGACACTTTTCGCTGTCGACTACCTCGCTCGATTGATCCTGGCCGACGATTGGAAGCGCTATGCGGCCAAGCATTGGTACGACTTGTTGATCATCGTGCTGCCGCTGCTCCGTCCGCTCCGTCTTCTCCGGCTGGTTTCACTTCTGGAGATCCTCAACCGCAGGGCATCCACTGGTCTGCGTGGTCGCGTCGGGTTGTATGTCGCCGGTGGGTCGGCGTTGATGGCGTTCTGTGGGGCGCTGGCAGTCCTGGACGCTGAACGGGAGAGCGTCGATGCCAACATCACCACATTCGCGGACGCGATGTGGTGGGCACTCACAACCATGTCCACAGTCGGTTACGGCGACCGGTATCCGACGACGGGCACGGGACGCTTGGCCGCGGCTGCAATCATGATCGGCGGAATAACGCTGCTGGGTGTCGTAACGGCAACTCTGGCTTCCTGGTTGGTGGAGAAGATCACCCTGACGGATCACAAGCAGACCATTGAACTTCGGGCGGAGATCTCAGCGCTGAACGAGAAGCTCGACCGACTGCTGATTGAGCGTCGCGAGGACGCGTCATGGCCGAACTGATCTATCTGGGATTCGTGTTGTTCGCCTTGGTGCTGGCAGCCCGCGCGGATCTGAACCCGCTTCGGCCGGCCCGGGAAGACGATCATGAATAGTCTCATTCCGATCACCTCTTGCGTGTTCGTGGGAGACGGATGTTGACGTCGATCCCCGGGCGTGCCCTCCTTTGCGGACCGGCCAAAGCCGTCGGCGAGTTCAGGTTCGCGCTGTCGGCCAGTCCGATTGCCGACTGCATACCGACCAAGATCGAGGCCGGTGCAACCGTATCGCTGACTCCGGGACCTCGCGGCGTAGGTCGATCCGGGCCGATTTCTTGATGGCCAGTGTTCATTCGTCTTCTGCTTCACATGTTTGAACCTGCCGACCGCTACGCGTGGTGATCATGATCAACACCACATTCTGAGAGGACAAAGATGTCAACCGCACAACAGTTCCCGCAACACGAGCAGCCCGCCCCGCCGAAAAGTAAGCGGTTCGGGTGGCTCGCGCTGACGATCGCGATTGCGTCGGCGCTGGTCGTCGGGTCGTGCTCCGGAGCGATGGCCCGTGGCGGTGGCAGCACGGCGGCCGTTCCGGCGCCCACAGTCACCATGACCGAGGCGGCGAAGGGCGGGAAGCCGGCCCCGGCGCCGACCGTGACCGTGACGGTGACGGCTGACCCCGAGGAGCCGAAGGAGACCGAGGAGCCGAAGGAGACCGAGGAACCCAGGGAGACCGAGGAGCCGAAGGAGACCGAGGAACCCAGGGAGACCGAGGAACCCGAGGACACCGAGAAGCCCGACGCGACGCAGGGGCAGGAGCAGGCACTACGACAGGCCGAGTCGTACCTCGACTACTCAGCGTTCAGCAAGAAGGGCTTGATCGAGCAGCTGGAGTATGAGGGGTTCAGCAACTCGGACGCCGAGTGGGCAGCGGAGCACGTGACCGTTGACTGGATGGAGCAGGCCGTCAAGAAGGCGATCAACTACATGGAGTATTCGGCGTTCTCTGAGTCGGAGTTGGCCGAGCAGTTGGAGTTCGAGGGCTTCACGGCGAAGCAGGCTCGGCACGGTGCCCGCGAGGCCTACAAGCGGTGACGGCGAGAATCCCGGCGGGCGGTCCGGGAAGTGTCCGGTGGATGATCGCGGCAATGTCAGGTCGAACGAGTTCGTGTCCTTCGCGCCCAACGGCGTCAAGATCACCGTGCTCGAGACTGGCGGTGGATTCGTCGCTGAAGGATGCGGAGTCTGGTTGTGCAGATGTCTGGCGACCCCGCCAGACGCAACATCAGGGTTCCCGGCGTGCCGGCCTCTTCCGAACCACCGTTGGCTAGAGTGGCGTCGTGCCGAAGATCTTCTCCAACCTGAACCTCAACGGACAGGCTCCGCCCCGGGTGCAGCCGAGTGTCGGCGAGTGGGGGCCGGAGAAGGTACCCAGCACGAAGTCGAAGAAGCGGATGCGGATCTGGGTCAGCCTCGCCCTGTTCGGCGCGATGCTGGCCTGCTTCCTGCTGGGTTGGTACGTCTACTACGTGATGACCGGCGACCTGGGCTTCGGGCTCGGTCGCCGCGAGGGCGAATAGCCTTCGGCCCCAGGCCGCCGGTCAGGGACGGATCGGCTTACTTCGGGCGGTTGTCGTACGCCTGCTGGTAGAGCTCGAGGTAGGCGGGCATCCCCATCGTCTCGAACTTCTTCACGTACGTGTCCCAGGCGGCGTCGTCGTTGACGTCCAGCTCACCGGTGCTGAACTTGGCCAGGGCCTCCTTGACGGCCAGCTCGATCGCGGCCGCCGTCTCGGCCTTCTGCGCGGCGCTGGACTCGTCGAACAGCAGCGGCGGCAGCTGGAAGTCCTTCGGCTGCTGGTGCGGCTCGTAGACCAGGCTCGCCTCGTAGAGGTCCTTCTCGAACGTCGGCTGCTTCGGGTCCACCCACTGGCCGAGCCGGAAGTCGTTCGAGCGGTACATCACCGAGTGCTGGTCCCACGAGGTGCCCTGCGGCGCCGGGAACTCGACGGAGTACCAGGTGGCCTGCTTGCCGTTGATCGCCTCGTCGCCCTCCTTGGCCCAGCCCCAGTTGTCGTCCTTGATGCCGCCGTAGCCGCCCATGACCGCCTCCAGCTCCATCTGGGCGTCGGCCCACTGGACCAGCAACTCCGGGTTGCTGCACTTGCTGGTGATCACGAGGTTGCCGGCCGCGTAGCCGTAGTGGTCCCAGGCCGCGTACTGGACGCCGCCCGGTCCCTTCAGCGGCGGCACCGGGACGTAGTCATGCCAGAGCGCGTCCTCCTTGTACTCGAGGTCCATGAAGGAGCCCCACCAGTAGCCGCGCATGACGCCGAACCGGCCCGTGTTGCCCGCCTTGAGCAGCGCTTCCTGGGGCATCGTGAAGGACGTCTTCGGCAGGGTGCCGTCGTCGAACAGGGTGCGCAGGAAGCGCAGGCCCTCGCGCCACTCCGGCTTGTCCGCGACGAACTCGACCTTGCCCTCGTTCAGCCGCAGCCAGCCGCCGTTGCGGTCGCCGCCGGGGTTGTAGAGGAACGCGTTCATGACGAACCGGTCGAGCGGGTTGGTCAGCGAGGCGCCGAACGGGATGATGTTCTTGCCCGGCGACGGGTCGTTGTCCTTCAACGCCTTCAGCACCGTCCGGAGCTCTTCGGTCGTCGTCGGGATCTTGGCGCCGACGGCGTCGAGGTACTTCTGGTTGACGAAGGCCCGGCCGGGGGACACCCGGCAGTGGAAGCAGTCGTTGATCCCGCGGAACCAGTACGTGTTGCCGTCCTGGGCCAGGTTCAGCGCAGGGAAGTCCGGATACTCATCGCGCATCCGGCGGGCCTCGGGCGCGTAGGTCTCGATGTAGTCCTGCAGCGCCACGAACAGCCCCTGCTGGCCGTACAGCGAAACCTGATCACTGGTGAACGGGATGTTGAGGAACGCGTCCGGCAGCTCGTTCGAGGCGAGCATGGCGTTGATCTTGGTCATATCGACCGAGCCGTCGCTTCCGGTGACCAGCACCTGGACGTACTCGATCTTGACCCCGGTCCGCTTCTCCAACCAGGCGGAGAACTTGTTGGTGGACCAGTCGCCGACGTCCTCGGCGTCGACCTGGACTACCACCTTGAACGTCTTTGAGCCGTCGGAGAACGGCTCCTTCTGGCTGGCCTTCGGCCCGACGTAGCCGTCCGGGTAGACGACTCCTGGCGTGTCGGCGCCGAGCTGCTTCTGCTCGACGTTCTCGATCCCGCCGGGCTTCTCCGGTCCGCTGCCCTCGGTGGAGCAGGCGGCCAGCGCCCCCGGCACGGCGAGCCCGGCGGCGCCGATCCCGGCGGCTCGGACGAACGCGCGCCGATCCAGCTGAAGTGGCTTGAATTCCTTGGATTGCATGATCGACACCCCTGTGTTGACGATGTGCGGACGGACTAGAAGAGGCTCTGCTTCGCGACCCGTCGGGCGAGCCAGTTGGCGAGGACGAGCAAGATCACGCCGATCACGGACTTGAACAGTCCGATCGCGGTCGCGTACGAGAACTGCGGAATGGTCGCGAAACCGATCCGGTACGAATAGGTGTCGATCACCTCCGAGACCGACTGGTTCAAGGGGTTCTGCATCAGCAGCACCTTCTCGAATCCGGTGTTGAGCATGTTGCCCATGTTGAGGATCAGCAAGGTGATCATGACCGGCACGACGGCCGGCAGATCGATGTGCCAGATCCGTCGGAGCAGGTTGGCCCCGTCCACCTTGGCCGCCTCGTGCAGCTCCGGGTCGACCCCGGTCAGTGCGGCGAGGTAGATGATCGCCGAGAAGCCGAGTGTCTGCCAGGCGTCGGACCAGACGTAGGTGTGCCGGAACGCGCCCGAGCTGAGGAAGTCGACCGGCTGGCCGCCGAAGGTCGCGATGGCCTGGTTGACCACACCGCCGGACGGGTCGAACAGCATGATGATGATGCCGACCACGACGACGGTGGAGATGAAGTGCGGTGCGTACGTGATCATCTGCACGACCCGCTGGTACTTGACGCTGCGCACCGTGTTCACCAGCAGGGCCAAGATCACCGGCAGCGGGAACAAGGCGATCAGCTGGTAGAAGTTCAAGATCAACGTGTTGCCGAGGATCGGCCAGAACTGGTACGAGGTGACGAACTGCTCGATGTATTTCAGCCCGACCCACGGGCTGCCTTCGATGCCCTTGACCACGCTGAAGTTCTTGAACGCCATCTGCAGGCCGTACAACGGCCACCAGAGGAACACCAGCGCATAGATCGTCGGCGGGATCAGCAGGACGTACAGCTGCCAGGACCGGCGGAGCCGGAGCGACAGCTTGGTCTTCGGCTTCTCGGTCCGTTCCTGGCTCGAGGCCGCCCGGGTGGTGGGGGTCGTCGTTGCGGTCATCGCGGCCTCACTTCAGCGATCCGATGAGGGCACCCTTGACGAAGTGCTTCTGGACGAACGGATAGATGATCAGCGGCGGCAGCATGGCGACCACGATCACCGCGTACTTGAGCTTGTCGAACAGCTCCCGGTTCCGGATCAGCTCCTGGACATCCACGCCGGACAGCTGGGCCGGGTCCGGTGCGCTCTTGGCCAGGATGTTGCGCAACACCAACTGCAATGGATAGAGATCGGAGTTGGTCAGGTAGAGGAACGCGCTGAACCAGCTGTTCCACTGGGTCACGCCGTAGAACAAGAGGTTCACCGCGATGATCGGCTTGCTCAGCGGCAGCGCCACCCGGAAGAAGAACCGGAAGTCGCTGGCGCCGTCGACCCGAGAGGCTTCGAGCAGTTCCTTCGGGATGTTGATCTGGTAGAAGGTGCGGGTGACGATCATGTTGAAGATCGCCATCGCGCCCGGGAGGATGATCGCCCACCGGGTGTCCAGCAGCCCGAGCTGCCGGACCACGATGTAGTTCGGGATGATCCCGGCGCTGAACATCGTGGGGATCAGGAAGAAGAACGTCAGCGGCCGGCGGAACGGCAGATCCTCGCGGGACAAGGGATACGCCGCCAAGATCGTGATCGCGGTGCCGATCAGGGCGCCGGCGACAGCGTAGAACAGCGAGTTCAGCAGACCACCGAACAGTTCTGGGGAGCGGAAGATGTCGACGTACGCGTCCACGTTGAAGCCGACCGGCCAGAGCACGACCTGGCCCGAGTTGATCGCCGTCGCCGAGCTGACCGACGCGCTCAGTACGAAGATCAACGGGTAGAGCACGGTGAGGCAGAACAGCGCCAGCACCCCGTAGTTGATGATCAGGAACGCGTGGTCGGACTTGGGCTCCTTGATCCGTCGCGACTGAATGCGTTCCCTGGGCCGGCGGGTCGCGAGGACACTCATCGGATTTCCCCCTCCTGCGTCCTGATTGATTTCGGTCGACGGCTCGCGTCCCTCGAGGTCGGTGGAGGGATCTGTGTCTGTGGTTGGGCCGTCGCTTCGTTCGGTGAGCGACGATGCATCCGATGAACCAGGTCATTCCTCCCAGCAAGCCTGCGGTGGCTGGGCTCATCATGGGCAAATGATCTGATGTTTGTCAACGGCGACACCGGATCGATGCGAAATCGCAGCGACCGTGCGCGGTCGTCGTTTCGCTACGTGGACAGCGAAACGGCGCGAATCCGCTTTCTCGCGGATCCGCGCCGTGGCGGGTTCACAGGGGAGCAGGTCAATCGGTGCTGTCACCCGGCTCGTAGTGCCGGCTGATCTCATCGCTGTCGCCGGCGATGTCGTTCGTCTCGTTGAGGCTGTACCAGTTGCCGAACGGGTCCCGGAACACCGCCTCGACGCCGTACGGGCGGTCCTGCGGTTCCTGCAGGAATTCGACGCCGCGGGCGGTGTACGCCCGGTGGGTGGCCCGGCAGTCGTCGGTGTTCCAGGCGCCACCGCTCAACGCGCCCTTGGCCAGCAGCATCCGGATCGCGGCGGTCGTCTCCTCGTCGTGCATCGGCGCCCCGGGCACGGTCAGGTTGAGCTGGAAATCGGGTGCTCCGGGCGGCGCCACGGTGCACCAGCGGTAGCCGTTCTCCAGCTTGACGTCGAACCGCTCGGTGAAGCCGAGCTTGTCGACGAAGAATTCCTTGGCCTGGTCGTAGTCGGTGACGTAGATGCTCGCGACACCCAGTTTCGTGATCATGGTGCTCCTCTCGGGTTGTGCCCGACGCTACTGAGCCGACCCGGGTCCGGGCTTCTCCGAGCTTGCTCTGCGCTGCGGCCGCCCGTACATGAGCACGTAGCAGCCCGGAATGGGCGGTCGACCGGTCCGGTGGGCGTCGGCTTGGAAACGGGCCGGAGAAGATCCGACGAACTCCGAGAAGGCGCTGCTGAACGAGCCGAGGCTGCTGAAACCGACCAGGTGGCACACCTCGGTCACGGTGAGGTTCACCCAGCGGAGCAGCTCGGCGGCGCGTTCGATCCGGCGCCGGGTGAGATAGCGGGCCGGGGTCTCGCCGTACGCCGCGCGGAAGGCCCGGGCGAAATGGAACCGGGAGTAGCCGGCCGCCGCGGCCAGGTCGTCCAGGTTCAGCGGTTCCGCGTAGTAGCGGTCCACCAGGTCCCGGGCCCGCCGCAGCGCGGCCAGCTGGGCGGCGTCGCGGAGCCGCCAGGGCTCTCGTACCGGATCGTCGTCGGTCATGATCACCAGAACGGTAGCCAGGCCACGCCCAGCGCGACCAGGACGAACCGGGTCACCCGGCCGGTGGCGACGACCAGCCAGAACCAGAGCGCGCGCATCCGGCTGGCCCCGGCGACCAGGGCGACAGCGTAGAGCGGCGGAATTCCGATCACCGCCGCCAGTGCGACGATCGGCAGCCCCCAGTGGTTGGTGCCGACCAGCTCGAGCAGCCGGGCCAGGAACGCCCGGATCCTGGTCCGGACCGGCCCCACCGGACGCTCCGGCCGGTGATGGCGGCGGACGAACCAGAAGTCGCGACCGCGCCGTACGGCGACGAACAGCAGCAGCTTGCCGGCCGACTGGCCGAGGCCGACGCCGACCGCGACCGGGATCGGGCCGGCGACCGCGGCCACCTGCGAGGCGATCACGTACGCCTCGGCGTTGGCGATCGGGACGATGGCCGAGACGACCCCGAACGCGAGCGAGGTCAGCAGCGCGAGGAGTTCCGGCCAGCCGAGGAGCACGAAGCGTACGGTAGCGCCGGAACCGGGACTATTTGACGAGAGCGGCCAGGTGATTCAGCCGGGCGATCTCCGAATCCAGGAACGGCGGCCCGCCGAGGCGGCCGATGATGATCACCCGATCGTCCGCGACCGGGGTGAGCACGACCGTCGACTCGCCCCAGCCGGGCAGCCAGTCGGCCGGCAGATCGATCCGGCGGGTCTCGGTGAACGGCGCCAGCGAATCCGGCGGCCGGTCGCCGAAGTCCGGGGCCAGCGTGGTCGAGTAGACGGCCCGCGGCGGGTCGGCGGCGACGTCCAGCAGCGTGGCCCAGTGCGAGCGGAACACCACCGGGCACATCGACGCCAGCGTCTCGGCGGCCTGCTTCGGGTCGGCGGTCATCCGCTCCAGTGCCTCGAGGTCGGACTGCAGCCCGCCGCCCTCCGGGTAGCGGGAGATCCACTCCACCCGGACCCCGTCCAGCACCTCGCAGGCGGTCACCAGGATCTCCGGCAGTTGCCCGTTCGGCAGGTCGACGATGAAGTCGTCGATGACCACGTCACTGGTCTTCTCGACGATCTCCACGGCATTGATGTCGGCGCCGACCGTGCCCAGCGCCGACGCGACGGCACCCAGCGAACCGGGTCGGTCGGGCAGGGACACGCGCATCAGGAACACGCACACCATCATGGACTACGCACGATTACCGTGGTGTTTCGGTCCCGTCTGGCAGGCTGGGGCGGTGCCCGGATTCGTGCCCTTCGCGGCCCTGCGCTACGCCGCCACCGACGCCCTGGACGCGCTCGTCGCGCCGCCGTACGACGTGCTCTCGGAGGCCGATGCCGAGGCCTTTCGGCGGCGTTCGGAGCACAACATCGTGCACCTGGACGTGCCGACCGGGCCCGACGGCTACGACCGGTCCGGCCGGCTGCTGGAGGAGTGGCAGGCCGATGGCACCCTGGTCGCCGATGCCGTGCCGACGTTCACCATCTATCGGCTCCGGTTCACCGACGCCGCGGGCGTGCCGCGCGATCTGGCCGGCGTGATCGGCGGCCTCGAGGTCGTCGACGAGGGCGCCGGTGGGGTGCTGCCGCACGAGCGGACCACGCCGAAGGCGTCCACCGACCGGCTCGACCTGACCCGGGCCACCCGGGCCAACCTGTCCCCGGTCTGGGGCCTCGCGCTCGCCTCCGGCCTGACCGCTCTGCTGGCCGAGCCCGGCGAGCCGGTCGGCCGGGTGATCGACGAGGGCGTGGAGCACGTCGTGGAGCGGGTCGCCGACCCGGCCCGGGTGGCCGCGATCGCCGACCTGGTCGGCTCCGACGACGTGCTGATCGCCGACGGGCACCACCGTTACGGGGTGAGCCGGATCTATCGCGACGAGGTACGGACGGCGACGGGGCGTACCGACACGGCGGCCGAGCAGACGCTGGCGTACGTGGGCGAGCTGGTGGCCGACCAGCTCAGCGTCGCCGCGATCCACCGGCTCTACCAGGGGATCGCCGCCGCCGACCTGCTGGCCGCGTTGAGCCGGCGCTTCCGTACCGCCGAGATCGGGGCGCCGACCCCGGAGACCCTGGCCGCGATGGAGTCCGACGGCTACCTGGTGCTGGTCGCCCGGGACGCGGCCTGGCGACTGGACCCGCTGCCCGGTGCCTTCGAGGACGTACGGGCACTGGACGGCGCCTGGCTGGAGGCGGCACTGGCCGACGTGCCGCACGAGGTGACGTACCAGCACGGGCTGGCCGAGGTGACCGCAGCGGTCCAGGACGGTCGGGCCGAGGCAGGAGTCCTGATCCGCCCGGTCTCCGTCGCGGAGATCGAGCGCACCGCCCGCGAGCACCTGCTGATGCCCCCGAAGTCGACCTTCTTCACCCCCAAGCTCAAGACCGGCTTCGTCCTCCGCCCCCTCTAACCCGTCCCACACCCCCAAAGACCCCGCCGACCGGGCACAAAAGCAGCCCTTTTGACGGCGTGTCGCTGCACGACTGCCGAGTCAGCGGAAGTGGTGACCGGCGGCGTACGGAGGGGTGGCCGTGGAACTCACCACTCGGCGAAGCTGTCGTCGGCCGGGTAGAACCAGGTCGGCGAGCCCGGCGCCAGCGGTTCGGTGGCGACCTGGGAACGGATCACGTCCTCGTCGAGCTCGATGCCGAGGCCGGGGCCGGTGAGCACCGGCAGGTAGCCGTCGACCGGGGCGAGCACCTCCGGGTTGGTCAGTAGCTCCAGCCCGCGGCCGGGTTGTTGATCATGGAGTTCGATCACGGTCTCCTGGGCCAGGAAGTTCGGCACCGCGGCGTCGACCTGCAGGCAGGCGGCCAGGGCGACCGGGCCCAGCGGGCAGTGCGGCGCCAGCTGCGCGTCGTAGATCTCCGCCTGGGTGGCGATCCGGAAGGATTCGGAGATCCCGCCGGCGTGCGAGAGGTCCGGCTGGACCACCGCGACGCCGGCCTCCAGCACGGCGCGAAACTCGGTCCGGGTGTAGAGCCGTTCACCGGTCGCGATCGGGATCGACGTGCTGTCCACGACCGAACCGATCAGCTCCGAATGCTCGGGCCGGAGCGGTTCCTCGACGAACGCGGGTGCCAGGTGCTCGATCAGCGGCAGCGCCCGGCGCGACATCGGGACCGAGAACCGGCCGTGCAGGTCGATCCCGAAATCGACCGAGCCGCCGATCGCTTCCCTCAGTTCGGTGACGTCGGCGACGAACCGGTCCAGGTAGTCGGCATTGTCGACGAACCCGACCTGGCCGTCCGGCGCCACCTTGATCATCGTGTAGCCGGCCTCGACCAGCATGCGGGCCCGCTCCGGGCTGCCGGTGTGACCGGACCGACCACCGGCGTGCGCGTAGATCCTGATCTTGGACCGGACGGCGCCGCCGAGCAGTTCGTGGATCGGCACCCCGAGGGCCCGGCCCTTTAGATCCCAGAGTGCCTGGTCGATCCCGGCCAGCGCGGAGCCGAACAGCGGCCCGCCCCGGTAGAAGCCGCCCCGGGCCAGTACCTGCCAGTGGTGGGTGATCCGGCGCGGATCCTGTCCGACCAGATAGTTGGCCATCTGCTCGACGATCGCCTCGATCGGGCGGGCCCAGCCCTCGAGCGTCGGCTCACCCCAGCCGTAGTGCCCGGTGTCGGTACTGATCTTGAGCAGGATGCGGCGGTTGGTGATCACGAACGTCTCGACGGAGGTGATCTTCATCGGTCGGGTCCTCTGCGGTTCGATGGAGTTGGCGGTACGGCGACGCACCCTCCCGGTCCGGCCGGGGCAGCGCAATGATCAACATCGTAGGCCGGATCGCTCACCCCGGGACCTGTCGGTCGACCCGATGGGACGGGATGGGCGATCCCGATCCTGGGGGCAAAACCTCGGCCCGTGGATCCGGGCGCCGGGTTCCGGTGGTTGGCCCTGGGTCCCCGCACCCTTCGCGACCGTTGTCACAGGCGCTGGATGGAGGCGCGGTCGCAGTTGCCGCCGTGGCGGGGCCTCCCGGGTTGGCGGTGTCCGCGACTGTTGCTCTCGTCCGCGACTGATGCATCGGTCGCGGATGCGAGGAGAGGTCGCGGCTGTGGCAGTGGGCGGCGAGCCTTCGCAGAGGCGGTGGGGGAGGCCGGGTCCAGCGGAGCGCCGACTCCTGGCTGCCGGATGCGGGCCAACCCGACGACGGCGCCCGTCGTCGCCCTGCACCCCGTGAGTGGTCCGCTTCTCGTGTCTGGTCCCGCTTCTCTTACCTGGCGCATCTCATGACAGGTTCGGCGTCTCGTGATGGGCTCGGCATCTCCTGACAGGGTCCGCATCTCCCGACGGTCCCAGCCCCTCGTGACCTGACCTCTGAGTCGTCCCTCGTGAGTTGCCCCGCATGGCCCGCACCTCGGACCGCCCCACCTCCCGTCGACTGGGCACCTGCGCAGCGACACGCCGCCAGAACGCCTGCTTTTGTGCCCGGTCGGCGGAATCGGTGGTCGGCGTGGGTTTGGGGTAGGGTTCGACATATGAACAAGTCTTCAGGTGTGCATCTGGTGGACGAGGCTCATGTCGCGGAGGTGCGGGAGCGGATGCCGGAGGCGGAGGACATTGCGGACACCGCCGAGATCTTCGGGCTGTTGTCGGACCCGAGCCGGCTGCGGCTGCTGATTGCGCTGCTCGACGGCGAACTGTGCGTCTCCGATCTGGCCGCGGTCACCGGGCAGAGCGAGTCGGCGGCGTCGCACGCGCTGCGGCTGCTCCGGGCGCACCGGGTGGTGACGGCCCGGCGGGCGGGTCGGCTGGCGTACTACCGGCTCGCCGACGCTCACGTACGGATGCTGCTCGACGTCGCCATCGCGCACAGCGAGCACACCGAGGCCATTCACCCGGAACGGGAGCACTGAGATGGGACACGGACATGATCACGGGCACGCGGGCGGTCGGCACCGGTGGCGGCTGGCGGTGTCGTTCGTCCTGATCGCGACGTTCTTCGTCGTCGAACTGGTCGCGGGCCTGCTGTCCGGTTCGCTGGCCCTGCTGTCCGATGCCGGTCACATGGCGGCGGACGTGGTCACGCTCGGCGCCGCGCTGGTCGCGACTCGGATCGCGACCCGGCCCGACCGGACGGGGCGGCGCAGTTACGGCTCGTACCGGGCGGAGGTGTTCGCCTCGCTGCTGGCCGTGGTGATCATGCTCGGTCTCTCGGTGTACGTCACCGTGGAGGCGATCACCCGGATCGGCGAGGCTACGCCGATCCAGACCGGGCCGATGCTGGTGGTCGGCGGGATCGGCCTGGTGATCAACCTGATCGCCCTGATGCTGCTGCGGGACGGATCGGCCGAGAGCCTGAACGTCCGCGGTGCGTACCTCGAGGTGCTGGCCGACACCGCCGGCTCGGTCGGCGTGATCGCGGCCGGGATCCTGATCATGGTGACCGGCAGCCCGCTCTGGGACACGGTGATCGCCATCGCGATCGGGATCTTCGTCGCGGTCCGCGCCGTGATGCTGGGCCGGCAGGTGTTCGCGGTGCTCGGCCAGCACGTACCGGAGGGAATGGATGCGGGGGAGGTCGCCGGTGATCTTGCTGCCATCGACGGCGTCGGCGACGTGCACGACCTGCATCTGTGGACACTCACCTCGGGCATGAACGTGGCCACCGCCCACCTGGTCACCGCCGAGTCGGCGGATCCGCACGCGGTGCTCGACCGGGCCCGCGCCCTGCTCCGGGAACGGCACGGCGTCGCGCACGCCACCCTGCAGGTCGAGCCGCGTGAACATCGCGGCTGCGACGAAGTCGGCTGGTAGCAGTAGGCCGCGGAGATTGCGGGTTCGCGTGGCCTTTCAGGCAGTGCCCAGTCGGCTTTCCAGGGCCGCCCGGAGATCTCGTCCACGGTGGTAGCCGCGCTGGGTGATCGAGCCGATGAGGCGACGGGCGTCCTCCAGATCCTCGGCGTCCGCCCGCTCGATCAAGGTACGTAGGTCGCGGTCTCTCTTCTCGCTTGGCCGCCAGAGGAACTTGACCGCGATCAGGTGCCCGAGGCGAGCGACGGAGATCGTGAGGCCTGGCAGAACCTCCAAGGGCTCCGCTGCCCCCACCACCTCGTCCTCGACGCCGGAACTCGCGAAGAACAGGTCGAGAGCCACACCCTCGCGAACGGCGGTCGATTCCAGCCTTACGGTCGCAAGACGACCGGTCTCGTCGTGCACGACCGACTCCCTCCACCGGTAGCCGGCCGCGAGCAAGGCGTCGACCTGAGCCTGCGCCGTCGCGTCGTCGGGCACCGCGATGGCCACATCGATATCCGCGGTGGGTCGCGGCACCGCCCGGGCGCATACGGCGAGACCTCCGACCAGCGCCCAAGGCGCACCAAGGTCGTCAAGATCATCAGCCACGTGCGGAAGTGCCTCTTCGATCATGGTCACCGGGCTATCCTCCTGCGCCTCGGATCTGCACCAGGCCGGTTCGCCTGGTCCGGCTAGTGCGCCGAACCTTCTCAGGAGGCGGAGTCGGTGGTCTGCACCGGCTCGGCCGGTTGATCATCCTCGGGGCCGGTTCGGGTGACCGCGAAGAGCAACGCGGCGATGATCGCGAACAGGACGATGCCGACGACGCTGATCGGCCCGACCAGGGCGAAGTTGACCTGCTGGCCGGAGGCGCCGAGCAGCAGCACCAGGCCGGTCGACCCGTTGAACACGCCGTGGCCGACCACGGCCGGCCAGACGCTCCCGGTGAACCAGCGGGTCCAGGCCAGTACGGCGCCGAAGGCGATGCAGAACGGGATGAACATCAGCGCCGACCAGGGCCCGAGCATCGCGTAGTTGTAGCCGAGCAGCGTCAGCGGTGCGTGCCAGGCGCCCCACACCACGCCGGTGATCAGGATCGCCGCCCAGGGTCCGTACCGGAGCAGGTTCGGGAACAGCCAGCCGCGCCAGCCGACCTCCTCGCCGAAGGACGGCAGCGCGTTGAGCAGCGGGGTGAGGGCGACCGCTCCGATCGACGTGATCAACATCGCCTGCGGGTTCGGTGCCTTCCCGGTCTTCATCCGGTACTCGTCGCCGAGCAGCGAGAAGGTCTCCAGGTCGAGGCGGTACAGGCCGAACAGGGCGCAGATCAGGGTGGTGACCACCACGAACAACGGAATGCCGATCCAGACGGCCGCGCTCACGGCCAAGGTCCGGCGCCGGCTCGGGCCGAAGCTGAGGCCGGCGGTCCAGGCCAGTTCACGCAGGCTCCGCTGGCCGCGTGGCCGGGTCACCAGCCAGGTGATCAACACCGCCAGCGTCGGGGTGAACATCATCGCCGAGGCGGTCGCACCGAGCAGCGGCGAGGTGATGCCGCCGCCGTTCTCCCAGAGCGGGATGCAGACCAGCCAGGCGCCGCCGAAGCTGACCAGACCGAAGATCGCCAAGGACCATCGCAAAGTGGTGCTGTGCACTCCGAGACCGCCTTCCTGGACGTCGCCCAGTTCGTCCGGCGTGGTCCGCGGAGAGACTACCGGGCGGGTCAGCCGAGGTTGCTGATCGGGTGACCGTTTTCCGCGCAGCCGTCGATGATCAACTTCCGGGCCTCGGCCGGCACCTCCTTGGGATTCTCCAGCAGCGTGATCGTCGCCTCGACCCAGGCCTGGCCGTCGGCGTCGAGCTGCTTGGCGTCGCGCAGTGCGCGCAGCCCGGCCAGGGTCGCCTTGTTGGCCACCGAACCGGTCGCGGCGGCCGAGTCGACCGCCGGGCAGCCGATCGCGTACGCATCGTTGGCGGAGATTCCGGCCTCGGCGCAGCCGGCGAAGGACAGCGTCGCGACCCCGGCGACGAGCAACGAC
Source organism: Microlunatus sp. GCM10028923 (assembly GCF_042666975.1). NCBI lineage: Bacteria > Bacillati > Actinomycetota > Actinomycetes > Propionibacteriales > Propionibacteriaceae > Microlunatus > Microlunatus sp. GCM10028923. The sequence goes on along the minus strand of NZ_JBHTFF010000017.1, from coordinate 117,790 downwards.
AAGATCCGCTTCATGCCGCCCAACCTAGCGTCGGCCTCAACCTCGAGTCCCGTCGGTGAGGATCGTGTCCCGCGCCGCTGCACGCCGTTCGGGGCGCCGGTTCAACGTTTCGGCGGCGCGTCCCTAGGATTGGGCCGAAACTCGAAGCACCACCCGACGAGGAGAGACGTGGCACTGACCGCCGACGACGTTGCCGCCCTGGCCCGGCTGGCCAGGATCGACCTGACCCCGGACGAGCAGCAGCAGCTGGCTCCGCAGCTTGACGTGATCTTGGAGTCCGTGGCGCGGGTGTCCGAGGTCGCCGCCGAGGACGTACCGCCGACCTCGCACGCACTGCCGCTGACCAACGTGTTCCGGGCCGACGAGGTGCGGGATTCGCTTCCGGTCGACCAGGTGCTGGCCGGTGCCCCGGCCGCCGAGCAGGACCGGTTCCGGGTGCCCCGGATTCTCGACGAGGAGGCGTGATGAGCGACCTGATCACCGCCACCGCGGCGGAATTGGCCGGCAAGATTGCGGCCCAGGAGGTCAGCGCGGTCGAGGTCGCCCAGGCCCATCTGGACCGGGTGGCTGCCGTCGACGAGCGGGTCGGCGCGTTCCTGCACGTCGACGGCGAGCGGGCGCTGCAGCAAGCTGCCGCGGTCGACGCCAAGGTCGCGGCCGGCGAGCCGGTCGGTCCGCTGGCCGGTGTCCCGCTGGCCCTGAAGGACGTGCTCACCTATGTCGGCGCGCCGACCACCTGCGGGTCCAAGGTGCTCGAGGGCTGGCTGCCGCCGTACAACGCGACGATCACCCAGCGGCTGCTGGACGCCGACGTGGTGATCCTCGGCAAGACCAACATGGACGAGTTCGCGATGGGTTCGTCGACCGAGAACTCGGCCTACGGCCCGACCCGCAACCCGTGGGACCTGGACCGGATCCCCGGCGGCTCCGGTGGCGGATCGGCGGCGGCCCTCGCCGCGTACGAGGCTCCGCTGGCGATCGGCACCGACACCGGCGGCTCGATCCGGCAGCCGGCCTCGGTGACCGGGACGGTGGGCATCAAGCCGACCTACGGCGCCAGTTCCCGGTACGGCCTGGTCGCGCTGGCATCCAGCCTTGACCAGCCCGGCCCGTGTGCCCGCAACGTCGAGGACGCGGCCCTGCTGCACCAGGTGATCGCCGGGTACGACCCGCGCGACTCCACCTCGATCGACGCGCCGGTCCCGCCGGTCGTCGAGGCGGCCCGGTCCGGCGACGTCAAGGGCATGAAGATCGGCGTGATCACCGACCTGCGCGGCGAGGGTTACGCACCGGGCGTCATGCAGCGGTTCGACGAGGCGGTCGCGAAGCTTGCTGATCTTGGTGCGGAGATCGTCGAGGTGTCCTGCCCGCACTTCCAGTACGGCCTCGCCGCCTACTACCTGATCCTGCCCAGCGAGTGCAGCTCCAACCTGGCCAAGTTCGACGCGATGCGGTTCGGGCTGCGGGTCGGCGACGACGGCGCGCACTCGGCCGAGCAGGTGATGGCGGCGACCCGCGAGGCCGGCTTCGGCCCGGAGGTGAAGCGCCGGATCATCATCGGCACCTACGCCCTCTCGGCCGGGTACTACGACGCCTACTACGGCCAGGCGCAGAAGGTCCGGACCATGATCATCCGCGACTTCGACGCCGCGTTCCAGAAGGTCGACGCGCTGGTCTCGCCGGCCACTCCGGTGACCGCGTTCAAGATCGGCGAGAAGGTCGACGACCCGCTCGCCATGTACGCGAACGATCTGTGCACCATCCCGTCCAGCCTGGCCGGCAACGCCAGCGCCTCGTTCCCGATCGGGCTGGCGCCCGAGGACGGGCTGCCGGTCGGCCTGCAGGTGATGGCACCGCCGCTGGCCGACGATCGGCTGTACCGCGTCGGCGCCGCCCTCGAGCGCTCGTTGATCAAGGACTGGGGCGGCCCGTTGCTCGACCGGATTCCGGAACTGGAGGTGGCGGCACGATGACCGTCCTGCCGTACGAAGAGGCACTCGCCGCCTTCGACCCCGTACTGGGGCTCGAGGTGCACGTCGAGCTGAACACCGCCTCGAAGATGTTCTGCGGCTGCTCGACCGAGTTCGGTGCGCCGCCCAACACGCAGACCTGCCCGACCTGTCTCGGCCTGCCGGGCTCGCTGCCGGTGGTCAACGCACGGGCCGTCGAGTCGGCCATCCGGATCGGGCTGGCGCTGAACTGCTCGATTGCGCCGTGGTGCCGGTTCGCCCGGAAGAACTACTTCTACCCGGACATGCCGAAGAACTACCAGATCTCCCAGTACGACGAGCCGATCGCGTTCGACGGCTGGACCGAGGTGGAGGTCGACGGCGAGACGTACCGGATCGACATCGAGCGGGCGCACATGGAGGAGGACACCGGGAAGTCGCTGCACGTCGGCGGCGCCACCGGCCGGATCCACGGCGCCGACTACTCGCTGCTGGACTACAACCGGTCCGGCGTGCCCTTGATCGAGATCGTCACCAAGCCGATCGAGGGGACCGGCGCGAAGGCGCCCGAGGTGGCGCGCGCGTACGTCACCATGCTGCGCGACCTGCTCCGGGCGCTCGACGTGTCCGACGTCCGGATGGAGCAGGGCTCGCTCCGCTGCGACGCCAACGTCTCCCTGCGGCCGTCCCCGGACGCCGAGTTCGGGACCCGGACCGAGACCAAGAACGTGAACTCGCTGCGCAGCGTCGAACGTTCGATCCGGTACGAGATCACCCGGCAGGCCGCCGTGCTGACCGATGGCGGGACGATCAAGCAGGAGACCCGGCACTGGCACGAGGACACCGGCGAGACCACGCCGGGCCGGAGCAAGGAGACGGCGGAGGACTACCGCTACTTCCCCGAGCCGGATCTGGTCCCGGTCGCCCCTGACGCCGCCTGGGTGGAGGAGCTCCGTGCCACCCTGCCCGAGCCGCCGACCGCCCGGCTGAAGCGGGTCAGCGCCGAGTGGGGCTTCACCGACCTGGAACTGCGCGACGTCGTCGCGGCCGGTGCGGTGGACCTGATCGACCGTACGGTCGCGGCCGGCACGACGCCGCAGGCGGCCCGGAAGTGGTGGCTCAGCGAGGTCGCCCGGCGAGCCAACGAGACCGGCGTCGAGCTCGCCGACGCGGGCATCAGCCCGGAGCAGGTGGCCGAGATCCAGGCCCTGGTCGACGACAGGACGATCAACGACAAGCTGGCCCGGCAGGTCTTCGACGGCGTCTTCGCCGGTGAGGGGTCGCCGGCCGAGGTGGTCAAGGCCCGCGGCCTCGCCGTGGTGTCCGACGAGGGCGCCCTCGGCGCCGCCGTCGACGCCGCGATCCAGGCCAACCCGGACGTCGCCGACAAGATCAAGTCCGGCAAGGTGCAGGCCGCCGGTGCCCTGATCGGTGCAGTGATGAAGGAGATGCGCGGCCAGGCCGACGCCGGCCGAGTCCGCGAGTTGATCTTGGAAAAGCTCGGCTGAACCGGCACCACCGCACTGCCGGGCCAGTAGCCGCCGCGCTGCCCGCTCCACTTCGCAGGCGCGACCGTTAATCGCGTCCGCGACTGTTGCATCGGTCGCGGATGAGTGGAACGGTCGCGGCTGCTCGGGGCCGGGTGTTCGGTCGGCGCGGCGGGTTGGGCGGGGAGGCTGGCGCGCGGCGCTGAGCCGCGGGCGGGCGTGCCCTCCCTAGCCGCTGCCTCCCTGTGGCTTCCTTGATCGGATCCGCGACCGTTACTCGCATCGGCGACTGTTGCAGTGGTCGCGGATGGGTGGAACGGTCGCGGCTGAAGGGCACGGGTCTTCCGAGCCGGGTTTACGGGAACGCCGAGCCTGGTCGAGCGGGAGTGGGGCCGGTGTGAGAGTCGGCCGGGTCGAGTTGATGCGCGCTGGATCTGCGGTTGTCGGCCTGGGGGATCGCGGCCCGGGTTTGCGGAAGCCGAACGGCGTGGAGCAACGCGCGTTGCGGGTGGCGAACCGTGGTGTCGATCGGGACGCTTAGCTCGGTCGATGCGGGGAGCGCCGGGGTGTCCGGTGTCGCGAAAGCTCTTCAACTCGGATGATTCAACGTTGGAATCGGCTCCAGCGGTCGAGCTGAAGAGTTCTGGCGACAGGATGGTGGGTCAGGGCCGCGGGCGCAGGTCGATCACGTCGAGGTCGGGGCGGAATCGGCGGAGTGGGTTGGCGAGCTGCTCGACCGGGAAGTTGCCGATCAGGTCCGGCAACCGGAACTCCGCGGTCACCCTCGGGTCGCCGTCGGCCGGCACCGGGTCGTCCGCAGCGAAGGGTTCGCCGAGCAGGGTCAGGTACGTTCCCGAGCCGTCGGACTCGTCGACCTCCTTGATCAACAACGTCCGCACGCGTTCCCAGGGGATGAAGGCCTGGTGGCCCTGCGCGATGCCGCCCGGGCCGGCGGTGATCACCGGGGTCGGCTTGGCCTCGCCTACGTAGATCGTCAGTGACGCGACGATCGACGTGATCGCGACCAGGGTGAACAGGGAGACGCCCGGCTGAACCAGGAAGCCCAGGACGCCGAGGCCGACGCCGGCGACCAGCAGCACGATGATCAGCGGCGTCCAGTGTCGTCGCTCGACCCGGAGGACGTCGATCCGTTGCTCGGCCATCAGTGCTGCCCGGGCGGACCGTTCGGGTCCCGCCCGGCACGGGCCGCCAAGATCAACAGCACCGCGCCGCCGGCCGCGACCACGAGTCCGATGATCAACCACATCGACTGGCCGGTCATCGAGCTGCCGCCGATCAGGTTCGCCCCCTGACCGATCCAGACCAGGCCGATGACGAGGGCCAGCACGCCGACCACGGTGAACAGCCGGGCCCGAGTTCGCGAAGTCACCGGCTCATCCTCGCAGTCACCGCGTGATCCGCAGCAGCCGGTCGTCCCCGTCCCGCGGCTGGGTCCGGCCGTCGGTGTTGTTGGTGAGCATCAGCAGCGACTCGCCGTCGGCGGCGACCTCGACCGAACGGAGCCGGCCGTACGTCTCGGTGAAGTGGGCGATCGGCTCGCCGGCCCGGTCGCCGTTCAGCGGGATCTCCCAGAGCCGTTCGCCGCGCAGGGCGGCGAGATAGAGCGATCCCTTCCAGTACGTCAGCCCGGACGGCGACGCGTCCGAGGTGGACCAGACCGCCTGCGGATCGATCAGATCGGTGCCGCCGCCCTCGCCCTCGACCAGCGGCCAGCCGTAGTTGCCGCCGGCCTCGATCAGGTTCAGCTCGTCCCAGGTCTGGTCGCCGAACTCGCTGGCCCAGAGCCTGCCCTGGGGGTCGAAGGCGAGTCCCTGGACGTTGCGGTGGCCGTAGCTGTACACCTCGCTGTCGAACGGGTTGCCCGGCGCCGGCGTACCGTCGAGCCGGATCCGGAGGATCTTCCCGGCCAGCGAGTCGCGATCCTGGGCCAGGTCGGGATCGCCGGTCTCGCCGGTGCTGACGTACAGCAGATCGTCGGGGCCTACGCGGAGCCGGCCGCCATCGTGCCGGGCGCCGTGCGGAATGCCCTGCAGGATCACGTCGGGTTGGCCCAGCTGGTTGCCGTTCCAGCTGAACCGGGCCACCCGGTTGTCGGTACCGGTGGTGAAGTAGGCGAAGATGACGCGCTCGTCGGCGCTGGCGGCGATCCCGAGCAACCCGCCCTCGACATTGGGCTCGGCCTCGGCCACGGTGGCCACGACCTCGGCCTCCTTGCCGACGATCCGCTTGATCTCCCGGGTGTCCCGCTCGGACACCAGGAAGCTGCCGTCCTGGAGCGGGATCAGCCCCCACGGCGAGGTGAGCCCGGTGATCAGGTCGGTGGCCTGCGGCTCACCGAGCTCGGTCGCGGTCGGGGTCGGACTCGGTGTCGCGGACGGGCTCCTCGACCCGACCAGGGGCGACGGGCCGGGTGAGGACGGGGCCGGGCTGGGGGATGGCTCCACGGGTCCCGGCTGCGAGCAACCGGCGACGCCGGCCGCGGCCGCGAGTCCAAGAAAGCGGCGGCGGGGCAACATCATCGGGCCAGTCTCCACCGAACGGCCAAACAGCACCACAGCCTTGTCGTACGAGCGCCCGACTGTCGGGATCGGCCCGTAGCGTGGGTTCATGATCAGCACCGAGCCGGACCGGAGCCGCCTGCTGGCCCATCGGCGCCGCGCCCACCAGCTCACCGGGCCGGCGGCCGCTCCGGCCGACTGCACGGTCCTCGGAGTCGGGGTGCGGGACAACCCGGTCGGCGGCACGGCGGCGCTGGCGTTGCGCGCCCGGACCGAGCCCACGGGCGATGCCGAGGACGGCCTGATCCGCGCCTATTCGGTACGGAGTGCGGTCCACCTGCACCGGCGGGCCGACCTGCCGCTGCTGATCGCCGCCCTGCGCTGGCAGGGATCCGGCGAGGCCGCCCGGGGCAACTTCGGCGACCTGGCGGTGCCGGACCCGGCGGCCGCCGTCGCCCAGGTCGCCGCCGCGATGAGCAAGATCACGGGCGACGGCGAGCCGCGGACGAAGGGCGAGCTGAGCGGCGCGGTGACGGCCCGGCTCGACCCGGACCTCTCGCCGTGGTGCGCGAGCTGCAAGGCCCACCATGTGAATGACGGCCTGTTCCGGCAGGCCACCCTGCAGGCCCGGCTGGTCGTCGTCCCGGAGCCGGCCGGATCCTTCCGGCTGCACCCGTACGACAGCGTGGTCGAGGTGGTCGAGCCGACCGAGGCCCGGCGCGAACTGCTGCGCCGCTACCTGCACCTGGCCGGTCCCGCGACCCCGGCGGCGTTCGGCACCTGGCTCGGCCTCGGCACGGCGGCCGCCCGCGCCTGGTGGGACCTACTGGCCGACGAGCTGGAGCCGGTCCGGCTGGACGGCCTGCGCTGCTGGCTGCTCGCCGGCGACCTCGCCGCGCTGCCCGAGCCGGCCGAACCCGAGATCAGCGTGGTGCCGCCGTACGACCCGTACCTGGAGGTGGCGGAGCGGAAATTCCTGGTCGCCGACCCGGCCCGGCGATCCCAGGTCTGGCGCGCGGTTCGCAACCCCGGGGTGGTGCTACGCGGCGGCGAGGTGATCGGCACCTGGCGGGACCGCAAGAGCGGGTCCGGCCGGGTCGTCACGCTCGACCTGTTCGTGTCGCCGAGCCGGAGCCTGCTGCCCGAGATCGAGCGCCGCCTGCAACGGCTCCTGCCGGGCGCCAGGGTCGAGACTCAGCGGTCGTAGCTGACGAAGCCGCGGAGCGGCTCGAAGCCCAGCGAGCGGTACAGCGAGTCGGCGCCGGTCGGGCTGGCCGTATCGACGCCGAGCGACGCGGTCCGGAAACCGAGGTCGGCGGCCGTCCGGGCGACCCGGCGGATCAGGGCCGACGCGACGCCGCGCTTGCGGTGGCTCGCGGCCGTGCCGACGGTGTCGATCCAGGCGTCCCGCTCACCGGTCGCCGCCGTGTCGGCCTCGAAATACTGGGTCAGCGCCAGCCCGACCGGAGTCCCGTCGGCCGCGACGGCGAGCCAGGTCAGGTCCGGCCGGAAACTGCGGCTGCGCGTCTTGTAGTGCCGCCACTGCTCGAGGGTCCACTGGCCGGCGCCCCAGTGGTCGGCGAAGGCGGCGTTGCGGAGCAGCCGGAGCGGCTCCTCGTCCTCGTCCCGGTACGTCCGCAGGGTCAGCCCGTCCGGCTCGGGCCCCGGTCCCGGCGGGTTCTCGGCCAGGTCCCAGGTCAGCTCGGTGAACCAGCGGACCGCAGCGGAGCCGTGCCGCGCCAGCAGTCGCTCGCCGTACAGGTCGAGCTCGGGCAGCCCGGTGCGCAGGTTCAGCGGAAGCTCGGTCCCGTCCGCCGCATGCCGCGCCTCGGCGGTACGGATCGCCCAGGTGAGCAGCGTCGTTCCGATGCCGCGCCCGCGCAGTTCCGGGTGGACCGCGGCGTCCAGTCCGATCCGGAACACCGGCTCCGTCGTCTCCCGTACGGCGAGCGTCGCGAAACCGGCCAGCCGACCGTCGCCGATCACCGCCAGCGTGTCCCGGTCGAGGTCGAGGCCGGGCGTCTCGAGATCCTCGGCCAGATCCTCCACCGCGTAGTGCTCGCCGGTCCGGTGGACCAGTGCGCAGGCCGCCAGCAGCTCGACCCAGGCCGGCAGGTCGTCGGCGCTCAGCGGCCGCGTCCGCAGCTCCACGGTCAGACGCTCAGGTCGGTGGAGTTGAGCAGGTCGATCGCGCCCGGCTCGCCGACCAGCTTCACCTCGGCGGTCGCGGTCCGGCCGTTGGCGAACAGCATCAGCTCGCTCGGTACGCCGACAACGGTGACGATCGAGGCGCCGGTGCTGGCCCGGATCGCCTCCGGGTCGCCGTCGTCGCCGACCGACCCGGCCCGTTCCAGCACCACACCGAGCGGAGCCCGGCGGAAGAAGGCCCGGCCGAGCAGCTTGAGCCGGCGCCACATCCACTCCTCGACCTCGGCGTCCAGGTCCCGGTGCGGCTGCGGGACCGCGCCGGCTCGCCGTACGTCCTCGTGGTGGATGAAGAACTCGGTCGTGTTCGCGGCGTCGTCGACCCCGGGCAGCGCGAACACGGAGAACCGGGCCGGGCCGTGCCGGAGCCGGTCCACCAGCTCGCCGTACTCCCACCGGTGCTTGGTCTCGGCCATCCGCCGTTCGGTCAGCCCGGCCAGCGGCTTGGCCAACATGCCGGGGGCGCCGAGCGGGTCGGTCTCCCGGATCCAGAGATGGGCCGCCAGGTCGTGGGTGGACCATCCCTCGCAGAGCGTCGGCGCGTCCGGGCCGGCCTCGTCGAAGAGGTCACACAACGCGGCGCGTTCCGACTTCGCGAAGGTCATGTGCAGAAATGCTAGGACACCCGAACGATTGCCTGGCTATCCGGTGCGGGACTCCCTGGTGACAACCGCAACAATGGACCCCGTGTCCGAGACCACCACCGCCAACCCCGAGCCGCTGCCGGCCGACATCGCCGCAGCGCTGAAACGCGACCCCGACGGCCTGATCGCCGCCGTCGTCCAGGAGGAGAGCACCGGCGACGTGCTGATGCTCGGTTGGATGGACGACGAGGCCCTGCGGCGTACGTTGACCACCGGCCGCTCCACCTTCTGGTCGCGGAGCCGGCAGGAGCACTGGGTCAAGGGGGAGACCAGCGGGAACCGGCAGTGGGTCCGCGAGGTCCGGCTGGACTGCGACGGCGACGCGTTGTTGATCAAGGTCCACCAGGAGGGCCCGGCCTGTCACACCGGCACCCACACCTGCTTCGACGCCCGCGAGCTGCCGGCCGTCGTGCTCGACCGCGATCCGGAGGTACGGGACGCGGCGCCGGTCACGCCGACGCTGGACGAGTTCCGGGTCCAGGCCAAGGACCGCCGGGTGATCAGCGTCTACCGGCGGCTGCTGGCCGACACCGAGACCGCGGTCGGCCTGTACGCCAAGCTGAGCCGTGGCCTGCCCGGCAGCTACCTGCTGGAATCCGCCGAGCAGGGCGTCTGGTCCCGCTACTCGTTCGTCGGCGTGAAGACCGTCGCCACCCTGACCGAGCGGGACGGCGAGGCCCACTGGACCGGCCACGCGCCGGTCGGGCTGCCCACCGGTGGCGACCCGATCCAGGCCGTCCAGGAGACGCTCCGGCTGCTGCACACGCCGCGCGCCGAGGGGCTGCCGCCGTTCACGTCGGGCCTGGTCGGCTACCTCAGCTACGACGCGGTCCGCCGGGTCGAGGTGCTGCCGGACACCAACCCGGGCGACATCGCGATCCCCGAACTGGCGTTCCTGCTGGCCAGCGACCTGGCGGTGCTGGACCAGCACACCGGCGAGGTGTGGCTGATCGCCAACGCGATCAACTACGACGCGACCGACGAGCGGGTCGACGAGGCCTACGCGGACGCGGTGGCGCGGGTCGACGCGATGACCGAGGCGCTGCGCCGGCCGACCCCGTCCGCCGTGGTCGCCGCCGACCGGGATCACCAGCTGCCGATCCGGCGGCAGCGGACCGCCGACGAGTACCAGGATTCGGTACGGGCCGCGATCGAGGAGATCAAGGCCGGCGAGGCGTTCCAGATCGTGGTGAGCCAGCGGTTCGAGGTGGAGACCTCGGCGGACGCGCTGGACATCTACCGGGTGCTCCGGCTGACCAACCCGAGCCCGTACATGTATCTGCTCCGGATGGACGGCTTCGACATCGTCGGCTGCTCGCCGGAGGCCCTGGTCACGGTCAAGGAGGGGACCGCGATCACGCACCCGATCGCCGGCTCCAAGCCGCGCGGAGCGACACCGGCCGAGGACGCCGCGTACGAGGCGGAGCTGGAGTCCGATCCGAAGGAGCGGGCCGAGCACGTGATGCTGGTCGACCTCGGCCGCAACGATCTCGGCCGGGTCTGCCAGCCGGGCACGGTCGAGGTGATCGAGTTCGCCGAGGTGCGCCGGTACAGCCACATCATGCACCTGGAGTCCACCGTCACCGGGACCATCGCGGACGGCCGGAGCGCCCTCGACGTGGTGCTGGCGGCGTTCCCGGCCGGCACCCTGTCCGGGGCGCCGAAGGTGCGCGCGATGGAGATCATCGACAAGCTGGAGGTGTCCCGGCGGGCCCTGTACGGCGGTGTGGTCGGCTACTTCGACTTCGCCGGCGACGCGGACGCCGCGATCGCGATCCGGACCGCGTTGATCAAGGACGGCGTCGCGTACGTCCAGGCCGGCGGCGGCATCGTCGCCGACTCGGTACCGGCCAGCGAAGATCAGGAGAGCCAGAACAAGGCGGCCGCGGTGATCCGGGCGATCTCCGTGGCGGAGTCGTTCGCCGAGCCGGTGCCCGCCCAGAGTTGATCATCGACCGATGATCGAGACCAAGATCAACAAGGTGGCCGGGCTGAGTCTGGGCCGGGCCCGGTTCGTCGCGCTGGCCGGGGTCGCGCTGGCCGGCCTGCTGGCGCTGATCGTGTCCGGGCAGCCGTGGTGGCGGGCGCAGGGGAGCGATGCCGGCGTCGCGTTCACCGGGTCGGACGTGACGGCCGGGCTGAGCCAGGCGCTCGGTGCGGTGGCCCTGGCCGGGTTCCTGCTGGCGCTGACGCTGCGCGGCCGCGGCCGGCAGGTGCTGGCCGGTCTGCTCGGGCTGGTCGGGATCGCGGTCGTCGTGGTCGGCGGGTTCCGGTTCCAGCCGGACACCGCCGCTGTCCGGGCCAAGCTGCAGCAGGTCAGCCTGAGCCAGGAGTTCGCGCTGACCGGCACCCCCTGGCCGATCGGGTACGTGATCGCCGGCGTCCTGCTGCTGGCGGCCGCGGTCCTGATCATGATCACCGCGCCGTCCTGGCCGACCCGGTCCGACCGGTTCCGCCGGAACACCGACGGTGCCGCGACGGCGGACGCGGAACCGATCGACCTCTGGAAGGCGATGGACGCCGGCGCCGACCCGACCGACGAGGCGGACGGCCCGGACCGCTCTGGTACGGACAACTGAGCCGGGTCGCGGCCCTGCTCACGGCCCCGATGTGCATTCGGGGGTGCTGAGAGGCCACAATGGGGGAAACATGGCGAGGCGAGGGAACCATGACTGACACATCGAAGGTGGCGGAGGAGAACTCCGCTCCTACCCGGGTGAAGCACGTCCACCACGGACGGACCCCGGCTGCCTGGATCGGCGTGACGATCGCGATGATCGGCTTCGTCGTGGGCGGCATCGCCATGGTCATCGGACCCAACTGGCCGCTGTTCTGGATCGGGGTCGCGATCCTGGTCGTGGCCATGATCGTGACCCAAATCCTGCGCAAACTCGGCTTCGGCGCTGACTGAAGCCGGCCGTACGAGCTGATCGGGTGAGCCAGCTATGGGAGCACTAGACGACATCATCGCCGGGGTCCGGGCCGACCTCGAGGTACGCCAGCAGGAGGTGTCGCTGGACCGGCTGAAGGAGCGGGTCCAGCACGCCAACCCGGCCATCGATCCACGCCCGGTGCTGTCCGGGCCGGGTGTGGCCGTGATCGCCGAGGTGAAGCGGTCCAGCCCGAGCAAGGGCGCGCTCGCCGAGATCGCGGACCCGGCCGCCCTGGCCGGTGAGTACGAGGCGGGCGGCGCCGCGGCGATCTCGGTGCTGACCGAGCGGCGCCGGTTCGGCGGCTCCCTGGAAGACCTGGTCAAGGTCCGCTGCGCGGTCGACATCCCGGTGCTGCGCAAGGACTTCATCGTCACGGCGTACCAGCTGTTCGAGGCCCGCGCGGCCGGGGCCGATCTGGCCCTGCTGATCGTGGCGGCGCTCGACGACAACGAGCTGGTCAGCCTGATCGAGCGGGCCGAGTCGATCGGCCTGACCCCGCTGGTCGAGGTGCACACGGCGACCGAGATCAAGCGCGCGGTCGACGCCGGAGCCAAGATCATCGGCGTCAACGCGCGGAACCTGCAGACCCTCGAGGTCGACCAGAGCACCTTCGCCCGGCTGGCACCGTCGATCCCGAGCGGGATCATCCGGATCGCCGAGTCGGGAGTCCGCGGCCCGCACGACGTGATCGAGCTGGCCCGGGCCGGCGCCGACGTGGTGCTGGTGGGTGAGGCGCTGGTCACCGGTCGCGACCCGCGGGCCGGAGTGGCCGACCTGGTCGCCGCCGGTGCGCATCCGGCGCTCTACAAGTCCTGATCAGGCAACAATTCGATGATCTTCCGTGTCCCGGTTTCGTGCCGGGGCCGTTTCCAGGAAAGCTTCCTACTGTGTCGAGCACATCCACGCCGAATTCAACCGACCGACGGCTGCCCGACGAGCGCGGGCACTTCGACGCGTTCGGCGGCAAGTACGTCCCCGAGGCGCTGTATGCGGCGCTGGACCAGCTGAACGCCGAGTTCGAGAAGGCGATCGCGGATCCGGAGTTCGTGGCCGAACTGGCCGCGCTGCGTGCCGACTACACCGGCCGCCCGAGCCCGATCACCGAGGTGCCCCGGTTCGCCGAGGGTTCCGGCGCCCGGATCGTGCTGAAGCGCGAGGACCTCAACCACACCGGCTCGCACAAGATCAACAACGTGCTCGGCCAGGCGCTGCTGACCCGCCGGATGGGCAAGACCCGGGTGATCGCCGAGACCGGGGCCGGCCAGCACGGCGTCGCCACCGCCACCGCCGCGGCGCTCTTCGGCCTCGACTGCACGGTCTACATGGGCGAGGTGGACACCGAGCGGCAGGCGCTCAACGTGGCCCGGATGCAGCTGCTCGGCGCCACCGTGGTCCCCGTGAAGTCGGGCACCCGGACGCTCAAGGACGCGATGAACGACGCAATGCGCGACTGGGTCGCCTCCGTCGACAGCACCCATTACCTGATCGGGTCCGTGGCCGGCCCGCACCCGTTCCCGATGATCGTCCGCGAGTTCCAGCGCGTGATCAGCACCGAGGCCCGGGCGCAGCTGTTGGACCGCTACGGCCGGCTGCCGGACGCCGTCGCCGCCTGTGTCGGCGGCGGCTCGAACGCGCTCGGCATCTTCGCCGACTTCATCCCCGACGAAGGCGTTGCGCTGTACGGGTTCGAGGCCGGCGGTGACGGCGTCGAGACCGGGAAGCACGCGGCGGCGATCACCGGCGGCGAGGTCGGCGTGCTGCACGGGATGCGGACGTACGTGCTCCAGGACGAGGACGGCCAGACCAAGGACTCACACTCGATCTCGGCCGGCCTGGACTATCCGGGCGTCGGGCCCGAGCACTCCTGGCTGGCCAGCACCGGCCGGGCCAGCTACGAGGCGATCACCGACGCCGAGGCGATGGACGCCTTCGGGCGGCTGTCCCGGACCGAGGGGATCATGCCGGCGATCGAGTCGGCGCATGCGCTGGCCGGCGCGCTCAAGCTGGGCGAACGACTGCGCCGCGAGGACGGCGAAGCGCCGTTGATCCTGGTCAGCCTGTCCGGGCGCGGCGACAAGGACGTGGCGACCGCGATCGACTGGTTCAAGCTCGACGTCGATGCCGGCAAGGAGTTGGGCTGACATGGGGTTCGAGCAGGGAATCACCGGGGCCGCGCTGGCCGGGATCCGGCAGAGCGGGCGGGCCGCGCTGGTCGGCTACCTCCCGGTCGGCTTCCCGTCCGTACCCGGGTCGCTGGCGGCAATGCGCGCGCTGACCGGTGACGGCGACTCGCCGGGCGTCGACCTGGTCGAGGTCGGCATTCCGTACAGCGATCCGGTGATGGACGGCGTGACCGTGCAGCGGGCCGGGACGGCGGCGCTGGAGCGCGGGGTCCGGACCCGGGACGTGTTCGCGGCGGTCGAGGCCGTCGCGTCGACCGGGACACCCGCCGTCGTGATGACGTACTGGAATCTGGTCGACCGGTACGGCGTCGACGCCTTCGCCCGGGACCTGGCCGCGGCCGGCGGTGCCGGGCTGATCACGCCCGACCTGACCCCCGACGAGGGCGCCGAGTGGATCGAGGTCGCGGACGCGCGCGGGCTGGACAAGGTCTTCCTGGTCTCGCCGTCGTCGACCGACGAACGGCTCGCCCGGACCGTGAACGAGTGCCGCGGCTGGGTGTACGCGACCGCCGTGATGGGCGTGACCGGGGCCCGGGCCACCGTGTCCTCCGCGGCGCCGGAGCTGGTCGGCCGGATCCGTACCGCGGTGCCGGAGGCGTTCGTCGGGGTCGGCCTCGGCGTCTCCACCGGAGCGCAGGCCACGGACATCGGCGGGTACGCCGACGCGGTGGTGGTCGGCTCGGCCCTGGTGTCGAAGCTGATCGAGGCCGACGAGGCGGGCCGGCCGGACGACCTGTCCGGGCTGCGCAGCCTGGTCGCCGACCTGGCCGCAGGTGTTCGTGATCACAGTCCGGGTCACAAGTCGGACACGGCAGGAACCATTGCGGGAGATGTCGGGTTAGTCCCTCAGTGAGTCTCCAGCACCCCTACGCAGCCGCGCATCCGGTGAGTTCGTGGATCTCCACGCTGGCCCGGTGGCTGCTGGGTGGGGTGCTGATCGCCGCGGGCGCCATCAAGATGGTCAACCTGGCCGATTCCGCGGCCGGGGTGCGGGCGTACCAACTGCTGCCGGACGCCATGGCCGGCGCCGTCGGCTGGACGATCCCGTTCTTCTCGATCCTGCTCGGCCTGGTGCTGCTCGCCGGGGCCGTCACCCGGATCGCGGCGATCGTGTCGGCGGTGCTGATGATCCTGTTCCTCGCCGTCGTCGCCTCGGCGGCGGCCCGCGGGCTGAGCGTCGACTGCGGCTGCTTCGGCGGCGGCGGTGAAGTGGCGCCGGGCCAGGCGGAGTACGGCATCGAGGTGATCCGCACGCTCGGGCTGCTGGCCTGCGCCGGCTGGCTGATCGTCCGGCCGCGGAGCCGGTTCAGCTTCGACCGGGCGGTGCCGGAGGAGGATCCCGCCGACGACCCCGATCGCGAGACGTCCCTGATCGGCGGGCGCCGGTGAGCGCGCCGAAGAAGGGCGGCCCGGGCGGCAAGGCGGCGGAGCAGGAAAGGCAGCGGGCCCAGCGGCGGAAAGACCTGCGGACCTTGATCATCGCCGGGGCCGTGCTGCTCGTCCTCGTCATCGGCGCCGGAGTCGGCTACCAGGTGTGGCGGGTGAACCGGACGCCGAGCGCCGTACCGGAGCAGGTCGAGACGCTGGCGCCGGTGCAGATCGCGGACGGGAAGCCGATCCGGCTCGGCACCGCCGACGCCCCGCACGTGCTGACCGCCTGGGTCGACTTCCACTGCCCGGGCTGCGCCGGCTTCGAGCAGGACTACGGGCCGGGCCTGTTCGCGGCCGTCCAGCAGGGCTCGGTGGCGATCGATGTCTACCCGATGTCCTTCCACGACGCCGGCTCGACCGCCGCCGCGAACGGTTTCGCCTGCGCGGCGGAGGCCGGCTTCGGCACCGCGTACTACCGAGCGCTCTTCGCCAACCGCGACCTGGACTGGAGCACCGCCCAGCTGACCGACCTGGCCGGCAAGGTCTCGACCGAGGTGCCGGCAGGCTTCGGCGACTGCGTCGCGAACGGGAAGCATGGCGCCTGGGTCGACTCGATCAACGCTGCCGCCGACCGGGCCGGGGTGCAGCAGACCCCGACCGTCGCGTTCGACGGCAACCCGGTTGACCTCAACACCACGACACCTGAGATGCTCGTCGCCATGATCGAGAAGGCGCCGGCCGCCCGATGACCGAATTCACGGTGCTCGCCATTCCGAGCCCGCCCGTGTCGTCCTGGAACATCTTCGGCTTCCAGCTGCGCGCGTACGCCGTCTGCATCATCATCGGCATCGTCGTCGCCTACCTCATCGCCAACCGGCGCTGGAAGGAGCGCGGCGGCCGGGCGGACTCGATGGAGCTGGTGGTCGCCGCCGCCGTACCGTTCGGCATCGTCGGTGCCCGGCTCTATCACGTGATCACCGACTACCAGCTCTACTTCGGCCCGGGCCGTGATCCGCTGGACGCGTTCAAGATCTGGCAGGGCGGACTCGGCATCTGGGGCGGCGTCGCGCTCGGTGCGCTGGGCGCCTGGCTGGTGGCCCGCAAGCGCAAGATCAAGTTCGCCGCCCTGGCCGACGCCATGGCGCCCGGGATCATCGTCGCGCAGGCGATCGGCCGGCTCGGCAACTGGTTCAACCAGGAGCTGTTCGGCGCCCCGACCACGCTGCCGTGGGGCCTCGCCATCGATCCTCAGTACCGCCCGGCCGGCTACGAGCAGTTCGAGACCTTCCACCCGACCTTCCTGTACGAACTCCTCTGGAACCTCGGCGTCTTCGTCGTGCTGATCGTGCTGGACCGCCGGCTGAAGCTCGGCCACGGCAAGGTCTTCGCGCTGTACGTCGCGCTCTACACCGCCGGCCGGTTCTGGATCGAGGCACTCCGGATCGACCCGGTGAACGAGGTCGGCGGCTTCCGGCTGAACAACTACACGTCCTTGATCGTCTTCGTTGCCGCCGTGATCGTCTTGATCTTGCTGATCAAGTTCCGGCCCGGCCGGGAGGAGCTCGTCGAGGGCGACCCGCCGGCGGCCGAAGATGATCACTCGGACGACGCCGACCAGACCGACGCGAAGGCGGACGACGAGCAGGCTGAGGATGCCGACGAGAAACCCGCGCGGGCTGAGTCAGCTGAGGCCGAGCCGGATGAGGTTGAGTCGGACGAGGCTGAGTCGGACGAGGCGAAGACCCGCTGATCTTCCGGCGGGGGACCGACGTGCTGAGCACCGAGGAAGTGCGTCGGCTGATCGAAGGTGACTACGCACGTGAACCGACCCGGATCGACCTGATCGCGAACGGCCACAACGACACCTACCTCGTCGAGGCGGCTGGTGCGACCTTCGCGTTCCGGGTCTACGGGGAAGGTAAGTCCTGGATCAGGGACACGAGTGATCTCCGGTGCGAACTCGACCTGCTGACTCACCTGAAGTCCAGGCGGGCACCGATCTCGTACCCGATCGAACGGCGTTCCGGCGGCACCCTCGGCAGCCGGCCGGCGCCGACCGGGACCCGCCACTACGCCCTGTTCTCCTGGTGTCCCGGACAACCCGTCAGCGCGAACGACCTGACCCTTCCGCAAGCCGAACGGCTGGGGACGGCGCTCGCCCTCATTCACGCGGCTGCCGACGACTTCGTGTCCGAGCACAGCCGCTACTCGCTCGACCTGGCGACCCTGCTCGACCGGTCACTGCAGCGGCTGCGCCCGACCCTGCAGGAGGCGGATCCCCGCGACGTCCGGTTCATCGAGGACTGCGCGGTCCGGATCCGCGAACGGTTGGGTGCGTTCGAACCGGGGCCGGGCGGTTGGGGCCTCATCCACGGCGATCCGCAGGCCCTGAACATCCACTTCACCGACGACGGCTCGGTTCGATTCTTCGACTTCGATCACTGCGCCTTCGGCTGGCGCGCCTACGACCTCGCGTACTGCCTGCGCCACACCAGTGCCGACGACGACCGGCAGGGCGAAACGCTCCGCGCGGCGGTGATCGGCGGCTACACCTCCGTGCGTCCGCTCACCGACGCCGAGCAGGAGTTGCTGCCCACTCTCGGTCAGGCGGCCTGGATCCACGAGGGTACGGAAGTCGGCCACGGCCTGCCTGCAACCAAGCTCGCCCGACTCCTACGCGATCCCTTCGGCCCCTGGGACTGACGTCATCGAGTGGACTGCTTGACCGCCTGAAATCGATCACGAGCGGGTCTTTCCGTCCACTCGCCGCGATCACGGCCGGTCGTCGAAGCTGATGCGCATCAGGCGGCTGGCGGCCCAGTCTTCGAGCCGGGTGGGCCGGATGGTGCCGGGGTCGTGCGGCTGATTGAGGTCCGCGACGATCTCCGTCAGCACGGCCTGGCGTTCGGCCGGATCGGTGACCGGCGTGGCCCGGGCCGGGAGATCGGCACGGATCCCGTTCTTGAGGTGGAAGGTGAACTCGGGATGGGCGAGCAGGTTCGCATGCCAGTCCGTGGCCGCACCGCCGGCGCCGCTGCACAGGTAGGTGCGGCCCGCCGCTCGGTAGAAGAAGATCTCGATCCGGCGTGGCCGGCCGGTGCGGCGGCCCAGCGTCGTGATGTCGATGATCCGTTCGCGGGTGCCCGCGGCCGGGGTGATCTCGATGGCTCGTCGGAGCTGATCGGGCAGCTGCGACAACGGCGCGGAGTCGCGCCAGCCGGTCGGGCCCGGGCTGATCATGCGGCCTCGGACTGGAGGGCGGGGCCGAGGAGGAGCCCGCCGTCGATGACGTACTCCGATCCCGTGATGAACGACGCGTCCGACGAGGTGAGGAACAGGAGCAGCCGGGTGACGTCGGTCGGCTCTCCGAGCCGGGGGATGGCGAACGGGTCGGGGGAGTAGAAGTCGGCGATGGCCGCGGTGGCGCCGGCCGCTGGTTCCTGGATGAAGGGGGTCGCGATCACGCCGGGGTGGATGGTGTTCACCCGGATCTGGTCCCGGCCGAGCTCGAGAGCTGCCGTCCGGGTCAGGCCGCGCACCGCCCACTTGCTGGCGACGTACGGCGCGTAGTGGGCCGTGCCGCCCAGACCCATGGTCGAGGCGATGTTGACGATGGCTCCGCCTTCCGCGCGGCGCAGCGCCGGGGCTGCGGCCTTGATGCCGAGGAAGGTCCCGGTGAGGTTGACGTCGAGGATGTGCGCCCAGGTGGCCTGGTCCGTGTTGTCGATCGTCGCCGGCGGGTTCTGCACGCCCGCGTTGTTGACGAGCACGTTCAGGGCACCGAAGGCGCTCTCGGCGGCGAGCACGGCGGCGGACCACGAGCTCTCGTCGGTCACGTCAAGGCGGACGAAGCGGGCGCGGGGCCCGAGCTCGTCGGCGAGAGCGACGCCGCGTTCCGCGTCGAGGCCGCCGATCACCACGTTCGCTCCTTCCGCGTGGAAGGCATGTACGTGACTCGAGCCCTGGCCGCCGGTCCCACCGGTCACGAGCACGGTTTGCTTGTCGAAGCGATTCATTCAGCTGGTCCTTCGCGACGTGGGTGACTGAAAGGGGCCACCGATGAGCGGCCACCCAGTGGTGAGTCGATCGACTCACCACTCCTGGATGCTAGGTCGACGCTAGTGGTGAGTCAAGCCACTCACCTCGTATGCTCGGCGCATGAACCGCGCCGTGACGACGTACCACCAGCGCGTCGCCCAGGAGAAGCGCGCGCTGATCGTGATGGCCGCGACCGCACTGTTTCTCGAGCTGGGCTACGACCGGACGTCGCTGGCGCGGATCGCCGAGCGCTCGGGTGTCTCGCGGGCCACCCTGTTCAAGCAGTTCCCGACCAAGGCCGCCCTGTTCGACGCGATCGTGACCGAGTCCTGGTCGACCGCCGAGGAGGAGGATCCGCCGCAGGTCGGCGACGTCGTCGAGGGCCTCGGCATCATCGGCCGCCGGTACGCCGAGCTGTTGAGCCGGCCCCAGATGACCGACCTGTTCCGGATCGTCATCGCCGAGCTGCCGCGGTTCCCGGAGCTGGCCCAGGCGCAGTTCTCGCACGGCAAGCTGCCCTACTTCGAGTCCGTCCGCAGCTATCTCCTGGCCGAGCACGAGGCGGGGACGGTACGGATCGAGGACGCCGACCTCGCCGCCACCCAGTTCCTGGGCATGATCTCCAACTACGTCTTCTGGCCAACCCTCCTCGTGCCGGGCTGGGAGGTGAGCGCCGAACGCGTCGCTCAGGTCGTCGACGAGGCCGTCCGCACCCTCGCCGCCCGGTACGCCGCGGACCCAGCCGATGCGGCGGTCACCGGGACTTGATGACCCGCGCGGGTACTCCGGCGACCACGCTCATCGGCGGCACGTCCCTGGTGACGACCGCGCCGGCAGCGATGACGCTGCCGGTACCGACCCGGACTCCGGCGGTGATCATGACCCGGCCGGCCACCCAGACGTCGTCCTCGATCACGATCGGGCCGGGCCGCAATCCCTGGGTACGGATCGGCACGCCAGGGTCGGCGAACACATGGTCGGCGCCGATCAGCATGGCGTGTGGTGCGATCCGGACGTCGTTGCCGATCATGATGCCGGCCCCCGGGTAGCCGACGACGACGGCGTAGGACTGGATCGAACAGTGATCACCGAAGGTCACGCGGCCCTGCACGATCGCACCGGGGGAGACTACGCAGCTCGCTCCGAAGCTGATCACGTCACCGCGGGGGTGGATCAAGGCATCTGGATGCAGCAGGCAGTCCTCCGGTGCGTGCACCCGGGCGTGCCGGCGAGCTTTGAACAGACCGACCCGGCTGACCAGGCGCTGACCGAGGCCGGCGCGGCCTGGCTGGCTGAGGCCGCCGTCCAGCCACGACCACAGGCTCATCGCGGCACCGCGATCTCGACCAGCACGGCGTGGTCATCCGGCAGCGCGTTTGCCAGTACCCGGTCACCACTGGGATGGAAGACCGGATGATGGTCCGTGCTGAGCGGAGTCCGGCCGCGCGGGGGCTTGGCGCCGCGGAACTTCGGCAGCGGCTCCGTGGCGATCACCGTTCCGGTCCGACGGGACAAGAAGATCACCTCGCCGCCGGTGCTGGTCACGGCATCGCTGACGAGCAGGTCCGGATCGGTCGGGCTGGCGGACGGATGGCCGCCGCTGGCGTGATCACTGAGCTTGCGGTATCCCGAGCCGTCGAAGATCACTTCGGCCAGGCACAGCTGCTCCGGTGCCTCCGGATCTGGGCCGTAGCCGATCAGGCGTTCGTTGTCGGGTTGCCAGGACCAGTGCACGCCCGGTACGCCGAAGCTCAGATCCACGGCCAGACGTACGTCGGTCAGGTCGGCGGATGCGGTCATCACATAACCGATCTTGGGCTCGCCACGGCTGTGTGCAGCCAAATGATTGCCGAAGTAGAACAGCAGCCGTCGGCCATTGGGGCTCCATCGCACGCAGTAGATCATCAGCGACAGGGGCGTGCCCAACCGGGCCAGTGTCTCCCGATCGGCGGCCAGCAGTCGATCTACCGCGGGATGGTCAGCCAGGACCTCGGCGACGCTGCGGACCAGGGTGGCCGACGGCGGGGAGAACCGGTATCGGAACAGTCCGTGAGCCGACCGGTCGGCGAACGGCACCGGTGACCGGTCCGCGTCGTAGCTGCCGTCGCCGGCACCGGCAGCATGGAGCATGCCGAGCAGCCCGGACAGCAGCGGCGCGTCCGCGGGCGGCGCCCCTTCGAGATCGCCGTCGACGACCAGCTCAGAACCGGTGGCGACCTCCCGCCGGACCACCTGTGGGCGGCTCAGCATGCCCTGCGTGTAGTAGGCGAATTCGGCGCTCGGCGACCAGGTCTGCCATCGGCCGGTGTGGAAGAAGGAGGCCTCGGACGGTCCATCGCCGAAACGATCAAGGACCTCACCGTCGGCGGATAGGATAAGGACTTCCCCGACGTTGTGCTGGAGGTCGGCCCCGCCGGTGAGGATTCTGCCGCTGCCGTCGGGAGCGAAGGGTGACACCGTGTAGTAGGCGTGGACGAGCCAGCGGCCGGGCACGGCGTGGGTTCGGATGATCATCGTCACTGACGCTTTCGGGAAGGTGCCTCATGCAGGACTGGGATCTGACGGTGACCGAGATCGACTACGTCATCGACCGCCCGCCGAATCCGGGCTGGCGGATCGCGGATTTCGTCAACAGTCGTTCGCACATCCTCGCGTACGCGGTCTCCGGCCGGGCCTTTTACCGGATCGCGGGCGTCGCCCATTCGATCCGGACGGGGGCGTTGATCTTCATGCCGAAGGGCGTCGATCACACCGCGGCCAGTGATCCGGGCGACCCCTGGCACTTCATGTCGGTGGCTTTCGATCTCTCCGGCGGTGCGGACGACCTGGCCGCGCTCACGGAATTGCCGGCCGTGAGCTACGACGTGCCGCAGGATCTCTCCGGGATTTTCCACGGCATGTACGGCTCCTGGTCGGCACGGTCGCCGGGATTCCAGCTCAACATCAGGGGGCAGACCTCGATCGTGCTGAACCAGATCATCCACGAACACCTCCTTCCCGAGTTGCGGCGTCCGCACACCCGGCGGATCTCCGAGATCACCGCCATGCTCCGGGAGAACTTCGCGCACACGTACTCGGTCGACGAGTTGGCGGACGGCTGCGGACTGAGCCCCTCTCACTTCCGGCTGACATTCAAAGAGGTCACCGGGATGACGGCGACCGCGTACCAGCAGCACGTCAAGATCACCAAGGCGATCGAGTTCCTGACCAGCGGCGAGTTCAATGTCACCGAGACCGCCCGGCTGTCCGGCTTTCGCGACGTGTACTACTTCAGCCGACTGTTCAAGAAGGTCACCGGGACACCGCCGTCCGCCTTGACGAAGCGCTGATCGCCGGGTCGGCGTCATGATCACCCGCGCCGGCCGGTCGACTCGAGGGTGAGCTCTCGGACCGCGACGTGGCTGGGTAGCCGCAGCGTGAACATGATCGATTCCGCCACATCGCCCGGGCTCAGCAAGGTGCTGCGATCGACCGGCCGGTCACCCCAGAAGCCCGTGTCGACGCCGCCAGGGTTGATTGTGGTGACCCTGATCCGCCGGTCCGCGAGTTGCAGGTTCAGGGCCTGACCGAACATTGCGACTGCGGCCTTGGCCGTGCAGTAGAGCGGCGCGGTCGCATTCGGCCGCAGGGCCGCCATCGAGCCGACGGAGATGATCAAGCCACCTGGAACGATCTTGTCGACGGCGTGTTTGCAGGCCAAGAAGGTACCCAGCAGGTTGCTGTCCATGATCTCGGTGAACTGGTCGATCGTCGTCTCGGCGACTTGGCCCGGGATGGAACGCCCGGCGAGGGTGATCAGAGCGTCCAGGCCGCCGAAGGCATCGGCGGCCGAGGCGAGGAAGGAAGCCACAGCCGGCTCGTCGGTGATCGAGGCGGTCCGGGCGACCTCCACGCCGGGCAGGCGGGTCAGCTGGCCGAGCGCGCCGGGTGATCGCCCCGTGATCGCCAGGCGCGCCCCGGTCGCCGACAACGCTTCGGACAGTGACGATCCGATGCCGCCGGTGGCTCCGGTCACGGCGATCCGGCGGCCGGCCAAGTCGATCAAGGTGGTGCCCCTCGGGTCGAGTGTGTGATGACGTCAACCCTGGCTGGACTTCGCGGTCAGCGCCATTGTCGTGCCGTCGAAGATTTGCACGATGCGCTGGTATCCAGGAACAGCGGATCGTGCAAGGAGTCGCCGGTCTGCTCATGGCGTGCCATCAGTGGCGGTGGGCAGAATCGGCGCTCATGACCGACAACGTGGTCCAGGAACGCCTGCTCGACGTGATCCGGCGCCGGGCTGACCGATGGGTCCGGCTGCCGACCCTGGACGATCCGAACGACCGGGCCGACTGGTGGCACGTGGCCTGGGAACGCCTGGGTGATGTCGCCTATCTGCAGTCGATCGAGCCGTCCGCCGTACGGGCGGCTTGGCTCCGCTCGGAGGTGAGGCGGTTGTGCGGGCTCGATCCGGATCTGTGGATCGGGCCGGAATTCCGATCGCGCACCCTGCCGTCGATCGGGAGCCTGGAGACGGCCCATCTGGGACTGGCCGTCGCCACCGTGCTCCGGTTGTGCCCGACCCTGATCGATCGGGCGGAGGTGGCCGAGGCGCTCACTCTGCGTTGCCTGGAGCCGTGCGAGCGAGCTCTCGAACTCCGCGAGTCCGGCGGAGTCGCGATGAACAATTGGTATCACGTGCTGCTCGACGGCTACTCCGCCTGTGCGTTGATCATCGGCGACGAACGCCGGGTTGCGAGCCTGGCCGAGCGGGTGGACCGGGCGGTCGCACTGACTGAGGGCGACAGCTACGGGGAGTCGGTCCAGTACTGGAGCTACGCGGCCGTCCACCTGTCCCATGTCGCCGAGTTGGCGGCGGACCACGGGCTGGTCTGGCCGGCCGAGCTGCACGGGCGATTGGTGGAGTCGTTGAGCCGCTGCCTGCCGTGGGTGGCTCAGTCGATCATGTTCGCGGACGTCGCCAGCCGGTGGGGTGGCGGTGGCTACCTGAGCATGATCAACTTCGGCGACTCGGCGGTGACCGCTCGGCCGCCGGCCGACGTCCTGCTCTTCCTGGCCCGAGAGGCCACAGGTCGTGAGGCCGGGCTGGCCCGATGGTTGTACGACCTCGGATACGCCGAGGCCGAGCTGGCGCCCACCGACCTGTCGACCTTCGGATTCTTCCACCAGCCAACCTGGCGTAGCCTGCGCAACCTCCCCGGATGCGCGGAACCGCTCGACCCTGCTGCAGCCGGACTCGACGCTGCGCAACGGTTCGCGGTCGGCACCGTCATCTTGCGCGGACCCGAACGAGAGAAGACCGTGCTGGCGATCCAGGGCGGCCACGACGCCCTGCGGGTCAACAGCCACCGGCACGGGGACGCCGGCAGCTTCGTCCTGGGACACGGCGGCGAAGTGATCTTCAGCGACCCCGGGCACTGCTGCTACCGGCTGCCTGCCTACCGGGCCGCCGTCGCCGAGACCGCCCACAGCACCTGGACCGTCACCGGCGCGGACGGCGTCGTGCTGCCACAGCGAACCGACGGCCGCCGGACCGGCAGCCTCACTGGTCCGGCCCCGTGGGACACCGACCTGGTGAACCCGGGCTGGCTGGTCGGCACCGATGTCGCCGCGGCCTACGGACCGCCGCTCCGCACGGCCCGCCGTACCTGGCTGTTCCGTCCACCGCACCTGTTGCTGATCATGGACGAGGTCGTCGCCGACGAGCCGGTGCGGCTCGCCAGCCGGTTCGTGATCAACAACCGGGACGGGCTGTTGTCGATCAACCGGGCGACCGATCGGCGCACCGTGCTGCGACGGAACGGTGCTGCGGCCAAGTTCTTCCTGCTGGATGCCCGCACCGACGATTGCCCGGCCGACTGGCCGCTGGAGCAGCATCACTCGACCCTGCACGATGTCTACGACCCTCATCCGGACGCGCCCGGCCAGGGCCAGGAGGGAAGCGGCGCGGATCTCGTCTTCGAGGCCCCGGCAGGCCGCCGGCACCGGGCCGTGTACTCGGTGGTCCTCGACATCGAGCCGAGGATCCGGTCCTGGCACGTGGCCTGGGTCGGCGACGGGATCGTGCTCGGCCACCCAGACGGCCTGAAGGAGTTGATCAAGCTCCCGCCGGCCTCAGCGCGCGGCTGAGGCCGCCGCGAACTCGTCGGCCATCTTCTGTCCGCCGTCGCGCAGATAGGTCTGTACGGCGGCGTCCCATTCCGCGAGGTCGTTCCGCCCGGCGATGATGCCATTGGCAAGATCACTGAGCTTCTGACCGAGGGCGACGCTGTCCTTGTCCGCCGTCTCGGAATCCAGGCCCAGACTGGGGTTCGGGGTGCCCAGGGCAACGACCTTCTCGTACACCTCGAAACCGCGCTGGGTCGCCTTTCGGTTGCCGGGCACCTGGATGAACTCCATCGCGTCGGCGATGTACTTCACCGGCACCGTGTTCTCGTTCTCGGTCTCGGCGAGCGCGGTCTTGGTCAGTCCGTCCGAGGTCCGGGTGAAGTGCTCTCCCTCGAGGCCGAGGGAGACGGTCTCGTACTCGACCGTTCCGTAGGGTGCGGCGAGATAATTGCAGATCCGGAGCAACATCTTGATACGTTCCGGATCGGCCTTCTTGAAGACGGTGTAGCCGAAGATGCCGGAACCGAGGTACGAGTGCTGTCCGCCGATCGGCAGCGAAACGTCGGTGGTGAACCGGCCGCCGACCCGGTCGAAGTAGACGCCGTTGGCGTAGTTCATGAAGTTGCCCGGCACGGCGGCCAGGGTGGCCGCGTAGTACTGGGTCATGATGTCGTTCTGCGATGCCGTGTTCGAGTTCGGATGGAACGTCCCGGACTTGACCAGGTCTCGGGCGAAGGCGATGGCCTCCTTGTATTCCGGTGCCGCGTAGGCCGGGGTGAACGTGCCGCCGTCGACCCGCCAGCCGTTCGGGGCACCGAAGGCTCCGGCGAATACTTCGACGGCATAGCCGCCGCCGGCCCAGGTACCGAGTCCGTACCTGCCGCCGGCGCTGCAGGCCTTCATTGCCGCCACGAACTGATCACGAGTCCAGTCGTCGGTGGCGCCGACACCGTCGAGTTGATCACGATTGACATGGAACACGCTGGCGGCGCGGGCGCGGGGCAGGGGGATGCCGTATATGCCGCCGTCGACGTGCCCCATCGCCTCCCAGGCGTACTGGGGGATCGCGGCCAGGTTGGGGTATTCCTTGATCGCGTCACCGCTCAGGTACTCGGTCAGGTCGGCACACTTCGCAGCGACGAACTGCTTGGCCCGCGGCATCGAAGTGATCAACATCGTGTCGGGAAGATCGTTCGTCGCGGTCACCGCTGCTAGTTTCTGGGCGTATTCGGCAGCTGGTACGAGGTTCAACTGAAGATCGACGTTGAGCGCCTGGTTGATCGCCGCCCACAGCTTGTTCGCCGAGGCGGGATTCGGTGGCGGGCTGTAGGTCAGGATCTGAGCGCTGATCTTGGACCCGTCGCCGGGAGGCTCCGCGACCGACTGCATTAGCTCCGACGGGTACGTGTAGTAACCGTTGACCGCGCTGTCAGCCAGAGTGGCCGGCAGGTCCGGCGTCGGGCCAACCGCCTTGACGAAGGTCGGCCAGGGTGCGGCCTCCCGGCCGCTGTTTCCGGTGCCGGCCGCTCCACCGGCGGCAGAACACCCGGCCAGGTACGGACCGAGCGTGGCCGTGGCCGTGCCGGCACCAAGCAGGCGCAGAACGGAACGACGGGATACCTCGTTCATGATTCACTCTTCCTTGAGGACTGGGTCCAACGATGATCAGGACTTGATGGCGCCGGTCAGGACGCCCTTGGCGAAATGCCGTTGGACGAAGGGATAGACACAGACGATCGGGATCATGGCCAGCACCACAACGGCCATCTGGATGGAGGTCGGGGCGCTGAGCCGGGACTCGGCAGTGGCGATGGATCCGGCCAGGGGCGAGCCTTCGAGGACGTACTGCCGCAGCACGACCTGCAGTGGCCACATCGTGGAGTCCTGGAGGTAGAGGATCGCGGAGAAGAACGAGTTCCAGTACGCGACGGCATAGAACAGTCCGACCACGGCGATGGCGGCCTTGGACAGCGGCAGGGCGATCTTGATCATGATCCGCCATTCGCTGGCCCCGTCGATCCGGGCGGCTTCGTACAGTTCCTCCGGGATGCCCTGGAAGAAGCCGCGGAGGACCAGCAGGTTGAACCCGCTGACCAGCACCGGCAAGATCAAGGCCGCGTACGAGCCGAGCAGGCCCAGCGATTGGACCACAAGGTAGGTCGGGATCATGCCCGGCGAGAACAGGAATGTCAGCAGCACCAGGACCAGGATGGGTCTCCCGCCGAACAACCCCGGCCGGGCCAGCGCGTACGCCATCGCGACGGTCGTGACCAGTGAGCAGACCGTGCCGGTGACGGTGACGCCGGCGCTGACCAGGCTGGCCCGGGTCACCACGCCTCCGCTGAGGATCTGCTGGTAGGCAGAGAGGTCGATCACTGAGGGCCACAGCACCCAGCCGCCGCTGTCGATTACCTCCTGCTGGCTGGCCAGGCTGGTGCCGACCACGACCAGGAAGGGGAAGATCACCAGCGCCAGGATGATCACCAACGAGACGGCCTTCAACGCCACCACGAAGGGACTTGGCGCGGGCATCCAGGCCGGCCGCGGTGTACGCCTCAAGATCGTGCGCTGGATCAGGTCGGTCATCGGAAGAGTCCTTGCTCGCCCAGCCGGTGGGCGGTCTTGTTGGCGGCGTAGACCAAGATCGCGGCCAACAGGCCCTTGATCAGACCGACCGCCGTCGCGTAACCCCAGTTGCCGCCGATCACTCCGGAGAAGTAGACGAAGGTATCCAGCACCTCGGCCGTTTCCGGCCCGACCGAATCCCGTTGCAGGAAGAGCTGTTCGAACCCGACGGTCAGGATGTCGCCGAGCTTCAGGATGAACAGCAACAGGATGATCGGCCGCAGCGAAGGCAGTGTGACGTGCCACAGGCGCCGCCACCACCCGGCTCCGTCGATCGCGGAGGCCTCCAGAAGTTGCTCATCCACGCGGGCCAGAGCGGCCAGGAAGATGATCGTCCCCCAGCCGCAGTCCTTCCAGATGATCTGGGCCACGACCAGCGGTTTGAAAGCCGCCGGGTTGCCGATCACATCGATGATTCCCAGGCCGCCGTCGGCCAGCCAGTTGTTCAGGATGCCGGTCGCGCCCAGCACCTGCTGGAACAGGGCCACGACGATGACCCAGGAGATGAAGTGCGGCAGGTAGACGACGTTCTGCACGAACTTGCGGATG
The DNA here is from genome assembly GCF_042666975.1 of Microlunatus sp. GCM10028923. NCBI lineage: Bacteria > Bacillati > Actinomycetota > Actinomycetes > Propionibacteriales > Propionibacteriaceae > Microlunatus > Microlunatus sp. GCM10028923. Next base: position 89,179 of record NZ_JBHTFF010000017.1, on the reverse strand, counting down.
AACTCGAACTGGATGCTGTGCAGGAAGATCGCCAGCGCGATCGGTGCCGGGAAGAAGAAGGTCAACTGCAGGGCGGAGATCTGCAGCGTGTTCGCGAAGGCCTGCCAGATCGCCGGATCGGCGAAGATCTTGGCGAAGTTGGCCAATCCGACCCACTCCGAGCCGTCGACGCCGAGGAACGGGACGTAGTCCTGGAACGCGATCAGGTAGCCGGCCAGTGCCCCGTAGTGGAAGATCAGGAAGTACAGCAACCCGGGCAGCAGTAGGAGCAACAACGTCCAGTCGCGCCGGAACCGCCGCCGGCGGTCACGGCGGGCTTCCTGCCGGCGCGATGGCCGCGCGGAAGGTGCCGGCTGTGCGCTCGCCGCAGCTTCGACGGTACGGGCGCGAGTCAACGCACTCATGGCTGCGGGATCGTGGTGACGTCGGCCGCCGGAGACTGGCTGAGCGCGAGCATGATCGGGGCGAAGCTGTGCGGTTCGTCGGTTACTGGCACCCGTGCCACGTAGGCAGCCACCGTTCCCTTGGCCGCACCGTCGCCGGGACAGAGAGTGCCGGGGCAGCTCAGTTCGGTCGAGAAATCCGGGTTGATCGCCCAGCAGGTCAGCCCGGCTATGGCGCGCCGGGTGCTGGCCAGGAAACGTTCGGCGTCCAGCAGGCCGGCCGCCACCCCGACCCCGAAGCCGTACCCGATCAGGCCCGAGCCGGAAGACTCCTCCCAGGCGTCGGCCTGGGGGATCTCCTGCCGCCACAGCCCGCGTTCGGTCTGGTGGGGCAGCAGTGCCTCGGCCAGAGCAGTGAACCGCTGCTCGACCCCCGGGCGGTGCGGGGACTCCGCCGGCAGGTGGCGGACGAGCTCGGTCAGCGCGAGAAATCCCCAGCCGTTCCCGCGGCTCCAATGATCTTGGGACAACAGGCCAGGGCCTACGAAGTTTCGGCACTGATGAAGCAGACCGTTCTCGGGATCGAGGAAGGCGTCATGCATGGCGACGGCCTGATGGACGGCCTCGGCCACGTAGCGCTCCTCGTTCAACGCCAGCCCCGCGAAGATCAGATACGGCGTCGCGGCCATCGCCACATCGATCCAGATCTTGTCGCCCGGCTGGTTGATCATGGTAAGGATGCCTGCGGCATCGCGGGGCGCGGTCATCAGCTCCTCGGCGTACGTCCGTACGAGCTCCCGGCGATCGTTCATCCGGCCCGCGGCCACGGCAAACGCCTGGGCGATGCCGCCGATCCGGTAGCTGGGGAAGTTGTACCGCGGGTGCTCGATCTCCTCCGGGAAGCGGCGCAGAATGGCCTCGACCCGTCGCCAGAGCTCCTCGTCGCCGGCCGCTTCGGCGGTCCGCGCCAGGGCATACACGGCCAGCACCCCGTAGTAGTGCTTGACCTCGGTGATGCTCTCGTAATGATCGTAGAGCCGCACCGCCACCTCGAACGGAGTCTGCGGATCAGAAGTAGCCGCCACGATCGATCACCTCCTTCGGGGGCACGCCGTCGATGATCATCTGTTTGAGTTCGACCTCGGCATCCTTGATTTTCTCGGCGGCCAGCAGGACCGCGTAGGCGCGTTCCTGGGGCACGATGATCACCCCGTCCAGGTCGCCGACGACGAGGTCACCGGGCCTGATGATCACCCCGCCTACGCGGATGGGCACCTGGAAGGCGGTCATCCGGAAGCGGCCGAGCATGCCGTTGGAGGTGCGGTAGCGGCAGAACAGGGGGAAGCCGAGGCCGAGCACAGCCTTGGTGTCGCGGACTCCACCGTCGACGACCGCGCCGCGGCTGCCTCGTCGTTGTGCCGCCATGGTCATCACCTCGCCCCACTGGGCCGACTCGTCGTCGCCCGAGGTGTCCCAGATGCAGACCGTGTCCGGCTGAATGGCCTCCAACATGGCGGCGCGCTCGGCCATCTCGCCGGATAACTCCAGACTTTTGCTGCCCTTGATCGTGAAGGCCAGCCCTGCCGTGCGCATGGCCGGGTCGAGCGGTGCCAGCGTTGGCGGCAGCACCTGACTGATCAAGCCGTCGGCGCGCAGCACATCGTTGACGGCCGCTGTCGGCACGGCTGCGAAACGATCACACAACTCGGTCGCGCTGATCGGCCACGGTTCGTCCACGTCGGGTCATCCTCACGTCGTTGTGCGGACTCCGGTACGGCCCGCCGAGCGTGAGTCTAGGAAGTTGATCACCACGGATCCCATCGGCTGAGTGTCGATTGTTTGCACGATCCGACGGCGTCGGCCGGTGTGCAATCGGCGGATCCCTACCCGCTGGTTGGCCGATCTGTCGGGCTGTCGGACCAGGCCTGACCTAGCCGCCTCGGCCGCGGCGACAGAGTGTCAGACATTCGCACTAGTGTTCGAATTCAGATTGGCGAAGGAGGAAGCATGACACACGGAGTCGATCCAGACGGACGAAGAACCGGAGTCGCCGAGAGATCGCTAGGGCACGTGCCGTTCGCGGCCGGGAGGGCAGGGCCGCGGTCGTGCGGCGGGCGGCGCAGCGGCCCTGGACCGGGTGATCGCCGGCCTGGTCTCGGGCGGTGACTCCGGCCCCGCGTACGGATTGCTCGACGAACTGGTCCGCCAGACCGGGAAGGCGTCCGACCGGGTCCGACTGTTCCTCACTGTCATGATGTGCATCGAACTCGCCGGGCGGCTGCTGAAAGCCGAACAGTCCGAAGTCGATCTTGGTCCGGCGCTGGACTGGACCAGATCCCGCTTCGGTGACGAGATCGGAGCGGTCGCTGCCGAAGTCGTCGCCGCTTGGCGCGGCGACTCATGGGCTGCAGCGAACGACGCGGCCACTGATCCCCTGCGGTCCATCATCGCCCGGATCTGTTTGTGCGCCGGTGTGGTTGCCACCAGGACCGAAGAGCCGCCGACTGGCGGGGAGGTGTCACACTCGGGGTGACCGGAGGGTCAAGGGCAGGAGGGGTCATGGAGCTGACGGCGTTCGTCGCGTTTCTCGGGGTGGCCGCGGTCGTGATCGCGACGCCCGGCCCGGACACCGCCATCACGATCCGGAACACGTTGCTCGGCGGGCGGCAGGCCGGGATCGCGACCGGGTTCGGGGTGTCGATGGGGCAACTCGTCTGGACGCTGGCGGCGAGTGCCGGGATCGCGGCGATCCTGGTGGCGTCCGAGCCGGTCTTCCTTGCGGTACGGCTGGTCGGCGCGGCCTATTTGATCTTGCTCGGCCTGCATGCGCTGCTCACCGCGTGGCGGTCGCGCAGCGCCACTGGAGAGCCGGGGGAGTCGGCTCCGGCCGGGCCTCGGCTGCCTTCGCGGAAGGGCTTCCGCCAGGGTCTGCTGTCGAACCTGGCCAACCCGAAGATGGCGGTCTACTTCATGGCACTGCTGCCGCAGTTCGTCCCGACCGGCGGCGGGGCCTTCGCCTGGTCGGTGCTGCTCGGGGCCGTGTCCTGTGCGCTGACGTTCGGCTGGCTCAGCCTGTACGCGGTCGTGGTCGGCCGGGCCGGGCGGCTGCTGCGCACCCCGAAGGTGAAGCGGATCCTGGACGCCGTCACGGGGACCGTCCTGGTCGCGCTCGGCGTGCGCCTCGCCGTGGAACGCGCCTGACCTCCGGGACTCTGGCCGGACCCTACGGCTGGCCAACCCGGAAGACGAAGCGGTCCTGGGCCTGCCACGGCGCATCGTCGGTGCAGCGATACCCGCGTAGCCACGGTTGCGAGTCGACGACCCGCAGGTAAAAGCCCCGCGGGTGGTCGAACTCGGCGCTGGTCCGAGCCGTCGCTACGGTCAGCGCGGCCGATGGGGGCGCCTGTTTGGACATGATCGTGTCGGGGGCATTGGGCTGGTCCAGGACCGCGAGTCTGAGGTACGGGCCGGTGACGGCCGGGCAGACCAGCAGCCCGTCCTCGGCTGCCGCAGTCAAGATCATCGGCAGCGTCGCGCCGTCCGCGAGCCCCAGCTCGGCCACCGATCGTTCGACCACTCGCACGGTGTGAGGGTGCGGTCGGTCGAATTCCGGCCCGCCGAGCAGCGTCTCGGCGGAGGGATTCAGGGCGACCCCGGCTGCGGTCAGCGCTTCGATCAGCTCGGCTCGAGCCCATCCGCCGATCGCGACCTCCAGCGGCGCGCTGATGGTGTGGCCGGTCACGGCGGCAGTCTCGCACGGCGGCCGACGAAGGTACGTCAGGTCAGGTGATCGAAGTCGCCGCGGACCCAGCCGATGTGGCGGTCGGCGGAGCGGCGCAGGATCTCCTGGCCGCCGGTGGTGACGGTGTTGCCGAAGTTGCCGATGATCCGGTCGAAGGTGAACCCGCCCAGCCGGGTGGCGACGCGGTCGACGACTGCGGCGGAGAGCGGGATCTTGTTCGGGTAGCTGCGCAGGAAGCCGAGCGAGGTCCGGTCCGGGTTCGGGAAGACGGTGTCGCCGGCGAACAGGATGCCGCGGCCCTCGGCTCCGGCCGCCCAGACCGCGACGCAGCTGCCCGGGAAGTGGCCGCCGACCTGGTGCAGGGACAGCCCGTCGGTGAGGTCGTGCCGGTCGGACCAGAACTCGACCGCGGACCCGGTCCGGCCGAGCCACTCCCGGTCGGCCTCGCAGACGAGCACCGGCGCGTCGAGGGCGGCGGCCCATTCGAGCTGGACGCCGAACATGTGCGGGTGGCTGGCGGCGATCGCCAGCACCGGGCCGTTGGCGCGGACCTTCGCCACGGTCTCGTCGTCGATGAAGCCGAGCGGATCCCAGAGCAGCGAACCGGCGGGTGTGGTGATCAACTCGGCGGTCTGCCCGATGCCGACGCCGGGGTCCGCGGCCAGCGCGACCAGGTCGGGCTCACGTTCGGTCCAGCTGATCGTGCGGCCCTCACCGGCCAGCTTCGCCAGGTCGGTCCAGTGCTGCCCGTCGGCCGGAACCCACTGCCGCTCGTCGGCGCAGATCGGGCAGACCTCGGGCGTCGGCTCGTCGTACTCGACGGCGCAGGTGGCACAGATCAACATCGGCGTTTCCCCTCGTGGTGACGATCACTCCGGCCGGACGGCGACGAAGGCCGCGTCCGATCCGCCGCGCCAGACTAACCCGGCCTCGCCGAATCCGGCGGTGCGCAGCACCTCGACCTGGTGATCATGGCTGGGCTGCCAGCGATCCTGGTCCGGTGCGGGGAAGATCACGTCCCGTTCGGCGACCGCATCGCCCAGTTCGGCCGACTCCCGGGCCCGTTGCCACCAGCCGGGCCAGGTCTCCGCGGTCCCGTCCCGGTAGGCCTGCTCGCGGCGCCGTTCGGCGAGCTCGGCCAGCCGTGCCGACAGTGCGGGCAGCCCGGGGTCGGGCATGTGGTCCGCGTTGCCGAACAGGCCGCCGGGCCGGAGCAGCCCGGCCAACTCGGCGTACAGCCCGACGATCCGCTCCCGGGTGAACCAGTGCAGCGCCGTCGCGGTCAGGACGGCGTCGAACGGCGCCGCGGCGTCGGGCAGAACGGCGATCCACCCGGGTTCGCGCAGATCGGTACGCACGATCCGGACCCGGTCGTCGCGGCCGATCGTGTGCTCGGCGATCCGCAGCAGCGCCGGATCGGCATCCACCAGGACGGCGGTGGCGCCGGCGAACCGCTCCAGCAGCCGGATCGTGATCGACCCGGTGCCGCCGGCCAGATCGAGCACCCGCGGCTCCGGGCCGACCGTCGCTTCCACCGCGTCGAACAGGGCGCCGAGGCGTTCCTCCCGGTCCGGCAGGAACGCCTCCTGCTGCCGGTCCCAGCTCCGCTGCCAGGTCCACCAGTCCACGCCGTCCTCGCCCGGGCCGGACCGGCCGACGGCGCCGGAACGGAACCGCGCCGGACCGGTCTGCACCGGCACCACGCAGAACACCAGCCCGTCCGGATCCGCGAGCTCCACGTACTCCCCGTGATCGACCCGGACCGAGGCGCCGAGCCCGACCAGCCGCCCGACCTCGGCCGGTACGTCGTCGGACTCCACGTCCAGGTGCATCCCCGGCGCGCCGTCGTTGAGATGCTGGAACGCGAACTCGACCCCGTCCAACCAGCCGAGGCTCCCGTACGTCTTCGCGGGATCATCGCCCGGCACCCCGACCGCCGCCGCCCAGAACCGCTGCGCCGCCTCGGACCCTGGCCGCGGATGATCGATCAGGATGACGCCGACTCGACTTCGATGCATGGCTGCACGCTACTGACGAGCGCCGACAGCACCCGGCGGGCCGTACCAGTCGGCCTTGAGGTAAGAAGTGGCCCAGGTACCGCGCGATAGGATCGTGGGTGCCGTTCGCAGCATCCCGCGGGCGGGTGAGGGGTGTCACACCAGGGCGTCCCAGCGTGAAAGATGTGCTGCAACCGGACCTGATCGGGTCGGGAATCTTCGGGGGCGTGCCGACCTGGGCGCGAGGTTGTTGCACGTGATGCGGTGTGAGCGCACTGATCACGGGGCAATACCGTTCCAGGATGCCCAAGGGGCTGGGTTAGCATCGCCCGGACCACTCCTGGCCAGCGCTGCCTCCGGGGTGCACCGACGCCGCAAGGCAAGAGCCGCAAGGCAACCGGTCCGTTCGCGAAGCGCAACGACGGGGGATACGAAGGGGGTTCGCTCGCTTCGCTCGGCAGAGCCCCCGTCTCCTGGGCTCCGCCACCGGCCTCGACGACGGGAGTACCGACGATGAAGAATGCGCCTGTACGGCTGTCCCGAGCCCTTCCGGGTCGCCCGGCGGAGGGCCTCTACGACCCCGCGTACGAGCACGACGCCTGCGGTGTCGCGTTCGTCGCCACGCTGTCCGGCGAGGCGAACCACACGATCGTCGAGCAGGGCCTGGAGGCGCTCCGTAATCTCGATCACCGCGGCGCGACCGGCGCCGACCCGGGCACCGGCGACGGCGCCGGCATCCTGATCCAGGTCCCGGACGAGTTCCTCCGCGCCGAGGCGGGGTTCGAGCTGCCGAGGCCCGGCGGGTACGCGGTCGGCCACGCCTTCCTGCCGACCGACGAGGAGGACGCGGCCAAGGCGCGCGCCCAGATCGAGCGGCTGGCCGAGGAGGAGAGTCTCGCGGTCCTCGGCTGGCGCGTGGTGCCGACCGACACGACCTCGCTGAGCAACGTCTCCCGGGATGCGATGCCGCGGTTCGAGCAGCTGTTCGTGGCGGCCCGGCCGACCCCGCTGATGGGCATCGCGCTGGAGCGGCTCGCGTACTGCCTGCGCCGCCGGGTGCAGAACGAGGTCGGCGTCTACATGTCGTCGCTGTCCTGCCGAACCCTTGTCTACAAGGGAATGCTGACCACCGAGCAGCTGGAGCTGGTGTTCCCCGAGCTGCACGACGAGCGGCTGGCCAGCGCGCTGGCGATCGTGCACTCCCGGTTCTCCACCAACACCTTCCCGGCCTGGGAGCTGGCCCACCCGTTCCGGATGATCGCGCACAACGGCGAGATCAACACCGTGATGGGCAACCGGAACTGGATGCGGGCCCGCGAGGCACTGCTGCGGAGCAACCTGCTGCCCGGCGACCTGGAGCGGCTGTTCCCGATCATCACCCCGGGCGAGTCCGACTCGGCGTCGTTCGACCAGGTGGTCGAGCTGCTCCACCTCGGCGGCCGGTCGCTGCCGCACGCCGTGCTGATGATGATCCCGGAGGCGTGGGAGAACAACGCCGAGATGGACCGGGCCCAGAAGGACTTCTACGCCTTCCACTCCTGCCTGATGGAGCCGTGGGACGGCCCGGCCTGCGTCGTCTTCACCGACGGCACCCAGGTCGGCGCCGTACTGGACCGCAACGGGCTGCGGCCGGGGCGGTTCTGGGTCACCGACGACGGCCTGGTCGTGCTCGCGTCGGAGTCGGGCGTGCTCGACCTGCCGGCCGAGAAGGTGATCAAGAAGGGCCGGTTGCAGCCGGGCAAGATGTTCCTGGCCGATCTGGCCGAGCACCGGATCATCTCCGACGACGAGGTGAAGGGTTCGCTGGCCACGGCCGCGCCGTACGGCGAGTGGCTGGTCGGCGGCCGGATCGCCCTGTCCGACCTGCCCGAGCGCGAGCACGTCCGGCACAGCCATGCATCGGTCACCCGGCGCCAGCAGATCTTCGGCTATACCGAGGAGGAGCTGCGCCGGATCCTCGCCCCGATGGCGAACTCGGGCACCGAGCCGATCGGATCGATGGGTACGGACACGCCGGTGGCCGTGCTCAGCGAGCGGCCGCGGCTGCTGTTCGACTACTTCTCCCAGCTGTTCGCCCAGGTGACCAACCCGCCGCTGGACGCGATCCGCGAGGAACTGGTCACCTCGCTCTACAACACGATCGGACCGGAGCACAATCTGCTCGAGCCGGGTCCGCGGTCCTGCCGACGGGTGGTGCTGCCGTTCCCGGTGATCGACTCCGACGACCTGGTCAAGGTCAGGCACATCAACCGCGACGGCGACATGCCGGGCTATGCGACGCACGTGATCCGCGGCCTGTACGACGTGCACGGCACCTCCGGCGGGCCGGGCGGGGCCGAGGCGCTGGCGGCCAAGCTGGAGGAACTCTGCGCCGAGACGTCCGCGGCGATCGCCGACGGGGCTCGGATCATCGTGCTGTCCGACCGGCACTCGACCGCTGAGCTGGCGCCGATCCCGTCGCTGCTGCTGACCTCGGCGATCCACCACCACCTGGTCCGGGAGAAGACCCGGACCCAGGTCGGGCTGGTGGTCGAGGCCGGCGACGTGCGCGAGGTGCACCATGTCGCGCTGCTGATCGGGTACGGCGCCGCCGCGGTGAACCCGTACCTGGCGATCGAGTCGGTGGAGGACCTGGCCCGGCAGGGCGACTTCGTCGACCTCGAGCCCGAGGACGCGGTCAAGAACGTGATCAAGGCGCTCGGCAAGGGCGTGCTCAAGGTGATGAGCAAGATGGGCGTCTCCACCGTCGCCTCGTACACCGGCGCGCAGATCTTCGAGGCGCTCGGCCTGTCCCAGGACCTGGTGGACCGCTACTTCACCGGCACCACCTCGAAGCTGGGCGGGATCGGGCTGGGCGAGCTCAGCGAGGAGGTACGGCAGCGGCACCTGGGTGCCTACCCGTCCGATGGCATTCCGCTGGCGCACCGGCGGCTCGAGGTCGGCGGCGAGTACCAGTGGCGCCGTGAGGGTGAGCCGCACCTGTTCGACCCCGAGACCGTGTTCCGGCTGCAGCACTCGACCCGGGCCGGTCGGTACGACATCTTCAAGACCTACACCCGGCAGGTCGACGACCAGTCCGAGCGGCTGATGACGCTGCGCGGGCTGCTCAGATTCAAGTCCGATCGGCCGTCGATCCCGATCGACGAGGTCGAGCCCGTCTCCGAGATCGTCAAGCGGTTCTCCACCGGGGCGATGTCGTACGGCTCGATCTCCAAGGAAGCGCACGAGACGCTGGCGATCGCGATGAACCGGCTCGGCGGCAAGTCCAACACGGGCGAGGGCGGCGAGGACACGGACCGCCTGCACGACCCGGTCCGGCGCAGCGCGATCAAGCAGGTCGCGTCCGGCCGGTTCGGCGTCACGTCGGACTACCTGACCAACGCCGACGACATCCAGATCAAGGTGGCCCAGGGCGCCAAGCCGGGGGAGGGTGGTCAGCTGCCCGGCCCCAAGGTCTATCCGTGGGTCGCGAAGACCCGGCACTCGACGCCGGGCGTCGGGCTGATCTCGCCGCCGCCGCACCACGACATCTATTCGATCGAGGACCTGAAGCAGCTGATCCACGATCTGAAGTGCGCCAACCCGGCGGCCCGGATCCACGTCAAGCTGGTCGCCGAGGTCGGCGTCGGTACGGTCGCGGCCGGCGTCAGCAAGGCCAAGGCCGACGTGGTGCTGATCTCCGGCCATGACGGCGGCACCGGAGCGGCGCCGCTGACCTCGCTGAAGCATGCCGGCGGCCCGTGGGAGCTCGGCCTGGCCGAGACCCAGCAGACGTTGTTGATCAACGGGCTGCGGGACCGGATCGTGGTCCAGGTCGACGGCCAGCTGAAGACCGGCCGGGACGTGATCATCGGCGCGCTGCTCGGCGCCGAGGAGTTCGGCTTCGCCACGGCGCCGCTGGTGGTCAGCGGCTGTGTGCTGATGCGGGTGTGTCACCTGGACACCTGCCCGGTCGGCGTGGCGACCCAGAACGAGACGCTGCGCAAGCGCTACACCGGCAAGCCCGAGTTCGTGATCAACTTCTTCGAGTACATCGCCGAGGAGGTCCGGGAATACCTGGCCGAGCTGGGATTCCGTACGTTGGACGAGGCGATCGGCCACGTCGAACTGCTGGACTCGACCCAGGCCGTCGATCACTGGAAGGCACACGGCCTCGACCTGTCGCCGATCCTGCACCTGCCGGAGCTGCCGGCCGACGCGCACCGGCGCCAGGTGATCACTCAGGACCACGCGCTGGAGGCCTCGCTGGACACCGAGTTGATCGAGATCTGCCGACCGGCTCTTGATCATGGTGCGCCGGTCCGCGCCCAGGTCGACGTACGCAACATCAACCGGACCGTCGGCACCCGGCTCGGCCACGAGGTGACCAAGGCGACCGACGGGGTGGGGCTGCCCGACGGCACGATCGACATCACCCTGACCGGCAGCGGCGGGCAGAGCTTCGGTGCGTTCCTGCCGGCCGGCGTCACGCTGCGGCTGGAGGGGGACAGCAACGACTACCTGGGCAAGGGACTGTCCGGCGGCCGGATCGTGGTCCGGCCGGACCGGGACGCCGTGCTCACCGCCGAGGAGAACATCATCGCCGGCAACGTGATCGCCTACGGCGCGACGTCCGGCGAGTTGTTCCTGCGCGGCGTGGTCGGCGAACGGTTCTGCGTCCGCAACTCCGGCGCGACCGCCGTCGTCGAGGGCGTCGGTGATCATGCGCTGGAGTACATGACCGGCGGCATCGTCGTGGTCCTCGGCCCGACCGGCCGCAACGTCGCCGCGGGCATGTCCGGCGGGATCGGGTACTTCCTCGATCTTGATCTTGGTCGGCTGAACGCCGAGCTGGTCGACGCCGGCGCACCGACCGAGGCCGACCTCGAGGTGCTGCGCGGGCTGATCGCCAAGCACGCCGAGAACACCGGGTCCACGGTGGCCGAGGGCCTGCTGGTCGACTGGTCCGCCACCGGTGCGCGGTTCACCAAGGTGCTGCCGCGCGACTACGCCCGGGTGGTCGCCGCCCGGGAGCAGGCGGAACGGGACGGACTCGACGACGCGACGACCACGACGAGAATGATGGAGGCCGCTCATGGCTGATCCGCGTGGATTCCTCAAGCACCCCCGCCGGGTGGCGGAGCGCCGCCCGGTCGCCGAACGTGTGAAGGACTGGAACGAGGTCTATCCGGGCTCGCCCGGCCGGGCCCTGCTGCCGATCATCAGCGACCAGGCCGGCCGCTGCATGGACTGCGGCATCCCCTTCTGTCACACGGGTTGCCCGCTGGGCAACCTGATCCCGGAGTGGAACGACCTGGTCTGGCGCGACGACTGGGCCGAGGCCCTGGAGCGGCTGCACGCGACCAATAACTTCCCGGAGTTCACCGGCCGGGTCTGCCCGGCACCGTGCGAGGACGCCTGCGTGGTGGCGATCGCCGACGAGCCGGTGACGATCAAGAACGTCGAGGTCGCGATCATCGACAAGGCGTGGGACGAGCGCCGGGTCGAGCCGCAGCCGCCCGAGTGGCACACCGGCAGCACGGTCGCCGTGATCGGCTCCGGGCCGGCCGGGCTGGCCGCCGCGCAGCAGCTGACCCGGGCCGGGCACACGGTCGCCGTGTTCGAGCGGGACGACAAGCCGGGCGGCCTGCTCCGGTACGGCATCCCCGAGTTCAAGATGGAGAAGAAGGTCGTCGACCGGCGGATCCGGCAGATGCGCGATGAAGGCACCAACTTCCGCTGCAACGTCCGGGTCGGTGTCGACGTCACCGGGCAGCAGTTGCGGCAGCGCTACGACGCAGTGATCGTGGCCACCGGCGCGACCGTACCGCGTGAGCTCGAGGCGAAGAACCCGGAGCTGAACGGTGTCCACTACGCGATGGACTACCTGACCCAGGCGAACCGTTCCTCGCTCGGCGAGGAGGTGCCGGGCCAGATCACCGCCGAGGGCAAGAACGTGATCATCATCGGTGGCGGCGACACCGGTGCCGACTGTCTCGGTACGGCGATCCGGCAGGGCGCGAAGTCGATCTTGCAGCTGGAGCACAACATCATCCCGCCCGAGCAGCGGGAAGCCCACGAGCCCTGGCCGACCTATCCGCGGATCTTCCGGTCGTCGGCGGCCAACGAGGAGGGCGGCGAGCGGCTGTTCAAGGCCGCCACCACCGAACTCGTCGGTGACGAGAACGGCAACCTGACGGCGCTGCGGATCGTCGAGGTGGTCCGGGAGAACCGGGTCAACACGCCGGTCGAGGGGACCGACCGGGAGTTCCCTGCCGACCTGGTCCTGCTGTCGATGGGCTACACCGGCCCGGAGCCGGACGTCCTTGATCAACTCGGCGTGACGACCGAGCGCGGCCTGGCCGTGCGCGGCGAGGACTACAGCACCCAGGCACCGGGCGTCTTCGTCTGCGGCGACGCGGGCCGCGGACAGTCGCTGGTCGTCTGGGCGATCGCCGAGGGTCGCGCCTGCGCCGCCACCGTCGACGAGTTCCTCTCCGGCTCCACCAAACTGCCGAGACCCATTCCCTCCACCGCCCGCCAGATGGCCGTCTGACCAACCCACCGGCCCCCAAAATCCTTCGCTGACCGGGCACAAAAGCAGGCGTTCTGGCGGCGTGTCGCTGCTGAACTGCCCGGTCGATCAGGGGCGGGTGGGCTCCGGGTGCGGCCCATCTCGGCAGCTTGTCGGTACGGGGGTGGTCAGTCGGCCCAGCCGACCCGGTGGTCGCGGCTGTCGGGGGCGACGTACCGCAGCAGTCGCTCGGCCTCGTCGGTGAGGGCAGTCCGGTCCTGGCGGCGAAGCGGCGCGAACGGGTCCAGGGTCAGGGTGGCCAGGTCGGCCGTTGCCTCCCAGGACCAGAGGCCGGCGACCGTGCCGTCGATCAGGAAGGTCGGCAGGACGTCGCCGTTCTTCTTGTAGACCGCGGCGACGTGAGCCGGGTCGACCAGGCGGGCCCGGGCCTTCGGGGCGTACGCGATCAGGGCGCTGTCCCAGCGGGCCAGGAAGCGCGGCGGGGCGGGTACGTCGGCCGGCACCTGGTCGAGGTCGGCCAGGTCGAGCCACGGCTCGCCGCCCGGGCCGTCGAACTCGACGATCCGGTCGCCGAGGGCCCGCAGTGCGCTGCGGACGATCCCGACCCGGCGCTGCCCTGACCACGGCATGAAGTCGCCCGCCGTGGCCGGCCCGTACGCGGCGAGGAACCGCTCGATGCCGGTCCGCAACGCCTCCTCGGGCGTCGGATCCGCCACGGTCGCGGGCAGCCAGCCGGTGGCCGCGACGTAGCTGGGTTTGCCGTGTTCGTTCCAGAAGCCGCTCGGCGGTACGTGCACCAGTCCGCCGCCGGCCGTACCCAGCCGGAACCAGCCGTTGCGGACGCCGCCCGGAATGTGGTCGGCCGGGTCGATCCCCGGGTGGAGCGAGCTCAGCCGTCGCTCGATCTCGGCGACGGTGCGCGGCTCGCGGCAGAAGTCCCGTACCTCGGCGTTGAGCTCGGTCAGGTCGAGGCCGGCCCGGGTCGCGCTCGGCTGCCAGGTCGCCAGCCGCGGCTGGGCCGACAACAGATCGAAGGCCCGGACGTCCGCGGCGTCGACCAGATGCAGCGTCGTCCGCATCACCGTCGCCTTGACCACGCGTGCCTCGGCCAGCGCGTCCTCGAGTTCGGTCACGTCGGCGGTGTGCCGGCGGGTCCAGAGCGCGACGTAGGGCCAGGTCGCATGCTGCGCCTGGAGCCCGGCGACCCGCCCGACGACGTCCGCCACGGCACCGTCGGCCCGCTCGAGCAACTGCTGGCGGTGCAACGTGGCGCGGTTCAGATCCTGCAGCGCCAGCCTGGGCCGAGAGCTCATGCCCCGAGTCTGCCAATCACAACCCGGCGTCGCGCGCCTCGCCCCCGAGTTCGGATCCGCGACCGTTCGTCGCAACCGCGACCGCTGCAACGGTCGCGGATCGGTGCAACGGTCGCGGATCCGTGAGCGGAGCCGGCGGGCGGTCAGTGGCGGTGGTTGGTGAGGGCGGTGGCGAGGGGTTCGAGGGCGGTGATCAGTTCGTCGAGGTCGGCCGGCTCCAGGTGGGCGTACGCGGGAGCGTCCAGGTCGTCGGTCAGCTGCTCGATCCGTTCCCGCAGCGCCCGGCCGGCGTCGGTGAACCGGTCGTCGGCATCGACCAGGCCGCGGGCGCGGAGGCCGTCCAGGACCGCGGCGAGCTTCTCGGCGGGGAGGTGACTGACCCGGCCGTCGGCCAGCGGAGGGGCGCCGTCCGCGAGGGCGCGCAGCACGTGGGACTCGGTGCCGCCGATGCCGGCGACGGCCAGGGCGAGGTTGTGGCAGTCGCCGCGGTACTCGCGGAGCAGGGTGGCGCCGTGCCAGAGCCGGGCCACCGGTTCCTCCGGTACGGGCAGCGAACGGAGCCCGGCGAACAGGGGCCGGGATTCGGTCGGCGCACCGGCCGCCGCCCGGACCAGGAGCTCGGCGGCCCGGCCGACGCAGGGATGGTCGGCGAGGTCGCCCAGGCGCCGCCGCAGCGCCGCGGCACAACCACGTTCCCGCGCGGCCAGGGCGGCCTCGGGCGTCGTGACGTCCCAGACCCGCGGAATGTGCCGGGCGACCTCGCCCTCGGCGAAGTTGTAGAAGACGGCGTGCACCACCTCGGCCGGGGCCAGGCCGAGCGGGGCTGCCCGGCCGGCGAAGTACCCGTCCCAGTAGTTGTGCCGGAGCCCGAGCGCCTCCAGCGCCTCGGTCGGCTCGTGGCTCTCGTACGCGACGAGGTGGATCGGGTCCACCAGCCGCTTCATCCGGCGGGTCACGGGCTCCGGCTGTCCGGTCATGATCAACTCCTGCGTCGCGATGCGGTCCCTGCACTCCTGCCACGAACGGGATGCGCCGGATCGGACACCGGGCTGCGTGGCCTAACCGGGGCCGAGGGTGGTCACCGGCGGCGTGGCCATCCGAGGCGTCTCGATCAGCAGCCGCCAGCTGTCGGTCTCGGTGTCCAGCCAGCGGACGTCGTCGCGATGATATTGCAGCGCGTACGCGACCCGCGGTTCCTCGGTGACGTTCGGCCCGGAGCCATGCACGGTCCACCGGCTGAACGCGACGGCATCGCCCGGCCGCATCCGGATCGGCAGGCACTGCAACGGGTCGACGTCCACCTGGCGATGGGTGTCGCCGTCATCGCTGGACCGGGAGTCGAGTTGTGCGCGGTGCGACCGCGGCACGATCTGCAGACAGCCGTTCTCCGGCGTCATGTCGCCGAGCGCCACCCAGAGGTTGATCGAGCCGAGCGCCGGGTCGTGCCGGGTGTAGTTGTTGTCCTGGTGGAAGTGCATGGTGCCGCCACCGCCGCCGGCCTTCACCGCCGTGAAGGGCAGATAGCGGTGCGCCGTACCGCCGATCAGCCGGGCCGCGACGGCCAGCGTCGCGTCGCCGTTGATCAACTCGTCCAGCGCCGACCCGGCCAGGTACTGCGGGCACTGGCGCAGCTTGTCCGCGGTCTCGGTGGCCCGGTTCAGCCCGGCCCGCGGCACCCCGTTGGCCTCCAGGACGGCGAACACCTCGTTCCGCAACCGTTCGACGGCCCGGCTGTCGACCAGTCCGGGCAGGCTCAGATAGCCTTCCCGCTTGTAGAATTCGACCTCGCTGTCGGTGAGTGAGATCGGTGTGACGATGCCGCTCTGGACCGATTCGATCATGGAGATGTCCCTTTGTTGATCGCGAACGCCGGATGGATGTGATCCATCCTGGCCGGTTCATGATCATCAGGCCATGGAGGTTGACGTCGATGATTTGCATTTTTCGACCGAGGATTGAGGTGGTCGGGTGCTGGACGATCTGATCTTCCTGCACGGCAAGCACACGCCGTCCTGCATCGCGACGGTGGACAAGCACTTCGATTACCACACGGTGCAGTTGCTGACCGGCGGTGCGGTCGAGCTGTTCTACGACGACCAGCGGTACGAGCTCGCCGGTGGCGCCTGGGTCTGGCCCTGCCACCCCGGACCGTGGATCCGCTTCCACGAATGGCCGCGCGGCCGGCCCTGGAATCACCGCTATCTCTCGTTCACCGGCCCGCGGGCGGTCTCCTGGCAGGCCGACGGGTTGTGGCCGCGGCACCCGGTCGCCCTGTCGCCGGAGCACGCCGCTTCCGCCTCCGGCCTGCTGGACGCCGCGACCGAGCTCGCCCACCGGTCCGACTCCTGGTCCCAGCGCCGCGCCGTGAACCTGCTCGAGCGGCTGCTGCTGGAACTGGCCGAGGGCACCGCCCGGCCGAGTCTCGGCCGGCCGGCCTGGCTGGACCGGGTGCTCCGGGAGCTGGCCGGGGCGGACCAGCCGCCGGACTATGCCCGGCTGGCCGCCGCCGTCGGGATGTCGCTGACCACGTTGCGCCGCCGGTTCCGTGAGGCCACCGGGCAGACGCTGCACCAGCACCACCTGGCCTGCCGGGTCACCGAGGCCAAGCGACGGCTGAGCGACTCCGACGAGCCGATCAAGCTGATCGCCCAGCGACTCGGCTACCGCGACGTCTTCTACTTCAGTCGCCAGTTCCGGCAGCTGGCCGGCACGTCGCCGGCCGCCTACCGCCGCAGCCGCCAGGGCTGACGCTCAGTCCAGGATCGTGATCGCCTGGCCGGGGCAGCCGAGCGCGGCCCGGTGCACCGCCGACTCCAGGGCGGCCGCCGGCTCGGCGTCGAGCACGTACCCCTTGTCGTCCTCCTCGCGCTGGTCGAACACCTCCTCGGTGATCAACACGCACTGGCCGGAGCCGATGCACCGGTCCTGATCGATCTCCACCTGCACGGCAGCCTCCTTGTTCGCCTTGGTCACGACTGTTAACTTGAGAGTAAACACTCTCCCGTCAATCACCGTGCCCCAGGGGGTCTGATGGATCAACTTCCCTTCCCGTCCACCGGCGATCCGCTCGCGATCGCGCCGCGGTACGCCGAGCTGCAGCGGACCGAACCGCTGACCCGGGTGCTGACCTCGGTCGGCGACGAGGCCTGGCTGGCCACCGGCTACGAGGTGGTCCGGCAGCTCGCCTCGGAGCCGACCCTGGGCCGCGGCCATCCCGAGCCGGAACGTGCCGCGCGGAGCCACAAGGCCGCCCTGCTCGGCGGGCCGAGCGGCGACTTCGAGACCGAGCAGGAGAACCACGTCCAGATGCGCCGGCTGCTCGGCTCCGCGTTCTCGGCCCGCCGGATGCGGCTGCTGCAGGCGTCGATCGAGCAGCAGGTGGACGCACTGCTGGAGGCCTTCGGCCCTCCTCCGATTGATCTTCACGAGGCCCTGTCGGCGCCGCTTCCCGTGATGGTGATCTGCGATCTGCTCGGCGCGCCGGTCGAGGACGCCGACCTGCTCCGTACCTTCTCGAACCGGCTGGCCAAGATCACCGACGCCGCGGACTCGCACGCCGCCGACCAGGAGTTCAACGAGTACGCGGCCGGGCTGCTGGACCGCAAGCGGGCCGAGCCGGGCGAGGACGTCTTCTCGGACCTGGCCACGGTGGACGGGCTGGCGGCGGCCGAGGCGGCCCGGCTGGCCAAGGGCCTGCTGTTCGCCGGCCACGAGACGACGATGACCCGGATCGACCTGGGCACCCTGCTGTTCCTCCGTCATCCCGACCAGCGTCGCCGGCTGCACGAGGACCCGTCCTTGATCAACGGCGCGGTGGAGGAGATCCTCCGGCTCACCATCGGGACCGGCGAGTCCGCGGGCACCCTGCTCCGCTATGCGGGTACGGAGCTCAAGATCGACTCGACCGTGATCAACATCGGTGACGCGGTACTGCTCGGCTTCGGCGTGGCCAACCGGGATCCCGGCGTGTTCGACCGGCCGGACGCCTTCGACATCGGTCGCGATCCCAACCCGCACGTCGCCTTCGGCCACGGCCCGCACTACTGCATCGGCAACAGCCTGGCCCGGATCGAGCTGCGGGCCGTGTTCGCGCGGCTGTTCGAGCGCTATCCGGAGCTCCGGCTGGCGACCGACCGGCTGGAACTCCGCGACGACGCGATCGGTGGGGGACTCGCGGCCCTGCCGGTGGCCTGGTAGCGGCGCGGGTTCAGCGACCGGCGATCGCCGCGGCCGCCATCGACCGGATTGCTTCGGTCAGGTCGTTCGCGGCGATCGGCCGGTCCGTGTCCAGCCAGGCCAGGATCGACTGGATCGCCAGCTCCGGCACCATCGCGGCGAGCCAGGTCCGCCGCCGGCGATCCCGGACCCGGACGGCCAGCAGGTCGTTCGAGGTGGCCCGCTGGGTCGCGTCCAGCTCACGTACGTAATCGGCGAACTCGGGCTCCCGGCGGACGTGCCGGAACAGGATCCGGAACCCGTCCGGATCCTGGTCGGCGGCCTGCACCAGCCGGGACAGGCGATCCGCCTCGGGGCCTGTCGACGAGGCGGACAGCCGGTCCCAGGCCTGGCCCAGCACGGCCAGGTAGATCTCGCGCTTGGTCGAGAAGTGCCGGTAGATCAACACCTTGGTCACCCCGGCCGCCTCGGCGATCTCGTCCACCGTCGTGCCGGCGAACCCACGCCGCAGGAAGGCGCGCGCCGCCGCGGCGATGATCTGGTCGCGGCGTTCGGCCCGGCCGAGCAGGACCCGCTCGCCGCGCGGTGCGCTGCCTCGGGTCATGGTGGGAAGCCTATGCCGAACGCCGGGGCTTGCGCCGTATAGTCACCGCATGGGTCCCGACGCGGTGGATGCTCAGGCAGCTGATCAACGTCGCGAGATGACCCGGCCGGTCGGCAAGGAGCAGGTCGACGAACTGATCGCCACCTACGACGAGGAACGCCCGGCTCGTCGGCTCGGCCCGCGGCTCGACCTGGTCCTCGGTGCGCTCTGCTTCGTGATCGCGGTCTGGGTGCTCTGGCAGGTGTTCTTCCCGCTGCCGCAGGGCAACCAGTACTCCTTGATCATCTTCCTCGGCGCGACGCTGCCGCTGGTCTTCCTCACCTTCCGGTTCCGCAAGCGACGCCGGGCCGGCGCCCGCGGCGACAACCCGGGAGTGATCGACTGGCTGCTCGCCGTGGCCGCGCTGCTGGTCTGTCTCTATCCGGTCCTGCCGGCGCCGGGCGGCGGCTTCAACGCGTTCCTTGATCGACAAGGGCAGTTGAGCACGCTCGACGTGATCGCCGGCGCGCTGCTCACCGTCCTGCTGTTGGAGGCGTGCCGGCGGACCACCGGGCTGGTGCTGCCGATCGTCTGCGTGATCTTCTTCCTGTACGCCTACTACGGCGGCTTCCTGCCGATCTCCTGGCCGATCAGCCACGCCGGCGTCGACTTCGACCAGATCATCAACGGCTTCTACAACGACCAGTCCGGCTTCTACGGCACGCCACTCGATGTCGCCGCCTCCTACATCGTGCTGTTCACGATCTACGGCGCCGTACTGGACGCGACCGGGGCCGGCCGGTTCTTCATCGAGCTGTCCTTCGCCCTGTTCCGCAAGTCCCGCTCGGCGCCCGGCCGGACCGTGACGCTGTCCGGGTTCCTGCTCGGCACCGTGTCCGGCTCGGGTACCGCGACGGCGGTCAGCCTGGGTGCGGTGACCTGGCCGATCCTGCGCCGGGCCGGCTACCCGCGGGAGAACGCGGGCGGGATGCTGGCCGCGGCCGGGATCGGGGCGATCCTGTCGCCACCGACGTTGGGTGCGGCCGCGTTCATCATCGCGGAGTATCTGCGCGTCCCGTACCTGCAGGTGTTGCTCTGGGCCGTGGTGCCGACGATCTTGTTCTACCTCGGCATCATCCTGGCGGTCGAGATCGACTCGCGGCGGTTCGGGGCGCAGGCGGTCGAGCTGCCGCGGCGCAACCCGGTCCGGCTGCTGCTCCGGTACGGCTACCACCTGCTGTCGCTGGCGATCATCGTCGTCTTCCTGGCCGTCGGCATCCCGCCGTTCCGCGCCGTCGTGTACGCCACCGCCGTCGCGGCCCTGTTCGGACTGGTGGAGCGCCTGGTCTCCCGGCACGACCCGCTCGACCCGGACACCGAGCCGCAGCAGCGCGGCCAGGCCATGATCACGTACGGCAAGGACGTGGCCCGCGCCCTGAGCAGCGGCATCCGGTCCGCGCTCGGCGTGGTCACCGTCTGCGCGTCCGCCGGCGTGATCACGTCGGTGATCGTCAAGACCGGCCTGGGCCAGAACCTGGCCGACATCCTGGTCGCGGCGGCCCGGGCCCTGACCGACAACCCGACCGTCGTGTTGATCTTGACCGCGGTGCTGGCCGCGGTCGCGGTGCTGCTGCTCGGCCTCGCGGTGCCGGTGACGGCCTCGTTCATCATCGCCTGGGTGGTGATCGGGCCGGCGCTGCAGGCGCTCGGGGTGAGCCCGCCCGAGGCGGCCATGTTCATCTTCTACTACGCCGTGCTGTCGGAGGTGTCGCCGCCGACCGCGCTGGCCGCGGTCGCGTCCTCGGCGATCACCGGCGGCATGACGATCCCGACCATGTGGCAGGCGACCAAGTACGCGCTGCCGGCCTTCCTGGCCCCGCTGGCGTTCGTGATCACCGACAACGGGTCGCACCTGCTGCTGCAGGGGTCGCCGTTCGACGTCCTCTGGACGACCGTGGTGAGCATGATCGCGATCGCGGCGCTGGCCGCGCTGACCGGCGGCTGGATCGTCCGTGAGGCGAACTGGCTGCAGCGGCTGCTCTGCCTGCCCGCGGCCCTGCTGTTGCTCTACCTGCACCCGGTCTCGATCGCGATCGGCCTGGCCTGCGCCGCGGTCGCGGTGATCTTGAACCTGCTCTCCTCCCGACGACAATCTCCAACGATGCAAGGAGTTTCCGATGCGTGATCAGCTCCGTCCGGCGACCATGATCGTCGCGACGCTGTCCGTACTGGCGCTGGTGTTGAGCGGCTGCGGCGGCCGCCAGGACCGCAGCAGCGAACCGACCGGCGGCGGGTCGGCCGGCGCCTGCGAACCGACCGCGGCCCAGCTGACCATGGCCACCGGCAACAGCACCGGCGTCTACTACGTGCTCGGCGGCGGGATGGCCGGCCTGATCAGCTCCGAGACGCCGATCCGTACCACGGCGGCGGAGACCGGCGCCTCGGTGCAGAACATCCAGCAGTTGGTCGACGGCACCTACGACATCGCGTTCTCGCTGGCCGACACGGCGGCCGATGCCGTGGCCGGGAAGAGCGCGTTCGACCAGCCGCAGGCGATCCGGGCGCTGGGCCGGATCCATTCCAACTACACCCAGGTGGTGGCCCGCAAGGACGCCGGGATCGACTCGATCGAGGACCTGCGCGGCAAGACCGTCTCCACCGGCTCGCCGAAGTCCGGCACCGAGGTGATCGCGAACCGGCTGCTGCAGGCCGGCGGCCTGGACCCGGCGAAGGACGTGAAGGCGCAGCGACTGGATCTGGCCAAGACCGTGGACGGCCTCAAGGACGGCTCGATCGACGCGTTCTTCTGGTCCGGCGGCCTGCCGACGCCGAACCTGACCGACCTGTTCACCTCGCAGCCCGACCTGGCCGCGTTCGTCGACATCACCCCACAGCTGGCGAAGCTGCAGGAGATCAACCCCGTCTACGCGGAGGGCACCATCCCGGCGGCGACGTACAACCTGAAGAGCGACGTGAAGACGATCGTGGTGCCGAACGTCCTGCTGGTCCGCGACGACTTCCCGGCCAACAACGCCTGCGCGATCACCAAGCTGCTCTGGAGCAGCAAGGACAAGCTGGCCCAGGTGCACCCGTCGGCCAAGGAACTGGACCCGAAGCTCGGTCAGGAGACCGCGCCGATCGAGCTGGCCGCGGGGTCGAAGGAGGCGCTCACCGAACTCGCCGGGGGCTGACGCTCAGCAGCTCAGGACGTGTTGCCTTCGGGGCCCAGGGACCCGTTGGAGATGGGGCCGCCGTCGGAGATCCGGCCGGTCCGGGGCGGATCGCGGACAATGGGCCGATGTCCGAGACACGGCGACCGCGCGTCGCGATCAGTTACTGCACGCAATGCCGCTGGCTGCTCCGGGCCGGCTGGATCGCGCAGGAGTTGCTGAGCACGTTCCCGCGGGAACTCGGCGAGGTTGCGCTGGTGCCGACCACCGGCGGTGCCTTCGTCATCGAGGTCGACGACGTGCGGGTCTGGGACCGCGCCGCCGACGGTGGCTTTCCGGAGATCGCGGAGCTCAAACGCCGCGTTCGCGACCTGGTCGCCCCCGGGCGCGCGCTGGGTCATGTCGATCGGGCCGGCGATTGACGGAATAGTGGACCGCCTCCCAAGGTTTGTTGAGACGTCAAGTACCCGACGAACTGAGGAGACGGACAGATGGCGATCGCGGTGACCGGTGCGACCGGACAACTGGGTGGGCTGGCGCTCGAGGCGCTGACGGCGAGCGGGCAGCGGCCCGCAGATCTGGTCGCGGTGGTCCGCGATCCGGCCCGGGCGACGGCGCTCGCCGAGCGGGGGATCGAGGTGCGGACCGCCGACTACGACGATCCGGACGCCCTGCTGAAGGCGTTCCAGGGCGTCGAGCGGCTGCTCTTCGTGTCCGCCAGCGAACCAGGTCGGCGGCTGGAGCAGCACCGCAACGTCGTCGAAGCAGCCGTCGCGGCCGGCGTCGGTCACCTCGTCTACACCAGTGCGCCGCACGCCGACAGTTCGGACCTGGTGCTGGCGCCCGACCACAAGGCGACCGAGGAGTTGATCAAGGAATCGGGGTTGCCGGCGACCATCCTGCGGAACAACTGGTACACCGAGAACTACGCCGCCCAGCTGGACGAGGCGCGCAACACCGGGGCGATCACGGCGGCCGCGGGGGAGGGCCGGGTGGCCTCGGCGTCCCGGGCCGACTTCGCCGCCGCGGCGGCCGCCGTACTGACCGGTGATGATCATGCCGGCAAGGTGTACGAGCTCGCCGGCGACACCGCCTGGACCTACGCCGACCTGGCCGCCGCCCTCGGCGAGGTGGTCGGCCGCGAGGTGGTCTACCGGCCCGTCGCGCCGGCCGACCTGACCCAGAAGTTGATCACCGCCGGACTCGACGAGCCCACCGCCGGGTTCGTCGCGGCGCTCGACGCCAACATCGCCGCCGGCGCCCTCGACGACACCGGCGACCGCACCCTGAGCCGCCTCCTCGGCCGCCCCACCACGCCGCTCCTGGAGGGCCTCCGCGCGCTGTCCTGACCCGGGCCGTCGGTTTTCACGGTACGTGAAAAACTGTCGCTTCCCGCGAGATGTATCTCGCGGGAAGTGCCAAGAAGTGTGGGGAAGTGGGGCTGGGGGACGCCTCGCAGTGGACTGTCAGTGGCGTGCTGTGGACTGTCGGCGGCGTGCCTAATGATGGGGCGTTCCGAGAGGGCATAAGGTGTGTGTCCGAGCCGAACTTCCCCACGGCCGGCGCCGCGTACTTCGAGTATTGGAGGAAGGTTTCAGGTCATGGCGGGAACCACGGCGGCAGCGGGTCAGGACAGCTTCGTTCACCTCCACGTACACACCGAGTTCTCGATGCTGGACGGGGCCGCCCGGATCGGCGATCTGTTCGCCGGTGCGGAGCGGATGGGGATGCCGGCGCTGGCGGTCACCGACCACGGATTCCTGCACGGGGCGTACGAGTTCTACAAGCAGTCGAAGAAGTACCCGGTGAAGCCGATCATCGGCATCGAGGCGTACGTGACGCCGAAGACCCACCGCAGTGAACGCAAGCGGGTCCGCTGGGGCGACGGCGGCGGGGACGACGTCTCCGGCGGTGGCGCGTTCACCCACATGACGATCCTGTCCGAGACCAACGAGGGCATGCACAACCTGTTCCGGCTGGGCTCCCGGGCCTCGCTGGAGGGCTTCTTCTACAAGCCGCGGATGGACCGCGAGCTGCTCTCCCAGTACTCCAAGGGCCTGATCGCCACCACCGGCTGCCCGTCCGGCGAGGTGCAGACGTACCTCCGGCTGGGCAAGTACGACGAGGCGGTCGCCAGCGCCGCCGAGTTCCGCGACATCTTCGGCGCCGGCAACTACTTCGTCGAGATCATGGACCACGGTCTGAACCTGGAGAAGCGGGTCCGGGAGGACCTGCTCAAGATCTCCCGGGACCTGAACCTGCCGCTGGTCGCGACCAACGACCTGCACTACTCGACGCCGGACGCCGCCGCCGCGCACGAGGTGCTGCTCTGCGTCCAGACCGGCGCCACCATGGCCGACGCGAACCGGTTCAAGCTGGACGGCAACGGCTACTACCTGAAGTCGCCGGCCGAGATGCGCCAGGTGTTCAAGGAACTGCCGGAGGCCTGCGACAACACGCTGGCGATCGCCGAGCGGTGCGAGATCGCCTTCACCGAGGGCGAGGGCCGGTTCATGCCGCGCTACCCCTGCCCGCCCGGCGAGGACGAGATCTCCTGGTATCTCAAGGAGGTCGAGAAGGGCCTGGCGTACCGCTACCCGGGCGGGATCACCGACGAGATCCGCAAGCGCGCGGACTACGAGAACGAGGTGATCATCCAGAAGGGCTACCCGGGCTACTACCTGGTGGTCGCCGACTTCATGCAGTGGGCCAAGGACCGGGGCATCCGGACCGGTGTGCGCGGGTCGGGTGCGGGATCGCTGACGGCCTATGCGATGCGGATCACCGACCTGGATCCGCTGGAGTACAAGCTGACCTTCGAGCGCTTCCTGAACCCGGAGCGCGACTCGCCGCCCGACTTCGACGTGGACTTCGACGAGCGTCGGCGGGGCGAGGTGATCCGGTACGTCACCGAGAAGTACGGCGACGACCGGGTGGCCCAGATCGCCACCTACGGCACGATCAAGGCGAAGCAGGCGGTCAAGGACGCGTCCCGGGTGCTCGGCTACCCGTTCGCGATGGGTGACCGGATCACCAAGGCGATGCCGCCGCCCGTGATGGGCAAGGACGTGCCGCTGACGAAGCTGTTCGACGACACGCACCCGCGGTACGCGGAGGGCGGCGAGTTCCGCCAGCTCTACCAGCAGGACAACGACATCCAGCGGGTGGTCGACACGGCCCAGGGGCTGGAGGGCCTGATCCGGCAGTCCGGCGTGCACGCGGCCGGCGTGATCATGTCCTCGGATCCGCTGCTGGACATCATCCCGATCATGAAGCGGGACGCCGACGGGGCGATCATCACCCAGTTCGACTACCCGTCCTGCGAGGCGCTCGGCCTGGTCAAGATGGACTTCCTGGGCCTGCGGAACCTGACCGTGCTGGGCGACGCGGTGGAGAACGTGAAGCTCAACCGCGGGGTCACCCTCGACCTCGACGCGCTCGGGGCCGAGCCGACCGACGAGGCCGCGTACGAACTGCTCAGCCGGGGCGACACGCTCGGCGTGTTCCAGTTGGACAGTGGTGGCACCCGGTCGCTGCTGCGGCTGATGCGGCCGAAGCGGATCCAGGACATCATGGCGACGATCGCCCTGTATCGGCCTGGTCCGATGGGCATCAACTCCCACGTCAACTACGCCCTGCGGCGCAGCGGACAGCAGGAGGTCGTCTATCCGCACCCGGAAGTGATCCAGGCCCTGGAGCCGGTGATCGCGGACAACTTCGGCCTGATCGTCTATCAGGAGGACGTGATCGAGGTCGCCCGGCAGCTGGCCGGGTACACGCTGGGCCGCGCCGACATGCTGCGGCGCGCGATGGGCAAGAAGAAGAAGGAAGTCCTCGACGCGGAGTACGCGCCGTTCGCCGCCGGCATGAAGGAGCGCGGCTTCTCCGACGACGCGGTCAAGGCGGTCTGGGACGCGCTGATGCCGTTCGCCGACTACGGCTTCGGCAAGGCGCACGCCGCCGCGTACGGCCAGGTGTCCTACTGGACCGCGTACCTGAAGGCCAACTATCCGGCCGAATACATGGCCGCCGTGCTGACCTCGGTCAAGGACGACAAGGACAAGATGGCCATCTACCTGGCCGAGTGCCGGCGGATGGGGATCAAGGTGCTGCCGCCGGACGTGAACGAGTCGGAGCACAACTTCACCCCGGTCGGATCCGACATCCGCTTCGGCCTGACCGCCATCCGCAACGTCGGCTCGAACGTGGTCGACGACATCGTGGCCTCGCGGGACGGCAAGGGGAAGGCTGCCACCTTCTACGACTACCTGGACCACATCGGCCAGATCGCCTGCAACAAGCGGGTCACCGAGTCGTTGATCAAGGCCGGGGCGTTCGACTCGATGGGGCACAGCCGGCGGGCGCTGATGTCGATCTACGAGAACGCGGTCGACAGCGTGATCGACATCAAGCGGAACTCGGCGCACGGGCAGGACGACCTGTTCGGCGATCTCGGCGGCGACGACCCGGTCCTTGGCGGCACGGTGCCGGAGCTGGAGGACTGGGACAAGACCACCAAGCTGGCGTTCGAGCGCGAGATGCTCGGGTTGTACGTCAGCGACCATCCGCTGCAGGGACTGGAACACATCCTGTCCGCCGAACGTGATCTCAGCATCGCCGGCCTGCTGGCCGACGACGGCCCGCGGGAGGGCATGATCACGATCTGCGGCATGATCACGAACATCACCCGGAAGACGACCAAGCGGGGCGACATCTGGGCCGTGATCACGGTCGAGGACCTGGAAGCCTCGATCGAGGTGCTGCTCTTCCCGAAGGCGTACGACCTGGTGTCGACGGTCCTGGCCACCGACACGGTGGTCAAGGTCAAGGGCCGGATGAAGGTGGACGACGACAGCATCGCCCTGACCGGGCAGGAGCTGTCGCTGCCCGACGTCACCGACGCGCCGTCCGGCCCGGTGGTGATCTCGCTGCCCGCCGTGCGCTGCACGCCGCCGGTGGTCGAGCAGCTCCGAGCGGTGCTCTCCTCGCATCCGGGCGGCACAGAGGTACGGCTCAAGCTGGTGTCATCGGGCAAGACGACGCTGATGCGGCTTGATCAACAGCTCCGGGTGAACCCGTCCGGTCCGCTGATGGCGGACCTGAAGGCCCTCCTCGGGCCCTCCTGCCTGGCCTCCTGAGCCGCCGTCAGCCTTCCTGATCTTCGGTGTGCTCGGCGATCGACGGCGGGATGGTGATCACTCCTCCGTTGATCACCAGGGGCTCTGCGGCGGTGTCCTCGTACCAGCGCAGGGATCCGACGGCCTCGTCCGCGCCGATCGCTCGCGGACCGAGCCAGCCGAGAAACGCGCGCAGCGGATCGAAGAGATCCGGGTGCAGCTCCTGCCGGGCGGTCAGGGTCCAACCGGCGGGTTCCCGCGCCACCAGGCCGGCCGACAGCTCGCCGCCGATGCTGTGCGCGGCGCCGCGGCCGGCGAACAGTGGATCGGGGTCGGCGATGTCCCACTCGCAGTCGGGATCGCTCGGGTCGCCGAGCGGGTAGGCGGCCCGGAACGCGTCGGTGCCCAGTACCAGCCGCTCCGGCAGTGGTGTCTGGCCGAGGTGCCACCGCAGCTCCGCCAGCTCGTCGGAGGTCAGCCCCGGTCCGAGATCGACATCGAGCAGGAGTTCGTAGCTGTCGGCCATGATCATCATTCTGACGGATCGGCGCCGATTCCGCGCCCGCGCTGAGCCCGTTCGGCCCGCGGTTCAGAGCTTCCGAGTGACCAGTGACTGGAGGTGCCGGCGCAGGATCGTCGGCATGTCCACCTCCGCTGGCGCGAGCAGCCATTGCACCTGAAGCCCGTCGACCAGGGCGTTGATCATGGTCGCGGCGTCCTCCACGTCGACGCCGGCATGCAGGTCGCCCTCGTCACGGATCCGGTGCAGGGCGCGCCGGGTGTCTCTCCGCAGCCGGGCGTAGCGGCGCTGGAAGTAGTCGTGCGCCGGATGGGCCGGGTTGGTGGCCTCGGCGGCGGTGAGGACGTAGAGGCCGATCAGGCCGGGCACGGTCACGTTGTGCTCGACGAGCTTGATCAGGTTCCGCAGCACGTCGAGCCCGGACTCCGACCGCGGGAACCAGCGGCGCTCGTCGGTGTCACGATGCTCCAGCACCGCGGTGAGCAGCGCCTCCTTGCTGGGGAAGTGATGCAGGAGCCCGGGATGGGAGACGCCGCAGCGGGCCGCGATCTCGCGCAGCGAGGAGGAGTTGAAGCCGACCTCGCCGAAGCTGAGGACGGCGGCCTGGAGGATCTGCTCCCGTTTGTTCGTGCGCGCCGGCAAGCTGGCCCCCTTGGCTGTTTCGTGGTTACCGTGTGGTTGGTAATTCTATCGGATGAATTATTTCGATCTTCAGTGACCGCTGTCAGTTAACGATGATCTCCGGCTCTGGGTGGCAATCGTCATGGTTACCACCTGGTCGGTATCGATGTTAGGATCCGAACGATCGCCGCGACATCGGGGACGTGGCTGACCAAGGGGTATCGATGAGCATGACAACCAGCGGCTACCCGTACACCGATCGCTCGTTGCCGATCTCGCAGCGGGTGGCCGACCTGACCGAGCGGCTGCCGCTCGCCGACAAGGCGGGCCTGATGTTCCACACGATGGTGACGGTCGGCCGGGACGGGGGAGTGGCCGACTCGGATCAGCGTTTCGGCCTGCCGTCGTTGCAGACGATGGTCACCAAGCGGCGGATGAACCACTTCAACCTGCTCGGTGCGGCAGCCACGGTCCGCGAACTGGCCCAGTGGCACAACGCCGCCCAGCAGCTCGCGGCCGGCACCGGCCTCGGGATCCCGATCACCTTCTCGACCGATCCCCGGCACGCGTTCACCGACAACCCGGGCACGGCGATGATGAGCGGCCTGTTCAGCCAGTGGCCGGAACCGCTCGGGCTCGCCGCGATCGGCGACCCGGCGACGGTCGAGCGGTTCGCCGACATCGCCCGCCAGGAGTACGTCGCGGTCGGTCTCCGGGTCGCGCTGCACCCGCAGATCGACCTGGCGACCGAACCTCGCTGGTCCCGGATCTCGGGAACCTTCGGTGAGGATGCCGACCTGACCGCCAGGCTCGTCGTGGCGTACCTGCGCGGGTTCCAGGGCGCCGAGCTCGGCACCACGTCGGTCGCCGCGATGGTCAAGCACTTCCCGGGCGGCGGCCCGCAGCTCGACGGCGAGGATCCGCACTTCGAGTACGGGCGTGAACAGGTGTATCCGGCGGGCCGCTTCGATCACCATCTGGCTCCGTTCCGTGCGGCGATCGAGGCCGGCGGGTCGCAGATCATGCCGTACTACGGGATGCCGGTCGGCACCGAGTACGAGGAGGTCGGCTTCGCGTTCAGCCAACAGATCATCAGCGGACTGCTCCGTGATCAACTCGGGTTCCAGGGCATCGTCTGCACCGACTGGGGACTGCTGACCGACGTCGAGGTCCTCGGCCAATGGATGCCGGCCCGGGCCTGGGGCGTGGAGGAGCTGTCCCGGGAGGAGCGCGCGATCAAGATCATCGAGGCGGGCGTCGACCAGTTCGGCGGCGAGGCATGCCCGCAGTTGATCATCGATCTGGTCAAGGCCGGACGGGTGCCGGAACGGCGGATCGACGAGTCGGTGCGCCGCCTGCTGACCGAGAAGTTCGTGCTGGGTCTGTTCGACGACGCCCGTTACGTCGACGCGGTCGCGGCGGGCGAGATCGTCGGCCGGTCCGACTTCCGCGCCGCCGGGGAACAGGCGCAGCGGGATGCGATGACCCTGGTGACCAACACGGAGCCGAGCGGGGAGCCGACGCTGCCGGCCCCGTTGGCGCTTCGCCTCTATCTCGAGGGCATCGATCCGTCGGCGGCCGCCGCCTTCGGCACCGTCGTGGACGATCCGGCCGAAGCCGATCTTGCTTTGGTCCGCCTGCGCACCCCGTACGAACCGCGGACCAGCGGCTTCGAGGCGATGTTCCATGCCGGGTCGCTGACGTTTCCCGACGCCGAGCGGGACCGGATCGTCGCGCTCTGCGACGCCATGCCGACGGTGATCGACATCTACCTGGAACGGCCGGCGGTGTTCCCGGAGATCATCGACGCCGCGGCCGCGGTCCTGGCCGACTTCGGGGCCTCCGACGAGGCCGTGCTCGACGTGATCTTCGGCGGATCCGAACCGAAGGGCCGGCTGCCCTTCGACCTGCCCCGATCGATGGCTGCCGTCGAGGCGAGTGCCGCGGACGCGCCCTTCGACACGAAGGACCCGATCTTCCGGTTCGGCCACGGCCTGGGCTACCGCTGAACTGCACGGGGCAGCCTGGCGCGGCGCTCCGGCGGGTGCTGGGCGGCCGGGCCGGGTCGGCGGCATAGACTCTCCCGCGTGCCAGCACGTCGGGCGATGGAAACGCGGCGGGATCGACGGCGCCGGGCCCTGCGCTGGATCCTCGGTTACGCCGCGCTTTGTGTTGCCCTGGGACTGTTGACCGGAGTGCTGTGGGCCCGGATCACGCCGCTGGCGACCTACCAGGTGGCGTCGGACGCTTCGGCCACGATGCCGGAGCGGCAGCTGGTGGAGATCGTCGCCGGCGATGCGTACTTCGTCATGATCGGCTTCGTGGTCGGCCTCGGGCTCGGGGTGATCGCCTGGCGCTGGCTGGGCCGCCTCGGCTGGTCCTCGGTCCTGATCACGGTGGTCGGGGTCTCGCTGACCGCCCTGATGTGCTTCGTGGTCGGTGGGATCCTCGGGCCGCACGACTTCGAGGGCCGGCTCGCCTCGGCCCGTCCCGGTGACCGGGTGCCGATCGACCTCACCCTGCGGACCCCGATGGCGTTCCTGGCCTGGGCGTTCGGGGGCGTCATCCCGCTGCTGCTGGCGTCCTCGCTGGTCCGGGACCCGGAGGAGCCGAGGCCGCTGCTGCCGCGCCGGGCGGC
Source organism: Microlunatus sp. GCM10028923 (assembly GCF_042666975.1). Taxonomy (NCBI): domain Bacteria; kingdom Bacillati; phylum Actinomycetota; class Actinomycetes; order Propionibacteriales; family Propionibacteriaceae; genus Microlunatus; species Microlunatus sp. GCM10028923. The sequence continues at coordinate 58,405 of NZ_JBHTFF010000017.1, read as the reverse complement.
CCGGTCAGGCCGTTAGGTCGCAGGTCAGGAAGGGTCCTCGACCACGACGTCGTCGGGGGTCTTGTCCGGCCGCCAGCCCCGCCAGACCGGGTGCCAGAGCAGGCCGGGTTCGGTCCAGCCGGCGTACTCCACCTCGCCGACCAGCACCGGTTCCACCCAGTGCACGCTGCGCGGTTCCTCGGCCGGCACCGCGGGCAACGGGGTCTTGGCCAGTTCGAGCGGGGTGAGCAGTTCCATCGCAAGATCAAGATCGGCGTCGCCGAGGCCGCTGCCGGCGGCGCCGACGTACCGCAGCCCGTCGCCGTCCGGCACGGCGAGCACCAGGGCGCCGATGCTGCCGTCCCGGCGGCCCTGTCCTTCCCGCCAGCCGATGACGATCACTTCCTGGTGCCGGCGGTGTTTGATCTTGAGCCAGGTGCTGGCCCGGCGGCCCTTGAGATACATCGAGGTACGGCGCTTCGCGACGACGCCCTCCAGGCCCATCGCCTCGCTCACCTCGAGCGCCGTTTCAAGATCACCATCGAACGCCGGCGGCACCTGGATCCGCGGGTCCGCTCCGTCGAGCAGTTCGGTGAGCTGTTCCCGCCGTTCCGTGTACGGGGTGCGCAGCAGGGACCGGTCACCGACCATGATCAGATCGAAGGCGACCAGCTGGACCGGGATGCTGGACCGCAACCGGGCCACGTCGCCGGGCTTGCTCACGTTGATCCGGTGCTGCAGCCGGCTGAAGCTCGGCCGGCCATCGGCGTCCAGCGCGACGATCTCGCCGTCCAGGATGGTCTGGTCGGTGTCGAGCTTGGCGCAGGCCTCGGCGATCTCCGGGTACGTCGCGGTGACCTCGAGCCCGCGCCGGCTGTACAGCTTCACCTGGCCGCCGCCCAGGCAGGCGATCACCCGTACCCCGTCCCACTTCATCTCGAACGACCAGTCATCGGCGCTGCCGAAGTCGCCGACCGCGGCCAGCCCGGCCGTCATCGGGATCACCGGTTCGGGCACCGGGCTGCTAGACGGGTGAAGGGGGGCGACCCCCTTCAGATCCCCCGCCCCGCTCCGCGGACGGACACGCGCTGTCTCTGCCGGTTCGTCCTGCAGCTTGGCCGCCGACTCGGGCTTCATCAGGTGGATCAGCCACTGGTTGTCCGGCCGGTTGCCGCCGCCGGTGTGGATCAGCGCGTACGTCCGCGGACCGTCCAGCCCGCCGTCGTCCCGCCCGGTCAGCGTCGCGATCACCTCCTTGCCGTCGCGCCACTTGTGCTCGACGTAGCTGCCGGAGTCCCAGATCGTCACGTTGCCGCCGCCGTACTCGCCGGCCGGGATGGAGCCCTCGAAGCTGCCGTACTCCAACGGATGATCTTCGGTCTGGACGGCGAGGTGGTTGGTGTCCGGGTCGGTCGGCACCCCCTTGGGCAGGGCCCAGCTGACCAGGACGCCGTCGTGCTCCAGCCGGAAGTCCCAGTGCAGCCGCCGGGCGTGGTGCTCCTGGATCACGAAGGAGCGGCCGTCGGACTCGGCCGGGGGAGTGGCGGGCACCGGCTCCGGCGTCTTGGCGGCGTCTCGCATGCTGCGGTAGGTGCTGAGCCGGTCCGTCCGTTCTTCGGCCGGGACCAGCTCGGCCAGCGGGTCGGGTTGATCAAGCCGGGCCAGCACCTCGTGATAGTCGAGATGATCAAGGTCCGGATCGTCCAGCTCGGCCCAGGTACGGGGTGCCGCGACCATCGGCCGGGAACGCCCGCGCAGCGAGTACGGGCAGATGGTCGTCTTGGCCGCGTTGTTCTGGCTCCAGTCGACGAACACCTTGCCCGGCCGGAGCGACTTCTTCATCTGGCTGGTGACCAGGTCGGGGTTGGCCGACTCCAGGGCCCGGGCGAGCTCGCGGGCCAGCGTGCTGGCGCCGTCCGAGGTGACGTCGCCGGCCAGGGTTGCGTACAGGTGGAGGCCCTTGCTGCCGCTGGTCACCGGCACAGCGGTGAGGCCGATGCCGGTCAGCAGGTCCCGGAGCTGCCGGGCCACCTCGGCGCACTCGGCCAGCCCGACGCCGGGTCCGGGGTCGAGGTCGAGGACCAGCCGGTCGGGATGCCCGGGGTTCCCGTCGGCGTCGAACCGCCACTGCGGGACGTGCAGCTCCAGCGCCGCGTACTGCGCCATCTGGGTCAGCGAGGCGAGCGAGTCGATGATCGGATAGTTGTTCACGCCGTCGCTGTGGGTGATGCCCTGGCGGGTGATCCAGTCCGGCGTGCCGGAGTCGAGATTCTTGGTGAAGAAGACGATCTCGGGATCCCGCTCGGTGCCGACGCCGTTGGGCCAGCGCTTCCGGGTGGCCGGCCGGCCGGCCAGCTGGGGCAGGATCCGGTCGGCGATCTCGGTGTAATAGAGCAGCACCTCGCCCTTGGTCGTCCCGGTCTCGGGATACAGCACCTTGTCGAGGTTGGTCAGCCGGACCTGCTGCCCGTCGATCACCACCATCCCGCCATTCTTGCCGACGGGCCCGGCCCGGGTCGAAGATGAAGCGGTCAGTGAGCGATGGCCGCGAAGGCGCCCTTCGCGGCGGTCCGGAGGTCGCCCGGGGCGAGTTCCAGCTGCAGGCCGCGCTTGCCGGCCGACACGAAGATCGTCGGGTACGTCTCCGCGGAGGCGTCGATCACCACCGGCAGCGGCCGGCGGGACCCGAGCGGCGAGATGCCGCCGACCACCGACCCGGTCAGCCGGGCCGCGGCCTCGGGATCGGCCATCATGGCCTTCTTCGCGCCCCGGGCCGCGGCCAGCGCCTTCAGGTCCAGCTGCCGCGCGACCGGGACCACGGCCATCACCGAGGTGCCGGCCACGTCGGCGACCAGCGTCTTGAAGATCCGCTGCGGGTCGACGCCGAGCGCGGCCGCGGCCTCGTCGCCGTACCCGGTCGTGGCCGGGTCGTGGTCGTACGGGTGCAGCGTGAAGTTGATCTTGGCCCTGGTCAGCAGGGCGGTCGCCGGGGTGCCGCCGCTCGCCATCCGCGCCTCCTCGTTCCGACACCGGGTTCGCCGACCACACCTTTGTCCACCCGGTCGGCCGAAGCCAAATCCGGCGGCGTGTTCGCTGCCGTCGCCGGGTCTCGCATCGGCGGGCCCCGGTCCGGGTAGCCTCGGCGGGTGTCCGACTCCGACCCCGAACCAGGCCTCAGCATCGGCCCGGGCCGGACCGCCGAGCCGGACCTCGATCCGGAGGCCGACCCGGACCCGCCGCGCGGGCAGGTGGCACTGGTACTCGGCCTGGTCGCGGCGGTCCTGATCGCGGTCGGCGGCTTCGTCGTGGTCCGGGATCTGACCAGCTCTGACGGTGCCGAGGAGACGGTTCCGCCGGCGTCGGCCACGGCCTCGACCCGGCCCGGGCCGGTGGTGACGGAACCCGGCGGTCGCGAGCCGTTGCCCGAGGGCTGCCGGTCGCCGAGTGCCTCCCCGTCGCCGATGGCCAGCGAGGTTGCGGCGCGGGAACTGTGCCGGCGCTTCGGGGACCGGCTGCGCCAGGACACCCGCGCCATGTTCGACTGCACGATCGACGACCGCCTCGAGGACTGCCGCCCCGCCGCCCGCCGGGCCTGGTCCACCCTGTCCGCCCTGCGCCGCGACCCCGCCTCCGCGAAGGCGACGGCCATCATCGAATCCGCCGTCGCCCTGGCCGACGACAACGGCCGCCACTACCTGGGCACCACCTGCACCGGCCCCAACGACGAGCAGGACGAGAGCGCGATCGACTGCAACGCCGGCTACGCCACCTTCGGCCTCGGCCTGAGCACCCTCGAATTCCGCCTCCGCGCCTCCTAGTCCCTCCGCCGACTCGGCACGAACGCAGGCTTTCTGGCGGCGTGTCGCTGCAGTTGTGCCGAGTCGGCGGAGGGGGATGGGGGTGGAGGTCAAGTACGTGTAGCGCCGAAGACTTGGGAACCCGAGCCAGCGATTCGGTCGACTAGGGGTCGGGTTCACCGCCACCGCTAGGCCCACCTGGACTGTCGCGACGCACCACGCGATCTTGAGCCCCGACCGGGCCGTGGCCTCCATCGAGTGTGAGGTTACGACCGGCTGACATCGTGATCATGGGTGCGAACCCTCACACTCGACGAGGTCGCTCGGGCCGGACGCGCTTCAGAGGGCGGGTTCGAGGTGGTGGGCGCGGCGGAGGAGGAGGGCGGCTCGGCGGCGGAGGCGGGTGGCCCGGTGGTGGACTCGGGCCTGGCGGCGGGACTCGCTGCGCAGGCGGACGGCTGCGGCGAGGTGCCGGGCCTGGTCGGGATCCTGCCGGTCGGCGGAGCCGGGGCCGGGCAGGCCGAGGCGGGTGGTCAGCCAGATTTCGTGCCCGTACGTCATGACTCTCCGATCTGAAGCAACTCTTTCAGATATGAGCCTAGGAATCCCCGAGGAAGATGTCAAGCACTTCTTTCAGATCTTCGTTAGCCTGGGGCCATGCGTGACGAGGACGAGGTACAGGTCGAGCTCTCCGACGCCAGGGCGATCCGGGCGATCGCGCATGAGGCCCGACAGCGGGTGATCAACATCCTGTACGCCGAGCAGCGGCCGATGACCGCCACTCAGCTGGCCGGTCGCACGTCGCTCAGTCCGAGCGCGCTCAGCTACCACCTGCGGGCGCTGGAGCGCTGGGGCGTGGTGATCCGGGACGAAGCCGCGGACGGTGACGGGCGGAATCGGCCCTGGCGGGCGGCCGGTACGGTGCTCGCGATCCGGGCCGGTCACGGCGCCGGCGACGCGGGGGCTGCGGACGCGCTGTTCGAGGCGATGCTGGACGACCAACGGCAGCGGATCCGGCACCTGCGGACGCTGCCCGAGCAAGATCAGGAAGGGTTCACCTCGATGAGCGTCTCGACCTACTGGATGACCGACGACGAGGTGGCCGAGGTGCGGCGCGAGCTGGACCGGCTGCTCAGGTCCTACCGTGGCGACCGGCCGGTAGCGGGGGAGGGCCGGCGCCGGATCGCCGTCACCTACTCCGTGCTCCCGGTAGTGGAGTCGGGCTCATGATCAGAAGATCAGCCGGAGCACCGCGGTGACCGCGACCGCCACCACGAACACCACCAGCAGGCCCCGCTTCAAGATCAACATCAGCACGCCGGCGGCGAATCCGGCGAGCACCGTCCAGTCCACGCTGAACCGCCGGCCGCCGTCGAACAGCTCGGTGATCACCAGCGCGGACAGCATGGCGATCGGCAGGTAGTGCGCGATCCGCTGCACCTTCGGATGATTGAGCACCGACTCGGGCAGCGACAGGCCGGCCAGCTTGAGCAGGTACGAACCCACGGCGGCGATGATCACCGCGACCCAGAGCGCGGTCATGCCGGCGCTCCGGCGGCCGCGGGCCGGTCACGGTCGGGGGCGAGGCCGGCGACCACCGCCACCGCGGCCGCCGCGATCACCGGCACCCCGGTCGGCGCGAGCGGGATCAGCAGCAGGGCCAGTGCCGCCGCGCCGACGGCGGTCCAGCGGGCGCGCGGCCGGCGCAACGACGGCCAGAGCAGGGCCAGGAACACCGCGGGCGCCGCGGCGTCCAGGCCGAAGGTCGCCGGGTCGATCACGCTGCCCAGCAGGGCACCGACCAGACTGCCGCACTGCCACAGTACGAACAGGATCACGCCCGTCGACCAGAAGGCGTACCGCTGCGACGGCCGGTCCGGCTGCCCGGACGCCATCGCCGTGGTCTCGTCGATCACGAAGTGCGCGGTCCAGAGCCGGGCCGGCCAGCGCGGGGTGAGCATCTCGGCGACCGGTACGCCGTAGAACGCGTTCCGAACACCGAGCAGCAGGGCAGCCGGGATCGCGGCGAACGGGGCGCCGCCGGCCGCGACCACTCCGGCGAAGGCGAACTGTGACGCGCCCGAGAACAGCACCAGGCTGAGCACCATGGTCTGCCCGACGGAGAGCCCGGACCCGACCGACACCGCGCCGAACGAGGCCCCGAACGCTCCGGCGTAGAGCCCGATCGCGACGGCGGACCGGACGATCCGCCCACGTTGTCGAGGTTCGGACGGTTCGGCGGCGGGCTCGGTCACCCAGCGGATTGTGGCAGACGGGCCCGACGGCCACGATGGGATATTGGCGAGGCGTTCCCGGCCCCGCTCCGTAGAATCGGCCCGTGCCACAGACCTCACTGAACCTGCGCCGGATCGACCTCCGCGGCCGGTCCGCCCATGGCGAGGCGATCGACTACGGCTCGGTCGTGCCGCGGGCCGAGTTCGCCATCGAAGCCGCCGTCGAAGCGGTCCGGCCGATCGTCGAGGACGTCGCGGAGCGCGGCGTGCCCGCCCTGGAGAAGTTCTCCGAGGAATTCGATCATGTGGTGCCGCAGCATTTCCGGGTGCCGGCCGCGGACCTGGCCCGCGCCGCGTACGAGCTCGACAACGACCTGCGCGGCGCGTTCAACGAGTCGATCCGGCGGCGCCGCGAGGTGTGCGTGGTCGAGCGGGGCGAGCCGGAGTCGATGATCGAACTGGCCCCCGGAGCACGGGTCAGTCAGCGGCTGATCCCGGTCGACCGGGTCGGCCTGTACGTGCCCGGCGGCCGCGCGCCGCTGGCTTCCAGCGTGATCATGAACGTGGTCCCGGCCCAGGTGGCCGGGGTCGGGTCGATCGCGGTCGCCTCGCCGCCGCAGGCGGAGTTCGGCGGCCTGCCGCACCCGTCGATCCTCGCGGTCTGCCACCTGCTCGGCGTCACCGAGGTGTACGCCGTCGGCGGCTCGCAGGCGATCGCGATGTTCGGGTACGGGGTCGAAGGCCTGTGCGAGCCGGTGGACGTGATCACCGGGCCCGGCAACAGCTACGTGGTCGCCGCGAAGCGGCTGCTCAAGGGCCGGGTCAGCATCGACGCGGAGGCGGGCCCGACCGAGATCGCGGTGCTGGCCGACCACACCGCGAATCCGCGGTTCGTGGCGGCGGATCTGATCTCCCAGGCCGAGCACGATCCGCAAGCCGCCTCGGTGTTGATCACTCCGGACGAGGACCTGGCAGAGGCGGTCGGTGCGGAGTTGCAGCGCCAGTTGCCGGCCACCAAGCACACCGCCCGGATCCTGACCGCGCTGAACGGCCAGCAGTCGGCCGTCGTGCTCGTCGATGATCTTGATCAGGGCATCGCCGTGGCGAACGGCTACGCGGCCGAGCACCTCGAGGTGCAAACCGAGGACGCGACCTCGGTGGCCAGCCGGATCCGCAACGCCGGCGCGATCTTCCTCGGTCCGTGGGCGCCGGTCTCGCTGGGCGACTACTCGGCCGGCAGCACCCACGTGCTGCCGACCGGCGGTTGCGCCTGTCACTCGGCCGGGCTGACCGTACGCAGCTTCGTCAAGGCGGTGCACGTGATCGACTACACCGAGTCCGCGCTGGCCGAGATCGCCGGCCAGATCGAGAACTTCGCCAACGCGGAGGACCTGCCGTCGCACGGTGCTGCCGTGTCGGTCCGGTTCCAGGGCGACCGGTGAACGCCAAGGCCGAGGCCGCCGCCACCGCCAAGGCGAGCCTCGATGATCTTCCGCTGCGCCCGGAACTGGTCGGCGAGGAGCCGTACGGTGCGCCGCAGCTGGACGTGCCGTACCGGCTGAACGTGAACGAGAACCCGTACTCGCCGAGTGCGGCGGTGATCGCCGACATCGCGGCCGCAGCGGCAACCGCGGCGACGGACATGAACCGCTACCCGGACCGGGAGGCCCGGGCACTCCGTGATGATCTTGCCCGCTACCTCGGCCACGGCCTGACCGCCGACGAGGTCTGGGCCGCGAACGGCAGCAACGAGGTGATGCTGCACGTGCTCGGCGCGTTCGGCGGGCCCGGCCGCAGTGTGCTGTCGTTCGCTCCGACGTACTCGATGTATCCGGAGTACGCCCGCGACACCCACACCGCCTGGCTGACCGCGCCGCGGGCGGACGACTTCACGATCGACCCGGACCAGGCCGTCGCGGCGATCAAGGAACACCGGCCCGACGTCGTGTTCGTGACCAGCCCGAACAACCCGACCGGCACCGCCGTCGCGCTGTCCACGCTGGAGTTGATCATCGAGGCGGCGCCCGGGGTGGTCGTGGTCGACGAGGCCTACTACGAGTTCGCCCGGGCCGGCACGCCGAGTGCCCTGGAGCTGCTGCCGCGGTATCCGCGGCTGGCGGTGTCCCGCACCATGTCCAAGGCGTTCGCCTTCGCCGGCGGCCGGCTCGGCTATCTCGCGGCGAGTCCGGCGTTCGTCGACGCCTTGCGGATCGTCCGGCTGCCGTACCACCTGTCGGCGGTGACCCAGGCCGTGGCCCGCGCAGCACTGGCCCACTCCGAGGAACTGCTGGCCCGGGTGGCCGACCTGCGCGACGCCCGGGACGACCTGGCCGGCTGGCTCGCCGGCCGTGGCCTGGAGGTGGCCGAGTCGGACGCGAACTTCATCCTGTTCGGCCGGTTCCCCGACCGGCACGCGGTGTGGCAGGGGCTGTTGGACCGCGGCGTGCTGATCCGGGAGACCGGGCCGGACGGCTGGCTCCGAGTCAGCGCCGGGACGCCGGAGGAGATGGCGGCGTTCAAGGCCGCGCTGACCGCCGTCCTCGCGCCGGAGGGCACCGGGTAGGTTGGTAACCGGTTGCCGGCGCGGGGTCGGCAACGACTCGGGAGTCGGCCACGGGAGGGCTATGACCACGGATCCGCAAACTCAGAAGACCGATTTCGACTCGATCTACGACCAACCGGATCCACGCCAGTACTTCTCGACACTCGAGGCGTTCGACTATCTCGTACCCCAGCACGGGGCGGACCTGTTCGCCGAGGTCCTGCAGGCCCGTACCGCAGACAACGGCAGGCCGCCGAAGATCCTCGACGTCTGCTGCTCCTACGGGGTCGTCGCGACCCTGATGAAGACCCATCTCGACCTCAGCGACGTCTACGCGCACTATCGCGGTGCCGCCAGCCAGTCGCTGTCCCGGGACCGGCTGGTCGAGCTCGATCAGAAACTGCTGGCCGACCACGCACGCCCCGGCGGCCCCGAGGTCGTCGGCCTGGACGTGGCCCGGAACGCGCTCGACTACGCGGTCGAGACCGGTGCGCTCGACGCGGGCATCGTGGCGAACCTGGAGCTCGAGGAACCTTCGGACGAGCTCACCGCGCAGGTCGCCGACGTCGACCTGATCACGACCACGGGCGGGGTGGGCTACGTGACCGACCGGACCTTCGGCCGGCTGACCGAGGTGACGGCGGATTCGGCCTGGGTGGCGGCGTTCTGCCTGCGCACGTACGACTATCAACCGATCGAGGACGCCCTGGAAGCCCGCGGCCTGCAGACCGAACGGGTGACGCAGACCTTTCCGCAGCGCCGGTTCACCGGGCCGGAGGAGAAGCAGTGGGCGGTCTCGGAGGTCAGTTCTCGCGGACTCGACCCGGCGGGCAAGGAGTCGGACGGCTACCTGCACGCCGAGTTCTACCTGTCCCGTCCGGCCGCGGACGTGGAGGCGCGCCCGCTGGCAGAGTTGCTGCCCGGGCACCCGTGAATTGTGTCCCGGATTCCGGGGGAGGACACTGTCCGGGTGACGAAGGGAGACACAGCGGTGACCGACCGGACTGCAGGTGATCGGACGGCTCAGGTGGAGCGCGAGACGTCCGAGTCGTCGGTGAAGCTCAGCCTCAACCTGGACGGCACCGGCCGCTCCAACATCCTGACCGGGGTCGGCTTCTACGACCACATGCTGACCGCGTTCTCGAAGCACTCGTTGATCGATCTCGACGTGCACACGGTGGGCGACATCCACATCGACGCCCACCACACCGTCGAGGACACCGCGATCGTGCTCGGCCAGGCGATCCGGACCGCGCTCGGCGACAAGGCCGGGATCCGCCGGTTCGGCGACGCGCTGGTGCCGCTGGACGAGGCGCTGGCCCAGGCCGTCGTCGACGTGTCCGGGCGGCCGTACTGCGTGCACACGGGCGAGCCGGACGGTCAGGAGTACGTACGGATCGGCGGCGGGCCGGCCGGTTCGGCGGGCGGCACGGTGCCGTACACCGGATCGCTGACCCGGCACGTGCTGGAGACGCTGGCCTTCCACGCCCACCTCTGCCTGCACGTACGGGTGCTGGCGGGTCGGGATCCGCACCACATCATCGAGGCCCAGTTCAAGGCGCTGGCGCGGGCCCTGCGGACGGCGATCGAGCCGGATCCACGGGTCACCGGCGTGCCGAGCACGAAGGGCGCGCTGTAGATCATGAGCGGACCCCGCGTCGTGATCTTGGACTACGGCTCCGGCAACGTGCGCTCGGCCGTACGGGCCGTCGCCCGGGCCGGGGCCGAGGTCGAGCTGACCGCCGACCGCGAGGCGGCCCTGCGCGCGGACGGCCTGGTGGTGCCGGGCGTCGGCGCGTTCGCCGCCTGCATGGACGGGCTGACCTCGGTCGGCGGTGACGACATCATCGCCGAGCGGATCGCCGCGGGGCGGCCGGTGCTGGCGATCTGCGTCGGGCACCAGGTGCTGTTCACCGACGGGATCGAACACGGCGAGCAGGCCAAGGGCTGCGGCGTCTGGCCCGGCACGGTCGAGCGCCTGCAGGCCGTACGGCTGCCGCACATGGGCTGGAACGTCGTCCAGCCGCCGCCGGACAGCGCCGCGTTCGCCGGGGTGGAGCGGCAACGCTTCTACTTCGTCCACTCGTACGGCGTGCGGGCGGACTCGATCCGGCTGCACCCCGAACTGGCCGGCAAGATCACCTGGGCCGATCACGAGGGGGACCGGTTCGTCGCCGCGGTCGAGGACGGCCCGGTCTGGTCCACCCAGTTCCACCCGGAGAAGTCCGGCGATGCCGGCCGCCAGTTGATCACCAACTGGCTGGGCCGGCTCTGATCCCCGCGGTGTCGCTCACCGCTCCATGATCAACTCCGAATCGGCGCGGCCCGGCGTCACAAGGTAAGCGGACGATCAGGGACCGATTCCAGCACCTGGTGTCGCAGATGATCTTGCTGCACGAGCGGGTGGTCAAGGAGATGGGCCTGGGCTCGGGGGCCTGGAGGCCGACGGGTACGTGACCCGGTCCGAGCTCCCCTGCGACGGCCGCCGGGCCCAGATCAGCTTCGGCGCCGCACGGTCGGCCGCCGGTTCGACCTGTACGCCGAGGCGATGCGGGACTCTATCGCCGACTTCGACGACGCGGTCGTCGTGGCGCGCTACTGGGAGGCCCTGCTCGACCAGGCGCCGCGCTGCGACTAGCTCGCCCTGCCCGCTGTGCCAACACGAGCACCGAGCCGCGCCATGATCTCGGCCTAGGCCGGCCGACGTCGTCGAGTGGACGCCTTGACCGGCAAATCGGCTCAGATCGGGGTCAACGCGTCCACTCGGTGTGCTCCCGCTCCGCTAGTGGGTGGGGTTGCCGAGGTCGTTGGCGGTCGGGCTGCTCCGGACCTCTGCGATGGCGAGCGCGCCGCCTTCGGTCGTGCCCGACCCCGGTGCGCCGGCTGACTGGTCAATTCCGCAGCGACACGCCGCCAGAAGGCCTGCGGTTGTGCCCGGTCGGCGGGGTTCTGGGGGCGTCTACTCCTGGAGGGAGAGGGCGGCGGAGGGGCAGAAGGATACGGCTTCGCGGGCGGCCTCCTCCTGGTCCGGGTCGGGCACGTCCTTGATCACCAGGACGGTGCCGTCGTCCTCGCTCTGGTCGAACAGCTCCGGCGCGGTGAATGCGCAGTTGCCGGAGCCGACGCAGACGTCGCGGTCGGCGATGATCTTGATCGGCATGCTCACCACGCTACCGGGAGTCGGTGCACGCCGTAGATCACCATGTCGTGTCGCAGCGGGACTTCGCTCGGGTCGACGGCGAGTCGGAGGCCGGGGAAGCGGGCGAGCAGCTTGCCCAGGCCGACGACCAGCTCGGTGCGGGCCAGTTGCTGGCCGAGGCACTGGTGGATGCCGTGGCCGAAGGCGACGTGCCGGACCCGCTCCCTGGTCACGTCGAGCGCGTCCGGGTCGGCGAACTGGTTCGGGTCGCGGTTCGCCTCCGGCAGGTGCATCGCCACGGTCTCGCCGGCCGGGATCAGGTGACCGCCGAGTTCCACGTCCTCCAGCGCCACCCGTACCGCCACGAACTGGACGATCGTCAGGTAGCGGAGCAGTTCCTCGACGGCGCCGGGGATCAGCTCCGGGTCGCGCCGCAGCCGGTCCAGTTGATCTTGGTGCTGCAGCAGGGCGAAGGTGCTCAGCCCGATCATGTTGGCCGTGGTCTCGTGGCCGGCGATCAGCAGCAGCTTGCCGATGTTGGCGAGTTCCTCGTCGGTGAAGGCGGTGTCGGAGTCGATCAGGCCGCCGAGGATGTCGTCCGCCGGGTGTCGCCGCTTGTGCCGGACCAGGTCGCGCATGAAGTCGTCCAGCCGCTGCCAGAGTTCGCCGACCTCCTCGACCGGGGTCTCCAGGTTGAGCAGCTTCGCGGTCCACTCCTGGAACTGGGAGCGGTCCGCGTAGTCGACGCCGAGCAGTTCGCAGATCACCAGCGAGGGCACCGGCATGGCGAACTCGGCGACCAGGTCGGCCGGCCCGCCGGCGGCCTCCATCGCGTCCAGCCGTTCGTCGACGTACTCCTCGATCCGGCCGGACAGCGCCCGCATCCGCCGTACGGTGAACAGCCCGGTCAGCTGCTTGCGGTAGCGGGTGTGGTCCGGCGGGTCGTGCGAGATGAACATGCCGGGCGGCGTCTCCCGGCCGTCCTGCGCGCGGCGGGTCCGGATCGGGGAGTCGGCCTTCGCCCGGTCGGCGGAGAAGCGCGGATCGGCCAGCACCTGACGCGCCTCCTCGTAGCCGGTGACCAGCCAGCCGCGGCGATCGCCGGCCATCAGGATCGGCCGCACCGGGCCGAGCCAGGCCGGGTCGCGGAGCGCCGGCGGCGGATCGAAGGGGGTGTTGCGCTGGGTCGGGAGCGGGGTGAGGGTCTCGGTCGCGTACGGCTGCGTCATGGTGCACGTACTCCTTCGGTGGATTCCGCCAGTTCATCCACCCTAGAAGTGATCTTGCGCGATCTGCAAAGTTTCTTGATGTGAATCAGTGCACACAGGGTGGCCTTGCTACCGTGAGGCCATGTCCGTTCCCACTGGACTGCGGGAGCGCAAGAAGCGCGCGACCAGGGTCGCGCTGAGTCGTGCCGCACTGCGGCTGACCCTCGAGCTGGGTTGGGACAAGGTCACCGTGGAGGGGATCGCGGCCGAGGTGGACGTCTCGGCCCGGACCTTCTTCAACTACTTCTCCACCAAGGAGGAGGCGGTGATGGCGGACACCGAAGATCAACTGGACCGGTTCGTCGCCGCGCTGACCGAGCGTCCGGCCGGGGAGCCGATCCTGGACGCCATCCACCACGCCCTGATGGACACCATGGAGTTCGGCGACGACGACGCGCGGGAATGGGTCGCCCAATTCCGGCTGGCCCGCCGCGAGCCGAGCCTGCTGCCGTACTTCATGGCCCGGGTGCACGAGATGGAACGGCACCTCGTCTCGGCCATCGCCGCGCGCACCGGCACCGATCCGGAACACGACCTCTACCCGGCGCTGGTCGCCACCGCCGCCGGCGGCGCGATCAAGGCGGCGCTGCGGGTCTGGTCCGACCGGCGCAGCCCGCTGCCGCTGGCCGACCTGGTCGCCGACGCCCTGGACCAGCTCGGCCGGGGCCTGCCCGAGCCGCATCGTCGCTGACCGTCCAGGAGGGTTCATGGAGACCACCGACTCGGCGAGCACCCGGATCGCGGTGCTGGAGCAGGTGATGGCGGCGTTCACCGCGCACGACCTCGACGCGATCATGGAGCACTTCGTCGACGACTGCTCCTTCGACGCCCCGCGCGGACCCGAACCGTGGGGCCGGCGGGTGACCGGCAGAGCGGCGGTGCGGGAGGCCTTCGCGGCCCGCTTCGCCGGCCTTCCCGACGTCCGGTACGAGGACGGCCGGCACTGGGTCAGCGGCGATCTCGGGGTCTCGGAGTGGACCATCACCGGCACCGCTGCCGACGGCACCACGATCCGGGCGCGCGGCTGTGACCACTGGGAGTTCCGCGGCGACAAAATCTCCCGGAAGGACTCGTACTGGAAGATCGTCGAGGCCTGAACGGAAGGGCCGGACCGGCGTCGGATAGGTTGGCGCGCATGCCCGAATCCAGCTATTCCACGGTGGTGTTCGATCTTGGAGCGGTGGTGCTGGGCTGGGACCCGGTGCCCGCCTTCGCGACCGTACTGCCGGCGGAGGACGTGCCGGCGTTCCTGGACAAGATCGACTTCCGGACCTGGAATCACACCCAGGACGCCGGCCGGACCTTCGAGGCGGGCGAGGCCCTGCTGGTCGAGCAGCACGGCGCGGAGCACACCGACGCGATCCAGGCCTACCGGCTCAACTTCCCCAAGACGCTGACCGGGATGATCCCTGGCACCGGCGCCGTGATCGCCGAACTGCAGCGTGCCGGGGTCCGGCTGCTGGCGCTGACCAACTGGTCGCACGAGACCTTCCCGCACGCCCGGCGCCGGTTCGGCCTGCTCAACCGGTTCGAGGACATCCTGGTCTCCGGCGCCGAGCGGCTGGCCAAGCCGGACCCGGCGATCTTCCGCCTCCTGATCGAGCGGTACGGGCTCGACGCGAGCAGCACCGTCTTCATCGACGACGTCGCCGCGAACATCGCGGGCTCCGAGGAGGTCGGGCTGACCGGGATCCAGTTCACCGACTCCGCGGCCCTGCGGGCCCGGCTGGTCGAGCTCGGCCTGCTCGGCGACCGCGAACCGGTGCAGGGGCCGGTCTTCCACCTGACCGAGGCCGCCACCTGGCAGGCCGCCCAGGCCGCCGGGGAGTACCCGTGGTCCACCCGCGACGTGCCCTACGACACCGAGGGGTACGTCCACCTCAGCTTCGCCGACCAGGTCGACGGCGTCCGCAAACGTGCCTATCCCGAGCACGCCGACGCCGACCTGGTGCTGCTCCGGCTCGACCCGGAGCCAGGCGACCCGATCGTGGCCGAGGACCTGGACGCCGGCGAGCCGTACCCGCATCTCTACGCGCAGCTCCCACTGGACCGGGTCCGGGCCGAACCGCTCAGCCCGAACGTTCCCTCTGGGCACTGAAGCTCCTCGTTTCGGACACGTTGCCGTCAGTTCACTCGGTGTTCAGCGTCGGTCCCTAGTCTCCGCGGGTGCCGAGAAACGCGTTGTTCATCGCTGCCTTCGACTCGCAGCTGAAATGGTGCGGGCGGATTCGCGACGAGTTCGCCGGCCGCGGCTACGCGTGCCGGGTCGTGGTGCCGGACGTACGGTCAGCGCTGTCGGCCCAGCAGATCACCGACGCCGGCTTCGACCGGGTGGACTCGATGAGCTGGTCGGAGCTGCTCGACCTCGCCGTGACCAGTGATGTCGTGGTCTGCGGGCTGTCCGGACCGATCACCAAGGGCTTCAGCGTGGAGCTGGCCGACCGCCGCCGCGCCGCCGGGGTCGCCGGACCGGTGTTGATCACCGGTTGGGTCGGCGTGATCATCGAGAAGATCACCGCCGGCTACCTGGACCGCTGCGGCTCGGACATCGTCGCGGTCAACTCGGTGGCCGACTTCGATCACTTCACGGCCGTCGGCGGCCGGCTCGGACTGCCGCCGGACAACCTGGTGCTGACCGGCCTGCCGTTCCTCAGCCCGCGACCGCTGCCGCAACGGACCGGCCCGATCCGGCGGGTGTTGTTCGCCGACCAACCGACCGTGCCCGGCCGCGAGGTCGAGCGGCGGTACGTGTATCAGAAGCTGGTCGACTACGCGTACGAGCACCCGGACCGCGAAGTGATCTTGAAGCCGCGGCACCGGCCCGGCGAGGACACCTTCCACAAGATGCTCTACCACCCGGAAGCGGTGCTGGCCGGGATCGAGCAGCCGCACAACTTCAAGATCGACTACACGCCGATCGGTGAGGTGCTGGAATCGATCGACCTGATGATCACGATGTCGTCGACGGCCTGCCTGGAGGCGCTGGACCGCGGCTGCCGGGTGGCCCTGGTGCTCGACCTCGGCGTGCACGAGCGGTACGGCAACCAGGTGTTCCTGGACAGCGGGCTGCTGCGCACGTTCGACGCGATCGGCGCCGACCAGTTGGGCACGCCGGAACCGTCCTTCCTGGACAGCTACTTCTTCGACCGGGACCGTACCTCGACGGCGATCATCGCCGACCGGGCCGACGCACTGCTCGCTGCCGGCACCCGGCCCGCCCACGTCGCGTGGGAGACCGACTACCTGCGCAGCGCGGCAGAGTTCCATCGGGAGACCTCGGCCGGCCCCGGCGGCGGCCGGCCGAACGGCCAGCACAGCCTGGTCGCGCTGCGTCGGCGGATGGTCCGCCACGGCCCGGTCAAGGGCATGCTCGCCCAGGCCTCGGTCTCCCTGCTGCCGCCGATCCTCAACCGCTCACTCCGGAATCTGATCAGGAACGGAAGGACCCTATGAGCAAGCCCATCCGCGGATACTCCGACATCCCAGGCTGGTTCTGGTGGATCGACCGCCAGCTCTTCGCGACCATCCTCGAATCGCAGGTCGACTCGGCGCCCGGCGTGCTCGTCGAACTGGGCACCTACATGGGCAAGAGTGCGGTGATCATCGGCAATCACGTCCGGCCCGGCGAGCGGTTCGTCGTGCTGGACCTGTTCGGCCGCACCGACCTGCTGACCGACACGGCCGCCGACCAGGCCAACCGGTCCGAGGCCCAGCGTTCGTACGCGACGCTGGACCGGGTGAAGTTCGAGCAGAACTACCTCGCGCTCCATGATCAACTGCCGGAGATCATCGAGGCGCCGAGCACCGCGATCGTGGAGTCGGTGCAGCCGGACACCGTGCGGTTCCTGCACGTCGACGCCTCGCACCTGTACCCGTACGTCCGCGAGGACGCCCGGAACGCGAAGTCGATGCTGCGGTCCGACGGCGTCGTGGTCTTCGACGACTGGCGCGGGGAGCACACGCCGGGCGTCACCGCGGCGGTCTTCGAGTCGGTGTTCGCCGACGGCCTGGTCCCGTTCGCGCTGACGCCGACCAAGTTCTACGGCGTCTACGGTGACCCGGAACCGTACCTCGCGGTGGTCCGGGACTTGATCAAGAACGACGACCGGGTCTGGGGCGAGGAGCAGGAGATCCTCGGCCGGCCGGTGCCGCGGCTGAATCTGATCAAGAAGAAGGAGCCGGCCAAGGGCTCCATGTCCGACGCCGACATCGACCGGATCAGCGAGCGCCTGATCACCAAGCTGGGCCCGGCCCTGAACGGCCTCCGCACCGGCTGAACCACCACCCCAAGCAGAACCGCGCCGAGTGTGACGGTTCCGACCGCGATCATCGATGTCGCGGTCGGAAGCGTCACACTCGGCGCTCTTGGTTCGGGGTCGGGGAGTCCGCCGTTCCGGGCCGACCGGTCACTCGGCTGCGTGGCGCTGCTTCGGTGACCGGTCGGCGGGAATCGGTGGGCGGTCCGGCTAGGAGGAGGTGACCGGGCGGGGCGCGGGGCGGAAGATCCGGAGGACCTTCCGCTTGCCCCGTCCGATCGTCCGGCTGAGCTTCGGGCCCAGGATTCGGCGGACGGTACGGCGCAGCGGCGACTGCTTCTTGCTCGGCCGCTTCTTGGGCGGCGCGGGCGGGAGTCGGCCGGGCAGGTCGAGGATGGTGAGGCGGCGTCGCTTGACGTACCCCCGCACCTCGTCCCAGTGCTCGGCCAGCACCCGTTCGGCCGTCGGCCGGAGGTCCGGGTTGCGGACCGACTGCATGCAGTAGCCCACCGTACGGACCAGGTCGTCGGTCGACACCGCGCCGGCGGCGGCCGGGGCGAGCGCCGGTCCGGCGGCGAGCTGATGCAGGTCGGGCAGTGTCGCGTGGACCAGGGTGATCGGGATCCGGTTGCTGTTCTCGTACGGCCGGACCCGTTCCATGGCCAGCTCGGTGCCGATCCGGGCGGTCGGCAGGCCGTAGCAGCTGGCCGCCGTCAGCAGTGCGGTGGAGAAGCAGCCGGCGACCAGGCCGATGCTCGGCTGGTCGAACCAGGCCTCGACGAGGTCGGGCTCGGCGTGCACGGTGAGCTCGGCGCCCAGCCGTTCGGCCTCGGCGACCAGGGTCGTGGTGAGTAGATCCGGGGCGCTCGGGTGCGGCTTGAAGACGAGAGTGCTGAAGCCCGCCGCGACCGCGCCGGCGACGAGCTCGCGGAGCAGCTCCTGTTCCTCTTCCACGCTGAGGATGCCGATCGCCGACAGGTACTGGCCGAGCAGCACGGCCACCGAGCCGGGCTCCGCCGTGGTGATCACCTTCGGCACCTCGATGCCCAGGCTGCTCACCACGGTACGGAAGGACGCGGTGTTGATCACGGCCGGCGTGGCGTCCCACTCGCGCAGCAGCAGCGGCGTCACGCCGGGCACCAGGTCGAGATGGTGCACCCGGTCCACCCGGGACCCGATCTGGGTGTACAGGCCGACCCGGGTCGGGCTGTACGACATCAGGCCGTCGGCGTAGACGTCGATCACGGCGTCCGGGAACAACCGGGCGATCGTCAGCGCCGGTGCCGCCTGGATGCTCTCCACGATCAGGTGAAGATCATGATCAACGACACCCCACTCGTGCGCGAACAGCCGCTGCAGCAGCGGCAGCTCGGTGTCCGGCGGCCGCCACTCGGACGGGTGCAGCGGCGAGATCAGCTCGTTGTAGTCGTAGGTCCGGTCGAACAGCCCGGTCAGCTGCTCCATCCCGGCCGAGCCGAGCAGGCCGGGACTGGCCTCCGGCGCGGTGCTGTTGTTGGTCGTGACCAGGATCCGCTGGTCGGCGGTGGGCCAGGCCCCGTCGGCCAGCGCGGCCGCGAGCGTGGACAGCCCGAACGGGGTGGAGGCGACGAACAGCTGGGTGGTCATGCGGCCATCACCTCGCTGATCACCTTCTGGCGACGGGGATCCAGCCCGGCGACCACTTCGGTCAGCTGGCGCCGGGGGAGCCGGTCCAGAGCCGCCGCGCAGAGCGCGTACAACTCCTCGCCGAGCGGCTCCTCGTACGTCTTCAAGCGGCCGAGGTGGTGGCAGATCATGCTGCAGTAGCTGCGGATCGCCTTCGGCAGCAGCAGTTCCGCGTCCCGGTCGGCCGTGACGTCGCCGATGATCTGGTCGAACGCCGTGATGAAGTCGAACTGGCGCCGATCGGAGATCTTGGTCAGCGAGGTGGAGACGTCGCGCCGGTAGAAGACGCCGAGCAGTCCGACCACGGCGAACGAATCGCCCTTGAGGTGCAGCCGCCAGTTCCAGGGCCGGTCCTCGCAGGTCTTGAGCTTCTCGTTGAAGCGCAGCAGACCACTGTCGGCGAGCCGGCGGTGGAAGACCCCGGCCCACGCGTTCGGCGCGTCCACCGAGGTGGTCCGGTCCACCGGCAGGATCGCCTGCCGCGGATTGGCAACGGCGTTGCGGTGCTGGTGGTTGATCCGGTGCACGGTCCGCTTCCGCCCCACCACGCGTACGTGATCGGTGCGCAGGAAGTCGCAGCCGAGGCGTTCGATCGTCGCCAGCAGCTCCGGGTAGTAGCCGGGCCGGACGAAGTCGTCGCCGTCCAGAAAGGTCAGGTACGTGGCGTCGCCGGCATGATCAATGCCGACGTTGCGGGCTGCCGCCAGCCCGACGTTGTCCGGACACTTGATCAACTCCGCGCCGGCGACGCGATCAAGTTGTCGCTCGATGATCGACGCGGTCGCGTCGGTCGAGGCGTCATCGATCAACAGGAATCTGATCCCTGGGCCGGAATTTCGACGTAGGCTCTGCAGCATCGGCCCGACATAGGCCTCGATGTTGTGACACGGAATGATCACGCAGAGTCGCGTCGGCTGGCCGCCGTCGGCGCGATGCATCGTCCTCCTCGTTGGTCGCAGACTGGTCGGCTGCTGCGGCCGGGGCCACGGCATCGGTCCGTCATCATTGGGGAGTCAGGTGAACACTGGACGGCCCACGGGTGAACGGCGGCTACTGTCATCTGACCGTAACCCGAAGGTTCCGAGCGGACCGCGGAATCGGCCAGGCGGCAAGGGAGCGTCGCGCCCACCGGGTCGTCGTGGGGCGGAGTTCCCAGTCGGTTCACCGACCGTTCACGGTGGTCCCACCGAGTGACACCAGATGTCGTGGTTTGTTCGTTGGACGTTCAATTCGGCGGTGCGATCTCGCCACGTACGGTTCCTAGCTTCGCTGTCATGACAGCCAACGTTTCGTTCACCTCGCCGACCCGTTCGATCGGTGATCACGAGGTCGGCATCGATCACCCGGTCTACGTCACCGGGGAGATCGGCATCAACCACAACGGTGATCTCGACAACGCCAAGGCCTTGATCGACATCGCGGCCGACGCCGGCTGCGACGCGGTCAAGTTCCAGAAGCGGACGCCCGAGGTCTGCACCCCGCGGGATCAGTGGGACATCGAGCGGGACACCCCCTGGGGCCGGATGAAGTACATCGACTACCGGCACCGGGTCGAGTTCGGCGTCGAGGAGTACCAGGAGATCGACGCGCACGCCAAGGCCCGCGGGATCCACTGGTTCGCCTCGCCGTGGGACGTCGAGTCGGTCGACTTCCTTGATCAGTTCGACGTGCCGGCGCACAAGGTCGCCTCGGCCTCGCTGACCGACGACGAGTTGCTGGTTCGGCTGCGGGCCAGCGGCAAGACGATCATCCTCTCCACCGGCATGTCCACCCCGAAGCAGATCCGGCACGCCGTCGAGGTGCTGGGCAGCGAGAACATCGTGCTGCTGCACGCCACCAGCACCTACCCGGCGAAGGCCGAAGAGCTCAACCTGCGGATGATCCACACGCTGCAGTCCGAGTTCCCGAACGTCCCGATCGGCTACTCCGGCCACGAGACCGGCCTGCAGACCACGCTGGCCGCCGTCGCACTGGGCGCCGTCTTCGTGGAGCGGCACATCACCCTGGACCGCGCGATGTGGGGCTCCGACCAGGCCGCCTCCGTCGAGCCGCAGGGCCTGCAGCGGCTGGTCCGCGACATCCGGATCATCTCCGAGTCGCTCGGCGACGGGGTGAAGAAGGTGTACGAGGGCGAACTCGCCGCGATGAAGAAGCTGCGCCGGGTCCCCGGCGTGCTGGCCGAGCAGGAGTCGCCGCAGCTGGTCGGTGCCTGACCGACCGGTCGTCACTGCGGGGTGAGGAAGGCGGGATGAAGACGCTCGCTCTGGTGGAGAGCCCGGCCCAGTTGCTGAACGTTCTGGAATGGGCCCACCGGCACGACGTACAGCGGGACGACCTGACCACGGTCGTGCTGGCGCCGCGCCCGGAACAGTCGCGGCTGCAACTGCGGCGGATGACGGAGATCGCCCGCAACCTGCGGCACGTCGTCCGCTGGCACGAGCCACGGCTCGGCGCGGCGTCCACCGCACGCACCGTGCGGGCGATGGCCGGTGAGCTGATCGGGATCGACCGGCTGGTGGTCGGCGACCCGTTCTCGGGGGTGATCCAGGTGGTGCTCGGGGTGACCCGGGTGCCCGAGGTGGTGATCGTCGACGACGGTACGGCCACGATGGAGTTCGCCCGGCTCTGGTCCAACGGTGAGGAACTGGTCCGCTGGCACACGACCAAGACCGCACCGCACCGGCGCCAGATCGCTTCGCTGGCCCGGCGCCGGATGACCGCCGCGACCGGCAGCAAGATCAGCGTGTTCAGCTGCCTGCCGCTCGAGGTCGAACTGCCGGTGATCAAGAACGACTTCGGCTGGACCCGGAGCCAGTACGGGCAGCCGACAGTCAAGATCACCGGCGACCTGGTCGGCACCTCTCTCGTCGAGACCGGGGTGGTGGACGAGGAGGCCTACCTGGCCGGCGTGGCGAGCCTGGCGGCCCGCTACAAGGTGGACCGCTATTTCGCGCACCGCAAGGAAGAGCAGGCGAAGCTGGACCGGATCACCGCGCTCGGCATCGAGGTGGTCCGGCCGGAGTTGCCGATCGAGCTGACCGCGCGGATGGGGCCGATCGGCCGGCACGTGATCAGCTTCCCGTCGACGGTGGTGCACACGCTGCCGGTGGTGCTGGCCGACACCGCGGCCGACCTGGTCGTCTGCGACATCAACCAGGACTGGTACACGACGAAGACCAGTGCAGCCTCGAGCACGTTCCTCAGTCACGTGGCGACCAGCGCGCGACTGACGCACGGGTTGACCGCCGCGGCCTGCTGAGGCCGGATCCACGCAACGCCCCCGAGCCGGACGGTTCGGGGGCGTTCGGCGTACCCGCAGAATTGGCTGATTCGAAGTTCTTGCGTGTCCGCAGATTGTGCGTATGCTCGGGGCATGTCCGAAGACACCACGGTCGACGACGTACGACGAGCACTCGACGCGGCGGACGGCTCGCCCCCGGAGGAGGCGCTGCCGCACCTGCGCGAGGCCGCCGACCGGCTCACCGAGCTGATCGACGACACGCTCGCCGCCGCCGTGCTGAGCGGTCGGTCGAGCCTGCGCGCCGCCGGGGCGCGGGCCGGCCTGTCCGAGAACGCGGTCGGCCCCCGGCTGGCCCGGACCCGGCAGCTGGGGGCGTACGCCGACGAACGCGGGCGGGTGACCGCCGCCGGGGTGGAACGGGCGAGGTACGACGAGGAGTCGGGCACACCACGCACGACCCCCGAGCGGGGCGCGCCGATGCGGTTCAAGCCGCGCCGGCCGGCCGGCTGACCAACGAGGAGAGGGGATTTCCGGAGATGACCGACCACACGCTCACCCAGATCTACGTGCTGCTGGACCGCAGCGGCTCGATGCAGTCGATCAAGTCCGACGTCGAGGGCGGGTTCGCCGCGTTCATCGAGGAACAGCGGAAAGGGCAGGGGACCTGCCGGGTCAGCCTGGCCCAGTTCGACGACCGCTACGACGAGGTCTACAGCGACCGGCCGGTGGCCGAGGTGCCGCCGCTGGAGCTACAACCGCGCGGCTCGACCGCCCTGCTGGACGCGATGGGCCGGCTGATCACCGACGCCGGCGCCCGGCTGGCCGCGCTGCCCGAGGACCAACGGCCCGGCACCGTGGTCGTCGCGATCATGACCGACGGCCGGGAGAACGCCAGCCGCGAGTGGACCCACCCGGCGATCAAGGCGCTGGTGGAGCAGCAGACCACCAGCTACCACTGGCAGTTCCTCTACATGGGTGCCGACCAGGACGCCATCGAGGTCGGTGCCTCGATCGGGATCCAGCGGGACTACTCCGTGACGTACGGGCGCAACCGGAGCGCGGCGGCGATGGCGACCAACAGCGCCAAGATCGCCGCCATGCGCTCGGCCCGGCTGACCGACCCCGGCGCCGCGATGCCGGCCTTCACCGACGAGGAACGGGCCGACCTGGCCGACTGACCCGTCCTCCCGCCCTGACCGGGATCAGTCGATCCTGGTCAGGGCGACGTCCATCGTGTGGATCCAGCGGTCGCCGTCGAGCCGCTCGTGACGGGCGCTCTGGACCCGGCCGTCCTTGCTGAAGGTGGCCGTACAACGGGTGGATTCGCCCTGCCAGGTCCAGCGGCCGTCGTCGTGGCTGAGGGTGTGCTCGGTGGCGTTGCCGCCGCTGTCGAAGAGCCAGGACCGGTACCGTCCGGCCGTCTCGTCCCAGCCGATGATCTCGGTGGCCCCGCCGCCGAACGGACCCGTCTTCCCGTAGGCGGTGTGCAGGACGAAGAAGCCGCCCGGGATCCAGTCGTACACGTCGCTGGTGATGATCTTCATCGCCGGCTCGACGTTGACGGTCTCGCCCTCGTTGATCCAGCGGCCGATGAACACCCCGAGCCGGGCGTGCTCCGGGCCGGGCCCGGCGGGCGCGGTGGCACCGGTCTCGACGCCGCGGCCGACGGCTCGGACCGCCAGCTCGGTCTCGTCACCTGGTGGAGTCGTCATGGGGTGGCCTTTCGTCGGTCGGGTCGGTCCGCAGCCGGTCGGCGCGGGATCGGAGGTAGCGCTGCTCCGGCAGGCTGGTGGTCAGCCGCGCAGCCAGCAGGAAGTCCTCCCGGGCGGCGGCGGTATCTCCGGCCAGCTCGAGCAGGTGGGCCCGGGTGGCCGGCAGCCGGTGGTGCCCGGCCAGCGGTTCGTCGGCCGCGAGTTCGGCGAGCCGGTCCAGTCCGGCCCGCGGCCCGTCGGTCATGGCGATCGCGATGGCGTGGTTGAGCGAGGCCATCGGGTTCGGCGCGATCCGGCAGAGCACCCGGTAGAGGATCCGGATCTGCCGCCAGTCGGTGTCCGCCACCGTCGCGGCCTGGACGTGCAGTGCGGCGATGGCCGCCTGCAGTTGGTACGGGCCCAGCGGCGAAGCCTGCATCGCCTCGGTGATCAGCCGCGAACCTTCCTCGATCCGGCCGCCGTCCCAGCGCGACCGGTCCTGTTCGGCGAGCGGGACCAGGCCTCCGTCCGGCCCGGTCCGGGTGGCCCGGCGGGCGTCGGTGAGCAGCATCAGGGCGAGCAGGCCGGCGACCTCGCCGTCGCCGGGAAGCGAACGGTGCAGGGTCCGGGTGAGCCGGATCGCCTCGGCGGTCAGGTCGGTCCGCTGCAGCTCGGGGCCCGAGCTCGCCGTGTAGCCCTCGTTGAAGATCAGGTAGAGCGTCTGCAGCACGGCGGGCAGTCGCTCGGCGTACTCGGCCGGATCCGGGCGGTGCAGGGTGGCGCCGGCGGCCTTGATCCGGCCCTTGGCCCGACTGATCCGCGGTCCCATGGTGGCCGGCGGGACCAGGAAGGCGCTGGCGATCTCCGTCGTCGTGAGGCCACCGACGGCGCGCAGGGTCAGCGCGACCTGGGACGGCGGGGTCAGCGCCGGGTGGCAACACATGAACAGCAGTTCCAGGCTGTCGTCGTGATCATGGTCCTCGCCGGGCGGACCGGCGACGTCCCGTTCGGCGTCGAGCCGCTCCCGGGCCCGCCGGGCGCTCTCGCTGCGGCGGTGGTCGAGCAGGCGCCGCGAGGCGACGGTGACCAGCCAGCTCCGGGGCTGCTCGGGCAGCCCCTCGGCCGGCCACTGCGTCATGGCCGCCAGCAGCGCTTCCTGCGTCGCGTCCTCGCAGCCGTCGAAGTCCTGGTAACGCCGGACCAGCGTCCCGAGCACCTGCGGTGCCAGTTCGCGCCACAGCTCGCCGAGGTCGTCGCTCGTCACGTCCACGGCTCCGGTCCCGACCGCACCATCACCGGCCTCAACTCGAGCGTGATCTCGGGACCGGCCGGGAGGGTGGCCGCAAGCTGCGCCGCCCGCTCGTCGTCGGCGCAATCGAGCAGGTAGTACGCGGCCAGCAGCCGGCTGGGACCGTCCGCGCCGCTGGGGCCGGGTCGGCCCGGGATCGGCACGGCGGTCGAGGGGTCGGCCACCACCTGGGCGTCGACCAGCTCGCCGCTGGTCCGGGCCGCCGCGACGAAGTCGTCGTCCGGCGGCCGGTGCGGCGAGCCGCTCGCGGGCCCGTACAGGCTCAGCAGGAACCGCATCGGCGATGCCGGGCCTAGTCGGCGTCGATCCCGGCCGAGAAGACCACCGGCCGGACCTCGATGCCGACCCCGTCCACCTTGGCGTCGGGGATCAGCGCGGCCAGCTGGTGCGCCCGGTCGCGATCGGCGCACTCGAGCAGGTAGTAGCCGCCGAGGAACTCCTTCGCCTCCAGGTACGGCCCGTCGCTGACGGCCGGCACGCCCTCCCGGACCCGGACCACGGCGCTCTCCTTCGGATCGGCCAGCGCGACCGCGCCGCGCAGCTCACCCGAGGTGCGCACGGTGTCCAGGAACTCGGTGTGACCGCGGCCCACCTCCTCCCGTTCCGCTTCGGTGAGCGCGTCCCAGATCTGCGGGTTGATGTGCATGATCAACAAGAACTTCATTCGATTCCCTTCTCGGCGGTTGCGTCCTCGCGACGCGACGCCCCGTAGTCGTTGCCGCCGCGCCGATTTTGACATCGACCCGAAATTCTGTCGCGGCTTTCGCGACAGGTCAGCGCAGCGCCGCGGCCCAGGTCGCCGAGTTCGCGGCGAGGAACCTCGCCACCGAGCCCCAGTAGTCGCCGTGCCCCTCGAGGAACATCGAGGCCCACGGCTCCTCGCCGTTGGCGTGGGCGTCGCGGAGACGGTCGTAGCTGGCCTGGGCCCGCCTGGTCATGGCGTCGGGGAGCCCGGCTCGCAGGTCGTCGTCCGCGTCGTAGCCGGTGATGAACGCGGTGAGCCGGTCGGCCGCGCCGTCGAGCTCGTCGGGGTTGAGGCCGGCGAAGGACTGGGCGGCGTAGGCGAGGTCCCACAGGCGGGTGCTCGGGCCGGCACCGTCGAAGTCGATGAAGACCCAGCGCTCGCCGACGACCAGGTTCCACGGGGCGAGGTCGTTGTGGCAGATCAGGTCGGCGTCGGGCGCCGGGAGCAGGACGTCCCAGCCGGTGTGGTCGACGGGGTAGTGCGTGCTGGCGTCGTGGATGGCCCGGACCAGGGCGCCGACCCGCCGCAGGTCGTCCGGCCCGAACCGGGGCAGGGTCTGGGCGAGAGTGCCGTCGACGTACTCGAGGATCTGGCGGCCCCGGTCGTCCCGGCCGAGTGGGCGGGGCGCGTCGATGCCGGCGGCGATCAGGTGGGTGACGTAGCCGTGGACGCTCGGCGTGGTCGGCAGCCAGGGCTTCCGTACCGTCGAGCCGACCCGGACCACCTCGGCCGAAGCGTTGCCGCCGGTCAGCGGCTCTTCGATGTCCACCGCTCCAACCTGCCAGGCCCGTCCCGACCGCGCGACTCCTTTCCTTCCACGCCAGCATCGGATCCCGAGTCCGCGGCTGTTCTCAACGCGCCGTTCGCCGACTCGTCACCTGTGCAGCGACACGCCGCCAGAACGGCTGCTTTGGTGCCCGGTCGGCGGATTTTGAAGGGTGGATTTACAAAGGTGGGCGGGATCGCGCATGCTCAGAGCTGGGTGGACGGATTGCTGATCAGGGTGAGCGGGAAGATAGGGTCTGGCGCGTGGATTCTTTGGTGCTGCTACCGGCGGTCGACGTGGCCGGAGGACAGGCCGTGCAACTCGTGCAGGGCAAGGCGGGCACGGAGAAGCGGTTCGGGGAGCCGAACGCGGCGGCCCGGCGCTGGGCCGAGGCGGGGGCCGAGTGGATCCACCTGGTCGACCTCGACGCGGCCTTCGGCCGCGGCGACAACGCGGCGCTGATCGCCGACGTGATCGCCGGCCTTGCCGATGATCATCCGAACCTGAAGGTCGAACTCTCCGGCGGGATCCGGGACGACGCGAGCCTGACCCGCGCCCTGTCCACCGGCTGCGCCCGGGTCAACATCGGCACCGCGGCGCTGGAGCGGCCGGACTGGTGCACCAAGATCATCGCCGACCACGGCGAGCAGATCGCGATCGGGCTGGACGTGCGCGGCACCCGGCTGGCCGCGCGCGGCTGGACCGAAGAGGGCGGCGAGCTGTACGAGACGCTGGACCGGCTGAACGCCGCCGGCTGCGCCCGCTACGTGGTCACCGACGTCGCCTCCGACGGCATGCTGGCCGGCCCCAACCTGGACCTGCTGCGGGACGTCTGCTCCCGTACCGACGCCGCGGTGATTGCCAGCGGCGGCGTGTCCAGCCTGGACGACATCGCCGCGCTGACCGGCCTGGTCGGCGAGGGCGTCGAGGGCGCGATCATCGGCACCGCCCTGTACGTCGGCAATCTGACCCTGACCGACGCCCTGCGGGTGGCCCGGAACGAGCCGGCTGCGGCCCCGAGCGGACC
Organism: Microlunatus sp. GCM10028923; assembly: GCF_042666975.1. Lineage (NCBI taxonomy): Bacteria > Bacillati > Actinomycetota > Actinomycetes > Propionibacteriales > Propionibacteriaceae > Microlunatus > Microlunatus sp. GCM10028923. Next base: position 30,746 of record NZ_JBHTFF010000017.1, on the reverse strand, counting down.
GGTTTCATGACCCTGCTCACCGAGACCGCCGCGGGCCCGTCCCCGCTCGGCGGGGTACGGCTGCGGGACCGGCTGGCCGGTTCGACGGTGCTGGTCACCGGCGTCACCGGCTTCATCGGCGAACACCTGCTCTGGAAGATCCTCACCGAGCTGCCGGACACCAAGGCGGCCGTGCTGGTCCGGCGGAAGCGCTCGGCCAGCGGCCGGGACCGGATCCTGACGCTGCTGAAGAAGAAGATCTTCAGCGACCTGCGGGACGCGGCCGGCGGCGCCGAGGAACTGCTGGACGCCCGGATGATCGTCGTCGAGGGCGACCTGCCGAACGTGCCGGAGCTGCCGGCGGGCGTCGACGTGGTGATCCACTCGGCCGGTGACGTGTCCTTCGACCCGCCGATCGACCAGGCCTTCACCACCAACGTCCTCGGCACCACGGCGCTGATCGACCGGCTGATCGAGGCCAACACCGGCGCCGACGGCACGCTGACCAAGCTGCCGCACTACGTGCACATCTCCACCGCCTACACGGCCGGCCGGCGCCGCGGCGTGATCCCGGAGGCGCAGCACACCCACGACATCGACTACCAGGCCGAGACCAAGGCCGGGCTGGCCATGCGGGAGCTGATCGAGGCCGAGTCGCGCACCTCGGACCGGCTGACCAAGCTGCGCAAGGAGGCCGAACGGGAGCACCGCGCGGCCGGCTTCCTGACCACGGCCGAGGACACCGAGCGGCGGCGCAAGGAATGGGTCACCGCCGAGCTGGTCAAGGCCGGCACCGAGCGGGCCCGGTCGCTCGGCTGGACCGACGTCTACACGTTCACCAAGGCACTGGGGGAGCGCGCCGTCGCCGATCACGCGGCCGGCATCCGGGTCTCCGTCGTCCGCCCGTCGATCGTCGAGTCGAGCTGGCGGCACCCGTACCCGGGCTGGATCGAGGGCTTCAAGATGGCGGAGCCGCTGATCCTCGCGTACGGGCGCGGCGAGCTGCCCGAGTTCCCGGCCTCGCCGGACTCCGTCGTCGACATCGTGCCCTGTGATCACGTGGTCAACGCGATCATCGCGGTCGCCGCGACCGAGCCCGAGGTCGGCGAGCCGGAGTTCTACCACGTGTCGTCCGGCGCCCGGAACGCGCTCACCTTCAAGGATCTGTACGGCCACGTCCGCGCCTACTTCACGGCGCACCCGTTCGTCGGCGGCGCCCGCGGCGCGGCCCACCTGCCGCAGTGGAAGTTCCCCGGCGCGGCGTCGGTGGAGCGGCTGCTGTCCACCTCGGAACGGGCCCACAAGGTGGCCGACCGGGTGCTGTCGCTGGCCCCGCGGTCCAACCGGACCCGGACCATGGCCAAGGAACTGGACCGGACCCGGGGCCGGCTCGACTTCCTGCGCAAGTACCTGTCGCTCTACAACGAGTACGCCCAGTCCGAGCTGCACTTCGTCGACGACAACACGCTGGCCCTGAACCGGGCGCTGCACGCCGACGACCAGGACGGGTTCGCCTTCGACACGTCGGTGTTCGACTGGACCACGTACCTGGAAGAGGTGCACTGCCCGTCGATCACCGCGCCGGTGCGCCGGATGGACGCGCTGCGCCGCAAGCGCGGCAACCGGGCGACGACGATGCGCGACCTGGCCAAGGACACCGCGGGCTCGTCGGCGCTGGCCGTGTTCGACCTGGACGGCACGATCATGTCGACGAACGTGATCGAGCAGTACCTGTGGACCCGGCTGCCGGAGCTGTCCCGGTCGGCCCAGCTGGCCGAGGTCGGCCAGGTGCTGCGCCGGTTGCCGGCCTACCTGCGCACCGAGCGCCGGGACCGCGGCAGCTTCCTCCGCGCCGTCTACCGCCGCTACGCCGGCGCCGACCTGGCCGCGCTCGAGGAACACATCGACCACGACCTGGCCCCGCACATCCTGAGCCGGCTGTCGCCCGAGGCGGTACGGCGGGTCCGGGCGCACCGGGCCGCCGGGCACACGACGATCCTGATCACCGGCGTGGTCGCGCCGCTGACCCGGCCGCTGCGGCCGCTGTTCGACGAGATCGTCGCGGCCGAGCTGGCCACCGACGCCGACGGCCGCTGCACCGGCTTCCTGACCGGCCCGCCGCTGGTCGGCGAGTCCCGGCCGGCCTGGCTGCGGCACTACGCCGACACGCACGGGATCGACCTGGCCAAGAGCTACGCCTACGCCGACTCCCACTCGGACCTGCCGATGCTGACCGCGGTCGGCAACGCGGTCGCGGTGACACCGGACATCGCGTTGATGCGCGCTGCTGCCGCGAACCAGTGGTCGGTGGTGGAATGGAGGATCAGGCCCGACAACTCACGCTGGGCGCTGCCCGGTCCACAGCAGTGACGGCTCACGTACCGCAGCCGATCATGGAACAGTCGAACAACAGGGGAGAACGTTAGAGATGGCCCGTCCCGGCTTCGTGCTCGAGGTCGACGAACGCACGCCGCCGCTCGTCGTCCACTCCGGCGACACTGTGGTGCGTCAGCTGTTCCCCCTCGGCGCCAAGGTGGTCTACCCGCCTGATCCGCTGCCCGCGCTCGCCGACGTCCGTGGCGAGGTGGGCCGGACGCTGGACCAGCCGCTCGGCGGTGACCCGCTGGCCGCCCTGCTCCGGCCGGACAGCAAGCTGACCGTCGTCGTCGAGGACCTGAGCGTCCCGGTCCCGTCGATGCCGGACCCCGACGTCCGCGGCGTGATCGTCGAAGAGGTACTCAGCCGCGCGGCCGACGCCGGCGTCGACGACGTCGAGGTGATCGTCGGGACCGGCCTGCGCCGCCGGCTCACCGGCGCCGAACTGCGCCGCCTGGTCGGCGAGCGGGTGTACCGCTCCTTCGTCGGCGACGGACGACTGCGCCATCACGACGCCGAGGACGAGACCCGGCTGGCCGCCGTCGGCGCCGTCTCCGATCTGCTGACCGTCCGGATCGACCGACGGGTCGTCGAGTCCGACCTGGTCGTCGTGGTCCGGGTCGCCGGGCAGCCGGCGCCGGCGTTCGACGTCCCGGAGGGCAGCCTCGGCCACTGGCTCGCCGCGAGCCTCGGCTCGACCGCGACGATCACCGGCCTGACCGGCCCGGACGGCGAGTCGGTCGCCCGGCTGGTCGGCGGTTCGGTGACCGCGTTCGCCGTCGATGCCGTCCTGGACAACCGCACCTTCGGCGCGCCGGTGGAGTTCCTCGGCAAGCGCGAATGGGAGTGGAGCCTGCGCGACCAGGCCCGTGCGTACGGCCTTCGGCAGGGGCTCGGGCTGGTCCCGGCCAAGCTCCGGCGCAGCCTGGCCGGCAACCTGCCCGGCGGGTACGGCGTGGTGCGCGTGGTCGCCGGCGATCCCGCCCTGGTGGCCGATGCGGCCGCCGAGACCGTACGGGCTCAGCAGTTGGTCGAGATCGAGGGCCAGGCCGATGTCGCCGTGGTCGGCGTACCGCAGGCCGGGCCGGGCAGCGTCGGCTCGGTGACCAACCCGATCCTGGCCGCCTGGACCGGGCTGGTCGGCACCCTCGGCGCGGCGACCGGCAAACCGGTGGTCCGCGACGGCGGCGCGGTGATCCTCTACCACCCGGCGCGGACCGAGTTCTCGCCGCTGCACCACCCGTCCTACGTCGACTTCTTCGACGAGGTGCTGCCGACCGGCGTGACCGCGGAGGCGTTCGGCCGGTTCGCCACCGACGAGTGGTACCGGCATCTGTACCGGACCAGCCACGCGTTCCACGGCGTGCACCCGTTCCTGACCTGGGCCGAGGTGACCGCGGCAACGGCGCGGCTGTCCGACGTCGTCTGGGTCGGCGGCGACCGCAGCACGGTGGCCCGGATGGGCTTCCGGGCCGCGTCCAGCCTGGCCGACGCGCTGGAGATGACCGCCGCTTCGGTCGGTTCGGATCCGACGATCAGCTACCTGCACAGTCCGCCGCGGCTGCTCGCGGAGGTGACATGAGCACCGTCGCCGCCGCCGTGGAGGTGGCCTACCAGACGCTGCTCCGGCCGGCGCTGCGAGCCGGGCTCTCCCTCGAGACGTACGGCTCCGACGAGTTGCGCGACCGGACCGGCCCGCTGGTGCTGCTGGTGGGCGACGGCAGCCGGGCGGACCGCCAGCTCGCGGTCGCCGGGCTGCCCCGGTCGCTGCGCCGCCGTACCGTTCCGGTGGCCGACGCCGGCCAGGCGCCCGGTCTGCTGGACCGCGGCTGGAACGTCGTCGGCACCGCCGACCAGGCGATCGCCGCGATCGCGGTCCGGTTCCGGGTGCCGGTCATCCCGGTCGGGGTCCGTGGCGGTGCCGCGGCGATCGAGCCGGGCCGGATCCGGCCGGTCTCGGGCCGGCCCCGCGTCGTCCTCCGGTACGGTACGCCGCTGGAGCCGCGGGTCGGCGAATCCCCGCTGGCCCTGGCCGCCCGGTCCGTCGAGGCGATCGAGGCCCTGGTCGCCGAGGATGCCGCCACCTGGTGGACCGTACGACGACGGCAGGCCGATGGTCTGCCGGCCGCCGCCGAGGCACCGGCCGTCCGCGGCTGGCGGCGGACCTGGCAGCAGACCGAGCCGCCGGTGCTGGGCGGTCCGCGCCCGGCCCGCCGGATCTGGCAACGCTGAGCAGCGATCCCCGGGCACGGCCATTCGCCGAAGAGTGGAACTTCCCGCGTGCCGCCAACCCGAGCAGGTAAAGGAGCACAGTGGTAGACCAGCCGGCCACCGACGGCCTGATCTGGCAACCCATCACCCCGGCCGACCTGGACGACCTGGGCGCCCTGCTGACCGCGATCGAGCACCTCGACGAACCGAGCGAGCGGCACAGCATGGACACCCTGGCGGACGCCTTCGTCGGCGCCGAGACCAGTCCGAGCGCCGACACCTTGCTGGGCCGCGACGGCGGCGGCATGGCGGTCGCGTACGCCTGGAATCATCCGGTGGCCACCGACGTCGACCCGCGCCGGGTCTACCTGACCGGCGGCGTGCATCCCGGCTGGCGGAGTCAGGCGATCGGCCGGCAGTTGCTCGCCTGGCAGCTCAACCGAGCCCGGGACTGGTACGACGAGACGTACGCGCCGCCGATGGGACCGCTGCAGCTGACCGCCTACGTCGACGAGAAGCTCGAGGTGCACCAGCGCCTCTACCGGGCCGCCGGGCTGGAGCCGGTGCGCTGGTTCGCCGACATGGGCCTGACCTTCGACAAGGGGACCGACGACCGTTCGGTGCCCCCGCCCGTCGGTCCCGCCCCGGACGGGATCCGGCTGGTCCCGTACAGCAAGAAACTCTCCGAGGCGGTCCGGCTCGCGCACAACGACGCGTTCGCCGACCACTGGGGTTCGCAGCCGGTCGCGCGCGGCCCGTGGGAGGACCAGCTGAGCCGCTCGGTGGCCCGGCCGAGCTGGTCCTGGGTGGCGCTCGACGCGGCGACCAGCGAGGTCGCCGGCTACGCCATCAACTCCGCCTACGAGCAGGATTGGGAGGAGCAGGGTTTCTCGGAGGGCTGGACCGAACGGCTCGGGGTACGGCACGCCTTTCGCGGCCGCGGCATCGCCCGGGCCCTGCTGACCGCCTCGATGACGTCGTTCGCGGAGGCCGGCCTGGACGGCGCCGGGATCGGCGTCGACTCCGACAGCCCGACCGGCACCATCAATCTCTATCCGGAGCTCGGCTACACGGCGTCCAGCACGATCGTGATGTACGCGAAGCTGGAGCAGCGGGCGCCCGAGTCGGGCGACTGATCCCGCGTCAGCGGCACGTCAGCAACAACGGCTACTTCTGGCGGGTCGAGTGGGCATTGCCGGACGGCATCAACCGGGCGGCCTACATCGGCGACTGGTATCTGTCGACCGGCCACCCGAGCGACTGGAAGCAACTGGGCCTCCGCTACCTGGGCACCGGCTCCGGCGGCACCTGCGACGTGATGAACGTACGGCCGCCCGGCGACGCCTGAACCCAGCCCAGCTTCGGGGCACTAGGATCGGCTGCATGTCGGGTCATTCCAAGTGGGCAACCACCAAACACAAGAAGGCCGTGATCGATGCACGGCGGGGCAAGCTGTTCGCCAAGTTGATCAAGAACATCGAGGTGGCGGCCCGGGTCGGCGGCGGTGACCCGGCCGGCAACCCGACCTTGTACGACGCGATCCAGAAGGCCAAGAAGTCGTCGGTGCCGAACGACAACATCGACCGCGCCGTCAAGCGCGGCTCGGGCGCCGAGGGCGGCGGCACGGATTACGAGACGCTGATGTACGAGGCGTACGGCCCGGCCGGCGTCGCGCTGCTGATCGAGTGCCTCACCGACAACCGGAACCGGTCCGCCTCCGATGTCCGGGTCGCGGTCACCCGCAACGGCGGCACCATGGCCGACGTCGGGTCCACCGCCCGGATGTTCAACCGCAAGGGCGTCGTCATCGTCGGCAAGGAGCAGGAGGGCAAGACGCTCTCCGAGGACGACCTGCTGGAGGCGACCCTGGAGGCCGGGCCGGAGGAGGTCAACGACCTCGGCGAGAACTTCGAGGTGATCACCGACCCGAACGATCTGGTCCAGGTCCGCACCGCGGTCCAGGAGGCCGGCCTCGACTACGAGTCGGCCGAGGTCTCGTTCGTCCCGTCGTTCACCCAGGAGATCGACGTGCCGACGGCGGAGAAGGTCTTCAAGATCATCGAGGCGCTCGAGGACTCCGACGACGTCCAGAACGTCTACGCGAACTTCGACGCTCCCGACGAAGCCCTCGTCGACGCCTAGACCCCCCCAAACCAACTCCGCCGACCGGGCACTAAAGCAGCCGAAAATGCGGCGTGTCGCTGCAGAGGTGACCACTCGGCAGAATCGGAAGGATCCCGCGTGCCCGAGAAATCGGTCCGGGTCGGACTGATCGGCTGCGGTGCGGTCGCCCAGTACGGCCATCTGCCCGCCATCCTGAGGACCCACGGTCTGGACCTCGCGGCCGTCTGCGAGGTCGACCGCGAGCGGCTGGCCGAGGTCGCCGACGCGACCGGAGCCCGGCCGTGCGGCACGCTGGACGAGCTGGCCGGCGCCGACCTGGACGCCGTGGTGATCACCTCACCCGCGACGCTGCACGAGGAGCACCTCGCCTGGGCGGCGGGGCAGGGGCTGCCGGTGCTCTGCGAGAAGCCGCTCACCCTCGACGAGCCCGGCTCGGTGCGGGCGATCGAGTTGATGGAGGAGGCCGACCGGCCGCTCTACGTCGGCTTCACGTACCGGTTCGCGCCGGCGGCGCTGGAGATCCGGCGGCTGATCCGCGAAGGCGCCGTCGGGACACCCCGGGCGCTCCGGCTGATCTACCTCTGGGACCTGCACGGCGCCTTCGCCGACCGGGAGCACTTCACCGGCGTCAACGAGCGCCGCGAGGGCCGGATCGCCGAGGGCGGCCCGATGATCGACTGCGGCGTGCACCAGATCGACCTGGCCCGCTGGTGGCTGGGCGGCGAGCCGGTGCCGACCTCGGTGGTCGGGATCCGGGTCGAGGGACGGGAGACGCCGGATCACCTGGTCGCCCACCTCGACGTCGACGGCTGCCAGGTCATGATCGAAATCAGCATCGCGTACGGGCACACGGCGCCGGCCACCCGGCCGACCTTCAGCTACGAAGTGATCGGCAGCGAAGGCGTGCTCCGCTACCGGCGCGAGGAGCGCGAGTTCGTCGCGATCGGTCGGTCCGGGATCCGCGAGCTGGACTGGTCGCCGGAGAAGTCGTTCGACGGCATGTACGCCGCGTTCGCCGACGCCCTGACCGGCGGCCCGACCGACCTGCTGCCGACCGGCCGGGACGGCCTGGCCGCGACCAGGATCGCCACCGACCTCAGCGTCCGGGCCGCCGCGGCTCGCTGATCACGGTTCGTCAGGAACTGCCGGCGCCGTCCTGCCAGAACCCGATCCGGTCGGCGAACGACGCCTCGACGGCCGCCACGACGCCGTCGGCCGCCAGCGCTTCCGCCAACTCGGCCCGGTCGGGGACGACGACCGACTCGCCCCAGGCGAACAGGGTGTGCAGGGGACCGGCCCAGGCAGGCTCGACCTCGGCCCAGCGCTGCGCGGCCGACTCGCGGTCGGTCGTCCAGGTCCGATCCTGGATGCTGACCAGCCCGGCGACGGCGAGCAGCGTCTTCCGGCCGACCCTCCGGGCCAGCCGGGCCCGGTCCGTGCCCGGGTCGGCCCGCCAGCCGGCCGCGTGCCGGGCCAGATCCCCGTTGAAGGCCCGGGCCGCACGCCGGTCCGCCGGGTAGGGCGGCTCGTCCGGCCGGTCCGGCCGGGTCAGCGGCACGCCGTAGTGGCGGCGGAACACCCGGTTCCCGTACGGGATGTCGCCGTCGCCGACGTACTCGTGCCGGCCCACCGCGCCGACCTCCACCGAGCGGCAGAGCCCGGCGAACCGGACCGACAGCTCGCGGGTGATCGCGCCGGCCGCCTCGGCCGACAGCCCGACCGCCAGCAGGTCCACATCGGAACGACCGACCACGGCCTGCCCGGTCGCGACGGATCCGTACAGGAGCAGGTCCGCGGCCGGGTCGATCTTGTTCACCGTGGCCAGCGCCGCCTCGAGAACGGGCTCGAAGGCACCGGGCACCCGGAACCGGGCGGCGCCGGTCACGATCCGGCCCCGCTCGTCGACGCCCTCCCATGGATCACGCACTGCCCACCTCCGATCCGGCCCGACGGTACCCGACGACGGCCGGCCGAAGTCGCGTCCGGGCCGTGCTGATCAAGCTCACGGTTCGGCCGTGAGCGCCGCCAGCTCGAACAGGTGGGTGACGCCGAGGCTCCGCGCGAGCCGCCGGGACGGCTCGTTCGCGGCGAGGTGGCTGTAGAACGCGGTCCTGCCGCTGCCCGTGATGGCCACTGCCCAGGCTGTCGCGGCCCGGCTCGCGTACCCGCGGCGCAGGTGCGCCGGATCGGTGTGGACCCAGAGTTCCGCGGACTCGTCGTCGGAGCGGACCGATTCAGCCCACGCCACGGGCGTGCCGTCGGCGATCACCGTGAACGACTCCGGCCCGCGCCGAACCACTTCGGCCGGCCCGTCGCGGCCGGCGGCCACCGGCTCGGCGAATCGGTACGTCGAGCATCGCAGCACGGAGAGCCGGTGGGCGGTCAGCCACGCGTCATCGCTCGCGGTGAAGAACCGGCTCGGATCGACGCCACGGAGCAACCCGAGCAGCGCAGCGTCGGCCGTACTGCTGAAGGACAGCTCGTCGTGATCGGCGAACCTGGTCACGGCGCAGTCCGGGATCGGGTCCGGCTCGACGCCGGGGAGGCGGACCAGCCGGCCGTCGGCGTCGAGTTCCTTGCCCTCCAGCCGCAGTTGCCTGAGCCAGAGGCTGCGTGGATCCGAGGCGATCATGTCCCACGGAATAGCAGGATCCCGCCTGCCGACGGAACCGAATATCGGGTCAGCGGAGTCCGGGGAAGAACCGGCGCAGGTCGTTGATCAACAGGTCCGGCGCGTCGTAGGCGCCGTAGTGGCTGCCCCGGTCCGCCTCGGTCCAGGACACCAGGTTGTGGTTCCGCTCGACGAAGGCCCGGACCGACGGCAGGTCGTGCGGGAACTGGATCACGCCGAGCGGCACGTCTGCCGCGACGGGCAACTGCTCCCGGCCCGCCTCGGCGTAGATCCGGATCGCCGACCCGGCCGTGTTGGTCAGCCAGTGCACCGAGGCGTGGGTGAGGATCGCCTCGATCTCCTGATCACCCATGCACTGGACGTTCCAGCCGACCAGTCCGGCGGGCGAATCGGTGATCGCGTGGGCCAGGCTCTGCGGTTGCTCGCTGTGCACCATGCCGTACGCGGCCGTCGTGGAGAACTCCTGCCAGGCCTCCATCGCGCCCCGGTCCCGAGGCGTCAGGCCGGCGATCAGCTCCGGGTCGTCGGGCGCGTCGAACCAGGCCTCGGTGACGTGAGCCCCGATCACCGCGTCCGGCGCCAGCCGGCCCATCTCGGGGGCGATGCCGCAGCCCCAGTCGTTGCCGACCGTCCCGTACCTGGTGTAGCCGATCCGCCGCATCAGCTCGACGAACGCGGCCGCGATCCGGCCCACGCCCCAGCCGGTGTCCGTGGTCGGCCCGGAGAAGCCGAAGCCGGGGAGCGAGGGCAGCACCAGGTCGAAGGCCAGGCTCGGGTCGAGGCCGTGCGCCCGCGGATCGCTGAGCGGGCCGAGGACGTTGACGTACTCGAACACCGAGCCCGGCCAGCCGTGGCACAGGATCAGCGGGATCGCGTTCGGCTCCGGCGACTTGATCCAGCCGAAGTGGACCCGGGTGCCGTCGATCTCGGTCTCGTAGTGCGGGTACGCGTTGAGCTTGGCCTCCCAGGCCCGCCAGTCGTAACGGTCCTTCCAGTACGTCACCAGTTCCCGGACCCGGGCGTTCGAGGTGCCGTAACCGACATCGCCGCCGACCGGCTCGGGCGCCCACCGGGTCCGGTCCAGCCGGTCCTTGAGCTCCTTGAGCTCGGCATCCGGTACCTGGATCGGTGCGGGCTTGATCTGATCGTTCATGGCGGTGCTCCTCGTCTGGATGGGTTCCTTCACCCCCGAGGTCGGAGCCGACCCGCCGCCGTCGACATCGGACTAGGCTCGAGTTTCCAGCCGAGGATGCCGACCATGACGATCACCACGGGTTCCGACACCACCAGCCCCGCCGCCGGGCCGCTGAGCTGGGTCCTGGCGTCCATCGTCGCCTTCATCGTGATCTTGCCGCTCCTGGTTCTGGGACTGGCGGTGCCGCCGCAGGTGATCGTTCCGGTGACCGCCGTGGCCGCCGGCCTCGTCGCGTCGCTCGTCACCTGCTGGGTCCGCAACGTGTTCACGCCCGGCTCGAGCACCCGTCTCCTTGCCGCGGTCGGGGCGACGACGGTCGGGGCCCTCGTCGTCGCGGTCGGCATGTTCCTCGGCATGGTCTTCCTGCCGGGACCGCTGATCCTGCAGATCCCGCCGGCAGCCCTGGCACTCGGCGGGATCGCGGCCTGGGCCGCCTGGCGCTTCCGCATCCCCGGCCGCCACCTCGTCCGGGATGCCCTGCTCTCGCTCGGACTGCTGGCGGCCGGTGCCGTGGTGATCACGGGTGCGCTCTACGGCGGGTGCATGATCATCGCCTGCAGCGCGTACTCGGGCCCGGTCGAATGACGGTAGGTCAGGACAGCTCGGTGTAGCCGGCCAGGATGATCGGCCACTCCGCGAAGTGGCCGCGGCGGCCGGCGTTGGTCGCGTTCCAGCCGCCGTGCTCGAACCGGACGAGGGTGCCGTCGTCGGCCGGGGTGAAGGTGACCGTCAGGCTGGACGGGAAGTCCGGGTCCTGAGCGAGGGTGAAGGTCTGCGCATAGCGGCGGCCCGGCTGCCAGTCGGTGATCGTGCCGATCGAGAACGCGCCGTTGGGGTTCTTGAAGATCACCTCGCCGTCCTCGATCACGGCGCGGCCGCCTTCCTTGATGCCGTAGTTCCGCCACCAGGAGAAGGACGTGAAGCGGTCGAACGCGGCGCCCGGTTCAAGATCGACACGGAGTTCGTGCACGATGGGCGAGAGCTCGTCCGGCACTCGGTCGGCGACGGCTGCCCGCACCTCCAGGTACGTGATCCGATTGCCGCAAGGGTCGTGCAACGTCACGGTGCGCCCGTGTTCCGAGTCTTCCAGAGTCGGCTGCGCGTACCCGAAATCCCGGGTGAGCAGTTCGGCGTGCAAGGAGGCGGCCTCAGAGACCTCGATCAAGATCGCGGTGCCCGGCGTGCCGTCGCCGGGGTGCTCGGAAAGATCGATCCGGACGCCGTCCGGGCCACGCAACCGCAGGTAGCGCGGGGCGTGGCCCTCGAACTGCTGATGGCTGATCACGGTCCAGCCGAGGAACTTGCGGTAGAACGCCTGGGTCGCGTCCCAGTCGAAGATCCGCAAGATGGGGACCACGGCTCCGGCCGATGCTTCGGCGGGAGCGAGCCCGGACAGGGTGTTCCAGTCCCGGACCCCGTGCGTAGCCGCGATGAGCTCCAGGGCTTGCGCATGTCCGAGGTCGACGCCGCGGCCGGCCAGGGCGCGGCGCAGGCGCTTCGCCTGGTCCTTGGCCTCGCGTGCGGTGGGCAGGATGATCATGAGATGTCCTCTCCGCGGAGTGAACTCATGGGGTGCCTGCGTTACCCGAAGTCATTCCGCGGGCGGTGTCATCGTCGATGATCAACTCTGCGGACGTTCGGCATTCGCCGTCCCGTTGCCGGGGCAGGCAGCCGGCTGCCGTGGCCGTACCTTCGCATCATGCCACGACCGCCGACTCGGACGGAACGGTCAGCGGCCCGGAACTGTCCGAGGCCGCTGGCAGAGTGAGCTCTAACCAGGAAGTTCTGAGTTCGACAGGAGTCATGAGATGTCCAAGGCGTTTCAGGTGACGTTCGACTGCGCCGATCCGGGCGCCCTGGCCGGTTTCTGGGCCGAGGCGCTCGGGTACGAGTTCGACGCGCCGCCGCCCGGCTTTGACACCTGGGACGCGGCGCTCGACGCGTGGGGCGTGCCGGCGGACCAGCGCAACAGCGCATCGGCGGTGCACGACCCCGACGGGACCGGTCAGCGGTTGTACTTCCAGCAGGTGCCGGAGGGCAAGGCGGCCAAGAACCGGCTCCACCTCGACGTCCGTGCCGCACCCGGGCTGGAGGGCGAGCAGCGGATGGCCGCGCTGGACGCGGAATGCGAGCGGCTGGTGGCGCTGGGGGCCAAGCAACTGAAGCGGAACGCGCCGGCACCGCCGATGAGCCAGGGCTTCATCATCATGGCCGACCCGGAAGGCAACGAGTTCTGCCTCGACTGAACGTCCGAGGTCCCGGCCCGCTGGGCGGACCGGGACCTCGGACGGATCCGGTCAGCGGGGCGTGATCCGCGGCTCCGGGGTCGCGGCGCCGGTGCGCTGCTGGGCCGACGCGGTCCGCGGGGGTGGCGGCGGACCGGGGTTCGGCGTCCGGCGGAGCAGATCGAAGAACGTGTCGCCGAGCAGCACCTGGTAGCGGTCGTCGGCCGCCAGCAGGTCGTTCAGCTGGGCGATGTCGGTCGGGTTCCAGCCCCAGGCGAAGATCCCGGCCGAGATGAAGAACGGCGCCTTCCCATCCCAGTCGGCGATGTAGGCGTCCAGCCCGGCCTTGAACTCGACCGCCTGACCCGGCGCACCGAAGTGTCCGATCACCGGCAGTTTCCCGGCCGCGATCACCCCGCCGCCGTCCCAGGACTGCATGATCCCGCGCAACGGCGTGTTCTCCCGGTACGAATTGATCACCCAGTCCGGCATCGGGATCCAGCCGTTCTCGTCCCGGTTGTTGTAGGCGTACACAAGATCAAGTCCGGTCAGCCGGAGATAGCGTCCGGTCACCTCGGTGTAGGCGTCGAAGTCGGCCTGCGGCCAGGACCCGCCGTAGGTGTAGCCGGCCCCGGACGGCCCGCAGACCAGCAGGTCGTTCTCGGTCGCGGTCTCCTGGTAGTACCGATAGAGCGCCGGAGCCGTGTCGGCGAGCACCGGGCTGATCGTCCAGTTGGTCGGCGCCTTGCCGCGGTCCGGGTTGTCCCAGAGGTTCCGCATGTGCCGCTGGCAGTACTGGATGTTGTCGCCCTCGCCGACGGTCATCGTGACGTAGGCCTTGTTCTCGATCTCGACCGGGTGAATCGGCCGGATCCGGGCCGAGATGTCGGCCGCTACGCCGCCGTGCACGGTGCCGTTGGTGAAGAAGTCGGCCGCGAACACCTCGACGCTCTGCGTCGCAGCAAGATCAACTCCGCCCCATTCGCCGGCGACGTCGTTGGAGAACCAGCCCAGGTACGGAGTCGTCGGCTCGGTCGCGCCGAAGATCGTCCGGAGCAGCTCGCCCGGCTCGCCGTTCGGATCCAGCCAGACCACCATCGCCTTCGTCGCCACCACGTAGTCGCGGAAGTGCGGGAACGGCTCGATCCGGGTCGGCGCGGTGTCGGTCGCCGAGACCAGGTACTGGTTCCACAGGTCGACGGTCACCTCGAGCTTCGCGGTGCCCGCGGGCGGCGCGAACCGGTAGACGAAGAAGTTGCCGCCGTCGGCGAACCGGTTGGCGTCGCCGCCGATCGAGGAGTTGCCGCCCTCGACCAGGAACTCGGCCTCCTCGGCGGTGTCCGGCAGGAAGTTCGCGATCTCGGTGCCGTCGGCGAGCACCTTCACCGAGGCGACCGACGCGCCCCAGCCATCGGTGCCGAACGCGTCGCCGAACTTCACGAAGACCGCCTCGCCACCGAGCTCGGCCGACACATCGAACGTGTAGAAGTCGCGGTTGGAGGAGTCCCGGATCTGCTCGGTCTCGCGGGCCACCTCGCGCCAGGTGACGCCGTCGACATCGACCACCCGGGTCGGCGGCAGACCGGTCAGCAGCCGCTGCTCGCACTGCGGCCACAGGTGGTCCAGCTGCCACTGGTAGATCTGGGTCTTGGACTGCCCGTCGAACTTGCCGCGGAGGTCCTCGATGATCTTGAGCTGGTACGTCTCCGCCTGCTCGGCCGTGGCCACCACGGCACCCTTCAGACCGGCCAGCGTCGTCGCGACGTTGACCGTGTCCCGCACCGCGGGGTCGTACACGATCGCACCGGCCACCTTGTCGGCGTACCGGCCGACCAGGTCCAGCGGTTGATCATGGACGGTCTTCGGTACGTCGATGCCGGCCAGCCACTTGTCGTCGACACCCGAGTCGTCGTAGGCGAAGTAGAGCTCCGGCCGGGTCCGGTTCACCGCGCCCTGCAGGGTCGTCAGCAGAAGTTGATCTTCGCCGTGCAGGGTGTGGATGTCGGCCACGTCGAGATGCTTGGGCCGGGCGAACGAGGGCAGCAGTCGGCCCTCGGTCCAGGTCAGGCCCGTTCCGGCCGCGGCGGCACCGGAGGCCGTCGTGCCGAGCCAGCCGGCGGTCAGACCGGCTGTCGCAAGGGCGGTGTTGATCTTGAGAAAACTGCGTCGGGAAACCATGGCGCCACTCCTTTGTGTGGTGATCCCCGGGGCACGAGTCCCCGCCAGTTGCGGTGAACGTACCAACGCCGACGGGGCCCGGTCAGCGCCTTCGTTTCAACGTTCCACCCTTTGGTCAAACAATTTGTGAAAATGCCCGCTCGGGTGCCGTGAGCGCCGCGTCAGCGCCACGTCAGTGGGCGGAGGTCCACTGGTCGGTGAGAGGGACCGAGCGGGAACTGCGTGGGGCCCGAACCGCGGGCCCGCCACTCGGTCGAGGAGGTCTGACATGCGTTGGATGACGGGATTGGTGGCCGGAGCCGCAACCGTGATCGCGGCCGGCGGAGTGCTGGCCGCGGGGGCGTCGCCGGCCGCGGCGTACCCGCCGGGATGCATCGGCAAGAACTTCAACGAATCACGATCGCTGGGGCCGGGGGAGGCGATCTGCAACGGCAACTACCTGGTCCGGATGCAGACCAACGGCGACCTGGTGCTGCGCAAGATCTCGACGGGTCGGGCCTGCTGGACCTCCGGCACCCGCGCCACGAACGCGACCGCGAGTTTCAAGCAGGGTTACATCACGCCGGCCGGCCACGTGCACCCGTACGTGCTCATCGCCGGCACCAAGATCTGGGGGACCAACCATGTCGGGGACCCCGGAACGAACGCGAATGTGAACGGCAACGGCGAGTTCTGGATCGGCTATCACAAGGCGGGTTCCTGCTGAGCGGCCCGACGCCGACCTCGACGGCGCGTCGCCCGAGCGTGGAGCGGGCCACCGGATAAGGTTCCGAACGTGTGTTCGGATGGGTCGCTGCGCGTGCTCGGGGTCGACCCCGGGCTGACCAGGTGCGGGCTCGGCGTGGTCGACGGGCGGCCCGGGCGGCCGCCGACGATGGTCGCCGTCGGGGTCGTACGGACGCCGGCCGACCTGGACCCGTCCCGCCGGCTGCTGCAGATCGAGCAGGGGATCGAGGAGTGGGTCGTGGCGCACCGGCCGGCGGCGGTCGCCGTCGAGCGGGTGTTCGCCCAGCACAACGTGCAGACCGTGATGGGTACGGCCCAGGCGGCCGGGATCGCGATGCTGGTCGCGGCCCGGCACGGCCTGCCGGTGGCGCTGCACACGCCGAGCGAGGTCAAGGCGGCGATCACCGGTTCCGGCCGGGCCGGCAAGGAACAGATAGGACAGATGGTGACCCGAATCCTCAAGCTGGACGCCATGCCGAAGCCGGCCGACGCGGCCGACGCGCTGGCGCTGGCGATCTGCCACGTCTGGCGCGGCGGCGGGACGTCCCGGCTGGCCGACGCGGCCGGCGCGGCGGCGGCCCAGCAGGCCCGGCAGCGGGCGGCCTACGCCGCGGCGACCGGCCGGGCGACCCGCGGGCGGGCCTCGTGATCGCGCGGCTGACCGGCGAGGTGGTCCAGCTCGGCGCGACCTCGGCGGTGCTCGAGGTCGGCGGCGTCGGGATGCTGGTCCAGTGCGGCCCGAACACCGCCGCCGCGCTCCGGCTCGGCCAGCCGGCGACCCTGGCCACCTCGCTGGTGGTCCGGGAGGACTCGCTCACGCTGTACGGCTTCGGCACCACCGAGGAGCGGGAGCTGTTCGAGCTGCTGCTCACGGCGTCCGGGGTCGGGCCGAAGCTGGCTCAGGCGTCGCTCGCCGTACTCAGCCCGGACGACCTGCGGGCCGCGATCGCCACCGAGAACCTGGTCGCGCTCACCGCAGTCCCTGGCATCGGCCGCAAGGGTGCCCAGCGGATCGTGATCGAACTCAAGGACAAGATCAACTCCGTCGGCTTGGCCGACCGCCCGGCCGCGCCCGCGCCGAGCCGGCCGGCGGCCTGGCGGGATCAGGTAAGCCAGGGCCTGCAGGGCCTCGGCTGGTCCGCCCGCGATGCCGACGCCGCCTGCGACAACGTGGAATCCCTGGTCGCGGACGACCCCGATCTCGGCGTCGCCGAGATCATGCGGGCCGCGCTGAAGTCGCTGGCCAAGAAATGATCAAGCTCTAGACCGGGTTCAGCTTCCACTTCTGGCAGTCGTCCTGCCAGTAGTTCCAGACCCGGACATCGGCGCGTGGCGTGTTCGAGCAGCCGGCCACGTCGAGCGAGCGGCCGCCGAGCTTCGAGGTGATCCGTACGTGATCACCGGGCAGCCGGTCCACGTACCAGCGCTGACAGTCGGCCCCGGTGTAGCCGGACTGCACGACATCGGTGTTGAGGTCGGACGAGCACCCGGCGAGATGCAGGGCCTTCCCGGTGTCGTCGTTGATGATCTTGTACGTCCCGGTGCCGTCGTTCAGGTAGCTGAGCCGCCACCGCTGGCAGGCGCTGCCGACGTCGTTCCAGACCGACACGTCGGCGCCGTCCGCGGTCGAGCAGTCGAGCACGTCGAGCGCTCCGGCCGGGATGTTCTTCGGCGCGATCCGGTACGTCCCGTCCGGCACCGGGGCGACGCCCGGGTCGCCGGACGGCAGGGCGACGTTCTGCCAGCTCGCCGACGGCACGCCGAGCTTGGGGGTGCCGTCCGCGGCGAAGCTGACCTTGTCGATCCGCAGCGACCGGTCGCCGCCACAGCTGCCGTACGGGGCTCCGCTGGAACTTGTCACCGCGTGGTAGGCGTTCCAGACCTCCTTGCCGTCGGGGGAGGTGAAGAAGCTGTTGTGTCCCGGGCCGAAGACCCAGTTGGCGTCGTTGCGCTGGAACACCGGGCTGGTCGACTTCTTCCAGGACCGCCGGTCCAGCACGTTGCCGCCGGTGAACTCGAGCGTGCCGACCGCATAGTCGGGCGTCGCGCACTGGCTGGCGGAGAAGAAGAGGAAGGTACGGCCGCCGCGGCGCAGCGCCGTCGGCCCCTCGTTGACCAGGCCGTGCTTCTCCCAGTCATAGGTCGGCTCGGACAGCAGCGTCGTCGGCCCCGCCAGCGTCCACGGGTTCTTCATCTGCGCGATGAACAGGCTCTGCGGGCTGCCGTTCAGGTGCCCGGACCAGACCTGGTAGAGCTTCCCGTTCGGCATCGTCAGCACGGTGCCGTCGATGGAGAAGTCGTTCTGCGTCGCCAGCTTCGCCTTGAAGGAGTACGGGCCCATCGGATCAGACCCCTGGCTCTCCAGCACGTACATCCGGTGCTTGGAGAGGTCCGAGCTGCTGTCCTGCGCCGTGTAATAGACGTAGAAGCGGCCGTTGAGGAAGTGGATCTCGGGCGCCCAGATGTGGCAGCAGCGTTCCGGCGAGGAGTCCTGCCAGATCGTCGTCGACGGCGCCGTCGCCAGCTCGGCGACGGACTTCGCCTTCACCAGCACGATCCGGTCCACCGTCGTGTACGTCAGGTAGTAGCTGCCGCGATGGGTGAAGAGCCACGGATCGGCGACGCCCTCCCGGAGCGGGTTGCGCACCGTCTGGGCCGGAGCGGCGGCCGGTTCGGCCTCGGCCCGGTCCGGTACGACCCAGAGCCCGAGCGCCAGCAGCACGGGGACCAGCAGGGCCAGCATCAAGATCGGGTTCCGTCCGGACACACGTGTCGAGCGCATCTCGCCTCCCGGGCGTCGAGCTCACCTCAGGTGGCTCCGTAGATAGCGTTGTATACGCATTCATCGTCGCCAGCGAGAGCCCCGCGCGTCAATGACTCCCGGTGGACCAGTTCCTGTCGGCCCGTCGGCCGCTCCGATTCGTCAGCCCTTGACACAATGGCCACGATGAGCGAGATCGAACTGACCAACCCGGACGCCGAGCCGGACGAGCGGGCGCTGGAGTCGGCGACCCGCCCCGGCACGCTGGCCGAGTTCACCGGTCAGGCTCGGGTCTCCGACCAGCTCGGCCTGGTGCTGGACGCGGCGCGCCATCGCGAGGCCGTACCTGATCATGTGTTGTTGTCCGGCCCGCCCGGCCTGGGCAAGACGACTCTCGCCATGATCATCGCCGCCGAGCTGGGCGCACCGATCCGAATCTCGTCCGGGCCCGCGATCCAGCACGCCGGCGACCTGGCCGCGATCCTGTCCGGGCTGGTCGAGGGCGAGGTGTTCTTCCTCGACGAGATCCACCGGATGTCCCGGCCGGCCGAGGAGATGCTGTATCTGGCGATGGAGGACTTCCGGGTCGACGTCGTGGTCGGCAAGGGCCCGGGCGCGACGGCGATCCCGATCGAGATCCCGCGGTTCACCCTGGTCGGCGCGACCACCCGGGCCGGGCTGCTGCCGGGTCCGCTGCGGGACCGGTTCGGCTTCACCGCCCAGCTCGACTACTACGCGGACGAGGACCTGGAGCGGATCGTCAACCGGTCCGCCGTCCTGCTCACGGTGGAGGTCCGGCCGGACGCGGCGCGGGAGATCGCGTCCCGGTCCCGCGGTACGCCACGGATCGCGAACCGGCTGCTCCGCCGGGTCCGCGACTACGCCCAGGTCCGCGCCGACGGCCTGGTCACCCGCGACGTCGCCCGCGCGGCCCTCGAGTTGTACGAGGTCGACGAGCTGGGCCTGGACCGGCTGGACCGCGCCGTACTCGACGCCGTCTGCCGGCGGTTCGGCGGCGGGCCGGTCGGTCTGTCCACACTGGCCATCTCGGTCGGCGAGGAGGCCGAGACGGTCGAGGAGGTGGCCGAGCCGTTCCTGGTCCGGGAGGGCTTCCTGATGCGGACGCCGCGCGGCCGGGTGGCCACCGGGGCCGCCTGGCGGCATCTCGGCCTGACCGCGCCGGCCGGCGCTCGCGGCGCCGTGGACGATCCACCCGACCTCTTCTCCTAGGCGGTTCAGCATGACGGGACTCTCGCGGTTCGACGGCCGCACAGCGCTGATCACCGGTGCCGGGTACGGGATCGGCCGCGCCTGCGCGCTGCGGCTGGCGACCGAGGGCGCCCGGGTCGTGGTGACCGACCTGGACGCGCCGGCGGCCGGTGCCGTGGCGGCCGAACTCCCTGGAGTGAGCGGCGGTGATCATGCGGCCCACCGGCTGGACGTCACCGATCCCGACGCCGTGGCCCGGACCGTGGACCTCGCGGCGGCAGCCGCCGGCGGGCTCGACTTGTTGATCAACGTCGCCGGCGGCGACACGGCGCACGGCGCCTTCGAGGAGACCGACGACGCCGTCTGGTCGCGGATGCTGGACCTGAATCTGCTCGGCGTGGTCCGCTGCTGCCGGGCCGCGGTGCCACACCTGCGGCGGAGCACCCGAGGCCCGGCGATCGTCACGATCTCCTCGATCAACGCGCTGACCTCATTGGGTAGCGCGCCGTACTCCGCGGCGAAGGCGGGCCTGACCTCGCTGACCGGGAACCTGGCCACCGCGCTGGCCCGGGACGGCATCCGGGTCAACGCCGTCGCGCCGGCCACGATCAGGACCCGGGTCTGGGACGACCAGCCGGGTGGTGCCGACCGGCTGGTAGGCCTGTATCCGCTCGGCCGCGTCGGCGAGCCCGAGGACATCGCCGGGGCGGTGGCGTTCCTCGCCTCGTCCGACGCGTCCTGGATCACCGGCCACGTCCTCCCGGTCGACGGCGGCCTGCTCTCCAGCCCGGGCCTGCCGCCGGATTGAGACTCCCGCCGGGACCGGGACCGGAGTCGGCTCCGGAGGTCACGGTCAGGACATCGGTCCGGACTCGCGGCCGCTGCCGCCTGTCTGTTCCCAGGGAGACTGGGTAGAGTACGGCGGTCGGCGCTTGCCGGCGCACATCCGGCGTGGGCATCGCACCCCGCGCCCCGACGCTGATTTGTGGAGACATGGACCCCAATTCGCCAGTCATGACGATCGTCCTGATCGGTCTCATGGTCGTCGCGTTCTATTTCCTGATGATCCGGCCGCAACGGAAGCGGCAGCAGAAGCAGCAGGAGACGCTGAACGCGCTGCAGCCGGGGACCAGGGTGCTGCTCGGCAGCGGTGTGTTCGGCACGATCCTTCGGATCGGCGACAAGCAGGCCGTGCTGGAGCTGTCGCCCGGCAACGAGCTGACCGTGCTCAAGCAGGCCATCGTGCGGGTGGCCGGCCCGGAGGACGAGGACAACCCGGAGACGGTCAACAGCACCGTGCCGGAGCCCGAGGAGCCCGCTTCGACGCTGGACCTCAAGGACGACGCCGATGCCGACGCCGCCAAGCCCGAGGCCGACGAGCCGGGGGAGCAGACCTGGCGCGAGTACTCGATCAAGCAGGACGACGACGCCGACGAGGCCTCCGCGGACCAGCCGGCGACCGATCAGCCGGCCTCGGAGCAGCCGTCCGACAAGGCCTCGCCCAAGGAATGACGTTCGCGTCCCAGGAATGACATCGCACCAGCTCTCGACAAGGAATTAGCAAGCACGTGGCATCGAACAGCGGCCACCCGGGCCGTATCCTGATCGTCTTCACCGTCCTGGTCGCCGCCCTCTTCGGGATCATGGCGCTCAACCAGACCTGGACGCCGAAGCTCGGTCTCGACCTGCGGGGTGGAACCACGATCACGCTGACGGTGAGTAACGTCACCGGCGGTGGGCCGGTCGACGAGAAAAGTCTCAGCGAGGCCCAGACCATCATTCAGAACCGGGTGGACAGCCTCGGCGTCGGCGAGTCCGAGGTGACGACGGCCAACGGCAACCAGATCACGGTCTCGGTGCCGAACGTCCAGCAGGACGAACTGGTCCGGCTGGTCGGGCAGACCGCGCTGTTGCGGTTCCGTGCGGTCTACGCGGCCGAGCAGGTGACGCCGACGCAGCCTGAGCCGGAACCGACGCCGACCCCGAGCGGGTCGCCGTCGCCCAGCGGGTCGCCCGCGCCCAGCGAGTCGCCGACCTCGTCACCGACGGGCAACGGCCGTCCGGCACCGCAGTTGCCGACCGCGCCGCCGCCGCCGAAGGTGCCGCGGCCGACGGAGCCCGGCCAGGGCACCCCGGAGGACAAGGCGCTGGCCTGGCAGCCGAATCAGAACGACCAGGCGGACTTCGCGTCGTACCAGTGCGGCGACAAGTTCCCCGACGTGGCCGACCAGCCGCTGATCACCTGCAACCGGGAGAAGACCGAGAAGTACCTGCTCGGCCCGACCCTGATCATCGGTGAGAAGCTGAGCTCCGCTTCGGCCGGCATCCCGCAGAACGATGTCCGCTGGGTGGTGAACCTCCAGTTCAACGACGAGGGCACCAAGCAGTTCGCCGCCGTCACGAAGGCACTGTCGGCGCAGACCGAGCCGAAGAACCGGTTCGCGATCGTGCTCGACGCCCAGGTCATCTCGGCGCCGACCACGGTGTCGATCCCGGACGGCCGGGCGCAGATCGAGGGCAGCTTCAACCAGGCCACGGCGACCGAGCTGGCCAACATCCTGAAGTACGGCGCGCTGCCGCTGGCCTTCGAGGTGTCGTCGGTGGACAACGTGTCAGCGACGCTGGGCGGCGAGCAGCTGCAGGCGGGCATCATCGCCGGCATCATCGGCCTGATCCTCGTGATGGCGTTCGCGATCCTCTACTACCGCGGCCTGGCCATCGTGGTCCTGGCCTCGCTGGTCGTCGCGGCGGCCGTGACGTACGCCTTCATGGTGCTGCTCGGTTCCTCGGTCGGCTTCGCGCTCAACCTGCCCGGCATCGCCGGCGCGATCGTGGCGATCGGGGTGACGGCGGACTCGTTCGTCATCTACTTCGAACGGATACGCGACGAGGTCCGCGACGGGCGCAGTCTGCGTACGTCGGTCGAGACCGGCTGGCTGCGGGCCCGGCAGACCGTGCTGATCGCGGACGCGGTGTCGATGCTGTCGGCGATCATCCTGTTCCTCCTGGCCATCGGCGCGGTGAAGGGCTTCGCGTTCACCCTCGGCCTGACCACGCTGATCGACGTCGCCGTGGTGTTCCTGTTCACCAAGCCGCTGATGAGCGTGCTGGCCCGGACCAAGTTCTTCGGCGGCGGGCACAAGCTGTCCGGCCTCGATCCGAACCACCTCGGTGTCGCGGCCCTGCCCGGCAGCCGAGGCCGCCGGCGCACCGTCAAGGTCGGCGACCCGGCCCCGAAGGAGGCCTGACATGTCCAGGCTGTCCCAGTTCGGCCACAAGCTGTACACCGGAGAGGTCTCGTACGACTTCGTCGGCAAGCGGAAGATCTTCTACCTGATCTCCGCGGCATTGCTGGTGATCTCGCTCGCCGCGATCCCGATCCGTGGGCTCACCCTCGGCATCGAGTTCGTCGGCGGCGCCGACTTCCAGGTCGGGATGCAGGTCAACGCGCAGACGGTCGACCAGGTGCGCGAAGCCGTCAAGGGCTCGGGCGTGCCCGACCTGGACGACATCGAGGTCACCACGATCGGTGACAACACGGTCCGGGTGCAGACCCGGACGCTCGATGCCGAGTCCGAGGTGCCGGAGGTTCGGAAGTCGATCGGTGAGGTCGCCGGCGTCCCCGGCGACGACGTGACGTACAGCCTGATCGGCGCGTCCTGGGGGCAGCAGATCACCCAGCAGGCCGTGATCGCGCTGTTCGTCTTCCTCGGTCTGGTGTCGCTGATGATCGGCGTCTACTTCCGGAACTGGAAGATGTCGCTGACCGCACTGGCGGCACTGATCCATGACCTGATCCTGACCGTCGGGATCTACGCGCTGTCCGGCTTCACCATCACGCCGGCGACGTTGATCGGCATGCTGACCATCCTCGGCTATTCGCTGTACGACACGGTGGTGGTCTTCGACAAGGTCCGGGAGAACGTCCGCGACCTCAAGACGAGCAACTCGCGGACCTACTCCGAGGCCGCGAACCTGGCCGTGAACCAGGTGCTGGTCCGGTCGATCAACACGACGGTGATCGGCGTGCTGCCGGTGGCGGCGCTGCTGTTCGCCGGCGCGTTCATCCTGGGCGTCGGTCCGCTGAAGGACCTGTCGCTGGCGCTGTTCGTCGGCATGGTCTCCGGTGCGTACTCCTCGATCTTCATCGCGACCCCGCTGCTGGCCCAGCTCAAGGAGCGCGAGCCGGAGATGAAGAAGCTGGCCGCGCGGGTGCTGGCCCGGCGCTCGAAGCAGGAGAAGGCCTCCGCTCCGACGGAGCCGGCGGCGACTGCGGCCAAGGCGGCGAAGAAGCCCGCCGAACCCGACGACGTCGAGGCCGCTGAGGCGTCGACGGAGGACGACACCGAGTTCGAGAACTACCCGAAGTCGAAGTCGTCGATGCCCATCTCGGTCGGTTCGGCCGCAACCCCGCCGTCGCGGGTGACCCGGCCGCTGTCCGAAGCCGCGGCAAAGCGGCCGCAACCGCAGAACAAGCCAAGGAGCCAGCGGAGGAAATCGTGACCACCCTCGTCACCGACCAGACCAAGGAACAGCTGGCGGGGCTGATCCGCGACGTGCCGGACTTTCCGACACCCGGCGTGCTGTTCAAGGACATCACGCCCCTGATCGCCTCGCCGGGCGGCCTGGCCAAGGCCGTGGAGGCCTTGGTCCGGCTGTCCCCGACCGAGGTCGACACGGTGCTCGGCGTCGAGGCCCGCGGCTTCGTGTTCGCGAGCCCGGTGGCGCTCTCGCTGGGCGCCGGGTTCGTCCCGGTCCGCAAGCCGGGCAAGCTGCCGGCCGAGGTCCTCGAGACCAAGTACGACCTCGAGTACGGTTCCGAGTCGCTCGCCATCCATGCCGATGCGCTGTCCCCGGGCGATCGGGTGCTGCTGGTCGACGACGTCCTGGCCACTGGCGGCACCATCGGCGCCGCGGCGGAGCTGATCCGGTCCAGCGGTGCAGAACTGGTCGGCGTCACCGTCCTGATCGAGCTGGCCTACCTGGGCGGCCGGCAGCGGCTGGCCGAGCAGGGGATCACCGAGGTCGTCTCGGTGCTGCAGTTCGACGCCCCGGGGGAGGCCGAGGACGCGGCGGGCTCGGAGCCCGCCGAGCCCGGCGAGACCGCCGAACCTCGGTGAGCGCCTTCGGCCGGCAGTGGGTCCGGACCAACCGCGGCCGGTGGCGGAACCAGGCGCTGGTCAGTCTGCCGGACACCCGGCCGTCGCCGGCCCAGCAGCTGTTCCAGCGGATCCTGCTGGCGGCCCTGTTGCTGGCGGCCTCGGTGGCGCTGGTCTGGTTCGACCGGGACGCGTACACCGACAACCTCGACGGCCACGTGTCGCTGATCGATGCGATCTACTACTCGACCGTCACCGTCACCACCACCGGCTACGGCGACATCACCCCGATCGAGCCGCACTCGCGGCTGCTGAACGCGATCTTGATCACACCGCTCCGGGTCATGTTCCTGGTGTTGTTGGTCGGTACGACACTGCAGGTGCTGGCCACCGAGGGCCGGCGGATCTTCATGGACGGACGGTGGAGGAAACGGATGCGCAACCACGTCGTCATCGTGGGCTTCGGCACGAAGGGCCGCAGCGCCGTCGAGACCTTGGAGAACAGCGGCTGCGATCCGTCGAAGATCGTGATCATCGACGGCCGCGCCACCGCGATCAACGACGCGAACCTGCGTGGCTACGCCGCCATCGAGGGTGACGCGACTCGGCGGGACATCCTGCGCCGGGCCGAGATCGTCAAGGCCCGCGAGGTGATCATCACCCTGGACCGGGACGACTCGGCGATCCTGGTGACGCTGACCGTACGGCAGCTGAACCCGTCCGCCCATGTCGTCGTTGCGGTCCGCGAGGAGGACAACGCGTCCCTGGTCCGGCAGTCCGGCGGCGACGCCGTGGTCACCTCCTCGGAGGCGGTCGGCCGGCTGCTCGGGCTGTCCGCGGTCAGCCCCAACCTGGGCACCGTGATCGAGGACCTGCTGTCCACCCGGGAGGGACTCGAGGTCGCCGAACGCCAGATCACCGCCGACGAGGTGGGCCGCCAGCCCGCCGACATCCGGACCGAGCACGTGGTCGCGGTGGTCCGGAACAAGACGCTGCGCCGGTTCTACGACCCGACCGTGGCCAGCCTGCAGACCGGCGACCAGGTGGTCGTCGTGCGTCGCGCCGAGGCGGAGCGGACCGGCGACCGGATCCCCGAACCGGAGGTCTGATTCCCGCCGGTACGGCGACAGCACGAAAGCGGCTTCGGGGGCAAGCCCGGCCCGGCGTTCCTGGCTGAGGACTTGCCAGCGGGAATGCCAGGAGGCAGTCTGAGCGTTTCAACTGCGAGAACAGTCTCGGGCGTGGCGGGCGTGGGAGCCGAAGCGGTTGAACTCCCGGTCCGGTACGACCCCTAGACTTGGGCAGGAACTGGTGAGGGGGTGTTCGCCGTGAGCGACCCGCGGATTGCCGTTGACCCGGCAGTCGACCCGGGCCCGGAGACGAGCCCGACGCCCCGGCGCGCCCGGCCGGCACCGGCTCCCACCGGCAACAACTCCCGTCCTCCTTCGCCGTTGACCCCCCGGGTCCGGCCGCCGCTCGACGAACTCGACCCGAACGGCAGCAACGGCAACGGCACCTCGAACGGAACGAACGGTCACGCGCCCGCCAGCCCGGCGGTCCCGGTCCGGCTGACCACCGGCCCGGAGCAGCCGCGGGTCCGGATGCGGCAGCGGCTGGCCAGGTTCGGCAGCGGCGGCCGCAGCGCGACCCCGGTGCTGGATCCGCTGTTCGCGGTGATCAAGGCGAACCACCCGAAGGCCGATCTTGGCCTGATCGCGCGGGCGTACCGGACGGCCGAACGCTGGCACACCGGTCAGCTGCGCAAGAGCGGCGACCCGTACATCACCCATCCGCTGGCGGTCACCACGATCCTGGCCGAGCTGGGCATGACCGAGTCGACGCTGTGTGCGGCCCTGCTGCACGACACGGTCGAGGACACGCCGTACACGCTGGCCCAGTTGAGCCGCGACTTCGGCGACGAGATCGCGCTGCTGGTCGACGGCGTGACGAAGCTGGACAAGGTCAAGTACGGCGAGTCGGCGAAGTCGGAGACCATCCGCAAGATGGTGATCGCGATGAGCCGCGACATCCGGGTGCTGGTGATCAAGCTCGCCGACCGGCTGCACAACATGCGCACCCTGCACTACGTACGGCCGGACAAGCAGACCAAGACCGCCACCGAGACGCTCGAGATCTACGCGCCGCTGGCCCACCGGCTCGGCATGAACACGATCAAGTGGGAGCTCGAGGACCTCTGCTTCGCCACCCTGCACCCGAAGGTGTACGACGAGGTGGTGCGGCTGGTCGCCAAGGCGGCGCCGAGCCGGGACGAGTTCCTGTCCGAGGTGATCGCCCAGGTCGAGGCCGACCTGAAGGGCGCCAAGATCAAGGCGACGGTCACCGGCCGGCCGAAGCACTACTACTCGATCTACCAGAAGATGGTCGTCCGCGGCCGCGAGTTCAACGACATCTACGACCTGGTCGGCCTGCGCATCCTGGTCGACTCCGTGCGCGACTGCTACGCCGCGCTGGGTCAGATGCACGTCCGCTGGAACCCCCTGCCCGGGCGGTTCAAGGACTACATCGCGATGCCGAAGTTCAACATGTACCAGTCCCTGCACACCACGGTGCTCGGCCCCCAGGGCAAGCCGGTGGAGCTGCAGATCCGGACCGACGAGATGCACCGCCGGGCCGAGTACGGCGTCGCCGCGCACTGGAAGTACAAGGAAGGCAAGGGCGGCCCGAGCCACCAGATCAAGGGCGACGGCACCGACCTGATGTGGGTCCGCCAACTGCTCGACTGGCAGCGCGAGACCGCCGACCCGAGCGAGTTCCTCGACTCGCTGCGGTTCGAGATCAACAGCACCGAGGTGTACGCGTTCACGCCGAAGGGCGACGTGATCTCGCTGCCGCAGGGCGCCACCCCGGTCGACTTCGCGTACGCGATCCACACCGAGATCGGGCACAAGACGATCGGTGCCCGGGTCAACGGCCGGCTGGTGCCGCTGGAGTCCGTGCTCGCCAACGGCGACGTGGTGGAGGTCTTCACCTCGAAGGCCGCCGGCGCCGGGCCGAGCCGGGACTGGCTGACCTTCGTCAAGAGCCCGCGCGCGAAGAACAAGATCCGGCACCACTTCACGCTGGAGCGCCGCGAAGAGTCGATCGAGATCGGCAAGGAGGCGCTGGCCAAGCAACTCCGCAAGGGCGGCCTGCCGCTGCAGCGGCTGCTCACCTTCGAGCACCTGACCGCGGTCGCCGGCTTCTTCAAGATGCCCGACGTGTCGTCGCTCTACGCGGCGGTGGGCGAGGGCACCGTCGGTGCCCAGGCGGTGCTGAACCGGCTGATCAGCGTCGAGGGCGGCGCGGACGCGGCCGCGGACGAGGCAGGCGAGGACCAGGTCGTCACCGGCCGCCGGCGGCGTCCGTCGACCTCGGCGAACGACTGCGGAATCCACGTCGACGGCTCCGGTGATCTGCTGGTCAAGCTGGCCAAGTGCTGCACGCCGCTGCCCGGCGACGACATCATCGGCTTCGTCACCAAGGGCCAGGGCGTCTCGGTGCACCGGACCGACTGCGTGAACACCTCGAACCTGCAGTCCGAGCCGGAACGGCTGGTCCAGGTCAGCTGGGCGCCGACCGCGAAGAGCTCTTTCCTGGTGGCGATCCAGGTCGAGGCGCTGGACCGGAACCGGCTGCTCTCCGACATCACCCGGGCGCTGTCCGACCAGCACGTCAACATCATGTCGGCCACCCTGTCCACCACCAAGGACCGGATCTGCAAGGCCCGCTTCACCTTCGAGACCGCCGACCCGACCCACCTGGACCACGTCCTCCGCGGCGTCCGCGGCGTCCCCTCGGTCTACGACGTCTACCGCATCAACCAATAACCCACACCACCCCCGCTGACTGGGCACAAAAGCAGGCGTTTCAGCGGCGTGTCGCTGCTGAACTGCCGACTCGGTCGAGCCAGCCGGTGACCGCCGAGGCGATCGCGTTGGGTTGATCTTCTGGCGCATGGTGGCCGGCCGGGCCGATGCTCTGCACCTCGAGCGACGGGACGTTCGCCCGGGCCCAGTCGACGATCGCGGGGGAGACCAGGCTGCCCGGCTCGGTCGTCAGCAGCAGCTTCGGCACCTCAGGGCTGTCGGCCAGCCAGCGGTCGTACGCCAGCACCCGTTCCACTACGTCGGCCGGCTCACCGTCCACCGGATGGGACCGGCCCCACTGCAGCAGCGGCAGCCGGCTCGCCGGGTCGGCGTACGGTGCGCGGTAGACCGCGAGGTCGTCGTCGGAGATGCCGGGATTCGTTGCGTGCAAGGCGGTTTCAATGAACCAGTTGTCGTCGATCGCCATCCGTTCGCCGACGCCAGGGGTGCGCAGCGCCTGGAACAGTTCGACGGCCGGCGGGGGATAGTCCGACCAGCTGAGCGGGCGCAGGAACGTCTCCAGCACAGCGATCCCGCGGACGGTTCCGGGCAGCCGGGCGGCCCGGTCGAGCGCCAGCGCGCCGCCCCAGTCGTGGCCGACCAGCACCGCCTCGTCGATCCCGACCGCGTCGAACCAGGCGTCCAGGTAGCGAGCGTGATCATGGAACGTGTACGCCAGCGTCGGCTTGCCGGACTCGCCCATGCCGATCAGGTCCGGCGCCAGCACGCGGGCGTGCTCGGCGATCACCGGCAGTACGTTGCGCCAGATGTGGGAGGAGGTCGGGTTGCCGTGCAGCAGGACCACGGTCGGGCCGCCAGTGCCGGCCTCGCGGTAGGCGAGGAAGGAGTCCAGTACGTCGATCGTCTTCATGGGAGTTCCCCGAATCTGTTGGTGTTGCCAATGTTGGTGCCGCCAACAGTAACCCATTCCGTGGGGGATACCAATGAATTCGCTAGACTCCGTCCATGAGCCCTGCCGAGAAGCCCGCGTTCTCCCAGCTCGCCGAGATGCCGGGCTGGCTGGTCGGCCAGGCCTCCCTGTTCAGCCACCGGCTGCTGGTCGACCGGCTGGCCGAGGAGGGTGCGCGGCCGTACCACTTCCGGCTGCTGGCGGCTCTCGACGAGTCGGGTCCGCTCAGCCAGGCCGAGCTCGGCCGCCGTACCGGCATCGACCGGAGCGACGTGGTGGCCGCCCTGGACGAACTCGTGGCCGACGGCCTGATCGAGCGCACCCCGGACGAGGCGGACCGGCGGCGCAACGTCGTCACCGTCACCGGCGCCGGCAAGCGCCGGCTGCGCAAGCTGCACCGGATCGTCACCGGCGTTCAGGACGAGTTCGTCGCGCCGCTGAGCGCGGCCGAGCGGAAGACCCTGGTCCGGCTGCTCGGGCGACTGCTCGATCATCACCGGGGTGAGAGCCGGATACCGTGATCCCGTGGAGATCCGTACCGCGACGGCCGAGGACTGGCCGCAGATCTGGCCGTTCTTCGATCGCATCGTGCAAGCCCGCGAGACCTACGCCTACCCGCTCGACCTGACCGCCGTCCAGGCCCGCGACCTGTGGCTGCAGCCGCCGCCGGACCATGCCGTCGTGGCGGTCGAGGACGGCGAGGTGCTGGGCAGCGCCAAGATGGGCCCGAACCGGCCCGGCGCCGGCAGCCACATCGGCACCGCGAGCTTCATGGTCGACCCCACCCGCAGCGGCCGCGGCGTCGGACGTTCCCTCGCCACGTACATGATCGACTGGCACCGCCGGAACGGCTTCCACGGCATCCAGTTCAACGCCGTCGTCGAGACCAACACCGCCGCCGTCCACCTCTGGCAGGCCCTCGGCTTCATGATCATCGGCACCGTCCCCGACGCCTTCGACCACCGCGAACACGGCCTGGTCGGCCTCCACGTGATGTACCTCCCCCTGACCTGACCCCCCCAACAAACTCCGCCGACCGGGCACAAAAGCAGGCGTTCTGGCGGCGTGTCGCTGCACTTGTGCCTGTGAGGATCGTCAAGTGCCGTTCGCGGCGGTGGGTCTGACCCAACTTGTGCCTGGTCTGGTTTGCCTTTGACTGGATCTGTCGGCCTGTCGTCGCGTGCGGTGCTTGCTGCCACCGGGCGGCTGGGGGCGTGTCCCGATAGGGGCCTTGCTGTCACAAGAGCGCCGTCAC
>NZ_JBHTFF010000016.1:0-181439 GCF_042666975.1 Microlunatus sp. GCM10028923 | reverse complement strand
GTGGGGGACGCGCAGTGTGGGGGACGCGCAGTGTGGGGGACGCGCAGTGTGGGGGACGCGCAGTGTGGGGGACGCGCAGTGTGGGGGACGCGCAGTGTGGGGGACGCGCAGTGTGGGGGACGAGCGGTGTTAGGAGGAGGGGTTGTGGGGGCGAGCCGGTGAACGTCGACCCTGGCCGAGTCCGACGGGTGGGGCTACGACCGAGCCGAGCCCGGGGCGAAGGGAGGGACGCCTGAGACGCTCACGACCTCATCGCCCAACGCGAGGCGTTCGAGCTCGGTCCGTGTGGCACAGATCTGCAACGCAACGCGTGCCGCAATCGGTTTCAGGGCTTCACGGGGTCGTTGCGCTGCAGATTTGTGTCACTCGCGATCAAGAGCCCGGTCCCACGACATCTCTCCACGGTCGAGCGATCGAGGTGATCGCCGCGCACCAGCGTCGAACCTTCGTGCCGCTTCGATTTCTCCTGCGACCGAAAGGGTGACGGCCCGCGGAGGTGACCGGCCCGGATACGTTGTCGGCATGGCGACGCAGCTGGTGTTGATCAACGGGTATCCCGGCGCCGGGAAGAGCACGCTCGCCCGGGAGCTCGCGCCCGAGATCGGTGCCACCTGGCTGAGCAAGGACCGGATCAAGGAGGCGCTGGCGGATGCCGTGGGGGTCGACACCCTGCCCACCCGGCGGCTCGGGGCCGTGACCGGCGAGACCATCTGGCTGCTGGCGGCCGAGGTCGCGGGCCTGGTGCTGGTCGAGACGGTCGCCAACCCGACCCGGGACCGCGGGCACTTCGAGCGCGGCTTGGAGATCGCCGGAGTCGACCAGTTCGTCGAGGTCTGGTGCGACGTGCCCGCCGACCTCGCCTGGGAGCGCTATCTGGCCCGAGCCCGGCACCGGGTGCACCCGCAGGGGCCCGAGTCCAGGGACGGCTGGTGGGAGTTGGCCGAGCAGATGGAGCCGATGGGGCTGGGCCCGCTGATCCGGGTCGATACGACGGGCCCGGTCTCGGTGGCGGCGGTCGCCGACGAGCTTCGCACCGTGCTGGATACCGGGATCGACTCTCTGCAAGGCAACCGGGCGGATGCGTCGAGGATCGGCTGATCCTGCGCAAGGCCCAGGGATCCCCCATCGGCGCTGCTTCGTTGTCACCGGCCGCGGTTAGTCTGGCCCGATGGATCAGCCCCTGCTGCGGCTGGTGGACGCGGTCACGGTGCCGGTGCCGGACCTCGATGCGGGCCTGGCCTGCTACGTCGACCGGCTGGGCCACGAACTCCTCTGGCGCAACGACGAGCTCGGCCAGGCCGGGCTGCGCTGTCCGGGCTCGGAGACGGAGCTGGTGCTGAGCACCGGGCTGTCCTATGCACCCAACTGGCTGGTCGAGTCCGCCGACGCGGCGGCCGAGCTGATCATCGCCGCCGGCGGCCGGATGGTCAGCGAGCCGGCGGACATCCCGGTCGGCCGGGTCGCCGTGGTCGCGGACCCGTTCGGCAACGAGTTGATCTTGGTCGACCTGAGCAAGGGCCGCTACCGGACCGATGAGGCAGGACGGGTGACCGGCGTCGACCCGGGTCAGGCGTAGTCGGTGCCGAGCCGCGCCGCGACCTCGGCGACGAGCTCCTTCACCCGGCCGGCCTCGGCGAGCGGGCAGACCAGCGTGATCTCCGGGGTCTGGACGACGACCGTCCCGGACATGCCGACCATCGCGATCAGCCGCCCGTCGCCACTCTTGTTGATCACCAGGTTGTCCTTGGACTGGTGCAGCACGCTGGGGCCCTCGGTGGCGTTGCCGCCGTCGTCGTGCGGCAGCAGTTCGGCCAGGGCGGCGAAGCCGCCGATGTCCTGCCAGTCGATCGGCAGGCCGACCGCGAGCACGTGGCCGGTGGCGCGGCCCTGCGACACCGGTTCCATGATCGCGTAGTCGACGCTGATCTTGGTCAGCTTCGGATAGAGATCGGACAGCCGGTCCGGGTGCGCGGCCAGCTCGCGTACCTGCGCATGGGTGTCCGGCAGCAGCTGCCGGAGTTGATCAAGGAAGGTCTGGGCCCGCCAGACGAACATGCCCGAGTTCCACCAGTAGCGGCCGGACGCGAGATAGCCCTCCGCGGTCTCCCGGTCCGGCTTCTCGACGAAGGCCTCGACCCGGCACACCCCCGCCTGCCCGGAGACCTCCGACCCCCGCTCGAGATAGCCGAGCCCGGTGTGCGGCGAGGTCGGCACCACGCCGAAGGTGACCAGCGCCGCCGGGTCCGCCTCGGCCGCCGCGAAGCCGTCCCGCAGGGCGTCCGCGAAGCGGTCGACGGGCGAGATCAGATGGTCGGAGCTGAGCACGGTCATCACCGCGTCCGGGTCCCGTTCGGCGAGGATCGCGGCCGGCCAGGCGATCGCGTTCAGCGAGTCCCGGCCCTCCGGTTCGCCGAGCAGGTTGGCCGGGTCCAGCTCGGGCAGGTCGGCGGCGACCAGGTCCGTGTGCGCGGCTCCGGTGCAGACCAGGATCCGGTCGTCCGGCACCACTCCGGCCAGCCGCTCGTACGCCAGCCGCAGGGTGCTCTTGCCGTCGACGAGGGGCAGCAGTTGTTTCGGCATCCCCTTGCGCGACAGCGGCCACAGCCGCGTTCCGGATCCGCCGGCCATGATCACCGCGTAACGCATCGGGACAGCCTAGCCACCCAATCCGGACCACTTGTATCGAAATTGCAGAGTCATAATATGGGATTGCTATTCACATGACAGGGATAAGGCCTGATTCTTGAAGGGTGACGAGGAGGTCATCATGAGGTTTCGTACTTTCGCCACGGCGGCACTGATCCTGGTCCTGGCCGTCGCATCCGGCACGATCGCCACCCCGCGGCCCGCCGCCGCGGCACCCACCGGTTATCAACTCCGCTGGTCGGACGAGTTCGACGGGACCACCGTGGACACGGCGAAGTGGAGTTACCGGACCGATTCCCCGTGGCAGGCCTGGAGCCAGCAGCGGGCCGAGAACGTCGCGGTCGGCGGCGGAGCGATGACGATCACGCTGTGCCCGGCGAACCGTGCCGGATCGGCCTGCGACAAACCCGTCGACGCCGGCGACCGCTTCACCGGTGGCGGCTTGATCAGCAAGGCCCGGCTGCGGTACGGCTACTACGAGACCCGCGCGCGGACGAACGTCGGCAGCGGCTGGCACTCCGCGTTCTGGGCCGCGCAGGCCGGCGGCACCGGAGCCCGGACCGAGATCGACGGGTTCGAGATCGACTCGCACGTGCCGTCGGAGATCTCGCACAACATCATCGGCTGGGATCAGGGCGTCCGGCTCAGCAGCGGATTCCGGGATGACCTCGGCTTCGACACGTCGGCGGCCTGGCACGTCTATGGGTTCGAGTGGACCGAGGCCGGCGTACGGATCTACGTGGACGGCGTGCTCTACGACAAGTGGCTGCCGAGCTACCCACAGAGCGAGTACGCGCACGACTATCTGAACCTCTGGCTCAGCACGATCGCCGTCGATCTCAACAACAGCCCCGGTGTCGACGTGTCCGCGCTGCCGGGCAAGGTCCAGTTCGACTACGCCAGGTACTACCAGCGGGACGCCTACGGCGACAACGACGACCCGGCCGGCGGCTACGCCGAGACCGGCACCGGCTGGGCTGCCTCCTCGCTGCCGTCGTTCGCCCGCCAGACCAACCGGTACAACTGCGCGTCCGCGGCCACCGCGCGGTGGACCGTCACGCCGCCGGTGTCCGGAAACTACCGGGCGTACTTCCACCGGGTCGGCGCCGACGGTGGCCAGCCCGACGCGCCGGTGGCCCTCCGCGACGGCGGTACGACCCTCGCCGCGACCTCCGTCGACCTCAGCGTCGCGGGCAACGCGTGGCTGCCGATCGGCGGCAGCGTGGCCCTGACCGGCGGCCACGCCTACACGATCGGCATCGACCGGACCGGCTCCGGCTGCATCCGTGCCGACGCGGTCAAGCTCGTCCGCCAGTGATCAACCCCGCTCTCCGTACCGTGGAAGGTTGCCCCATGATCAGCAGTGCCCGCCGGACCCGTCCGACCATGATCGTCACCACCTTGATCATCGCCGCGATGATCATGGTCGCCACCCTGCTCGCCGTACCGACGGAAACGGCCAGAGCCCAACCAGGGAAGGCCACGGCACCGTTACCGGGCTACCGGCTCGCCTGGTCCGACGAGTTCGAGGGCAGCACGCTCGAGACCGACGACTGGTACTACCGGGAGAGCGAGAAGGCGATCTGCTCGAACTCCCCCGACAACGTCTCGGTGTCCGACGGCTCGCTCAAGATCGCGTTGAAGCGCGAGGCGCGGAACGGGATGGACTACACCTGCGGCGGAGTGATCAGCAAGCTCGGCTTCGGGTACGGCTACTACGAGACCCGGGCCGAGCTCTGGGGCGAGCAGGGCTTCCACTCCGCGCTCTGGACCACCGGCCTGTCCGACGCGATGCCGGACACGCCGGACTACAAGGGCCCGAACAACCGGGTCAACGAGATCGACGGGTTCGAGATCGACTCGCACGCCCCGACCCGGATCCAGCACCACTCGCACTGGTTCACGCCCAGCCACGTCGGCAACCAGGGCGGCATCTACGAGGGGCCGGACAGCTCCGACGGCTACCACACGTACGGCTTCGAGTGGCTGCCGAACGAGATCCGGTTCTACGTCGACGGGGTGCTGGCCCGGACCCAGCCGTACGCCGGGCCGCACGGGCTGCAGAGCATCTGGCTGACCACGCTCGGCTACACCGCGCCGGTGGACGAGTCCGACCTGCCGGGCGTCACCAGCTGGGAATACTTCCGCTACTTCGCGCCGACCGACGACGGCAACGGTTCCACCCCGGACAGCGTGTACGTCGACAACGGCGACTCCGGCTACGCCGAGACCGGCGGCTGGGCGACCACCGACGAGGCGTTCGGCTTCCAGGACCGGCAGACCCGGCGGGCCGCCGATCCGTCGGCGACCGCGGCCTGGACGCCGAAGCTGCGGGCGGCCGGGACCTACGAGGTGTCGGTGTGGAACCCGAGCTTCCTCAAGACCGGCCACACGGCCGCCCGGTACACGATCGAGCACGCCGGCGGCCGTACCGAGGCCGTCGTCAACCAGGTCACCGCGGGCCAGCGCTGGGTCAGTCTCGGCGCGTACGCGTTCACGCCGGACGCCGGGCAGGGCGTCAAGGTCGCCGGTGACCCGTCCGGGCAGGGCACGCTCCGCGCCGACGCGGTCCGCTTCACCCCGACGGTCGTGGTGGACGACGCCGGGCCCGGCTACACCGAGACCGGCAGCTGGGCCGGCTCCGCGACGCTGACCGGCTGGCGCGGCACCGCCACCCGGTACGCCAGCGCCTCCAGCGCGACCGCCCGGTGGACCCCGGAGCTGGCCCAGGGCGGCCGGTACGCCGTCTACGCCTGGACGCCGGGGCACCCGGAGAACACGACCGGCGCCCGGTTCACCGTCAACCACGCCGGCGGCCGTGCCGTGGTGGAGTCCGACGGCGTCACCGACCGCTGGACCAGCCTCGGCACGTACGAGTTCGGGGCCGGCACGGCGGGCTGGGTCGAGCTCGGCAAGGACACCGGCGTCACCGGCCTGCTCCGGGCCGACGCGGTCAAGTTCGTCCCCGTACCGGCCGGTGACGTCCGCCCGCCGACCCGGGTCCACGGAACGGTCGCGAGCACCCCGTCGACCGGCGACGCGGCGGTGACCTGGACCTGGCGAGAGGGCGTCGGGCCGAAGCCGGCCGGCTATCACGTCTACCTGGACGGCCAGCGCGTCACCTGGCAGCCGATCCGGCGGGAGTCGTTCCGGCTGCACGGGTTCCGGCCCGGCCAGCGGCATCAGCTGACCGTGACCGCGGTCGACAGCGCCGGCCGCGAGTCGGCGCCCGCCACCGAGGCGTACGTACGGACGCCCGCCGACACGGTCGCGCCCGCGGCGCCGACCGGGCTGACCGGTGAGGCGGCGAACGAGAGCGCGATCCTCTACTGGACGCAGAACACGGAGGTCGATCTGCTCGGCTACCACGTCTATGCCGACGGCCGCCGGGTCACCGACGAGCCGGTCGGGCATCCGGCCGATCCGGACTTCACCCGGCTCGGCTTCAAGATCGACAACCTCGCCAACGGCACCGACCATCAGCTGGAGGTGCGCGCCGTCGACCTCAGCGGCCACGAGTCCGCCGCGGCCACGGTCAGCGTGCGGCCGCTGCCGATGACGATCATCGGCGTGACCGACGAGGGCTACACCGAGCAGGGCACCTGGACGGCGTCCAGCGTGGCCGGCTGGCTCCGTTCGAAGACCAGGACGTCCAACGTCGCGACGGCGACCGCCGAGTGGCGGCCGACGCTCGAGGCGGGGACCTACGAGGTGTACGCCTGGGTGCCGCGGGTCGCCGGCAACAGCACGCCGGCGGCCCGGTTCACCGTCACGCACGCCGACGGGACGACCGCGCTGGAGTTCGACCAGACGGCCGGCAGCGGCGGCTGGGAGCGCCTCGGCCGGTTCGACTTCGCCGCCGGCACGGACGGCTTCGTCAGCATCGCCAACGCGGCCGGCCGGAGCTACCTGCGCACCAACACCGTGAAGTTCATTCCGGTCACCTGATCATGACCGGACTCAACGGGCGGACCGGACTCAACGGGCGTCCGGGCGCTCCCGGACCTGGTCGTACCACTGGGCACCAGCGGTCGGAAGACCCAGCCAGACCCGCCGCCCGTTGGCGCCGCGCCGCGCGATCCAGCGGCGCGGCGGGGTGGTCTCCTTCGCCTCGTCCAGGCTGGCGTAGCTGCCCAGGTCGGTGCCGGAGGGCGTGTCGGTGTCTTCGCTGGTCCGCTCGTACAGATGAAACCTCATCTCCGAACCGTACGGCCTCCGGGCCGGAACGGCATCACTCGCGCCGCGGCCGTGGTCAGGGACGGGGCTGCAGCGAGACCGGAACCGGCTCCGAGGTCCGTACGGCGGCGACGCCGGCCTCGCACACCGCGGCGGCCGCATAGCCGTCCCAGGCGCCCGGGCCGTCGATCCCGCCGGTCCGGGCGGCGTCCACGAACCGCTGCAGCTCCGTCGTGTACGCCGTCGCGAACCGCTCGATGAAGGTCGGCGCGATCGCCTCCGACCGGGCCACCCCGGCGGCGGACCGCTCGGTCGCGATCAGGCCGCGGTCCAGTCCGACCAGGGCGCTGCCGGCGGAGCCGACCAGCTCGGTCCGGACCTGGTAGCCGGCGCCGGACCGGGCGAAGATCTCCACCGTCGCGACCTTGCCGCCCTCGGTGGTCAGCAGGACCAGCATCGGGTCCGACTGGCCGTCCGGGGTGCCGGGCGTCGGCGTCGGCTTGATCACCTGGACCGTCGCGATCTCCTCGCCGAACAGGAACCGGACCACGTCGACCTCGTGCACCACCGAATCGGTGATCATCATCGACGAGTCGAACTCGGGCCGCGCGGCCGGATTGCGGTGCACGCAGTGCAGCAGCAGCGGCACGCCGACCCGGCCGGATTCGATCATGGTCCGCAGCTGGGCGTACTCGGTGTCGAAGCGGCGCATGAAGCCGACCTGGATCAGCGGGTTCGGCAGCGCTGCCTCCCGCTGCACGATCCGGTACGCGGACTCGGCGTCCGTGGTCAGCGGCTTCTCGGCGAGCACCGGGATCCCCCGGTCGAGGCAGGCCGCGACCTGCTCGGCGTGGAACCGGCCCGGGCTGGCGATCACCACCGCGTCCACGTCGTCGGCCTCGATCGCGGCCCGCGGGTCGGGCTCGACCCGGGCACCCGGGATCTGACCGGCGATCAGCGCGGCCTGGTCGGCCCGGGCGTCGTTGATCACGCTGACCCGGGCCCCCCGGACCACCCGGCTCAGCCGGTCCGCGTGGAAGGCGCCCATCATGCCGACGCCGAGCACCGCGAGGCGCAACTCCCCTTGCTGGTCAGACATCCTGCTGGACGCCGATCTCGACCGGGGCGCCGCTGCAGCTGCGCAGATAGGTGTGGGTGCGCCGCGCGATCGGCAACGGGACGTCGGGATCGCACGGATAGAGGTCCTGCTCGACGATCGCGTACAGGTCACGGCCGAGCTCGGCCACGGCGTCCAGGATCGGGCCCATCGGCGGCAGGCCCTGCGGCGGTTCGATCATGACGCCGCGCTTGACCGCCTCCGGGAACGACAGGTCCTCCGCCTCCACCGCCGCGACCACGTCGGGATCGACCTGCTTCAGGTGCAGGTAGCCGATCCGGTCCGGGAACTTCTTGATCAACTCCAGGTTGTCGCCGCCGTAGTAGGAGACGTGACCGGTGTCCAGGCAAAGGTTCACCCAGCGCGGATCGGTCGACTCGAGCAGCCGCTCGATGTCCGGCTGGTAGCCGACATGGCTGTCCGCGTGCGGATGGAACTGCAGCCGCAGCCCGTACTCGTCGTCGATCCGGCGGCCCAGCTCGTCCAGCTGCGAGGTCATCGCCTGCCACTGGTCGGCGGTCAGCTCGCGGTTCTCCAGCGGCTGGCCGGTCTTGTGATCACGCCACGGGTCGGGGATCACCACCAGGTGCTCGCCGCCGACCGCCTTGGTCAGGGCGGCCACATCGGAGACCTGCTTCCAGACGTCGTCCCAGCTGTCCGGCCGGTGCAGGTGCTCGAACACCGTGCCGGCCGAGACCTTCAGCCCGTGCCGGTCGAGTTGATCGCGGAGCTCGGCCGGGTCGCTCGGCAGATAGCCGTACGGCCCGAGCTCGATCCATTCGTAGCCGGCGGCCGCGACCTCGGTGAAGAACCGCTCCGCCGGGGTCTGCTCCGGGTCATCGGCGAACCAGACGCCCCACGAATCCGGCGCCGAGCCGATGATGATCTTCGACGACACTCTTCCCCTCCTGACGTTCTACTGAGTCGGCCGCAGATAGGGCCGCTGGTTCCCCTTCTCCTTCTGGTACACGTCGTACGCGGCCGCGGTGCTGTCCAGGGCGGACACCTCGCTGACCGGTACGTCCCACCAGGAGTCCGAGTCCGGCGCGCCGAGCAGCGGGTCGGTCTCGACGTGGATCACTGTGCTGGACGATGATCGTTGCGCGGTCCGGATCGCGTTGATCAACTCGTCCCGATCGGTGGCCTTGATCACCGGCACGCCGAGGCTGGCGGCGTTCGCGGCAAGATCGACACCGAGTAGGTCGCCGTCCAGCCGGCCGGAGGCGGTCCGCTGCCGGTACCGGGTGCCGAACCGCTGCGAGCCGACCGACTCCGACAGCGCCCCGATCGAGGCGAAGCCGTGGTTCTGCACCAAGATCACGATCAGCTTGAGGTTCTCCTGGACCGCGGTGACCAGCTCGCCCGGCATCATCAGATAGGACCCGTCGCCGATCATGACGAACACGTCCCGGTCCGGGCAGGCCATCCGGACGCCGATGCCGCCCGGGATCTCGTAGCCCATGCAGGAGTAGCCGTACTCGACGTGGTAGCCCTTCGGGTCCCGGGTCCGCCACAGCTTGTGCAGTTCGCCGGGCATCGAGCCGGCCGCGCAGACCAGCACGTCGCGCGGTGCCGACAACTCGTTGACCAGGCCGATCACGGCGCTCTGGTGGAACCGGCCGCCCTCCCCCGGACCCGCGTCGTAGGCGGCGGAGACGGTCTCCTCCCACGCGGCGGCGAGGTCGGTGACCGAGCTCGCGTACGCCTCCGGAACGCGGTAGCCGGACAGCCGGGACGTCAACGCCAGCAGGGATTCCCGGGCGTCGCCGATCACGTCCAGGCCGGCGTGCTTGATCGCGTCCAGCGGCGCGACGTTGAGATTGACGAACCTCACGTCCGGGTTCGCGAAGGCGGTCCGGCTGGCGGTGGTGAAGTCGGAGTAGCGGGTGCCGATGCCGATCACCACGTCGGCGTCCCGGACGAGCGCGTTGGCCGCCGTGGTGCCGGTGGCGCCGATCGCACCCAAGCTCTGCGGGTGGTCGAAGACCAGACTTCCCTTGCCTGCTTGGGTTTGCCCGGCCGGGATCCCGGTCGCCGCGCAGAACTCGGCGAGCGCCTCGGTCGCGCCGGAGTAGATCACGCCGCCGCCGGCGACGATCACCGGCCGCTCGGCCGCCGCGATGATCTTGGCCGCGGCCTCGATCCGGGCCGACTCGGGAGCCGGCCGGCGCAGGTGCCAGACCCGCCGCTCGAACAGCTCGTCCGGCCAGTCGTGCGCCTCGGCCTGCACGTCCTGCGGCAGGCACAGCGTGACGGCGCCGGTCTCGACCGGGTCGGTCAGCACCCGCATCGCGTTCAGCAGGGCCGACGGCAGTTGTTCCGGCCGCCAGATCCGGTCGAAGTACTTCGACACCGGGCGGAAGGCGTCGTTGACGCTGACGTCGCCCGACCCGGGCTGCTCGAGTTCCTGCAGCAGCGGCGACGCGGCCCTGGTCGCAAAGGAGTCGGCCGGCAGCAACAGCACCGGCAGCCGGTTGATCGTGGCCAGCGCGGCGCCGGTGATCATGTTCGTGGCACCCGGGCCGATGCTGGTGGTGACCGCCCAGGCCTGCCGACGGTTCTTCATCCGCGCGTACGCCACCGCGCTGTGCACCATGGCCTGTTCGTTCCGGCCCAGCACGTACGGCAGCAGCGACGGGTCGGTCAGCTCGGACTCCAGCAGCGCCTGGCCGAGCCCGGCCACGTTGCCGTGGCCGAAGATGCCGAAGCAGCCGGCGATCAGGCGTTCCTCGACCCCGTCGTCCTCCAGGTACTGCGCGGCCAGAAACCGGACCAAGGCCTGGGCCACGGTCAAGCGCGTTGTCGAGTCAAGGGGGGCGACCCCCTTGAGATCCCCCGACCGCTCCGCGAACGGACCAGCACTGCTCTCTTGGTCCATGATCATTCCCTCCCTGCGTTGGGATCCCCGCCGTCGAGCAGGGTGTCGATCTCGGCCGCCGTCGGCATCGCCGTCGAACACTCCAGCCGGGACGCGACGATCGCCCCGGCGGCATTGGCCCGCTGCAACACCCGCTCCAGCGGCCAGCCGGCCAGCAGCCCGTGGGCGAGTGAGCCGCCGAAGCCATCGCCGGCCCCGAGCCCGTTCAGCGGCGTGATCATGATCGGCGGCGAGACGACCCGTTCGGTCCGGGTCTTGGCCAGCACCCCGCGCGGCCCCTGCTTGACGATCGCCAGCTCGACGCCGGCGTCCAGCAGCGCATCGGCGGCGGCGTCCGGGTCGGACTCGCCGACCGCGACCTCGCACTCCTCCGCGTTGCCGACGGCCACGGTCAGCGACGGCAGTGCCTTGGCGATCTGTTCCCGGGCAGCTTCCGGCGAGTCCCAGAACATCGGCCGGTAGTCCAGGTCGAGCACGGTGATCGGCCGGCGCTCGCGGGCCTCGAGGACGGCAAAGTGCGCGTCCCGGCTGGGCTGCTCACTGAGCCCGGTCACCGACAGCCACATGACGCCCGCGGCCCGTACCGCGTCAAGATCGAGATCGTCCGGCCGGACCTGCAGGTCGGGTGCCGTCGGCCGCCGGTAGAACCAGAGCGGGAAGTCGTCCGGCGGGAAGATCTCGCAGAACGTCACCGGCGTCGGATACTCCGCGTTGGTGACCACGTGCCGGTCGTCCACCCCGAGCCGGCGCAGCTCCTGCCGGACGTAGCGCCCGAACGGGTCGTCGCCGACCCCGGTGATGATCGCCGACTCCCGGCCCAGCCGGGCCGCGGCCACCGCGACGTTGGCCGTGGTCCCGCCGAGGAATTTGCCGAAGGTCCGGACCTCTTCCAGCCCGACCCCGATCTGGTGCGGGTAGATGTCGACCCCGCTCCGGCCGAAGGTGAGCACCTCGTCCACCGAACGCTTCAACGAACTCTCCTCACGGCGTGACGGGGCGGCGCGGTCCGACGCTATGCAGCGCGGATCAGCGTGTCAACGCTTTTGTCCTGACATTTCGGACGGCGGCGTACGGAGCCCGACGATGAACCCGGCGCCCCAGCACAGATGCATCACCGCGAGCACCAGCGGCAGCCGGGCCCGGGCGGCCGGATCGAGCGTCTTCGGCGCGGCCAGCGCACCGCCGATCACCAGCAGCAGGTAGCCGATCGGCGCCAGGAAGCCGAGCTTCAGCCAGCCGGCCGGCGTGATCAGGCCGAGCAGCCCGAGCAGGCTGCCGCCGGCGATCCCGGCCACCGCGGTCGGCGGCGCGAGATAGCGGCGGGACGCCGTCTCCGGGTAGCGCCGGCACACCTCGCGGCGCCACTTGCCGGTGTCGTAGAACTGCCGGGCCAGGGCGGCCAGGCTGGACCGCGGCCGGTAGGTCACCTTGAGCTCGGGCGAGAACCAGATGGCCCGGCCGCTCTTGCGCAGCCGGTAGTTCAGTTCCCAGTCCTGGGCCCGGTGCATCGACTCGTCGAACCCCCCGACGGCCAGCAGGTCGGCCTTCTGGAACACGCCGAGATAGACGGTGTCGGCGGGGCCCTCCGGCGAGTTCTCCAGGTGGAAGGTCGAGCCGCCGAGGCCGAGCGGGCTGTTGTAGCCGTACGCGACCGCCCGCTCGAACGGCGTCTCGCCGACGGCGTCCATCACGCCGCCGACGTTCGCCGCTCCGGTCCGGCGGAGCACCTCGACCGCGCGGGCGATGTAGTGGTCGGTCAGTTCGCCGTGGCCGT
This sequence comes from Microlunatus sp. GCM10028923, assembly GCF_042666975.1. Classification (NCBI taxonomy): domain Bacteria; kingdom Bacillati; phylum Actinomycetota; class Actinomycetes; order Propionibacteriales; family Propionibacteriaceae; genus Microlunatus; species Microlunatus sp. GCM10028923. The sequence continues at coordinate 168,848 of NZ_JBHTFF010000016.1, read as the reverse complement.
CCACCCGGACCACGATCTCGTACTGTGCGGCGGCGATGCCGACGTTGAGGGCGGCGGGCGTCTTGCCGGCCGGGTTGTCCACGACCCGTACGCGATCGTCGGCCGCGGCCAGCTCGGCCGCGATCTCCGCGGTCCGGTCCTGGCTCGGCGCGACCGACAGGATCACCTCGAGCTCACCGGAGTAGACCTGCTGCAGCACCCGTCCGACCGAGGCAGCCAGGTAGCGCTCCTCGTTGAGTACGGGCATCACGACGCTGACCCCGGGATGATCTTGGTCCACGGTTTCCGGGGACGGCATGGCTGAAGTCACCCGCCCATTCTGCCCAAAGTTCGCGGGCCGGCCGAACGGACGTGCCGGAGGTCAGTTGGTCGAGCAGATCTCGCCAAGATCATCGGTGGCCGGCTTCGGCTTCTTGCTGTCGCTGTCGTTGTCCGACTTCTGCTCGGACTTCTTGGTCGGCGACGGCTTCGGCCGGTCCGGCACGACGGGCGGCGGCGGGGTCCGCTGATCCTTGGGCAGGTCCGCGTTCTCCGCGACGGCGATCTTGTTCGCGACCGTACCCCGGATCACGCCGAAGTCAGGATTGCCGGAGTGGATCAGCGGCGGGACGAAGGCGACGCTGGCGACCTTCTGTTCCTTCGTCTTCAGGGCCAGGCCGAGCAGCTTGTCGATCTCGGAAGCGGGCACGTCCGACTCGACGATCTCCTCACCCGCCTTGGCGATCTCGTTGAACTTCGACAGGACGGTCAGCGGCTCCAGCTGGTTCAGCATCGCGTTCATCACACACTTCTGCCGGGCCATCCGCTCGTAGTCCGACGACCCTTCGCGGGACCGGGCGAACCAGAGCGCGTGGTAGCCGTCCATCTTGACGTTGTCGCCGGGCTCGATCCAGCCGAAGATCCGGGACGAGCCGCCGCCGATCGGCACCCGCTTGTTCACGTCCAGGGTGATCCCGCCGACCGCGTCGATCAGCGCCTCGAAGCCCTTCAGGTCGACCATCGCGTAGTAGTTGATCTTCAGCCCGGTGGCACCCTCGACCGCCTCCTTGGTGGCCTGGACGCCGGGATCCTTGACGCCCGGGTAGAGCTCCTTGTTGTCGCTCGCGTACGTGTAGACGGCGTTCAGCATGCAGGAGTGGTCCGGGCAACCGAAGCCGTTCGGGAACTTCTCCCTCATCGGCGAGCCCTCCGGGAACGGTACGTCCTCGAGGTTGCGCGGCAGGCTGAACAGGACGGTGCGCCCGGTCTCGGCGTCGATGCTCGCCACGGTCAGGCTGTCCGGCCGGAGCCCGGTCCGGTTCTTGCCGGCGTCGCCGCCGAGCAGCAGTACGTTGATCCGGCCGGCCTGCGCCTCGGTCCGGCCGCCGCCGGCGAAGACGCCCGCGATCAGCGTCCGCTGGGACGACACGATCCCCGCGGTGGCGAACAGCGCACCGCAGATCAGCACCACCAGCACCAGGTGCGCGATCGCGAAGCCGAGCCGATGGCGCCGGGCCAGGTCCGGCGGCCGGGACAGCCGCCAGGCGTCCAGCAGCAGCAGCGACCAGCCGAGGCCGACGACGATCAGCAACACCTGCACGACCCGGAGTACCGGGTCGGCCGTGAAGAGGGTGATCGCCACGCCGCGGGCGAACACGGCCAGCAGCACCGCGATCGCGATCAGGCCCCACAGCACGGCCCAGGCCCGGAGGGCGAACCGGCCGACCCGCTTGTTCCCGGCGGCGAGTTGGGCCGAGCCGGGGAGCACCAGGGTCATGCCGAGGTAGGTCAGTCCGCGGCGGAGTTTGATCCGGTCACCGGCGCGCTCCACCGCGTCCGGCGAGGGCCCGGATTCGTGGCGTCTGAACGGGGAAGTATCCGACACCTGTCTTCCTTTCTGCCTGGTCAGCCCGCATTGGCAGATCGCCGTTCAGTATTCGTTCCTGTCGGCTCGAACGCACGCAGGCGCGCCGATCCGGACCCCTGAAATCGACGGGTACGCTTTCGAGTTATGCCGCCTAGCCAAGACGACTTCAACTGGCTGTACGGCCGCGACCGCAAGCCTGAATCCGAGCCGGAACAGACCCGTGCGCTGTCGCCGGCCGATCAGTCGACGGACCCCGGGCTGACGCCGGCGCAGCCGTACCAGGCGCCCGCGCAGCCCCCGCCGGGCCAGCCCTATCCGGCTCGGCCCGTGCAGCCGGCCCCGCCGCCCGGCGGTGGCCCAGGCGGTCCTGGTCGTCCCGGCGGCCCGGGTCGTCCCGGTGGACCCGGCGGCCCGGGGGCGCGGCCGAAGAAGCGGCGGACCGGCCGGATCGTGGCCCTGGTGGTCATCGCGGTCGTGGTGCTGTTGATCGGCGGGCTGATCGCCGGCCCGATCTATGCCTGGAACCGGATCGACCGGGTGGACAACGAGCCCGGCGGGGAGCGGCCGCCGGAGCAGCCCGGCACCGCCCTGCTGCTGGTCGGCTCCGACTCCCGGGAGGGTCTGACCCCGGAGGAGCAGAAGCGGCTCGGCACCGGCGACACGGCCGGGAAGCGGACCGACACGATCATGATCCTGTACACGCCGCCGGTCGGCCGCCCCGCACTGATCTCGGTGCCGCGGGACTCGTTCGTCGAGGTGCCCGGCAAGAGTCAGAAGCACAAGATCAACTCGGCCTACGCCTGGGGCGGCGCGAAGCTGCTGGAGCAGACCGTGGAGCAGAACACGGGGCTGCGGATCGACGGCTACCTCGAGGTCGGCTTCGGCGGCTTCGTCAACGTGATCGACTCCGTCGGCGGCATCGAGATGTGCGTCCCCAAGGACCTCAAGGACAAGAAGAGCAAGCTCAACGTGAAGAAGGGCTGCCAGCCGTTCGACGGTGCCACGGCGCTGGCGTACGTCCGGATGCGTTACAAGGATCCGCGCGGCGACCTCGGCCGGATGGATCGGCAGCGCGAGATGATCAGCGCCGTCGCCGAGAAGGCCGCCTCGCCGGTCACCGTGATCAACCCGGTCCGCTACTGGTCCCTGCTCACCGCGAGCTCCGACGCCGTCACCCTCGGCCAGGACACCACCTTCGGTGAACTCTTCGGCGCCGCGATGGCCATGCGCTCCCTCACCGGCAGCGGCGGCGGCATCACCCTCACCGTCCCGATCTCCGACCCGAACGCCTCCACCTCCGCCGGCTCGGCCATGATCTGGGACGAGGACAAGTCCAAGGCCCTGTTCTCCGACCTGGCCAAGGGCGACACCAGCAACCTCGAGAAGTACGCCAACAAGGAATAACCACCGAACGCCGACCGGGCACAAGAGCAGCCGTATTCGCGGCGTGTCGCAGCCGAGGTGACCGGTCGATCCGACCACGGTGGGGCAGCCGTCCTTGCGCAATCCCGGGCCGGCAGGCACGCTCCTGCTCATGCCGCCGATCATCCTTGACCTTCCGGTACGCCGAGCGCCGATCACGGGAGGGCCGATCGCGTGACGCCCGACTGGCTGACGGCGCGGCTGGACTGGCTCGGAGTGCCGCCCGCCGAGGCCGAGGAACTCGTCGCCACCTTCCCCACCGACCCGGCCCACCGCCGCGAGATCGTCCGGGCGGGTGAGGCGATCGGCGCCTCGATCGGTGATCATGATCACCACCCGACGGTGCCCGAGACCCCGGCCGACTGGGGTGCCGCGGCCCGCTACTTCGTCGCCTACGCGTGCCTCTCCGTGATCGAGGAGGTGATCCGCGATCATCGTGATCATGGAGTGCCGGACGCGATCTCGGCCCATTCACTGAACGCGCTGAGCCTCAACCTGGAGCGGCACCGCCGGATCTTCGGCACCGGCGGGCTGGACGGTCCCGCCTGGGTGATCGACGTCTGGCGCGGGCTGATCTTCCGGCTCGGCCGGCTCGACTACCGCCGCGAGCCGGTCGGCCCGGTGGCCGGCGCGGCCGCCGGTCACCCGGCCGACGAGCCCGGGCTCAGCGTCCACATCCCCATCGGCGGGCCGCTCGATCCGGCCGAGTGCGACGCGTCATTGGCCCGGACCGCCGCCTTCTTCCGCCGGCACTTCCCCGACGAGTATCCGCGGGACCGCCCGATCATCGGCCACTGCCGGTCCTGGCTGCTCGACCCGCAGCTCGCGGACCGGCTGCCCGCCGAGTCCAACATCGTCCGGTTCGGCCGCCGGTTCATGATCACCGACGACGCGGATCCGGGCGACCGCCAGACCGTACGGTGGGTCTTCGAGACGCCCGAGCCCGGCGAGCTCGCGGCGCTGCGCCCGCGGACCCGGCTCGAGCATGCGGTCCTTGATCACCTCACCGAGGGCGGTCACTGGCGGATCCAGTTCGGCTGGCTCGTCCTTCCCTGACTCAGCCCAGCTGCTGCGCGAGGACGGCGAGCTGGGTCCGGTTCTGGCAGTCCAGCTTGGTCATCAGCCGGGACACGTGGCCCTTGACGGTGCTCTCGGCCAGATAGAGGGTGCGGGCGATCGCGGCGTTGGAGGCGCCGTCGCCGATCAGCCGGAGCACCTCGCGTTCCCGGTCACCAAGATCATCGAGCAGCGGCGACGCGACTGGCTTTGGGCCGCCGGCCAGCGCGACCAGCCGCCGGGTCGCCTCCGGGGAGAGCACGTCGGTGCCGGAGGCGGCGGCGCGCAGCGACTCGACGATCGCCGCCACCGGCGCGGTCTTGATCGTGTAGCCGCGGGCCCCGGCGGCGAGCCCGCCGAGCAGCGCCTCGTCGGTGTCCAGCGCGGTCATCAAGATCACCGCGGGCGGCGAGTCCAGGCCGACCAGCTCCCGGGTGGCCGCGATCCCGTCGACCCCGGGCATCCGGACGTCCATCAGCACCACGTCGGGACGGGTCCGGATCACCAGGTCGACCGCCTCGGCGCCGTCGGCCGCCACGCCCGCGACCTCGACCCCGTCGGCCCGGCCGAGCGCGTCACTCAGGTAGTCGCGGACGTACGGGTCGTCGTCGGCGATGATCACCGTCACCCCGGTCATCCGGACACCGCCGCCGTCGCGGCCGCGGGCAGGTCGACCCGGACCGCGTACCCGCCATCGGGTTCGGGGCCGCCGTTCAGAGTGCCGTCGAGCAGCTGGCAGCGGCTGTCCAGGCCGCGCAGCCCGGTGCCCGAACCGGACCGGTGCAACGCGGCGTCCGGGCCCGCCGGCGGAGCCGTGTTGATCACCGAGAGCTTGACCCGGCCCGCGGCGGCGCCGAGTTCGATCACGACCGCGGCACCGGCCGCGTGCTTGGCGGCGTTGGTCAGCGCCTCGCGCACGGCCCGGACGAGACAGCTCCGGACGGCGGAGTTGATCATGGTGTGGTCGTCACCGTCGAGCTCGGCCAGCGTCACCTGGCGCCCCAGATCCCGTTCCCCGGCGACGATTCCGGCCAGCTCCGCCCGGAGTTCGGCCACCGGGGTGGCGCCGTGATCGGTCGGGGTCGGCTCGGTCGGCCGGGCCTCCGTGAGGTAGTCGCGCAGTGCGGTCAGGGTCTCCGTCGCCGTCCGTTCGATCTCGGTCAGGCCGTCCCGGACCGGCGGCTCGGTGGTGGCGGCCAGCTGCCGGGAGCGCAGCACCACCCGGGTGATCCGGTGCGTGATCAGGTCGTGCAGGTCGGCCAGCAGCCGTTCCCGGTCGGCCGCGCGGCGTTCCTGCTCGAGCGAGGCGAGTCGGTCCCGACGGGCCTGGCCGAGCCGTCCCAGCAGCGCGAAGCAGAGGCCGCCGAGCACCGGTGCGATGCCGGCCAGCACCGTGGTCGGCGACGGCTCGGCGTTGCCGATCGTGACCAGGCACCACAGCGGCAGCGGGGCCAGCCCCAAGATCAACTCCAGCCGGCTCCGCGACTCTCCGATCACCCGGTTGCTCGCGATCGTCGCCGCAAACGGGATCCAGACGATCAACTGGTGGTCGTACACGACCTGCCAGCCGGTCGGCAGCCAGGACGCCGCGACGGTGACCACGAGCAGGGCCAGCGCGGCGAACGGCGGCCGCAGGTAGCCGAGCACCACGACCCCGGCCAGTTGCACCGCCAGGCCGACCGCGCCGGTCAGCGGGTCGAGTTGCGGGAAGATCAACATCGCCGTGACCGAGGAGAGCACGGTCAGCGCGGCGAGGCCGAGGGTGTAGACCCGCTTGATCATTCGTTCACACTAGGGAACGGCGCGGGCCGGGACAACCGTACGAAAGTAGGTTCAATCGGCCGGGAGGTAGGCCTCGCCGGCCAGCACCGGGACCACGGTGCTCGCCCCGGTCCGGGCCGCGATCGCCACATCGTCGGCGAATCCGGCCGCGGCGAGTTCGCGGCCGCTCGCGCAGTCGGCGAGCGCGGCCGGCAGCCGGTCCCGGACCGCCAGGTAGGCATCGGCTGCCGCTCTCGCCTCGGCGCCGAGCCCAGCGGCGCGGCAACCGTCCAGCACGGCACCGGCACCCCACAGGTCCTCGACGGCAGGCCGCAGGGTGTCGTCCGGCCAGCGCTCCCCTGCCGCGACGACGGCGAGGGTCGCCCCGTCGACCAGCCGCGGCGCCAGCCAGCGCCCGACCGCCGCAGCGTTGCGCAGGCAGGCGCCGATCACGGTCGCGCCCGAGTCGCGGAGGCGGAACGAGAGGGCGGACCCGTTGGGTGACGGCAGCACGATCCGCTCGATCCCGGACACCGAGGCCATCGCCGCCGGGGACAGGCTGACCGGGGCCCGGAGTTGATCTTGCTCGAGGCGTCCGACGGCGAGCACGGCCTCCCGTTCGGCGGCGTAGTCGACGGCACGCCCGTCCTTCCAGCGGTACGGATACACGGTGATCCCGCGTTCGACGGCGACGGTCAGCGTGGTGGTGAAGGACAGCACGTCGACGACCACGGCGTAGTCCGCGCCGGCGACGATCGCGTCCGCGCCGGCCGGACCCCAGTCGAACCGGATCCGCTGACCGGACTGGCGATGCGCGGGCAGAAGGTCCACCACACCACCCTAGGAGGACGTACGAAAGTCGCAGCATCACACCGACGAACGGAACATCGGCCGGGCCGTCCGGTGCTGTCGCCCGGCCGGGCCGCGACGACACGCTGGTGATCATGATCAACGTCACGAAACTCGGCAAGCGGTACGGGGAGCGGTGGGCGGTGCAGGACCTCGGCTTCACCGCGCCGGACGGCCAGGTGACCGGCTTCCTCGGACCCAACGGCGCCGGCAAGTCGACCACGCTGCGGATGGTGCTCGGGCTCACCCGGCCGACCACCGGACAGGCCACCATCGACGGCGCCCGGTTCGCCGACCTGGCCACCCCGGCCCGGACCGTCGGCGCCCTGCTCGACGCCACCACGCTGCCCGAGCACCTGACCGGCGAGCAGCAGCTGCGCTGGTTCGCCGCGGCGGCTTCGCTCGACCCGGCCCGGATCCCGGTGGTGCTGGACCTGGTCGGTCTCGCCGATCATGGCCGGCGGCGGATCGGCGCCTACTCGCTCGGTATGCGGCAGCGGCTCGGGCTGGCCTGCGCGCTGCTCGGCGACCCGGCGAACCTGGTCCTCGACGAACCGGTGAACGGACTCGACCCGGCCGGCGTGCGCTGGCTGCGCGAGCTGCTGGCCGGGCTTGCCGACGAGGGCCGAACGGTGATCGTCTCCAGCCATCTGCTGACCGAGGTGCAGCTGCTCGCCGACCGGGTGGTCGTGATCGGCCAGGGCCGGCTGCTGGCCGACCAGCCGCTGGCCGAACTGGTCGGCGGCTCGGCCACCGTCCGGGTCGGCTCGGCCGACAACGACCGGCTGGCCGAGGCCCTGCGCCCGTACGCGACGATCGGGCCCGACCGGCCGGACACCTTCGCAGTGACCGGGCTCGACCCCGCCGAGATCGGCCGGATCGCCCTCACCGAAGGGATTCCGCTGGTCGAGCTGTCCCGGACCGGCGGCCTCGAGGACGCCTTCCTCGCTCTGACCCACGAACACACCCTGACGGAGGCCGGCCGATGATCACCATCCTGCACGCCGAACTGATCAAGGTCCGGCACTCCCGGACGCTGCGCGCCGTGCTGGCGATCACCGTCGGGCTGTCGCTCGGGATCACGGCCCTCGTCACCGCGTTCGGCGGTGCCGACGTGCTGGCCGAGTACCAGGCCGTCGACGGCGGCGGGCGCTACGAGATCCTGTTCTTCGGCAGCACCTTCGGGGTCTGGGCCTACGCGTTCTTCGCGGCCGGATTCGCCGCCGCCGAGTTCCGCAACGGCATGATCAACTACACCTTCGCCGCGACCGCGAACCGGAACCGGGTGCTGCTGGCGAAGGCGATCCTGGTCGCCGCCGGCGGCCTGATCATCGGCATCGTCACGTCACTGATCAACTTCGCGGTGACCCAGGGGGTGCTGGTCGCGACCGGGCATCCGTCGCTGTCGCTCGGCGAGCCCGGCCTGCTCCGGGTGATCCTGGTGTTCATCCCGGCCCAGCTGGCGGTCTGGGGCGTGCTCGCCGTGTTCCTCGGCGGGGCGCTGCGGGTGACCACGCCCACCGTGTTGATCTTGCTGCTGGGCTCCCTGCTGCCGGTGCTGGTCGCCGAGTTCCTGCCCACCGCCTGGGGCGACACCGTGCCGCGCTGGATGCCCGGCGCCCTGATCGAGAGCCTGGCCGGGCTGTCCGTCCCCGGCTCGCCCGGTTACCTGCAGCTGCCGCTGGCGATTCCCGCCGTCGCGGTGTGGCTGATCGCCTTCGCCGTCGCCGGGTTGCACTGGTACCGCACCCGGGACGTCTGAGGATCAGCTGCCGGACTGCGGGTAACCCTGCGACGGCGGGGTCTGCGGCGGCTGCCCCTGCTGCCCCTGGTGCGGTTGCTGCGGCTGTTCGGGCGGCAGCGCGCGCTGGGGCTGGGCCGGTGCGGCGGGCGACGGCTGGGCCTGCGCCGGAGCCGGTCCGGACCCCTGCTGCTCGTAGCCCTGCTGCTGCTGGTCGTAGCCCTGCTGCTGGTCGTACGCCTGCTGCCCGTACCCCTGTTGCGGGTACGAGCTCGCGGCCGGCCGGGCCGGCGCCGGCGCGGCAACGGGGGCCGGTGCCGGGGCGGCCGCGGTCGGCTTCGGCCGGCTCTCCGGGCGGACCGCGATGATCAACGCGGAGAGCAGGACGACCATGGCCAGGTAACCCCTCGCGTCGTCCTCCGAGGAGTCGAACACGAAGAAGATGATCACGACGGCGCCGATGATGCAGAGAATTCCGGCGATGGACCGCAACGCCCTCACCCCCGGCAGCAGGTAGGCCGTCAGAGTCGCCAGCACACCCAGCAAACCCAGGCCGGCGGCCGCGATCTGCAGAATCGGCGCGTCGAACACAGTCATTCTCCCGTCATCCGTGGACGATGCCGAACCCTACCGGGCCGGACGGCCACCGGACTACTGGTTCAGCGCTACTGGTTCAGCCGCGAGATCCGCTCCCCGAGCAGCAGCGCCAGCACGCTGTCGACCACCTGGACCAGCGAACCGCCGCGCCCGTCGGAGTGATCATCGAGATAGTCGTCCACCGGACCCTCGACGGGATGGATCTTCTCCTCCAGCGGCAGCGGCACCGAAGAACAGATCGCCTCGTCGGTCGCCGAGCCGTTGATCAGGAAGTTGTTCACCACGCCGTCGACGCAGTAGTTGCCCTGGATCGCGTACTGGCCGTGGAACGGGCTGTCGTCCACCCGGACCACGTTGACGCCCGGCGCCTTGCGGACCGCCTGCATCGCCTGCTCGTACGAGGTCTGCGGATCGAACTCGCCCTGCACCACCAGGATGTCGTCGCGGACCTCGCGGGGCAGCGTCGGCAGCTCCTGCAGCGGCTCATCGGTCCACGGGCCGCACACCTCGCTCAGGCCGTATTGCCAACCACCGTAGGGATACCGCGGACCCTGACGATCACTGAGCCGCTGGTACCACTCGGTCGTCTCGGTCGGCTGATCACCGCAGGCGACCGCGAACCGGGTCAGCGGAGCCGGCAGGTAGTCGTCCTGGCCGAGGTTGTTCTTGATCACCAGGGCGCGGGTCAGCTTCGTCGCCGGCACCCCGAACCGGTCCCGCGACACCCGGTCGAGGATGGAGCGGTCCTCCTTCGACAGCGAGAGGCCGTCCAGCGCCTCCTCGTCGGCGGCCATCGCCCCGATCACGAGCAGGGTGAGCACCCAGCCGGTCTGGCTGCCGTTGCCGATGAACATGCCGTCGTAGCTGTTGCCGTCGATGCCGTACTCGGCGGCGACCTCGCGGCCCCGTTCCACCGCCGCCCGCGCCTCCGCGACTGTCTCGCCGAAGATCTCCGGCGCGATCCGGGTCGCCCAGGGCAGGAACACGTCGTCGATCTGGCGCTGCCCCATCCGCGGGAAGTCCTCGAAGTCCTCCATCAGCCGGCCCTGCCAGTCGACGTTGGAGTCGAGCACCATCCGGCCGGCGTGCTCGGGGAACATCGACGCGTACTTGGCGCCGAGCCAGCTGCCGTACGAGTAGCCGACGTAGTTGATCTTGTCGACGCCGAACAGGGAGCGCAGCAGGTCAAGATCGTGAGCGGTCTGCCAGGTGGTGATGTACGGGGTGACGGCCAGGCTCTGGCAGGCCTCGGCGATGGCGCGGGCCGTCTTCTGGTTCTCCGCGATCGACTCGGGGGAACGATCCCGGGCGTCCAGCGGCCCGTCCGGCAGCCGGCCGGCCGGGACCTCGCAGGTCAGCATGTCCTTCGGCAGTTCCTCGTAGGAGCCGAGCCGGCCGGTGCCGCGGGGATCCATCCCGACCAGGTCGTAACCGGCGTTCAGCTCCGGCTGCAGTTGCGCCAGCGCGGCCGGCAGGTCGGTGCCCTGGCCGCCGGGACCACCCGGGTTGGTCACGACGATGCCGAGGCTGCCGTCCTCACCGGTCGCGACGACCCGGCTGACCTGGACCTTCAGTTCGTCCCCGGATGCCGGGTCCGCCCAGTCGCGCGGCACGGTCATCAGCGCGCACTCGACCGGGACCTCGGCCTGGAAGCCGCACGCGCCCCAGTCGAGTTTCTGTTCCGTATAAGGGGAAAGGGTGGTCTGAGCCGTGGCCGGCGGTGCCAGGGTCGCGATCATCGAGAGCGTCGCGATTGTGGCCAGGCCCGCAGTCACACCGGTCTTCCAGCGAGGCATATCCCTGCTTTCGTGTCGGAGTCGCCGCCGACACTATCGATCACGGCACGCCACCGGCGATGGGCAACGCCGGGGCCGCCTTGATCAATTCAGGACTTGAGCAACTGCCGCGCCATCACGATCCGCTGCACCTGGTTGGTGCCCTCGTAGATCTGGGTGATCTTGGCGTCGCGCATCATCCGCTCGACCGGATAGTCCTTGGTGTAGCCGTACCCGCCGAGCAGCTGCACCGCGTCGGTGGTGATCTCCATCGCAGCGTCGGAGGCGAAGCACTTCGCCGCGGCCCCGAAGTAGGTCAGGTCGGGATCGTCGCGCTGCGACTTCGCGGCCGCCGCGTAGGTCAGTTGCCGCGCCGCCTCCAGCTTCATCCCCATGTCGGCGATCATGAACTGGATGCCCTGGAAGTCCGCGATCGCCTTGCCGAACTGGGATCGCTCCTTCACGTACGACGCGGCGAAGTCCAGCGCTCCCTGGGCGATCCCGATCGCCTGCGCGGCGATGGTGACCCGGGTGTGATCAAGGGTGCGCATCGCGGTGGCGAAGCCGGTGCCCGGCTCGCCGATCATGCGGCTGGCCGGGACCCGTACCTGATCAAGGTAGACCTCGCAGGTCGGCGAACCCTTGATGCCGAGCTTCTTCTCCGGCGCCCCGAAGGACACTCCCTGATCGCCCTTCTCGATCACGAACGCGCTGATGCCGCGGCTGCGTGCCTCGGGATCGGTGACCGCGAACACGGTGTAGTACTCGGAGACCCCGGCGTTGGTGATCCACCGCTTCACGCCGTTCAGCACGTAATGATCACCGTCGGCGACCGCCCGGGTCTTCATCGCCGCCGCGTCCGAACCGGCCTCCGGCTCGGAGAGACAGTAGGAGAACATCGCCGCGCCCGACGCCACCGGCGGCAGGTACGCCTGCTTCAGCTCGTCGCTGCCGGACAACAGGATCGGCATCGTGCCCAGCTTGTTGACGGCCGGGATCAGCGAGGAGGACGCGCAGGCGCGGGCCACCTCCTCGATCACGATGGCCGTCGCCAGCGCGTCCGCACCGACCCCGCCGTAGGACTCCGGCACGTGCGGGGCGTGGAAGTCGGAGGCCCGCAACGCGTCGTAGGCGGCCTGCGGGAACGTCGCCGTCTCGTCCACCTCGGCCGCGTTCGGAGCGACCTTGGCGTCACACACCTCGCGTACCGCCGCCCGGAACGCCTCGTGTTCCTCGGTCGGCGTGTAGATCTCACTGAAGTCGGTCACCCTGGACACAGTAATCGGCCGATGAGTTTCGGGCGTATCGCGAGTCGATCACCTGGTGAACCGAGGAAGGGAACCCCTGATGTCCGAACCGAAATCCTTCACGCTGGACGTACCGGGTGCCGTGCTGCACTACGACATCCGGGAGAGCGACAGCACCGAACCGCCGCTGTTGCTGATCGGCTCGCCGATGGACGCGGTCGGGTTCACCACCCTGGCCGGCCACTTCGGCGACCGCACCGTGGTCACCTACGACCCGCGCAGCGCCGGCCGGAGCCTGCGCACCGACGGCGCCGCCCGGACCACGCCGGACGAGCACGCCGACGACCTGCACCGGCTGATCGACGTCCTCGGCGGCGGCCCGGTGGACATCTTCGCCAGCAGCGGCGGTGCCGTGAACGGGCTGGTCCTGGTCGCGCGGCATCCGGAGCAGGTCCGCACGCTGGTCGCCCACGAGCCGCCGGTGACCCAGGTGCTGCCCGACCGCGCCGCCGCCCTCGCCGCGGCAACCGACATCCACGAGACGTACCTGAAGAGCGGGATGGGCCCGGCGATGGCGAAGTTCATCCTGCTGGTCAGCCACCAGGGCGAGATCCCGGCCGACTTCCCGCAGTGGCCGGTCGACCCGGCGCAGTTCGGCCTGCCGACCGAGGATGACGGCACCCGCAACGACGCACTGCTCGGCCAGAACATGATCGACTGCAATTACCACGAGCACGACTTCGACGCCCTGCGCGACTCCCCGACCCGGATCGTGCTGGCGGTCGGCGAGAAGACCGGTGCCGCCCTCCCTCGCCGTACCGGAGAGATCGTGGCCGAGCGGATCGGCCAGCAGCCCGTGCTGTTCCCGGGCGACCACGGCGGCTTCGGTGGCGGCGAGTACGGCATGCCGCCCGGTGAGCCCGACGCCTTCGCCGCCAAGCTCCGCGAGGTGCTCGCCGGCTGACCGGGATCAGGCCAACAGTTCCCGCGGCAGCGCCTCGGCCCACCACGTCTCGATCCGGTCGGCCGACCAGGAGCGCTCCACCCGGAGCGTCGTGAAGACGTCGATGCTGCACAGCGCGGCGTAGACGTCAACGGCGGTGCGCACGTCGAGGCCGGCGCGAAGGGTGCCGTCGGGCCAGGACCTGAAGACCTCCCTGCGGTGCTTGCCGACCCGGCGCCTGCCCTTCAGATAGAAGTCGGCGAAGTCCGGTTCGGTGCGGCCGGCGTCCCGGATCAGCGCGATCAGGTCGCCCGCCCGCTCGAACAGGCGCCGGTCGTAACCGGCCATCGCGGCCAGGTGCTGCCGCGGGTCAGCGGTGGCCTCCAGTTCGTCGAGCTGCTGCGGAAGGCCCGCGGCCAGGTCGGCCGCGTCGGCCAGGGCCCAGACCAGCCCGGCCTTGTTCTGGTACGCCGCGTACACGGTGGGGACGGCGACGCCAGCTTCCCGCGCGACGTCGCGCACCGTGGTCGCCGCCCAGCCCTGAGCCACGAACAGCCGGCGCGCGGCCTCCGCGATCTCGGCGCGGGTCTGCTGCGCCTGCGACACGCGCCGCAGCGAGGTGTACCGGCGCCGGCCCGTCTCGTTCTCCACGATTGCGGTCCGACTTTCTGTAGCTTACATTCGATAGATGCACTGTAACGTGAATTCGTGGTCGCCGTGAGCATCACCGCGCTGGCGGGCGCGGCGGGACTCGGCTTCGTCCTGCTCGCCGTCGTGATCAACGTCGTGTACGTCCGCGTCGGGCTGCCGATGCCGGGCGCCCGGCTGTCCCTGGCCGCCGCCACCGACGCGCTGGCCGGAGCCGGGACCAAGATCAAGTTGCCGTCGGTGTTCGCCCCGGCCGGCTGGCTCTGCACGACCCTGTTCGCCGCCGGGCTGCTCGGCGCGCTCTGGCGCAGCGGCGCGCTCGAGAGCAACAGTTGGGCCCTGGTCGGCTTCGCCGGCGTCCTGATGCAGAACGCCGCCTTCATGGTCGTCGAGGCGCTCCGGTTCGGGGCGGCCGCGGCAGCCCGTCAGCGGCGCGACTCCGTCGCCGGCTGGTGGGCGGCCGGCAACGTGCTGTTCGGCTTCAACCAGGTCTTCCTGGCCGTCGCCGTGCTCGGCTTCACCGCCGCCGGGGCGAGCCTCGGCTTCATCCCGGCCTGGCACGCCTGGCTCGGCTGGATCAGCGCCGCGCTGCTCTTCGCGTCGGCGACCGCCGCCCCGTACAACGCCGACGGCACCAACCGGATCGCCGTGATCGGCCTGATCGGCTGGCTCGGCTGGGCCGCCTGGATCGTCGCCTACGCGATCACCCTGCTCCGCCTCTGACCTCGCCGATCTTGAGTGAATTTCCGCCGGTCAGTCGCGGCGGAAATTCACCCAAGTCTCGATGGGTCGTGGGTCAGCCCTTGCGGAGCAAGTCGCGGAGGACCTGGGGGTAGTTGGTGATGATGCCGTCGACGCCCCAGTCGCGGGCCCGGCGCATGCCCTGGCCGTCGTTCACGGTCCAGACGTGGATCTCCAGCTCCTGATCATGAACGAGGTCGACGGTCGCCTGGTCGATCACGCCGAGGGCCGGGTTCACCTGCTCGGCCCAGCCGGCGGCCGCCTCGATGTCAGCGGCGGTCGGCTTGGCTCCGTAGAGCAGGCCCACCGGAACCTCCGGGGCCAGCTCCTTGTAGTCGCGCAGCCACGCGTGATTGAAGGACTGGACGACGATCCGGCCGTCCTTCAGCGCCTTCTGCAGCGCGGGCACCGTGTTCAGTTCCCGGTCCAGATCCTTCTCGATCCCGGGGTAGAGCTCCGGCGCCTTCGGCTCCAGCAGCATCCGCGCGCTGCCGACGGCAGTGCCCCACTCGGCCAGCGTCGGCACCCGCTGGCCGGCGAAGGCGGAACCGAACCAGGAGCCGGCGTCGAGCTTCTTGATCTCGGCCAGCGTGAAGTCGCCGACGTTCCACGGCGCGCGGTCCGGGAACACCTGCTCGACGTCGGTGGTCCGGGCCAGCGTGGTGTCGTGCATGATCACCAGCTCGCCGTCCTTGGTGCGCTGGATGTCGTTCTCGACGGTGTCGGCGCGGTGCCGCAGCGCCTGCCGGACGGCCGCCAGGGTGTTCTCGGGAGCGACGCCGGAGGAGCCGCGGTGGGCGATCACCTCGGGGTCCCGATTCCGGTCCGTGGCGTACGAGCTCGGCGCCGTGGCCGGCACGATCAGGGCGGCGGCGAGAGTGGCGAGCAGGGGTACGAGGGCACGAGCAGGGCTGGGCATGGCTACCTCCGAGACGGACCGGGACGGATCGACGCGCGTCATGCTGGCCCGCCCGCGCCAACGCCCGGTTACCAGCGACTGAATGCCGGCCGTCGCCTTGGGACCCGTCGGGTGGTGCCCCTCACTGAGGGAGACTGGACGGCATGGAGCCGGCCGACCCCGTACCCGATGGATTCCTGGCTCCGTTCGAGGTGTCGCGCGCGGCCGAGGACTTGTACGGGCAGCTGCTGCGGACGGCCACCGACGGCGACCGGATCGATCACGCCGCGGTGGCGGAGCTGGCCCGGGTCGGGCTGGTGCAGGCCGAGGACGGTCACGTGGTCGCGGTGCCGGTCCGGCTGGCGGTGGAGCGGTGGGTGATCGAGCAGGAGGCGCGGATCCGCCGGGCCCGGCTCGCGGCCAGCCACTACGCGTCGATCCAGGGCACCACCTCGGGCGGGTTCCTCGAGGTGATCCGCGGCATCGACCAGGCCCGCGAGGCGATGCACCAGGTGGAGACCGGCGCGGAGCGTGAGGTGCTCTGCTTCGACCGCGCGCCGTACTTCAGCCAGCGCAAGGGCACCATCTCGCCGGTCCAGGAATCGGCGGCGCAGCGCGGTGTGAAGTACCGGGTGGTCTACCAGCAGGCGGTGCTCGAGGATCCGTTGATCATGGCCGCGGTCCGGAACTCGACCGGCCTCGAGGAGGCCCGCACCTATCCCGACGTGCCGGTCCGGATGATCATCGCCGACGAGGAACGGGCCCTGCTGCTGCTCCCGTACGGCAGCGCCCCCGACGCCGACGGCTCCCGTACCGACGAGCCGACGGACGCCGACGCGGTGCTGGTCCACCCGTCGACCCTGCTGGATGCCCTGGTCCGGCTGTTCGGCTCGATCTGGTCGCTCGCCGTCCCGATCTCATCGCTGGACGACACCTCCTGGGCCGACGAGCACCGGCAGTTGCTGCAACTGCTCGCGACCGGGCTGACCGACGCCTCGATCGCCCGCGAACTCGGCGTCAGCGAGCGTACGGTGCAGCGGCGGATCAACCGGCTGCACCAGCTGCTCGGCGCCAGCACCCGGTTCCTGCTCGGGGTCCAGGCGGCCAAACGGGGCTGGATCTAGCGCACCGGCCATCGTGTCCGAAACCGGACATTGCCGGATCGCGCCAGCTCCGGCCCTGTCGGCGACTCGGTCTCCTTTGGTTCATTGACCCCACACGAAATCCGCCCTGATCAGGGCGTTGAATTCTCGGGAGGGCATTGATGAATCAGTCAAGATCATCCTCGACTGCGGGCCGAGCCTCACGTCCACGACCGTCGTGGCGCCGCTGGATCGGCCTGTTGCTCGCGCCGGCGCTGGCGGTGTCGTCGGCCGTCTACGCGACGTCGACCCCGGCCGCCGCGGCGAGCAAGGTCCCCGACGTCGCCGCACTGGCCGGTGACCTGGCCCAGCAGAAGCTGGCCTGGGAGACCTGCGACTTCGGCGACCCGGCGCTGAACGAGCGCTTCAACGTGAAGAACGTCTCCTGTGCGACCGTCGTCGTGCCGCGGGACTGGCACGACCCGGGCAACGGCAAGACCTGGAACATCCGGATCTCGCAGGCGAAGAACCTCGACCCGGAGAACCCGCGCTACCAGGGCACGATGTTCGTCAACCCGGGCGGCCCGGGCGGCGAGGGTCTGATCTGGGGACCGGTGATGCAGGAGCGCACGCCGGACCTGAATCCTTACTACAACTACGTCGGCTTCGATCCGCGTGGGGTCGGCCAGAGCAGCCACGCCTCCTGTTCGTACGAATGGGACTCCGCCTCCACCGATCCGTACGCCGAGCTGAAGGCGGCCGGCCAGGCCTGTTCGAGCAACGCGGACGTCCGGACGATCAGCACCGAGCAGACCGTCTACGACATGGACTTCATCCGGCACCTGCTGAAGGCGCCGAAGCTCAGCTATGTCGGCTACTCGTACGGGACCTGGCTCGGCACCTGGTACGAGAACGTCTTCGGCGCGAAGTACGGCGGCCGGTTCCTGCTCGACTCCTCGATCGACGGCACCCGGCCGACCCTGCAGTCCACCTGGGATCTGCAGCCGATCGCCCGGGACCGGCAGTTCACCATGCACATGATCAACTGGATCGCCCGGCACGACAAGACGTACGGCCTCGGCGAGGATCCGTACAAGATCAGGGAGCGCTACTTCGCCGCCACGGCGAAGCTCGATCCGTTCACCGTGCTGCTGGCCTGGTCGCTGCTCGGCGGCGCCGGGGCGTTCAGCTACAACGCGGACTACCCGCTGGCCGGCGACGTGGTGCAGTTCTTGATCGAGTTCGGGGAGAGCGAGGAGGCAACCGCCCGGACGGCCGCGACCGAGAACCCGGCGGCCGCCGCCGACACGATGCTGGCCACGATCGAGAAGCAGGCCACCAAGCAGCAGCGTTCCAAGATCAAGGACGCCCGGGAGCAGCTCGCCCCGCTGACCGAGCTCGCCACCGCGGAGCAGCAGCGGCGGCGTTCGGCCCGGTCCGCCGAGACGACCGAGACCGGCGTGTTCGAGGACCCGTTCGACATGATCAGGTGCAACGACGGCCAGTGGACCCAGGGCTCCGCGTACTGGGAGGACCACAACGCCAAGCAGGCGAAGAAGGCGCCGCTGTCCAACCAGTGGGGGCTGCTCGACGTGCCGCTCTGCGCGTTCTGGCGGACCAACACGCTGATGCCGGTCGCCGACGCTGACACGTTCCCGGAAACGGTTGTGCTGCAGGGCGAGCTGGATTCGCAGACCGGCTGGGAGGGCGGCTACCGGGCCGGCACCGAGCTGCCGAACACGAGCTTGATCACGATCGACAACGAGGGGTCGCACGGCCTCTTCCCGTACGGCACGGAGCAGGTCGACCGGCCGATCATCAACTACTTCCTGTCCGGGAAGCAGCCGAAGGACATCGCGGTCACGCAGGCGTTGCCGCTGGTCCAGGACACCAAGACGTACCAGTCCTGGGCGAAGCTGAACAAGAAGGCCAAGCACGTCGGCGGCACGGTCACCTCGCCGTGGGTCCCGGCCGTGGCCGGCACCAAGATCGACGCCAGCGAGGCCGGCGCCGACCTGCTCGCCGCCGGCCTCTCGGAGCAGCTGCTGCGGCAGCGGGTCCGGGCGGTGTACGGCGAGAAGGGTGTCGACGCGCTGAACCGCAACGGAACCCTGTAGTCGCCCCAACGTTCCCTGAGCTTGTCGAAGGGCAAGGCCACTCCGGCTCTCGGCCCTTCGACAGGCTCAGGGTGTTGGCGGGCGGTTAGGGCGTGATCCGGTGCAGGTCCCTCGGGAACAGGGTGACCTCGCGGATGTTCGCGGCGCCGGTCAGCTGCGCCACGAACCGCTCCAGGCCGATCGCGAAACCGCCGTGCGGCGGCATCCCGTAACCGAAGGTGGCCAGATAGTCGGCGTACGACTCCGGGTCCTCACCGCGTTCGGCGAGCGCGGCCCGGTAGTCGGCCAGCCGGTGCAGCCGCTGACCGCCGGTGACCAGTTCGGTGCCCCGGAAGATCAGGTCGAACGAGTTCGTCCACCGATGATCATCCGGCTGCGGATGGGTGTAGAACGGCCGCTTGGCGGCCGGATACCCTTCCACGACGAGGAAATCTGAGCCGTGCTCGCGCCGCGCCCACTCACCGAGCCGGCGTTCGTGCTCCGGGGCCAGGTCCGGTTCGTCCGGGTCCGCGCCGACCAGGGCCAGCGCCTCGGCGAAGTGGATCACCGGGAACTCGGCCGGCACTGCCGGCAGCTCCAGCTCCGCCCCCGGCACCGCCGCGACGGCTTCGATCATGGCCGCGATCACCGACCGGAGCACCATGATCACGTCCCGGTGATCACGAATGAAGCCGAGCTCGGCGTCCAGCGACGTGTACTGGGCCAGGTGCCGGACCGTGTCGTGCGGCTCGGCCCGGAACACCGGCCCGACCTCGAAGACCCGCTCGAAGACACCGACCATGATCTGCTTGTAGAACTGCGGCGACTGGGCCAGATAGCCCGGCCGGCCGAAGTAGTCCACCCCGAACACGTTCGCGCCCGACTCGGTCGCGCCGCCGACCAGCTTCGGGGTGGCGATCTCGGTGAAGTCCTGCGCCTCCAGTGCGCCACGGAAGCCCTGCAGGGCCGCCGCGGCCAGCCGCCAGACCCGCTGCCGGGCCGGATGCCGCCAGGCCAGCGCGGCGTGGTCGAGCAGGGTCGGCAGCGAGGCCTTGAGACCGGGCCGCCAGAGTTCGAGCGGCGGCGGCCCGTCCGGCTCGCCGAGCACCTCCAGCTCGGGGTCGACCAGCTCGACCCCGCCCGGTGCCTGCGGGTTCGCGACGGCCCGCCCGGTGGCCCTGATCACGGTCTCCTCGCCGAGCTGCTCGGCGCGTTCGCGGTCCTCGGTGATCACCACCTGGGCCAACCCGGACCGGTCCCGGATGATCAGGAACATCACCGAGGCGAGCCTGCGCCGTCGGTGGATGAAGCCTTCGATCATGACCGTCTCGCCGGGCCGGAGATCATCGGCCAGCGTACGTTTCACGGATGTGGATGTGGTCATCTGCATTTCACCTCCTGGTAGCTGTTGCCCCGGGAGGTGTGGGCGATCGGGAGCTCGCGGTGCCACCACACCTTCGCCGGCCAGATCGGCCGGCCTCGGATCGGCCATTCGCCGCTGGCCAGACGGGCCCGGCTCGGAGGTCGTCACGCTCGTCGACACCGGGACGGGCCTAATTTAGCACCGCGCCGTCGTCCCGGGGGTACCGTTTTCCGCGCCGGCGCCGCTCACGTACCGTCGTCGGAATGAACGCCGAATCACTCACGCGCACCGACCTCGGCAGCGCCGCCGGGATCGTCTGGACCCTCAGCACCGCCGCCGCTGACCTGCCCGAGCCCTGGGCCGGACTGGCCGGCGCCGCGACGCCGGCGACCGTGCCCGGCGAGGTGTACGCCGACCTGCTGACCGCCGGGCTGATCCCCGACCCGTTCGACGGCGACAACGAGTCGAAGCTGTCCTGGATCGGCCGGACCGACTGGAGCTACCGGGCCACCTTCGCGTTCGACACCTCCGCCGGCACCCGGCACGACCTGGTCACCGACGGTCTGGACACGGTGGCGACGATCACGCTGAACGGCACCGAGATCGGCCGGACGGCCAACCAGCACCGCGGCTACCGGTTCGACGTGACCGCGCTGCTGGTCGACGGCGACAACGAACTGGTGATCGACTTCGAGGGTCCGGCGACGGCGGCACGGCGGCTGGAGGCGGAGCTCGGCGAGCCGCGGCCGGCCTCGTATGCCCATCCCTACAACGCGATCCGCAAGGCCGCCAGCACGTACGGCTGGGACTGGGGCCCCGACCTCGCCGGCGCCGGCATCTGGCGCCCGATCGGGATCGAGTCCTGGGGCACCGCCCGGATCGCCGCGGTCCGCCCGCTCGCCACACCACGCCCCGACGGCGGCGGTGTGCTCACCGCCCACGTCGACCTGGAATGGGCCGCCGGAGCGACCGCGCCGGCCACGGTCGGCGTCGAGATCGGCGGCCACCGGGCCGAGCAGGAGGTCGCGCCCGGCACCGCGGCCACGGTGATCACGGTCGACGTCCCGGAGGCCGAGCTGTGGTGGCCGGTCGGCTACGGCGATCAGCCGCTCTACCCGGTGAAGGTCACCGTCGGTTCGGCTGACAGCTGGCAGAGCCGGGTCGGCTTCCGTACCGTCGAGATCAGCACGGCACCGGACCGCGCCGGCAGCGAGTTCGTGATCGTAGTGAACGGCCGCCGGCTGTTCACCAAGGGCGCCAACTGGATCCCCGACGACGCGTTGATCACCCGGACCAGCCGGGAGACGTACCTGAATTCGATCATGGACGCCAAGGAAGCAGGGATGAACCTGCTCCGGGTCTGGGGCGGCGGGTTCTACGAGAGCGAGGACTTCTACGACCTCTGCGACGAGCACGGCCTCCTGGTCTGGCAGGACTTCCTGTTCGCCTGCGCCGCGTACGCCGAGGAGGAGCCGCTGGCCAGCGAGGTCGAGGCCGAGGCCCGGGAGGCGATCACCCGGCTCAGCCGGCACGCCAGCCTGGCGATCTGGAACGGCAACAACGAGAACCTCTGGGGCTACGTCGACTGGGGCTGGAAGGCACAGCTCCGTAAGGGTTCGGGGGTTGGCGAACTGACCTGGGGCGACGGGTACTACTCCGATCTGCTCCCGTCGCTGGTGGCGGAGCTGGACCCGCGGACTCCGTACACGGCGGGCAGCCCGTCGTCGCCGCCGAAGTACCACTACCCGAACGACTACCGGCACGGCACGATGCACATCTGGGACGTCTGGAACCGGGTCGACTACGCGCACTACCGGGACTACCCCGCCCGCTTCGTCGCCGAGTTCGGCTTCCAGGGGCCGCCGGCCTGGTCCACGTTGACCTCCGCGGTCCATGATCAACCGCTGGACCCGTTCGGGCCGCAGATGCTGGTGCACCAGAAGGCGGGCGACGGCAACCTCAAGCTGCAGCTCGGACTCGGTGATCATCTTCCGATGTGGAGCACCGAGCCGTTCCACGCCGACGACTGGCACTGGACCACCCAGCTCAACCAGGCCCGCGCGGTCGGGTACGGCATCGCGCACTTCCGCAGCCTGCACCCGCTGAACAGCGGCACCGTGGTCTGGCAGCTGAACGACCAGTGGCCGGTGATCTCCTGGGCCGCGGTCGACTCGACCGGCATCCGCAAGCCGCTCTGGTACGCCCTCAAGGCGGTCCACGCCGACCGGCTGATCACCGTCCAGCCGCGGCCGGCGAGCAACGGCCCGTTCGACCTGCAGCCGATCGAGGGCCAGGCACCGGCCGTGATCATCCACAACGACAGCGACGAGCCGTGGACCGGCACGTTGTCGATCACCCGCCGGAGCACCGGGCTCGGCAGCGAGACCCTGGCCGAGCAGCAGGTGCCGTTCGAAGCGGCGCCGCGCTCGACCGTCACGATCGAACCGGCGCCGGAGTTGATCACGCCGGAGGATCCGTCGGCCGAGTTCCTCGCCCTGACCGCGGAGGGGGCCGCGGACGCGCACTGGTACTTCGTCGAGGACACCAGCCTCCGGGTGCATCCGCAGGCCGACGCGGCGACGATCACGGTGACCAGCGAGGGCGACACCCAGCGGGTCACCGTGCGGGCGGAGGCGTTGATCAAGGACCTGGCGATCTTCCCGGACCGGCTGGATCCGGCCGCCCGGGTGGACAGCGGCCTGATCACGCTCACCGCCGGACAGTCGCACACGTTCCTGATCACCGCACCGGCGCCGCTGGACGAGGCGGCACTGACCACCAGGCCGGTGCTGCGCTCGGTGAACGACCTGATCACCGGCTGATCGGGGCCGCCGGCGGGCGCCGGAACAGCGGAGTGGGAGGTTGCGCTCGCGGAGTGACCCGTGCCAGTCTCAGGACCACGGGGCTCCGCAACACGCAGTCGCGGACCGCCGGGGGCTACGGGTCGCCTCCGGAGATCCACGGCGCCCGACCTGGAGGTCTAGATGAGTGACGTACAGGACATGGAGGCAGCGGCCGAGACGCCTGAGGAGAAACGGGCGACGGGCTTCGGGAAGGCGGCACTGACCGTCGCGATCATCGAGGTCGTGCTGTTCGTGGTCTCGATCGCGCTGCTGGTGGCCAACCTCGGAGTCCTGGTGAACGCGGTCAACCAGCTGATCCAGAACGGCACCACCGAGGCCGGTCAGGCCGTCGCGGTGGCCGGCATCATCGCCGTGATCATGCTCGTCGCGTTCGCCGTGGCCGTCGTACTGATCGGCGCCGCGATCACCCTGTCGGTGCAGGCGATCGGCACCGGCAAGGGCCGCAAACGGGGCATCCTCGCCCTGCTGCTCGCGATCTCGCCGCTGGTGCTGCCGGCGGTGTTGATCACGATCGGCGTGATCAACTAAGTCCAGAGAAGGGCCGAGCCTGCCGGAGCGATCCTCCGGCAGGCTCGGCGTACCTCATGATCAGAAGTTGATCAGAGGGTCTTCGCCTTCGGGTCCCAGTCCTCCGGCAGCAGCTCCGCCGGCGCGACGGTGCTCTCGACCGGGACGAACTGAGCCTGCTCGCCGGACTCGGCCATCGACGTCATGATGTCGAGGACGTGGTACGCCAGCGCGCCCTGGGCCCGGTGCGGCCGGTCCTCCCGGATCGCCCGGGCCAGGTCCAGCGCTCCGGTGCCGCGGCTGGACTTCTCGGTCGTGGTGCCGATGACCTCCCAGTCGTCGGAACCGGTCTTCCTGATCTTGACCTCGCCCTGGAACGTGTTCGGGTCCGGGACCAGCAAGGTGGCCTCGGTGCCGGTGATCTCCAGCAGCGTACGCGGCTGCGGCGAGTCGAAGCTGAAGATCGAGGTCAGCGACTGACCGCTGCTGAACCGGACCAGCCCGGCGGTCTGCGACGGCACCGTGACGTCGAACTCCTCGCCCGCCTTCGGGCCGGAACCGATCACGCGCTTGGCCTTCGACTTGGAGCCGATCGCGGCGACCGACTCGGCCGGGCCGAACGCCTGCACCAGGGTGGTCAGGTAGTACGGGCCGATGTCGAACAGCGGGCCGGCGCCGTCCTGGAACAGGAACGCCGGGTTGGGGTGCCAGGACTCCGGGCCGGGGCTCTGGAACAAGATCAACGCGGTCAGCGGCTCGCCGATCACGCCGTCCTGCAGCGCCTTGAAGGTGGCCTGCAGCCCGGAGCCGAGGAAGGTGTCCGGCGCGCAGCCGACCCGTACCCCCTTCTCCTCGGCCGCCTGCAGCAGCTGCTGGCCGCTGGCCCGGTCCAGGGTCAGCGGCTTCTCGTTCCAGACGTGCTTGCCCGCCGCCACGGCCGCCAGCGCCACCTCGGCGTGCGCCGCGGGGATGGTCAGGTTGACCACGATCTCGATGTCGGGGTTGTTCAGCACCACCGACGGGTCGCCGGCCTCGGCGATGCCCTTCTCCTCGGCCTTGGCCTTGGCCACCTCCGGGTAGAGGTCACCGACGGCGAGCACCTCGACGTCGGGGAAGCTCTTCAGGTTGTCCAGGTAGGTGTTGCTGATGACGCCGGTGCCGATGATGCCGACACCGACCGGTCCGGTGCGCTTGTCCGTCATGTTGATCAGGCCTCCTTGCCGGCGCTCAGGTACGCGAAGCTGGAGCCGACCGCCTCGATCAGGTCCTGCTCGCTGTCGTCCAGCTCGACCACCCGGAGCGCGTTCGGGGCGGCGTCGACGTAGTCCCAGATCGGGATCGAACCGGTGCCGAGCGGGACCTGCTTCTTGTTGTCCCGGGTTCCGTCACCGTCCTTGATGTGCAGCGCGACGACCTTCTCGCCCAGCCGCTGCAGCAGTGCCGGCACGTCGGCACCACCGACCTTCGCCCAGTAGGTGTCCACCTCCAGCACCACGCCGTCGGCCAGGTTGTCCGCCAGCACCTCCAGCGCATGCCGGCCGTCGATGATCGACTCCAGCTCGAACCAGTGATTGTGGTAGCCGACGGTCAGGCCGTGCGCGGCCGCCTTCTCCGCCGCGGCGTTCAGATCGGCCGCGATCTGCTTCACGTCCTCGGCCGACTCCCAGCGGGCCGGGTCGACGTGCGGATCGATGACCAGCGAGACGCCGAGCTCCTTGGCGACCGCGAAGATCTCGTCCTGGTCGCCCTTGAGCAGGCCGACATGGGTCGACGGAGCCGCCAGGTTGTGCTTGCTCAGCCCGGCCCGCAGCTGATCGGCGAAATCGGTCAGACCGAACGGCTCGACCTGGGTGTAGCCGAAGCCGGCGATCTTCCCCAGCGTGCCGTCGAAGTCCTCGGCCAACGCATTGCGCACGGTGTACAGCTGCACCGACAGGCCGGTCGGATGAGACATGGAGGCTCCCTCGTACTTGGTTGCGGTGGGTCAGACGGAATGGTGGCTGACCGGTGTCGTCCCTTGCGGGATCGTGGACGGTGGCCCGCTGGTGTTGGGGGCCGAAGATCCGCCGTCGCCGGGTGGCGCCCATGGGTGGATGGCGCCGTTGCATCCCATCATGTGTCCCGACTCTACCGAACCGGTTCAGTTCATGCAGTAGCGTCTCCCTTCACGGACACGAGGAGGTGTGGTGGTGGCTCGCATCACGATCAATGAGATCGCCCGCCGCTGCGGGGTGTCCAAGGGCGCGGTGTCGTACGCGCTGAACGGAAGGCCCGGCGTCTCCGACGAGACCCGGGAGCGGATCCTCAAGGTGGCCCGGGAGCTCGGCTGGGCGCCGAACTGGACGGCGCGAATGCTGTCCGGCTCGCGTACCGAGGCGTTCGGACTGGTGCTGACCCGGAATCCGCGGGTGCTCGGCAGCGAGCCGTTCTTCATGGAGTTGATCTCCGGCATCGAGAGCGTCCTCTCCGAGCGGTCGTACGCTCTGCTGCTGCAGGTGACCGCCGACCTGGACGCCGAGCTGGACACGTACCGGAAGTGGAACTCCGAGCGTCGGGTCGACGGCGTGATCTTGGTCGACCTCCGGCTCGAGGACCCGCGGATCCCGCTGCTGCACCGGCTCGACCTGCCCGTCCTCTGCATCGGCGACCCCGGCCTGGCCGCCGGCTTCCCCGCCGTCTGGACCGACGACGCGACCGCCATGATCAACGCCGTCGATTACCTGGTCGGGCTGGGCCACCGGAAGATCGGCCGGGTCTCCGGCACCGCCGACCACGGCCAGGTCGGGATCCGCAGCGAGGCGTTCCGGACCGCCACCGAACGCGCCGGGATCGAGGCCGTCGTCGCCGCCTCCGACTTCTCCGCCGAGGCCGGCCGGACCGCGACCCGCGAGTTGATCACCTCCGACGACCCACCGACCGCGATCCTGTTCGACAACGACATCATGGCCGTCGCCGGCCTCTCCACCTGCCTGGAACTCGGCGTCGCCGTCCCCGACGAGGTCGCCCTGCTCGCCTGGGACGACTCGTCCCTCTGCCAGATCACCCACCCGTCCCTGTCCGCGATGAGCCACGACGTGATGGCCTACGGCGCCCACGCCGCCCGCCGCATGTTCGAGGTCCTGGAAGGCACCACCAGCGGCGCCTACCTCGACTCCACCCCAACCCTCACCGAACGCGACAGCACCCGCCGCCCCTAACCCCCGCCGGGATCCCCGGGCCCGCCCCCACCCCACCCCACTGACCGGGCACAAAAGCAGGCGTTCTGGCGGCGTGTCGCTGCAGAGGTGCCCAGTCGAGGGAGCCGAGAGCGAGAGGTCCGCGAGCGGTAGGACCGGCCGGCACACGGGAACGAGATCGGCAGGCGCGAGGACCGGCGACGATCGGTGATGTCGCAGAGATCATGAAAGAGTCGCGGGCATGTCGAGCAGCGAATGCGCGGTCGTCCTGACGGCCGGATACGGAAGCCGCCTCTTCCCGGTAACGGCAGTCGTGCCGAAGAGCCTGATGCCGGTGCTCGACCGGCCGGTGCTGCACTACCTGCTGGCCGACCTCGTCGTGGCGGGCGTCGACGACATCGGCATCGTCGTCGACCGCGACGATCAGGCGATCCGGGCGTACGTCGCCGGCCTGCCCGAGGTGGCCGCAACGCTGCGTGCGCGAGGCTGGGCGCACAAGTTCGCCCCGATCGCGCGTGCGTACGAGGAGTTGGCGGCCGCCCGGTTCACGATCATCGAGCAGGACCTCACCTCCGGCGACTACGGCACCGCGGTTCCGGCCCGGCTGGCGGCCGACTTCGTCGGTGACCGGTCCTGCTTCTACCTCTCCGGCGACGACCTGCTGACCGCACCGGACGGCGGCGGCAACGCTGTTGATCTTGCCGACCTCCGGAGCGCAGCGACCGACTGCCTCGCCGCTATGCAGGTGACGGCGGTGCCGGCCGAGCAGGCCCACCGGTACGGCATCGTCGAACTCCGTGATCATGGAACGAGCCGTCGACTGGTCTCCCTGGTCGAGAAGTCGAGCACGGCCAACGGCAGGTACGCCAACATCAGTCGCTACTACCTGAGCCCGTCCGCCTTTCGCGTGGTCAGCGAGCAGGCGGTGAATCCTGACACCGGGGAGGCGATGATCACCGACGCACTGCTCGAACTCCTGGCCCGCGGCGGGATCGCTGTGTCGGTTGCCGGGGGCAGCTACTTCGACTGTGGATCGTTGGACGGCTGGCACCGGGCCAACGTCGCGATGATGGCGGCTCGGGAGTCGGCGACTCCCTCTATTTCCAAGGTATAGCGGACCCTGGGGCTTGCCGCAAGGCCCTGGGTGCGGGGCAGAATCATCCGCCGGCGGCAGTGGATCGAATCGGCGGGAGCACCCATGCGACATCAAGATCATTTCACCGAGGAGCGTCGGGGCACGGTGTTCGGGCTCCCCGAAGGCCTTGCCGAGAAGGCCGATCCGGAGTTGATCATGGCGGACGAGGAGCACCTGGCGACCGTTGCCGAGGCTCTCGCGGAGCGGATCGGGACGCTGGATGATCGCCTCGGCGCGCTGCGCCGCTCGCCGGGCGGCAAGGGCCGGTCCGCTTCCGACCGGGACCTGGAGATCCATCGGCTCACGGCCCAGCTGCGGCTGCTGCGACGGTTCGGGCTTGATCTGTGCCTGGGCCGGATCGTGCCCGACGACGGCGGCGAGGTGCGCTACATCGGGTGGCTCGGGCTGGCCGCCGAGGACGGGCGGCAGCTCTTGATCGACTGGCGCGCACCTGCCGCCGCACCTTATTTCGCGGCGACCCTGGCCGATCCGATGGGACTGGCCAGCCGGCGCCGTTACCGCTGGACGCGGGGCAAGATCACCGACTACTGGGACGAGGTCTTCGGCTTCGACGGCTTCGACGGCCGGGCCGCCCTCGACGACGACTCCGCCTTCATCGCCAGCCTGGGCAGCAGCCGGTCGCCGCGGATGCGGGACGTGCTGGGCACGATCCAGGCCGACCAGGACAAGATCATCCGGGCAGACTCCCACGGCGCGCTGGTGATCGACGGCGGACCCGGCACGGGCAAGACCGTGGTGGCGCTGCACCGAGCCGCCTACCTGCTCTACGCGGATCGGCGGGTCAGTGATCAACGCGGCGGACTCCTGTTCGTCGGACCGCATCGCCCGTACCTGGCCTATGTCGCCGACGTCCTGCCCAACCTCGGCGAGGAGGGCGTCCAGATCTGCACGGTGCGCGATCTCGTCCCGGAAGGAGCAGCGGCACCGGCCGAGCCCGACCCGGAGGTGGCCCGGCTCAAGGCGACCGCCGCGATGGTGGATGCGATCGAGCCCGCGGTTGCCCTGTACGAGGAGCCGCCCCGGCAGCGGCTGCTGGTCGAGACGCCCTGGTCCGATCTCTGGTTGAGCGCCGGCGACTGGGCCGAGGCGTTCGGCGCCGCCGGCCCGAGCACGCCGCACAACGAGGCCCGAGAGGAGATCTGGGAGGCCCTGGTGTCGATCTTGTACGACAAGCTCGACGCACCCGACGATCCCGACCGGCAGGAAGACTCCCCGGCCGAGGTGTCGGAGGAGGAGTTCCGGGCGGCACTCCAGCGCAACGAACTCCTGGTGACCACGTTCACCCGGGCCTGGACCTTGATCGGCGCCGCCGACCTCGTCTCCGACCTCTGGTCGGTGCCGGCCTACCTCCGCCGCTGCGCGCCGTGGCTCGCACCCGACGAGGTCCAGCGGCTGCAGCGCGAACGACCGCAGGCCTGGACCGAATCCGACCTGCCGCTCCTCGACGCCGCCCGCCACCGACTGGGCGACCCGGAGGCCGGCCGGCGGGCCCGGCAGCGGGAGCGCGCGATCGCCGCCGAACGGGAACGGATGGATCGGGTGGTCGAGGAGTTGATCACCGCCGAGGACGACTCGGCCAGCTCGCTGCCGATGCTGCGCGGCGAGGACCTGCGGCAGGCGCTGGTCGACCCGGAGGTCCTGCCGACGGTCGCGCCGGACCGGCTCGCGGGCCCGTACGCGCACATCATCGTCGACGAGGCGCAGGAGCTGACCGACGCCGAGTGGCGGATGCTGGTCCGGCGTTGCCCGTCGCGCAGCTTCACCATCGTCGGCGATCGCGCCCAGGCCCGGCGCGGCTTCACCGAATCCTGGGCCGAGCGGTTGCGCCGGGCCGGCCTCGACACCGTCAACCAGGCCACGCTGACGATCAACTACCGGACGCCGCGCGAGGTGATGGCCGAGGCCGAGCCCGTCATCCGTGCCGTGCTCCCGGACGTCCGGGTACCGACCTCGATCCGTACCGCCGGCGTGCCGGTACGCCACGGCCGGACCGGCGAGCTGGACTCGATCCTGGACGACTGGCTGGCCGAGCACGCCGACGGCATCGCCTGTGTGATCGGCCATCCCGCCGACCCGGGCCGGCCCCGGGTCCGGTCGCTGAGCCCGGCCGAGGCCAAGGGATTGGAGTTCGATCTCGTGGTGCTCGTCGATCCCGCGTCGTTCGGTACGGGGATCGCCGGCGCGGTCGACCGCTACGTCTCGATGACCCGGGCCACCCAGCAACTCGTCGTCCTGACCTCCTGAACCCCGCGGCGAGGTTGTTGATCTTGCCGCCCGCTGGATTGAGGTGGAACCTGGGGCGGGGTGGCGGTGTAGTACGGGTGACGCGGGAGGAGGCGGCTATCGGCGACGGCGCGGAGGCGGCCGGGCCGGGTGGCGAGCGAGCGGCATTCGCCGACCTGGTCCGGATCCATGCGCCCGTCGCCAAGCGGGCGGCGGTGTTGTGGGGCGCCGGGGCGGAGGCCGACGACGTGGTGCAGGAGGCGTTCGTGAAGGCGTTCCGGGCGATGCCGCGGTTCCGGGCCGGGCAGGAGTTCCGGCCGTGGCTGCTGCGGATCGTGATCAACGAGGCACGGAACCTGCATCGCGGCCGGACCCGTCGGGAGCAGCGGGAGCAGCGCTGGTGGGGCGACCGGACGGTCAGCCACCCGGACACCGAGGCCATGGTGATCACGGCGGTCTCGGCCGAGACGCTGGGCGCCGCCGTGGACCGGCTGCCCGAGCCGCTGCGCGCGGTCGTGATCTGCCGCTATCTGCTGGAGCTGTCCGAGGCGGAGACGGCGGCCAGCCTCCGGGTGCCTCGCGGAACGGTGAAGTCACGGCTGTCCCGCGCACTGGTCCGGCTGCGGACGGAGGTGAGCGACGATGAATGATCAAGAACTCGAGACCGCCCTCCGCGAACTCGGCCACGGGGTACGGGTCGGGCCCGTCCCGGATGACCTCGCCGAGCGAGTGCTGGCCCGGGTCCCGGAGCGAAGCCGGCATCCGGTCCGTCGGTTCCTGCGCCGCCTGGTGATCGACGTCCGGGCCCGGCGCCGGTTGATCGCGGTGATCATCGCCGCCCTGATCGCCGGACTGCTGCTGGTCAGCCCGGTCCGCGCGGCGGTGATCGAATGGTTGCGGGTCGGCGGCATCGCCTTCCAGTCCGCGCCGGCGCCCTCCTCCCCCGCGACCGGAACGCCCGGAAGGCCGGGCCGGCCGATCATGGTCGAGGTCACCGACATCGGCACGGCCAGGACCATGATCGACTTCCCGATCGGGCTGCCGGACGAGCTCGGCCCGCCGAGCCGGGTCGCGGTGTCGGAGGACCGCCGGGTGGTCGAGCTGGAGTTCGAGACCGCCGAGGGAAAGGTGCTGTTGTCCCAGTTCGACGGCAGCATGATCGTCTTCGTGAAACGGAACTGGGACCGGTTCACCCGGCTCGAGGTGAACGGCCAGACCGCCATCTGGCTGCCCGACCCGCACACGATCTCGTACGTCGATCCGGCCGGCGTCGAGCACCCGGACGAGGCGCGCCGGTCCGGTCCGTCGCTCGCCTTCGAGACCGTGCCCGCCGGCGCCACCCGCCCGGTCACGGCCCGGCTCGAAGGACTCCTTGACCAGGAACGCGCGGTCGCGGTCGCCGAGTCGCTCAGGTTCGGCTGACCCGCGACCTCGTCCCGGAGCAGCGCGACGGCACCCAGGGCGTCGGCCGACACCAGCCCCAGGTCGCGCCGCGGAGCCTGCGGGCCGAACAGACCGGACCGAGCAGCTCGCCGAACGGGCCGGGATCCGACGGTCTTCGCCGCCTTCGGGCTCGCTCCCGTGTTCCAGGACTGAGCGGGCCCTCTGCACCTCCCGCGATTGATCAGTTAACGTATGCCGTAGTTCAAAGTTCGGCGTACCAAACTTTCAGATCAGGGAGGGCACACGATGCTGCGGTCAACCACGACGGGGCGAGTCGGCCGGATGCGCGCGGGCCTGGTGCTGCTCGGACCTGCCTTCGTCGCCGCGATCGCGTACGTCGATCCGGGCAACGTCGCCACCAACATCACCGCCGGGGCCAGCTACGGCTACCTCCTGGTCTGGGTCGTCGTCGCCGCGAACCTGATGGCCGGGCTGGTGCAGTTCCTGTCCGCGAAGCTCGGCCTGGCCACCGGCCGCTCGCTGCCCGAGGTGCTCGGCGATCGGCTGCCCCGGAAGGCCCGACTGGCGTACTGGGTGCAGGCCGAGCTGGTCGCGATGGCGACCGACCTGGCCGAGGTGCTCGGCGGTGCGATCGCCCTGAACCTGCTGTTCGACCTGCCACTGCTGGTGGGCGGCGTGATCACCGGCATCGTCTCGATCGGCCTGCTGGCGATCCAGAGCCGGCGCGGCCAGCGTCCGTTCGAGCGGGTGATCACCGGCCTGCTCGCGGTGATCACGATCGGCTTCTTCGCCGGGCTCTTCGTCGCCCCGCCGTCGCCGAGCGAGGCGGTCGGCGGGCTGCTGCCGCGATTCGCCGACACCGAGAGCGTGCTGCTGGCGGCGGGCATGCTCGGCGCCACCGTGATGCCGCACGCGATCTACCTGCATTCGGCGCTGGCCCGCGACCGGCACGGCCTGCAGCCGGTCGACGGCGAGGGGCGGCGGGTCATCTCGACCACCCGGTACGACGTCGGCGGCGCGATGCTGCTCGCCGGTGCGGTCAACCTGGCCATGCTGCTGCTGGCGGCCTCGGCCCTGCAGGACACCCAGACCGACGGCTCGCTCGAGGCCGCGCACGCCGCCGTCGGCGCCAACCTCGGCCCCGTGATCGCACTGCTGTTCGCGCTCGGGCTGCTCGCCTCCGGGTTCGCCTCGACCGCGGTCGGCTGCTACGCCGGCGCGGTGATCATGCAGGGCCTACTGCACCGGACGATCCCGCTGCTGTTGCGGCGGGTGATCACCCTGATCCCGGCCCTGGTCGTCCTCGCCGTCGGGATCGACCCGACCCGGGCCCTGGTGCTCTCGCAGGTGGTGCTGTCGTTCGGCATCCCGTTCGCCCTGATCCCGCTGGTGATCTTGACCGCCCGCCGGGACGTGATGGGTGATCATGTCTCGCACCGGGCGACCACCACGGTCGCGAGTCTGGTGGCCGCGGCGATCGTCACCCTCAACGTGGTCCTGATCGTGCTCACCCTGACCGGCGCGAGTTGATCACCGGCCGATAGGAGAAGCTTGGGCCATGGATCGCAACGCCTTGGCCCGGGACCTCGACAGCACCTGCCGCCTGCAGGGTTCGTTCACCGTACGGTCGGGACAGGTGGTGTCGGAGTACTTCGACAAGTACCGCTTCGAGTCCCGGCCGGACCTGCTCCGCCGGGTCGCCGAGGCGATGGTGCCGCTGCTGCCGCCGGAGACCGCCCTGCTCGGCGGGCTGGAACTCGGTGGCGTCCCGATCGCGACGATGGTGAGTTCGCTGACCGGCCTGCCGGTCGTGTTCGTCCGCAAGGCGCCGAAGACGTACGGGACGCTCCGGCTGGTCGAGGGTGCCGACGTCGCAGGGACGCGGGTCACCCTGATCGAGGACGTGATCACGACCGGCGGAGCGGTCCGCGACGGAGCGACCGGGCTGCGCGACCTCGGCGCGATCGTCGACACCGTCGTGTGCGCCATCGACCGGACCGGATCCGGCGGTTCGGCACTGGCCGGCGACGGCGTGGCCATCCGGTCCGTGCTGACCAAGGCCGACCTGGACGCCCAGCGCGGCTGACGATTCCGCCTCGCCCAACCTCCCGGCAACGCCGCCGGTGAAGGTCCAGTCACGGTTTCGCCCGGACTATTGACAACCCTTAGCAAAAGCCATTGACTTAGCGCAGTCGCGGCCCAGACACCTCCGGGTGAGGCGGGCCCGACGTCGATACCGCAGACACAGTGAGGTGATTGCGTATGGCAGTGCAGCCATCCCAGCAGGGGCTCGATCTGCCTGTACGACCAGGTGACCGGGCCACCAAGGCGACCAGTACGACCTCGTTTCGGCGCGGCCTGCGGCACAGCAAGATGCTGCTGCTGATGTGCCTGCCGGCGATCGTGTTCTTCGCGGTGTTCAGCTACGCACCGATGCCCGGCGCCTGGATCGCGTTCACCAACTTCAACTACCGCGACGGCATCTTCGGCAGCCCGTTCGTCGGCCTGCGCAACTTCGAGTTCTTGATCAAATCCGGCCAGCTCTGGCTGCTGACCAAGAACACGATCCTCTACAACCTGGCCTTCATCATCATCGGCAACATCCTGCAGATCGCGCTCGCGATCATGCTCAACGAGATCCGCTCGCGGTATTTCAAGAAGGTCAGCCAGGCCTTGATGTTCCTGCCGTACTTCGTATCCGTGGTGCTGATCGGCGTGATCGCGTTCAACCTGTTGAACTACGAGACCGGGACGGTCAACACGCTGATCGTCCAGGCCGGCGGCGACCCGCTCAAGCTCTACAGCATGGCGGGGGTCTGGCCCTTCATCATCATCCTGGCGCATGTGTGGCAGAGCACCGGTTACGGCTCGATCGTCTATTTCGCGGCGATCATGGGCCTGGACCAGTCGATGTTCGAGGCCGCCGCGATCGACGGCGCGTCCGCCTGGCAGCGCATCGTCCACATCATCCTGCCCAGCCTCAAGCCGACCTTCTTCATCCTGCTGCTGTTCTCGCTCGGCGGGATCATGCACGGCAACTTCGGCCTGTTCTGGAACCTGGTCGGCAACAACGCCCAGCTCTACGCGTCGACCGACATCATCGAGACCGCCGTCTACCGGATGCTGCTCGCGCAGAACAACTTCACGTCCTCCACGGCGGTCGGCCTCTACCAGTCCCTGTTCGGCTTCGTCCTGATCCTGGTCGTCAACTGGATCATGCGCCGGATCAACCCCGACTACGCGCTCTTCTGAGGTGGCTGAGATGACGACCCTGCACGCCTCGACGAAACAGTCCGCCCGGACCGAACCGCCGGCCAAGCCGCGGAAGCTGAAGCTCGACAGCAGCGAGGCGCTCCTCCGCACGGTGTCCTACGTCGCCGTCAGCCTGTTCGCGCTGATGTGCGTGCTGCCGTTCATCCTGATCGTCTCGGCCTCCTTCTCGGAGGAGTCCAAGATCGTCGAGAACGGCTTCAGCCTGGTGCCGCAAGGTTTCTCCACAGCGGCCTACGAGTTGATCTTCAGCGCTCCCCGGCAGATCATCGGCTCCTACGTGGTGACGATCGTGATGACGGTGTCCGGCGTGGCGATCGGGCTCGCGATCACCTCCATGACCGGCTATGCCCTGCAGCGCAAGGATTTCCCGCTGCGCAACTACATCTCCTTCTTCATCTACTTCACCACCCTGTTCTCGGCCGGCCTGGCCCCGACCTACCTGTGGATCGCCCGGACCCTCGGCCTGCGGGGGAACTACCTCGCGGTGTTCCTGCAGCTGCTGCTGTCCCCCTGGCTGATCATCCTGATGAAGAACTTCGCCCGTACGGTGCCGTACGAAGTGATCGAATCGGGCAAGATCGACGGCGCCGGCGACTTCCGGATCTTCGCCCAGCTGGTGCTGCCGATGCTCAAACCGGCGTTGGCGACCATCGGTCTCTTCACCGCCCTCAGCTACTGGAACGAGTGGTACCTGTCGTCGCTCTACCTCGGCAGCACTGTCGAGTTCCCGCCGCTGCAGTACCACCTCTACAACATCATCAACACCGCCAACGCGTTACGGAACTCGGTGGCCGGATCCAACGTGACGATCACCGATCTGCCCAGTAACACGCTCAAGATGGCCAGCGCCGTCGTGGCCACCGGCCCGATCATCCTGGTCTATCCCTTCGTCCAGAAGTACTTCGTCAGCGGCATCACCGTCGGTGCCGTCAAGGGCTAATCGCTCCCGCACAGTCCCTCACCGAAAGGACCGCCATGACTGGCTCCTCCCTCTCCCGCCGTGCCGTGATGGGCATGGCCCTGGCCGCCGGTGCCACCGGCCTGGCCGCCTGCACCTCGCCGTCGGAGGAGAACTCCGACGGCGCGCCGACCAAGATCACCATGCTCGCGCTGGGCGACAAGCCGACCAACGGCCGGCTGCAGAAGATGCTCGCGAAGCTCAACCCGCTGCTCACCGAGAAGGCCAACGCGACGCTCGACCTGTTCTACGTCGAATGGGCCGACTGGCAGACCCAGTACAACGTCCAACTGCTGTCCGGCGACTCCAAGATCGACTTGATCACCACCGCCACCGACTGGCTGTTCGCCTACGAGAACGCCCAGAAGGGCGCCTTCCTCGCCCTCGACGAGGAGACGATGAAGGCCAACGCGCCCAAGACCTGGGAGGCCGTCGGCGCCCGGGGCAACTGGGAGGTGTGCAAGGCCGCGGACGGGGAGATCTACTTCATCCCCGAGGACAACTTCACCCAGTGGACGAACCACGGCTTCTTCTATCGCGGGGACTGGGCGAAGGCGGCCGGGATCCCGGACGGCACCATCACCCGGTTCGAGCAGTTCACCGACTACTTCACCTGGGTGAAACAGAACCAGAAGAAGACCTACCCGTGGGACGTGGCCGGGACCAACACGTCGGCCCTGACCGGCTACCTGCAGGGCAAGACCGACGGCCAGACGATCCAGCAGATCAGCGCCGGCAACTACTACCCGTTCCAGACCACCAAGGCCGCCCCGTTCACGGTCGGCTCGTGGTTCATGGATTCGCCACTGTTGATCGAGG
The DNA here is from genome assembly GCF_042666975.1 of Microlunatus sp. GCM10028923. Lineage (NCBI taxonomy): Bacteria > Bacillati > Actinomycetota > Actinomycetes > Propionibacteriales > Propionibacteriaceae > Microlunatus > Microlunatus sp. GCM10028923. The sequence continues at coordinate 132,403 of NZ_JBHTFF010000016.1, read as the reverse complement.
CTGCCAATCTGGCCAAGCAATGGAACGAGATCGGCGTGTGGCGGGAGGATGCGCTCAACTACGACGGCGACACCCGGGAGGCGCTCTACTCCGGGAAGTCCGGGGCCGATCAGCACCACACCCAGACCTTCGTCGGCGGCATCTGGTACAACCTGTCCACTCGGCAGAAGGGCTCCGATCCCAAGATGTACTGGTTCGGGCAGGAGACCAAGAACATCTTCCGTGATCTCAAGACCCACGGTGCGATGGCGGTCAGCGCGAACTCCAAGAATCCCGAGAAGGCGTTGCAGGTCTACGAACTGATCCGCAACGACGAGGAGTGCTACAAGCTGCTCAACTTCGGCATCGAGGGTTCCGACTACGTCATGAAGGACGGCAAGCTCGGCTACCCCGAGGGCTACGACCCGACCAAGGACGGCCTCGGCGCCAACTTCTGGGGCGGCCGGATGGACGAGTTCGAGCCGCCGCGGCTGGCCGATCATCCCGACAAGGAGGCGATCTTCACCGAGCTCGAGGGGCTGTCGTCGGACTACCCGTACTCGACGCTGTTGATCAACAAGGACATGATCGACTCCGGCCTCGCGGCCATGGGCTCGGTGCTGTCGAACTACATCCCGCAACTGCAGTACGGCAAGGCCAAGGACCCGCAGGCCATGATCGACGAGATGCGCAAGGAACTCGGCACCGCCGGCTACGAGGACGTCAAGCAGTCGATCCAGCAGGACCTGGACAAGTGGGCCACCGAGAAGGGCCTGAAGTAGCCGGCTGAGCAGGCCGGCGGCAACGGAGGCAGGAGTCCAGTGATCACGATCTTCAGCGCGAACTCGCCCGCGATGCGGTTCCTGTCGAAGCTGGCCGACCTGATGGTGCTGAACCTGCTGTTCGTGGCGACCTCGCTGCCGCTGGTCACCCTGGGCGCCTCCCTCACCGCCCTCAACGCCACCGCGATCAGCCTGGTCACCGACCGCTACGACTCGGTCCCGAGGACGTACTTCGACGCCTTCCGGAGCAACCTCCGGCAGGGCACCCTGCTCGGCCTGGCTGCGCTCGGGCTCGTCGCGGTCGTGGCGGCCTGGTACGTGGTCGTCGACCGGGCCGAGCTGGACTCGGTGGTACGGCTCGTCCTGTTCGCCGCCGTCCTGCTGCTGGCCTACCGGGTGGCCGGCACGCTGATCTTCGTGTTCCCGTACCAGGCCACCTTCTCGGATTCGGTCGGCCGGGTGCTGAACAACGCCCGGCGGATGTCCGCGCGGCATCCGTTGGCGGCGCTCGCGGTCCTGGTGGTGACGGTGCTCCCCGTCGTCGTCGGCGTCTACTACCCGCAGGTCTTCGGCTGGGGCATCGTCTGGCTGGCCTTCGGGTTCTCCGGGATCGCCTTCGTCAACGCCGTCGTTCTCGTCACCGTCTTCAAGAAGTACGGTCTCGAGGCCTGACGGTCGTCCGCATCCGTACCAGGAAAGGGATTCGCATGCGCAGTACGGTCATCGAGGCCTGGTCCTTCCTACCCGCCGACGACCCCGCCGCCTGGAAGCGGAACGCGGACGAGACCGCCTTCCGGCCCGTCACGGTACCGCACGACTGGGCGGTCGAGCATCCCTTCGACGAGTCCTGTTCCAGCGGCACGGGCTATCTGCCCGGCGGAGTCGGGTGGTACCGGACCCGCTGCTCGATCGGCGCGCTGGGACTTGATCAAGCCGCGGCCGTACGGCTGGTGTTCCACGGGGTCTACAAGAACGCGCAGGTGTGGGTGAACGGCTACCACGTGGGCGGCCGCCCGTCCGGCTGGTCGGAGTTCTCGTTCGACCTGACCGAGCTCGTCGGCTACGCGCCCGACGACGACCTGGTGATCAGTGTCCGGGTCGATCACCGCGATCTGGCGGATTCCCGGTGGTACAACGGATCCGGGCTGACCCGCCGGGTCGAGCTCCAGGCCCATGACGCGGTCTCGGTCGCCCACCACGGCACCATGATCACCACGCGCACCGCGAGTGCCGACCTGGCCGAGGTCAAGGTGGTTCAGCGGCTGGAGAATCACACCGACCAAGATCGGCGGGTCATCGTCGATCACCGGCTGGAGCCCCAACCGCGCCCTGAGCCTGTCGAAGGGCCGAGCCAGATCCGCCCTGGCCCTTCGACAAGCTCAGGGCACGAAGTCACGGTGCCGGCGCACGGCACGGTCGAGGTGTCGACGCATCTGCAGGTTGCGGACCCCCTGCTCTGGTCGGATGATCATCCGCACCTGTACCGCCTGGTCACCATGATCGACAACGAGAGCCGGCACGAGCTGGTGACCGGGCTGCGCACGTTCGCCTTCGACGCCGACACGGGATTCATGATCAACGGCGAGCGCCGGATCCTGCGCGGGGTGTGTCTGCACGAGGACGCCGGGCCGCTGGGGGTCGCCGTACCTCCCGAGGTGTGGCTGCGGCGCCTGCTGTTGCTCAAGGAGGGCGGCTGCAATGCCGTCCGGATGGCGCACAACCCGCACGCGCCCGAGCTGTACGAGCTGTGCGACCTGCTCGGTCTCTACGTGATCGACGAGGCCTTCGACGAGTGGGAGAACCCCAAGAACAAATGGTGGCAGGGCCACAACGTCTATCCGCCGAAGCACGAGGGCTACGCCCACGACTTCCCCGAGTGGCACGTCCGTGATCTTGAGGCGATGGTGGACGCGCACCGGCACCATCCGTCGGTGATCGCCTGGAGCATCGGCAACGAGGTCGACTACCCCAACGATCCGTACGCCAGCCCGAAGTTCCTCGAGATGACCGGCAACAACGACGCCGACAAGCCGGCCGCCGAACGCGCCTACGACCCGAACCGCCCCGACATCCGGCGGCTGACCACGATCGCGAACGACCTCATCGCCGTCGTCAAGGCGCGCGATGCCAGCCGGCCGGTGACGTACGCCGCGGCGTTCCCGGAGCTGTCCAGCACGACCGGCCTGTTCGAGCGGCTCGACCTGATCGGCTACAACTACAAGGAGCACCTGTACGCCGATGATCATCGGCGGTTCCCCGATCAACCGTTCGTCGGGAGCGAGACCTCGCACACCTATGCGGCCTGGCGGCATGCCGCCGACCAGGACTTCGTCGCCGGGCAGTTCCTCTGGACCGGTATCGACTACCTCGGCGAGACCCCCGGCTGGCCCAGTCACGGCTCGGCCGCCGGGCTGCTGACGACGGCCGGCTTCCCGAAGGAACGCTGGCACCTGCGGCGCAGCTGGTGGTCCGAGGTCCCGATGGTCCGGCTCGCCGTCCGGCCGGCCGGATCGACCGACGACCGGAGCCTGACCCGCCGGTGGACGACCGACGGCGAGCTCGAGGTGGCCTGCTTCACCAACGCCGACAAGGCGAGCGTGACCTGCGGGGCGGACCCGGTCGAGCTGGTCTTCGACGCCGACCTCGGCTACTGGCGGGGCACCGTCACGCCGGGCGGCGACCCGCTCATCGCCGAGGCGACGGTCGGCGACACGACGGTGCGCGACGAGCTGACCCTGGGGTCGGCGCCGGCCGCGCTGACGGCCGAGGTGTGGGCCGCTCCCGAGGCCTGGCGGGCCGGGCTGGTCCGCATCGCCGGCGGCCGCGCCGACGTGCACCAGGTCGAGTGCCGGGTGCTGGACCGGGACGGGCGGGTCGCCGGCGAGGACGTCCTGGTCACCGCTGAGGTCGACGGCGGCGAGCTGCTCGGGCTGGACAACGGAGACCTGTCCGACACCACGCCCTACCGATCCGATCGCCGGTCCACCCTGGATGGCATGCTCATCGCGTACGTACGCGGAGCCGGTGCCACCGTGACCCTGCGGGCGGAAGGACTGCCCGACCTCGTCGTCCGCGTACCGAAGGACCTGGAAGCCGGTCCCGACTGAGGGAGGAGGACCCGACGACGTGAGTACGCGGTCAGCGAGCGACATCCGCAACGAGAGCCGGTTCGCCGTGTTGCGCCAGCTGCTGTCCGCCGGGATGGCCACCCGGCAGCAGCTCGCCGTGGCCACCACGCTGAGCACGGCCACCGTGGCGAACGTGGTCGCGGAATTGCAGGACGCGGGCCTCGTCCACGTGGTCGGCAAGGGCGCCTCGGCCGGCCGGCCGTCGTCGAAGCTGGCGATCAACAACGAACCGCTCCGGCTGCTCGGCGTCGACATCGCGGAGACGTACGCGACCGCCGCCCTGTACTCGCTGTCGCTGGAGCACCTGGACGAACACACCGAGCCGCTGGACGACACGGACAACCAGCCCAGCACGGTCGTCGCCGGCGTGGCCGCAGCGGTGCGCGGCGTCCTCGCCAAGGCCGACGTCACCCCGGACCGGGTCGGCGGGATCGGCGTCTCGGTGCCCGGCCAGGTGATGCCCGGCACCGGCGTCTCGGTCTTCGCACCGAACTGGGACTGGCACCAGGTCAACCTGCGCGACCAGCTGGAGGAGAAGCTCGAGCTGACCGTCGGGGTGCACCTGGACAACCCGCTCAAGGCCGTGACGGTCGCGGCGCTCTGGCTGGGCAACAGGCCGGCCACCGACACGATGGTCGTGGTCAACCTCGGCACCGGCGTCGGGGCGGGGATCGCCATCGCCGGCCGCCTGGTCCGCGGCACCTGCAACAACGCGGGCGAATGGGGCCACACCACCCTGAGCCAGGACGGGCGCGCGTGCCGGTGCGGCCGCCGCGGCTGCGTCGAGGCCTACGTCGGCGTACCCGGGATGCAGGCGACGCTGGCCGAACTCGATCCCGACCACCCCGCCGCCGCACTGCACCAGGACGCCTTCATCGCGGCCGTCGTCGCCGGGCTCGAGGCCGACGACCCGATTATGACCGAGCTGCTCGACCGGACCTGTGCCTCGCTGGCGTACGGGCTGGGCGATCTGATCAACCTGCTCAACCCGGACCGGATCATGCTGTGCGGCTGGATGTTCCGGGCCCTGCGGACCTGGATCCTGCCGCGGCTCACCGAACTGGTCGCCGCGCAGGCCATGGAGGCGTCGCTGGATGTGGTGAGCATCGAGCCGCTGGAGATCGGCCGGAACCCGGTGACCGCGGGCATGGCGATCTTCGCGCTCGAGGACGTCCTCGCCCGGCGCGGCCTGCCCAGCCGGGTCGTCTGAGCGGAACGGTTCCGCGACCGGCGGTGTATTCCGGGCATGAGTGCCTTGATTCGGGTCGGAATGATCATCCTGGGCGTGCTGGCCGCCGGGCTCCTGGCCGCCACCCCGGCCGCCGCCGGCGGGCCGACCAGCGTGCTGATCGTCAACCCCGCCCACGAGCGGACCAGCTCGGCGTACACCGGCGACGCCCGCTATGAACGGCTCGCCGGCTACGTCGGCATCGACACCGGAGCCGGCGTCGAGCAGCCGTCCGGCGGCGAGTCGCCACCGGACGGGATCGAGAACGACTTCGGCAGCGAGATCCGGCTGACCTGGCTGATCCACGACATGTCCGTGTGGCGGGTCGACCAGATCTACCTGGGCCCGGAGGAGGTCTGGATCCACACCACCCAGACCTGGGACGACTCCCCGAACGCCGGGGTCTGGCACCGGGCCACCCAGCCGAACAAGCTCCAGGCCGCCCTGGCCGAGACCGGCGTCCTGCTGCCGGCTTCGCCCGGACCGACCTACTCCGAGCCCGACGCCGCGCCGCCGCCAGCCACGGCCGCCGCGGCCGCGACCGCCGGCGGCCCACCACTGCCGCTCACCGGAACTCTGTTCGGCCTGCTCGGGGTCGCCGTCGGCATCGCCGGAACCCTGGTGTTCAGGCAGGCCCGCCGGCCGCGTCCGGAGCGGATCGTCCTCAAGGGCTGACCGATGCGCCGGCCGTTCGCCGTACCGGCGATCATGGTCCTGCTGGCGATCCTGATCGCGCTCACGCCGTCCGCAGCGCATGCCGGTGAGCCGAGCAGCGTCCTGATCGCCGATCCGGCTCACCGGGTCGCTGTCTCCGCACACCGTGGCGACCCGCGCTACCGGCAGCTCGCCGCCGCCATCGGCTTCGACGGCGCCGAACTACCGAACGACGGTGCGTCGCCGCCCGCGATCGGGGCCGTGTTCCGGGCCGACCTGCGGCTCACCTGGTTGCGGGACGACACAGAGATCTGGCGGATCGATTTGATCTTCGTGACCCCGGCCGACGGGATCTGGATCGCCACCGGACCGTCCTGGATCAGCGAACCCGGTGACGCCGTCTGGCACCGCCCCGTCGACCCGGACCTGCTCCGCACCACGCTGATCGAGGCCGGGCTGGCGAAGTCCATCGCCGGAGCGTTCGTGCCCGCAGTGGATCCGCCCGCCGAGCCGAGCCGTGGTGTCCCGATCGTGGCGTACGTCCTCGGCGGAGCCCTGGTCGGCGCCGCGATCATGATCTTGGTCAGGGAGCGGCGGTGATCACCGCCGCCGTTCGCTGAGTGGACGAGAATGGCACGGAATCATGATCAAGAGCTGCCCCTTTCGTCCAGTCGGCGACAGAAAGAGCGCCGACCACGTACCACCACACAGCCGCGACCGTTCCTCCCACGCGCGACTGTTGCACCAGTCGCGGATCGGAACAACGGTCGCGGCTGCGGGAGTGGGTTGCGGTCAGGGTAGGCGGAGCAGGTATAGGCGGGCCGAGGTCAGGTCAGTCCAGCGACCGGCGAAGTCGAGGACTGACAGGGTGGCCGGTGGGTAGCGGCGGTCCAGGGTGATCAAGGACCCCGGGTCCGAGGTGGCCGGGTCGGCGAGGTCGTGGACCGCGCCCGGAACGGCCGGCGAGTGGCCGATCACGAGGGCGGTCCGGACGTCGTCGTCGAGCACCCGTACGGACTCGAGGATCGTGTCGCTGCCGCCGGTGTAGAGCGACTCGGCGAATTCGACCGGTCCGGTCAGGGCGAGGCCGTCGAGGGTCTGCCGGGTCCGGGCCGCTGTGGAGCAGAGCACCCGGTCGACCTGGATGCCCTGCTCACGCAGCCAGTCCCCGAGCGCGGCCGCCTCGGCGATACCGCGCTCGGTCAGCCGCCGGTCCCGGTCAGCGAAGCCGGGGCGGAACTCCTCGGTCGTCGCGTGACGCAACAGCAGCAACCGGTGGCTGATCATGAACCGAACCCTAGCCTCCTAGTACGCGCGGACGGCGACCACGTGGGCGCGCGGGGCGCCGTTGGTCGCGGCGATCACCAGGCGCAGACCGGCCAGCTCGGTGTCCGCCGGCAGCAGATGACTGCGCCGCCGGCGCCGGTTCTCGGTGACCTCGGTCAGCGACGTCCAGGCCCCGTCGACCAGGCCCTCCAGCCGGTAGTCGCGGACCAGGCCGGGCAGGACGTCGAACGGGGTCCGGTGGTGGTGCAGGTTGATCAGGTCCTCCTCCACCTCGTCGTCGAAGATGATCACGACCTCGCCGACCGTCTGCGGCTCCGGCCAGGCCAGTTCCAGCCACGGCTCCTGATCATGGTCGAGCTGCTCGGAAACCCACATCCGCGGGCCGCCGTATGGCCGCGCGTACTCGCCGATCACCCGTTCCGGCGCGTACGCCGTCGTCGGCTCGGCCAGCCGCAGGCAGATCCCGGACCGGTGCCACAGGTGCTTCCAGGCCCGCCACTGTTCGGTGTACATCTCCTCCGGCCCGGGCTCGCGGTGCCGGAAGAAGATCATCCCCGGCTCCACCTGATCACTGCGGTGCAGGGCCAGCTCGGGGTTGTCGGTGATCACCAGGAACCCGTTCTGCGGCTGGTCCGGCTGCCAGTCGAACGGCAGCGTCACCCACTGCTTCTCGCCGGCCGGGACCTGCACCTCGACCCGCTGCACCAGTTCGGACGGTACGTAGTTCTGCAACCGGCCGGTCCGGTGCAGCTCCGCCACCAGGGTCGTGTCCCGGCCGGCGTCGACGAGCACCTCGACCTCGCCCAGCCGCGGCCAGACCGGAACGATCATGGCGATCGGCTCGGCCATCGGGTGGGTCCCGGAGGACACCTCGACGTCGATCCGGCGCAGCGTCGACGACGCGGACACGGTGGCACCGAGAGCCAGGTCGGCCGGGTCGTCGTTGATCACGCCGAGGGTCGAGGCGTCACTGCGTACCAGGGCCCGGTGCACCTCCGGCAGGTGCCGGTCGACCAGCTCCCGCGGCGTCACGCCGAGCTCATGGGCCAGCGCCGCCGCCGCACCGGCCGCCTCGCCGCCCACCGCACAGGTCGCCATCACCCGGGTGGTCCCGAACGCGACGTGGCTGGCGCTGATGTTGCGGCCGGCCATCCACAGGTTCCGCACGTTCGCGGAATAGAAGCTGCGCAAGGGGATGTGGTAGTTGCCGTCGGAGAACCAATGCCGCGAACCGGCCTCGGTCGCGTACATGCCGCCGGGCGGGTGCAGGTCGATCGACCAGCCGCCGAACGCGACCCGGTCCGGGAACTCGGTCTGCTCCAGCACGTCGTGCTGGGTCAGCACATGATCACCGACGAAGCGGCGGTACTCCCGCTTGCCCGGCACCGCACCGATCCATTCCAGGGTCAGGTTGTCGGCGTCGAACTTCCCGGAGTTCTTGATGTGGTCCCAGATCCCGTACACGGCGGCCTGCAGCTCGTCGCGGATCCGTTCGTTGTCGTCGACGACGTCCAGCTCGCCGCCCCACTCGATCCACCAGTACGCGCAGCCGTTCAGCTCGGTCTTGATCACCCGGCGCTCCGGGATCGACGTGGTCGTGATGTCCAGCGCGAACGGCGGCGGCACGAACTTCACCGGGTGCCCGACATCCTTGGTGTAGAAGAGGATCGTGCTGCCCAACGTGTTGCTGTCCGGCACCTCCGGCGCCCAGGACTCGCCGAACTCCGACCGCGGTTCCCGGCCGGTACGGTAACGGGCGCCGGCCAGGAAGCCGATCAGCCCGTCGCCGGAACAGTCCAGGAACACGTCGGCGGTGAACGTGATCTCCCGCTCCGAGCCCATCTGCCAGCCGGTCACCGAGGTGATCACCCGGTCGTCCTCCGGCCCGGACGCCGCGACCGTGCGCACGTCGGTGTTCAGGAACACGTCGATCTTGTCCTCGGCCCGGACCGCCTCCAAGATCGTCAGATCCCAGTAGTACGGATTGCCGTCGGGATTGCGGAACTGGTTCTCCACGAACAACTCGCCCATGATCCCGGTCTCCCGGGCGAAGTGCTGCGAGCCGTGCGCGGTGGCGCCGCAGACCCAGACCCGGACCTCGCTGGACGAGTTGCCGCCGAGCACCGGCCGGTTCTGGATCAGCGCCACCCGCTTGCCGCCCCGGGCCGCGGCGATCGCGGCGCAGACGCCGGCCAGGCCACCCCCGACCACGACGAGCTCGTACGCCAGCTGTTCCGTTCTCATGATCGCTCCTGATCGCCTTCGTGTTCTTGGTCAACTGTGTGAATCGGCATGCCCAGTGAGTCCGGGGTTCGTTGTGCCACCAGGACGAAGATCAGTCCGGCGGCGAGCGTGTCGGTGGCCCGGCCGGCGAAGTAGCCGGTCCAGTTGGGGCCGTCCCGGATGCCGGTGTCGATCACCAGCTCCGCCTGCCGCGCCATCGTGGACCCGGTCGCGCCGGTGATCAGCGCGGCGGTGGCCCCGGCCTCCGCGGCCTGGTTGAGGAAACGGACCCCGTCGCGGTGTTCCCCGGAGCGGGAGATCGCCAGCGCGACGTCGCCCGGACCGAGCAGCCGCGCCGCGACCACGGCTTCCTGGTGACCCCGGTGGAACCAGGCCGGCCGGCCGATCCGGAGCAGCCGGATCTGCAGTTCCTCGGCCGGGATCGCGTCGCCCCACTCGCCGAAGATCGCGATCCGGCCGGCGTCGACGATCAGGTCGGCGAGCCGGCCGGCCACGTCCAGGTCGATCGCGGCGACGGCCGCGCGGAGGGCCTGGGCGTGGGTGCCGGCCAGGACGTCGAGCACCCGGCCCGGCGGGTCGGTCGGCGTGATCATGGTGCCGATGTCGGCCTCCCAGCCGGCCTGCAGGTCCCGGCCGTGGTCGGTCGCGATCGCGGCCCGCAGCGCCGGGAATCCCTCGTAGCCAAGGGCCGCCGCCAGCCGGGTCAGGGTGGCCGGCGAGGTCTCCGCGGCCGCCGCCAGGCTGGTGATCGAGCTCCGCCCGGCCAGGTCCGGCTGTTCCAAGATCAACTCGGCCACCCGGCGGGACGCCCCGGCCAGGTCCGGCAACAGGTCCTTGATCGACTTCAACGGTGCGTCCATGATCAGCTGTAGAAGAACTGTCCGCTGACGGTCGCGTCCAGGTCGCTGACCAGCCGGACCCAGTGCGCCGAGAACCCCTGCGGGAACACGTGGGTGACGGTCCGGCCGGGGTCGACCTCGATCGACGCGTACGTCCCGTACCGCCCGTGACCGTGGAAGTCGATCTCGATCGTCACCGTGATCGCCAGCTTGCCGTGGTTCTCCAGGTGCACGCACTTCCCGTCGAACCCGGTCATCAGGTACGGATCCGACGGCACATCGGCGGACACCGGCTCGATCCACCACGGCCCGCCCCAGCCGGCCGGCTTGCCGTACGACCAGAGATCGTCGGTCCTGCCGAACCAGAGGTTGGACTGCGGCTCCGCGGTGGTCGGGTTGAGCCCGTGGCTGGGCGAGGCGTTGTCGGCGCCGGTGACCAGCATCCCTTGCCAGGAACAGAAATCGCCGAGCACGGCGAGATGGGTGGAGATCGGCCGGACGCCCCAGACCCGGCCGCCGTAGGCCCACGGCGACAGCTCGTAGAACATCCCGTGGTGGTCCATCAGCAGCCGTTCGTGCTCCACCTCGCGGAGCCGCGGCCACTCGGTCTGCCACTTGTGATCGAAACAGTGCGACGCCTTCGGCAACCGGTACCGGGTCCACCGGTCGTCGGCCTCGGTGTAGACCTCCAAGATCGCCGACGCGGCATCCCAGCCGGTGGCGAAGATCGTGCCGCCGAACTCGTGCCGGCCGCCGATCCCGGTGAACGGCTTCTGCTCGATGATCTTCCAGGCGGTGCCGTCGTACTCGGCGAGCCGGCCGCGGGAACGCTCCCCGGCCCACTCCTCCTCGGCGTACTCGTTGGAGCAGACCACCAGCCGGCCGAAGCTGGTGTAGCAGTCCTTGTAGTGCACCTTGAACTCGCCCTCGGTGCCCAGTTCCTCGTTCAGGTCCCACACCTGGACCGCCGTCCGGTCCAGCAGGTCGAGCTCGAACACCTCGCCCTCCATCGCGAGCACGTACACCTTGCGGTCCGGCTCGGTCAGATGCCGCGAGGTGCCGCAGAGCCGGTGCGGCCGTAGTTCCTCGATCGTGGTGATCTTGTGCTCGGGATCGATCAGGTGCGGCCCGATGATCAAGGTCGAGGTCGGGAAGTGCACGAACCGATTGGTGTAGGTCCCGTCGACGCCGAGCGTCTCGGGCACGACCTCCATGGTCAGGTCGGCCGAGATCCGGCGCAGGCTGACCCCGGCGCCGCTGGCGGCCTTGTGCGAGTTGTAGTTCTGCACGTAGAGCTTGCCGTTCCACGGCATCAGCGCGCCGATGCCGATCTCGCTGCGCGGCGGACCGAAGTCGCCGACCTGAGCGAGGGAGGGGTAGATGCCGGACACGGACAGTGGTGGGTTCATGGCGGGCCCCTGGAGTCTGGCGATGATCGCTGTGCGACTGCAAGAGATTAACCCGAAATCACGCCGATTCAACTTCGATTGCAAATTCTTTTCACCTGATGGACCGGCCGAACACCCGCCCAGGAGGGTGGCACCACCCTCCTAGGCTTCTCACTCCGCCCCGGAAAGGAACGACGATGCCCGACGCGCTGGACCGCCTGCCCACCGAGGAACGCGACTGGCTGGCCTCGATCACCCTCGTCGATGACCTGCCGCCGGTGCCCGAGGGCGCCGAGCTGCTGCACGTCCTGGCCGACCTCGGCGTACCGCACGTCGACCTGGACCGGCTGCTCCGGCTGCGTCCGGCACTGGACCGGAAGGCCGAGGTACGGGAGCTGGTCGACCGGCTGCTCAGCGTCCTGCTGACCGGTCTCGGCGACAGCGAACGGCTGGGCCGGGAGCCCGACCTCGGCGACCCGGGCGACGAACTGTTCGCCTACTGGCCGGTCTACGCCTTCGCGGCGATGGTGGGCGAGACCCGGCGCTGGCACGCCGCCCGGGACATCGACGAGGCGATCACCCGGCACACGCTGGCCGACCTGGGCCGGCAGTTGACCCTTCACCGGCGGCGGCTCGGCCGGGGCGGGCTGACCGACAACCTGGGCTGGCTGGCCGACCACTTCCAGGGCCGGCTCTACCAGCTCGGCCGGCTGCAGTTCGAGCTGGCCGGACTCGGCCGCACCACCAGCGCGGAGATCCGCTCCGCGGGCGTCGACGCCGAGCCGGGCGAGCCGGTCGTCGCCGTACACCTGCCGGACTACTGCGGCCCGATCGACGAGCGCGCCTGCACCGCGTCGTTCGAGGCGGCGCTGGACTTCTTCCCGCGCCACTTCCCGGACCATCCGGCCCGGTTCTTCACCTGTCACTCCTGGCTGCTCGACCCGCAGCTGACCGACCTGTTGCCGGAGTCCAACATCGCGGCGTTCCAGCGCCGGTTCACGATCACCCAGCGCCGGAAGCAGCGCGACGACGAGGGGCCGTTCCTGTTCGTGTTCGGCACCCGGGACGTCGCCGGCCGGGACCGGCTGCCCCGGCACAGCTCCCTGCAGCGCGCCGTGATCGACCACCTGGACGGCGGCGGCCACTGGTATCTGGGTGCCGGCTGGCGGCCGTTCGCGGCGGAAGCCTGATCCGACGGCTGGGCCGAACGGGGTGCGCCGGGAGACAATGAGGATCGTGCGCTTCCTGAAGACTCCCCCTGCCCATGACCTGACGTACAGCGACGTGTTCATGGTGCCGAACCGGTCCTCGATCACGTCCCGGCTGGACGTCGACCTGGCCAGCACCGACGGGGTCGGCACCACGCTGCCGATCGTGGTGGCCAACATGACGGCGATCTCCGGCCGCCGGATGGCCGAGACGGTTGCCCGGCGCGGCGGGGTCGCGATCATCCCGCAGGACATCCCGACCGATGTCGTCGGCGAGACGATCGGCAAGGTCAAGGGCTCCCATCCGGTCTTCGACACCCCGATCTCGGTGGCGCCGCACAGCACGGTCGGCGAGGCGATGTCGCTGCTCGGCAAGCGGGCGCACGGCGTCGTCGTGGTGGTCGAGGACGGCAAGCCGCTGGGTACGGTGAGCGAGGCCGACGCGGCCGGCGTGGACCGGTTCGCCCAGGTGCACGAGGTGATGTCGGATGACCTGGCGATCGTCTCGCCGGACACCTCACCGGAGGCGATCTTCGACGCCCTCAGCGCGCGGCACCTGCACGTCGCCCTGGTCGTCGACCAGGACCGGCTGCTCGGCGTGATGACCCGTCGGCACGCGATCCGCTCCACCCTCTACCGGCCGGCGCTGGATCCCGACGGGAAGTTGATCATCGGTGCCGCGGTCGGCATCAACGGTGACGTCGCGGGCCGGGCCGAGTCGCTGCTCTCCTCCGGCGTCGACGTCCTGGTGATCGACACCGCGCACGGCCACCAGGAGAAGATGATCACTTCGCTGAAGGCGGTCCGCGAGGTCCGGGACCGGCTGGCCGACGCCGGCGGTCGCCGGGTGCCGCTGGTCGCCGGCAACGTCGTCTCGGCCGACGGGGTGGCGGATCTGATCGACGGCGGCGCCGACGTGATCAAGGTCGGGGTCGGGCCGGGCGCCATGTGCACGACCCGGATGATGACCGGCGTCGGCCGGCCGCAGTTCAGCGCGGTGCTGGAGTGCGCCGAGGCCGCCCGGTCCGCCGGCAAGGCGATCTGGGCCGACGGCGGCGTGCGCTACCCGCGCGACGTCGCGCTGGCCCTCGCCGCCGGTGCCGGCAGCGTCATGATCGGCTCCTGGTTCGCGGGCACGTACGAGAGCACCGGCAACCTGCTCGCCGACGCCGAGGGCCGGATGTACAAGGAGTCGTACGGGATGGCCAGCGCCCGCGCCGTGAAGCTGCGCACCCGGACCCAGAGCGGCTTCGAGCGGGCCCGGGCCGGCCTGTTCGAGGAGGGCATCTCCTCGTCCCGGATGTATCTCGACCCGGAGCGGCCCAGCGTCGAGGACCTGATCGACTCGATCGTCGCCGGGGTACGCAGCTCGTGCACCTACGCCGGCGCCTCGTCGCTGGAGGAGTTCCACCGGCTGGCCACGGTCGGGGTGCAGTCCAGCTCCGGTTACGAGGAAGGCCGCCCGCTGCACGCCTCCTGGTGACCTCGGTCAGGGACCGAGGACGCGGCGGCCGACCAGGTCCCGGCACACCTCGACCGAGTACGCCATCAGCGCGCCCGCCTGGGCGTCACGGAAGTGGCGCTGGATCGGCGAGGTGCGCAGGAACCCGGAGCCGCCGCCGATCCGCAGGGCCAGGTCGGCGACCCGCTTCGCCACCTGGTTCGCGTACAGCTTGGCCTCGACGGCCGATTCCATCGCCCCCGGTTCGCCGTGATCGGCCAGCCACATCGTGCGTTCGCACAGCAGCCGGGCCGCGGTCAGTTCGGCCCGCGCATCGGCCGTGTCGAACGTGACCCACTGCAGCTCGGCCAGCGGCGCTCCGGTGGTCGGCAGCACCCGGGTCCGGGCGTGCTCGACCAGGGCGTCCAGGGCCGCCTCGGCGACGCCGATCGACAGCCAGCCCAGGCCGAGCGCGATGATGTTCGGCTCGCCGCGGACCATCCGGACGCACCGGTTCTCTTCGCGGAGGACCGTACCGCCGAAGTTGAGCAGCTGACTGCGGGTGCCGCGCAACCCCATCGCATCCCAGATCGGTACGCCCTCGATGCTGTCGTCGGCCGGCACCCCGAAGAACGCGGGACCGTCGTCGAGCAGCGCGTTGACCAGGAAGTGGTCCGCGATCTCGCAGCCGGAGACGAACCGCTTCGCCCCGTCCAGCCGATGGCCGCCTTCGACCGGCTCGGCCCGCTGCAGCGGCATCAGGAACAGGTTGCCGCCGGTCGGCTCCGACAACGCGTTGGCGAACCGCCGGCCGGCCGTGACCTCGCCGGCGTAGAAGGCCGACCGGTCCGGCGCGGTGTAGCGGACCAGGGTCAGCGCGGCGCCGATGTGCATCAGCCAGATGCAGGCGGTCGACGGGCAGGCCCGGCCGACGATCCGCAGGATCTCCCCGAGACTCTGGTACGAAAGCCCGCCGCCACCATGCTCGACCGGGAGCGCGGCGACGTCGACGCCCGCGGCCTGCAGCGCGGTCAGGTTGTCGACCGGCAGGCTGGCCTGCTCGTCGTGCTCGGCGGCGCGGGCCGCGAAGCCCGGCGCGAGCTCCGTGACGGCCTCGATCCAGCGTTGCTCTTCGACGGGTACGGCGAACGGCGATGCAGCCACGGCCGCCAGCCTAGAACCTCGACGAATCCGCCGCGCGAGGTCGGCCGAGATTCCGCCCGGGGTTCGGATCAGGCCGGCAGCGGGACGATCCGGCGGACCTTGCCGCCGGTGGTTCGTTCCGGGAGTTCGGTGGCCCGGTCCAGCGCGACCCCGGTGACGCCGTGCTCGGCGAGCACCCGGTCCAGCCCGTCCCGGACCGCGCACCAGACCTCGTCGGGGTCGGCGCCGGGGTGCGGCTGCAGCCGGACCCGCAGCACGGTCGGCGCGGTCTGGATGACCTGGTAGCGGTCCAGTCCGGGGATGCGGTCGAGCAGCGTACCGAAGAGCATCGGGGACAATTCCGCGGCCGCTCGAACGCCCGGGAAGGCCAGCAGGTCGGCCGCCCGGCCCTGCACCCGGACGGCCGGGAGCGGATTGCCGCACGGGCACGGATCCGGCCGCAGCACGACGCTGTCGCCGAGGTCGTACCGCAGGAACGGCTGCACCCGGTTGGCCAGGTTGCTGATCAACACCGTGTGCGACGGTTCGCCCGGCGGCACCGGCCGGTGCTCGGCGTCGACCGGTTCGAGGACGGCCCAGTCGGCGTTGACGTGGTACCAGTGTTCGGAGCAGCCGGTGCTCAGGAAGTAGCACTCGGTGGACCCGTAGACGGACCGGATGCGTGCCCCGAACGCCCGCTCGATCCGGGCCCGGGCCTGGTCGGTCACGGTCTCGCCGCCGGGCAGCACCAGGACCGGATCGATCGCGAGCCGGCCCGCCTCCTGCTCCGCGGCGAGCATGATCATCGAGCTGAGGAAGCCGCCCAGCATGGCCGGCCGGTACGCGTTCAGCTCCGCGACCAGTTCCGGCAACGGCTGCTGGATCGAGAACATCCGCATCATCCCGGCCAGCCGCCGGTGCTCGCGCACCATGCGCGCCGTCGAGGCGTACGTGTAGAAGTGCCCGGGCGGCGCGGCCAGCAGGGCCGTCCGCCCGCCGCGGGCGAGCAGCCGCAGCACGCCACGAAGACCGAGGTCGGGGTTGGACCGGCGACCCAGGCCGAAGATCACCCGCGAGCTGTGGTCGTCCAGCACGAACAGCCCGCGCACCCCGCTGGTGCCCGATGTCGTCGCGACCAGATGGCCGGCGTCGGTGAACCGCTCGCCGGCGCGCGCCGGATCGGCGACGAACTCCTCCACCTTCGCCAGGGTCACCGCGCGGTCGGTCACCGCCTCGTCGAAGTTGGCCATCAGCAGCTTCTTGTCGGTGACCGGCAACAGGGTCGGATCGGTCACCCGGTCCGGCAGGTCCCGGTAGAGCTCCCGGTAGAACGGCGCGTTCGCCCGGGCGTACGCGACCGCGTCAGCCAGCCGTTCCCGTTGCCGGCGCTGGATGCCCTCCGGCCCTTCCCGCAACGCACGCCGGGCGTCCCGGGCCACGGCCCGCACGCTTCCCACCATGATCAACTTCTCCTTCGTCCGAATCGAGCCTTCATGCCGGATCCCCGTTCAACGACCTGTCGACACCGACCAGCCCGTGTACGACGACGTCGCGGGCCCGCAGCATCGCCTGCCAGCCCTGGTCCCGGGACTGGCCGGATCGGATGCTGACCAGCGCCGCCTGATACATCGCACCGAACAGGGCGCCGGTCATCGCGGCCGCGGTGATCTCGTCCAGTTCCGGGTACGCCTCCCGCAGCGCGTCGGCCTGCCGCTGCTGGAGATCTTGGATCAGCGCCGCCAGGGTGGCCTGCAGCGCGGGCGTCGTCATGATCAACTTGTTCAGCCGGGTCCGCTCGGTGCGGTCCCGCGGCGGCGCCAGGAAGGGCAGCACCCGGGCCTCGAAGTCGTCCAGGACCCGGCCCAGCAGTTCACCCGGACGCTCGCCCGGCCGCCGGTCCGCGATCACGCCGAGCAGCGCCTCGTCGTACAGTCCGGGCCGGTCGAAGATCACTTCGCCCTTGCTGCGGAAGTAGTTGAAGAAGGTCTTCGGGTCGACGTCCGCGGCGGCCGCGATCTGGGCCACCGTCGTGCTCTCGTACCCCTGATCCAGGAACAGCCGGACGGCGGCGTCGACGATCCGTTCCCTGGTCAGGCGCTTCTTCCGGTCCCGCCGCGTCTCCGGTTCCATTCGACCCCTTCAATCAAACTTCCACTCACTAGAATAATCAGTCGTCAGGACTTTGGGAACGGAAGGTGACCGAGATCTCTCCCGGGTCCGGAGACAGAGTTGGGCCGCCGCGCCCCGAAGTGCGCGACGGCCCAGGTCTTTCGGGAGCCCGCCGATCTGGCGGGCTCGTGATCAGGTGCCGACTTGATCAAGCCCCGTCTTGATCAAGTCCGATGGGTGATCAAGACGGGGCTTGATCACCCATCTTGATCAAGCGCAGGGCACCCAGTTGGTTCCCGGTGTGCTCAGCCGCTTGACGTAGTACGCGGACACCCAGGTCTTGTTGTCGAGCTGGTACCAGGTGTAGTTGCTGCCGATTCCGGCAGTCGACTTCACGTAGCAGACGACGGCGACTCGCTTGCCCGACGACAGGGTGCCGAGCTTCACGTCGTTGAAGTGCGGGCCCTGACGCATGTTGAGCGCCGCGGTGGTGCGGCCGTCTCCGTACTCGGTGTCGGCGGACGGGCAGTACTTCGGCGCCGAGCCGATGTTCGAGACGTAGCGCGCCGTCACCCAGCCCTTGCCGTTGCTCAGCTTGTACCAGAGCCGGTTGCCACCGACCGAGGTGCCGGGCACCTTACAGACGATGGAGATCGTCGTCCCCTTGGCGACGTTTCCGTTGTTGCTCGTGTGGGTCGACGGTGCCGACCTGATCGTGACTCCCCCGTTGGCGGTCACCTTCCCCTTGTACGTGGTCGCGGCCTCCGCCGATCCGGCCGTCAACGCCATCGTCGCGATTGCGACGCCACTCGCCAGTGCGAGGGCCGCAACGCGCCGGATCACCCCTGAAACCCGCATTGTTCCTCCTTGGTTTGGATTCCTCCCGTGCCTCGACTACGCCAGTGCGGCGGCAACGGTTGCACCAAGGACTCAGGAATCTTCGCTGACCAGGTGGCGCGGGGTGGCGAAGAACATCGAGGCCAGGCAGGCGAGCAGGATCACGCCGGCCGGCAGCAGCAGCGCGTCGGCCATCGCCGCGGCGAAGCCGGCCCGGAGCGGTTCCGGCAGCTGGGTCGCCGTTTCCGCCATCCCGCCGTGGCCGCCGGACAGCTGCGGCAGGTGTGCGACGAGCCGGCTCTGCATCAAAGCGGCGATGCCGGCCGAGCCGAGCACCGAACCGACCTGCCGGGTCGTGTTGTAGACCCCGGCGCCCGCGCCGGCCCGCTGGAGCGGCAGGTTCCGGGTCGCCGAGGTGCCGAGCGGCGACCACATGAACGAGCTGCCGAGACCGAGCAGCGTGATCGGCAGCAGCAGCTGCCACACCGGAGCACCCGGGGCCATCACCCGGCTCAGCCAGAACAGCGACACCGCGACGGTGAACGTACCGAAGCCGGCCAGGTAGCGCGGGTGCATCCGGTCGGTCAGCCGGCCGACGAACCGGGCCAGGATGATCGACATCACCGCCATCGGGCCCATCAGCAGCGCACTCTGGGTCGGGCTGTAACCGAGCACCGACTGGGTGTAGAGCATCAGCGGGAAGCCCATCGCCGTGACGGCGAACCCGACCGCGCCGATGCCGAGGTTGGCCAGCGAGAAGTTGCGATCGGCGAACAGGCCGAGCGGGACCAGCGGTTCCCCGGCCTGCTTCGCCTGCCAGAGCACGAAGGCGGCCAGCACCAGCACGCCGACGATGATCAACAACCAGACCGAGATCGGCCCGATGATCATGCCCCAGTGGTACGTCTGCCCCTCCTGGATCCCGAACACCAGGCAGAACATGCCGACCGCGCTGAGCACGACGCCGACCAGGTCGAACCGGTGCCGGTGGGTCTCCAGCCGCGGCACCAGCCGGCCGGCCAGCACGAAGCCGACCACGCCGACCGGGACGTTGACGAAGAAGATCCACTGCCAGCCGGGGCCGTCGATCAGCAGGCCGCCGGCGATCGGGCCGACCAGGGTGGCGATCCCGGCCACCGCTCCCCACAGGCTCATCGCCCGGCCGCGCTGATCGGCCGGGAAGATCCTGGTGATCACCGCCATCGTCTGCGGCGTCATCATCGAGGCGCCGAGCCCCTGCAGCACCCGGGCGATGATCAACTGCTCGATGGTCCCGGTCAGCCCGCACCACAGCGAAGCCAGCGTGAACACGACCAGACCGGCCTGATAGAGGTTCTTCGGCCCGAACCGGTCACCCAGCCGCCCGGTGATCAACAACGGCACGGCGTACGCGAGCAGGTAGGCGCTGGTCACCCACACCACCAGGTTCACGTCGGCGTCGAAGTGCCGCATGATCACCGGCGTCGCCACCGAGACGATGGTCGAGTCGACCAAGATCATGAAGAAGCCGAGCACCAGGGCCCAGAGCGCCCGCCACGGCTTCGCCTCCGGGTCGCCGGGAGTCACGGTCGGCGCAGGTCGTGTATCGGAAAGTCCGGCCATTCCAGATCCTTGGTCTCTATTGCGTAGGCGAGTCGGCGGATCCAGTCCAGCTCGGCTCGCTTGGTGTGCAGCAGGTAGTCCCAGGAGATCCGGTAGGCCTCCGGCACCGTGTCGCCGCCGGCTCCCTCCAGGGCGGCGGTGATCTCGGCCAGCTCAGCCTCGACCGCGGCGGCGTATTCGCGGAGGTGATCGATCACCTCTTCGCGCGGCAGGTTGTGCGCCTCGTCCAGGGCGACCAGGAACTGCGGATACTCGTTCACCGGCGCCCGGAGCAGATCGGCGACCCGGGCCTGCAGCCGCCGGGCCCCGGTCTCGGTCAGCGCGTACCGGGTCCGCTCCGGCCGGTTGCCGGACCGGTCGACACCGACCGGCTTGATCAACTCGTCCTCGGCCAGCCGCTCCACCGTGTGGTACAGCGATCCCGGCCGCACCTTGACCAGGCGGTCCTCGCCGCGGGAGATCAGCAGTTGGTAGAGCTCGTACGGGTGCATCTCGCGCTCGGCCAGCAGCGCCAGCAGCATCACGGCCAGCGGCGTCAGCTGCCTGCTCATGTCACCTCGATATCCCGTACCAAATATTCCACACGGAATATATGCGCTCGATCGCCGGTGATCAAACCCGCCTGCCGTGTCACATCGACGGCCGGGGTTTCGTCAGGTCGAGGGAGAGCACGACGATGGGAGAAGACGATGGAGCCGGTGAACGCGGAGATCGAAGCCCTGCTGGAGGAGCGCGGCCGGGCGGCGTGGGACAAGGACCTGGACGGGCTGATGGCCTTCTTCACGCCCGACGTCGTCTACTTCGACGTCGTGCCGCCGCTGCGCTACGTCGGCGCGGCCGCGCTGCGGGACCGGTTCGCCGACTGGTTCGGCCGTTGGCAGGGCCCGATCGGGCAGCAGCTCCACGAGCTGGAGATCCTCGCGGACGGCGGCGTCGCCGCCGCGCACATGCTGGTCCGGGCCAGCGGGACGCTGCTGAACGGCCGCGAGGTCGACTACTTCGTACGGGTCAGCGACATCCTGCGCCGTTCACCCGAAGGCTGGCGGATCGCCCACGAACACGTCTCGATCCCGGTCGACCTCGCCACCGGAACCGTCGCGCTGGACCTGCGGCCCTGACGTCGTTCCTCGGCCCGTCGATGTGCGGCTGTCCGATTCCGCGCGGCCGGTTCGTAGAGGGGGCAAGCGGACCGATGACGGTCCAGACCCGAGGAGTATCACGATGAACGAGCAGGCCGAGCGAGCGACCAGGCCCCTCCGATTCGGCGTCGTCGCCCCGATCACGTCCGACCTGGCGACCTGGCGAGACCGCGTCCGCCTTATTGCCGACAGCGGCTACTCGACCCTGTTGATGCCCGACGTACCCACCTGGCAGCCGTCGCTCGGTCCCACGCTGGCCACCGCGGCCGCGCTGACGGACCTGCGGATCGGCTCCTGGGTCTACGCTGCCGCGCTGCACCAGCCGCCGGAGGTGGCGTGGGAGGCCCACTCGCTCTCCGTACTCACCGAGGGCCGCTTCGAGATGGGACTCGGCGCGGGCCGGCCCGGGATCGAGGTCGAGCTGGGACGACCGGCCGTCTCGCCGGCGGAACGTCGCGCCCGGATGCGCGAGACAGTGGCCGCCTTGCGGACCTTCGACGGCCCGGACCTGCACACCCCGGTCGTCCTGGCGGTCAGCGGACCGAAGTCGCAGGCGCTGGCGCTCGAGGTCGCCGACGCGGTCACCTTCGTCCTTCCCGCGGACGACGATCGGGCCGAGACCACGCGGAGCGTACGAGAGTTCGGTTCGCACCGGGACCTCGAACTCGCCCAGCACGTCGCGGCGATCGGCGACCGCGTCGCACCGTTCATGGCGCCGCCGGACCTCGACACGGCGGCACTCCGCGCGGCGGACTCGCTCGTCATCCTGCCGAGTGACCCCTCGGCGGCGGCCGAGGAAATTCAACGGCGACGCGAGGAGATCGGCTTCTCCTACTTCGTCATCGGCGCCGACTTCGCCGAAACGCTCGCGCCGGTCGTCGCCCAACTGGCCGGGCAGTAGGCGATCCCGACGGGTCCTGAGCGATCGATCGCCCAGGACCGGCCCCTCCCAGCGCCGTCATCCGTAGGCTGAGCCGCATGCGATGGCGCCGGGCGACGGTCGATGATCTTGCCGATGTGCACCGGATCCTGACGGCCGACGCGGGCGGCCCGCCCGGCCCGGCCGAGGACCTGCTGCCGCTGCTCCGCGAATGGCACGTCGAACTCGGCACGGGCGATACCGGTCCGGATGCCGTGGTGGCGTTTCTGCGGCCACCGCCGGAGCACGGCCGCGGCTACGGCGCTTGGTGGCCGAAACCCTCCGATCCGGCACTGGCGAAGCTGATCGACCTCGCGCGGCGGTACGGGGTGTCGGTGCTGCAGGTGACGCTCGACGATGATCGCCCGGACGCCCGGGAACGCTGCCTCGCCCACGGGTTCGATGCGGCGTTCCCGCTCTGGTCCATGGCCCACGACGGCGCCACCTGGCCGAGCACGAGAACGCTGCCCGTACCTCTGCGACTGGTGTCCTGGGACGAGCTCGCGCCGGGCGCCTTCCAACGCGCCTACGAGGCCGCGTACGCCGACCAGCGCATCGTCGAACCGCACAGCGCCGAGACCTGGGCCGGCATCCTGGCTCACGGAGCCCTGCACCGCGACGTCACCGCGATCGCGCTGGACCCGGACGATCAGGTGGCCGGCTTCGTCCTCGCCTTCGGCCTCGACACCAACGCCGACCTCGGCCCGATCGGCACCGTCCCGGCCTGGCGACGCCGCGGCATCTCCGACGCCCTGCTGGCCCTTGCGCTAGACCGCTGTCGCGAGAACTCGCTCGCGCCGATCACGCTGACCGTTGACGGCGCCAGTCCGACCGGCGCCCAGAACCTCTACCTGCGGGCCGGCTTCGTCGTCGAACGATCCCACCACGCCTACCAATTCCGCTTCGACGGTCAGTGAGCGTGGTCGCCGCGGTAGAACTCGTAGACCAGGCCGGTGCAGGTGACGATCCCGACGCCGAAGCCCAGCAGCATCAGCCACCAGCCGAACACCGGGCCGAGCACGATCAGCACCAGGGTCAGCGCCACGTACAGCGGCCAGATGCTCGACGGCGGGAAGAAGCCCAGCTCGCCCGCACCCTCGGCGATCTCGCCGTCCTTCTTGTCCTCCGGCCGCTGCTCCATCCGGCGCGCGATCAGGCCGAGGTAGCCGGTGATCATCAGCGTCAGGAAGAAGCAGAGGGTGAGCGCGGCGGTGCCGGTCGGGTCACCGCTCATCAGGTAGTAGATCGGGGTGACGATCAACAGGAAGATCGCCAGGATCGCGAAGATCCACGCCTCGGCCTTCATCAGCGTTCCTTCCCATCCTCGTCGACCCGCTGCTCCAGGACCTCGACCCGGCCCTCGTCCTCACCGTCGTCGGTTCCGGCCTTCAGCAGGCGGCCGTCGTCGGCGGCGTTGTCCTCGTACTCCTCCAGAGCCAGCTCCGGATGGTGCAGGTCGAAGGCCGGCGACTCGGAACGGATCCGCGGCAGCGAGACGAAGTTGTGCCGCGGAGGCGGGGAGGAGGTCGCCCACTCGAGCGACCGGCCCCAGCCCCACGGATCGTCCACGCCGACCAGCGGTGCCCGCCGGGTCTTCCAGACGTTGTAGAGGAACGGCAGGATCGAGGCGCCGAGCAGGAAGGCACCGGCCGACGAGACCTGGTTGAGGATCGTGAAGCCCTCGGTCGGCAGGTAGTCGGCGTAGCGCCGCGGCATGCCCTCGGCACCCAACCAGTGCTGCACCAGGAACGTCGTGTGGAAGCCGATGAACAGCAGCCAGAAGTGGATCTTGCCCAGCGTCTCGTCGAGCATCCGGCCGGTGAACTTCGGCCACCAGTAATAGAAGCCGGCGAACATCGCGAACACCACGGTGCCGAACACCACGTAGTGGAAGTGCGCCACCACGAAGTACGAGTCGGACAACTGGAAGTCCAGCGGCGGGCTGGCCAGGATGATGCCGGTCAGGCCGCCGAACAGGAACGTGGTCAGGAAGCCGATCGCCCACAGCATGGGGGTGTCGAAACTGACACTGCCGCCCCACATCGTGCCGATCCAGTTGAAGAACTTCATCCCGGTCGGCACCGCGATCAGGAACGTCATGAACGAGAAGAACGGTAGGTTCACCGCTCCGGTGACGAACATGTGGTGCGCCCAGACCGCGATCGACAGTGCGGCGATCGACAGCGTCGCGATCACCAGGCCGACGTAGCCGAAGACGGGCTTGCGGCTGAACACCGGCAGGATCTCGGTGATGATGCCGAAGAACGGCAACGCGATGATGTAGACCTCGGGGTGCCCGAAGAACCAGAACAGGTGCTGCCACAGCATCGGACCGCCGGTGGCCGGGTCGAAGACCAGCGAGCCGAGCGTACGGTCCGACTCCAGCAGCAGCAGCGCCGCGGCCAGGATCGGGAACGCGATCAGCACCAGGATCGACGTGACCAGGATGTTCCAGCAGAAGATCGGCAGCCGGAACATGGTCATGCCCGGGGCCCGCATGCACAAGATCGTCGTGATGAAGTTCACCGCGCCGAGGATGGTGCCGAGGCCGGCCAGGTAGAGGCCCATGATCCAGAGGTCGCCGCCGACGCCCGGGGAGTTGATCGCGTCACTCAACGGGGCGTAGGCGAACCAGCCGAAGCTGGCCGCGCCGCCCGGAGTGAGGAAGCCGGACACGGTGATCAGGCCGCCGAACAGATACAGCCAGTACGACAGCATGTTCAGCCGCGGGAACGCGACGTCCGGCGAACCGATCTGCAGCGGCATGATCGCGTTCGCGAAGCCGGCGAACAGCGGCGTCGCGAACAGCAGCAGCATGATCGTGCCGTGCATGGTGAAGAACTGGTTGAACGTCTCGTGGGAGACGTACTGCAGGCCGGGGAACGCGAGCTCCGCCCGGATCGCCAGCGCCAGCAGCCCGGCGAAGCCGAAGAACACCATCGAGGTGATGAAGTACAGATTGCCGATCACCTTGTGATCGGTCGTGGTCAGCCAGGACCACGAGATCGTGCCGAGCCGGCGTCGTGCCGGCGTGATCTCGGCGTCGACGGTCCGTTCCGCCGTCGTCATCGCGCGCCTCCTGCTTCCGGAATGGCCGGGCCGTTCTTGTTGGCCGACTCGTTGCCCAGGGCCTCGCCGATGTTGCCGCGCTCGGCCAGTCCCTTCAGGTACGCGTTGTACTCGGCCTCACTGACCACGTGCACGTTGAAGATCATCGCCGAGTGGTACGTGCCGCAGAGCTCGGCGCACTTGCCGGCGTAGACACCCTCCCGCGTCGGCGTCACGTCGAAGCTGCTCGTCCGGCCCGGGATCACGTCGCGCTTGAACGCGAAGGACGGGATCCAGAACGAGTGGATGACGTCCGGCGAGCTCAGCTCGAACCGGACCGACTGACCGACCGGCAGGTAGAGGTCCGGCGAGTGGTTGACCGTACCGGCCTCCCACACGTTCTCGCCCACCGCCGGGTTGTCGGCCTCGTTGTAGTTGAAGGTCCAGGACCACTTCTGGCCGACGACCTTGACCACGTGGTCCGGCTTCTGCACCGGTGCCAGCACCTGATCCTGGGCCAGCACCGTGTAGTAGAAGAGCACGCCGATCACCACGAACGGGGCGATCGAGTAGAAGATCTCCATCGGCAGGTTGTAGCGCTTCTGCTTCGGAGCATCGGCGTTGCGCCGGCGGTACCGGACCGCCGCATAGAGGATCAGACCCCAGACGCCGACACCGACCACGGCGGCCGCGATCCAGGTGCCGATCCACAGGTCGTGCATCACCGGGGCGCGATCACTCGCCATCACCGGGTAGCCGAGCCGGGCCAGGTCCTCGACACTCTCGCAGCCGGTCAGCGCCACGACGCCGAGAGCGGAGAGCGCCAGCACCGCACGCCGAGCGACTGCCCCGGGACGTCCTACCGGGGCTGACCTGTTGCCAGTGCCACGCACATCGCGCCCTTTCACTTCTACGCCAACTCCGTGTTCTTCGGCCGATCCGGGCCACCGGACAGAACCCGGCGGCGCCCTGGTGACACGTCACCAGTCGGACCTCACCCTAACGCAGATCCTCCGGCCCGAAGCGGCGGGGCGCGGGTGCGCTGCGCCACGGTTTCCGAGGGTAGGTTTACGCCCGTGACGGGACCGAATCCGACGGTCTTTCTGGACGCCTCGACGGCCGAGCCGCTGCTGCCGGAGGCCAGGCAGGCCTGGCTCGCCGCGCAGGACTCCGGCTGGGGCGATCCGCTGCGGCTGCACCGTCCCGGTCGGCTCGCCGCGCAGGCCCTGGACCGCGCTCGTGAACTGGTCGCCGAGGCGGTCGGGGCCCGGCCGGACGAGGTCGTCTTCACCGGCGCCGGACCGCAGACCGCGACCGCGGCGATCGACGGGCTGGCCCTCGGCCGGCGCCGGGTCGGCCGCACCATGATCACGTCGGCGATCGAGCATTCGGCCGTGCTCGCCGCGACCGGGAAGGCCGGCGAGGCGGTACAGGTCGGGGTGGACCCGACCGGCCGGATCGACCCGGACGCCTGGGCTGCGACGGTCGCCAGGCCCGGCGTCGCGGCTGCGGTGCTCCAGGTCGCCAATCACGAGGTCGGAACCCTGCAGCCGTACGCCGAGGCGGCCGAGGCCTGCCGGTCCGCCGAGGTGCCGTTGCTGTTGGACGCGACCGCGGCCCTGGGACGGATCGACCTGACCGAGGCCGGCCCGTGGTCGATCATGATCGGCTCCGCGGCCGCGTTCGGCGGGCCGGCGTCGGTCGGGTTCATGATCATCCGGCGCGGGGTCCGGTGGCGAGCCCCTTATCCCGTGGACGATTACCAGGACGGCCGCTGGCCCGGCCCGCCGGACGTGCCGGCGATCGTCGCCGCCGTCACGGCTCTGCGGAGCTGGCTGGACGACCCCGAGGCCGGAACGCGACAGCACGCCCTGATCGACCGGGTCCGGGCCGAGGTCGGCCACCGGATCAGCGACGTCGAGGTGGTCGGCGACCCGGTCCGCCGGGTCCCGCACCTGCTCACCTTCTCGGTGCTGTACGTCGACGGCGAGACGCTGACCCTGGAACTGGACCGGGCCGGGATCGCCGTAGCCAGTGGATCGGCCTGCAGCGCCTCGTCGGAGACCCCCTCCCACGTCCTCGCCGCAATGGGCGCACTCACCCACGGCAACGTACGGATCGGGCTGACCCGGTCCAGCACCGAAGCCGACGTCGACCGGCTGCTCAACGCGCTGCCGCCGATCGTCGACCAGGTCCGCGCCCGGCTCGGCGCACCATGATCGACAGGAGTCCGTGATCATGGAAGAACTCGACTGCCTCGGCCTGAAGTGTCCCCGGCCGATCATCGAACTGGCCCGCCGGATCGAGTCCCTGGCCGACGGCGACCAGATCTTGATCATGGCCGACGACCCGGCGGCCGGGCCCGATCTCGTCGCCTGGTGCCGGATGCGCGGCCACACCCTGGTCAGCAGCGACCCGCCCCGGTTCGTGATCATGAAGAACTCTTGATCATGAACCCGGATCGTCAGGCGACTCGCCGGGCGATCTCCGCGAGCGCCGGGGCAGCCGAGTCGGCCCGGATCACGATCTCGTCGCCGTCCGCGGCCGTCAGGCCGATGGCCCGCAACCCGGCCGGCCCGTCGACGAGTCGGAGCGACAGGAACTCGAAGGTCTCGGCGCCGACGTGGTCGACGAGTTCGGCCCGGTCGGCGCCGATCTCGAGCCAGGCGATCTTCGTGACCGGACGTTCGTGCTCCACCCGGGGCTGCGCCGCCTGATCGTCACGGAGGTAGAAGTTGGGCAGACCCCGGGCCCACGTCATGGCGGCGTTGCCCGGCGCCATGACGGTCGTGGTCGTCGTACCGTCGGGCCGGTTGGCCCCCGGGGCGGTGACCACCTCGCCGCCCAGCCGGTCGGCCACGGCCTGCAGCTCGGCCCGGCTGCGGACCCGCAGGTTCCAGGTCATCCAGTGGTCGCCGGCCGCCGTGACATCTTCGAACCAGCCCGCGAACATCCTGACGCCGGGGTCCAGCTCGGCCGGCCGTGCGATGACGGACTCGACGTTGATATACGCACCGCCGGGCAGCGGTACCACCCGGTGCGCCGTCGGCATCCCGGTCAGCCAGCCCCCTTCCGCGCTGCGCAGTCCCGTGGCCCGGCGCAGTCGCTCGGCGCCGTCGTACAGATGGGACACCCCGAGCGTCACGTGGTCCAGTTCATAGGCCGTCATGCGTGCTCCGATCGCTTAGGATTGAGTTGACAACAACTCTGATTTGTTTTCAAAGCTAAATCAGGAGGTGCGCCGTTTCAAGCGATCCGAGCTCCGTAAAACCCTTGACCGTGGACCGGAGCGTGCGGGATCTGATCTTGGTGATGCCGCGACTGATGGCCCGCGCCAAGCGGATGCCGATCCCGGAACAGCTCCAGGACTTCGCCCTGACCCCCCGTCACCTGTCCCTGCTCGCGCTGCTGCTGTTCGACGACGAAGCCACCGTCAAGGACCTCGCGGCCGGCCTCCAGGTCGCGTCGACCACGGTGAGCCTGGTGGTCGGCGACCTGAGCCGGAAGGGCATTCTGGAGCGCCGCGAGGACGAGCAGGACCGGCGGCGGACGATCGTCAGGATCGCCGACGAGCACCGATCCGCGGTCGAGGGCTGGCTGGCCGCCGGCGCCGACTCCTGGCGCAAGGTGCTGCAACCCCTGACCGCGCACGAACGGGGCGTGGTGGTCACCACGCTCCTTGCGTACGAGCGCGAGTCGATGACCGCCACGGGTCAGCAGGACTGACCGTTCGGCGGGCAGCGAGATGGATCAGATGATCATGAACGACAACGCGGGTCAGCGGGCCTCGGCGAGCAGGGCCTCGAGTTCGGCGGCCCGGCGGAGATCCTTCGGCCGGCCGACGGCCCGCCGCATCGCGATCAGATCCTCCGGCCGGAGATAGCCGACGGACCAGCCGTCCGGGCTCTCCAGTCGCAGCGCGCGGCCGAGGTAGTCCTCGACCTTCAACGAGCCCCAGGGCAGTGCCGGGGTGCAGGAGTCACCACTCGCGCCCGGCGCCTCGAAGACCACCTTGGGCAGCAGGAACGACTCCGGCCCGCAGGGCACCGGCCGCCCGTCGTCGTCGGCCAGTTCGGCGCCGGCCGTCGCGAACCCGGCCGCCATCGCCGGCGCGTGCCGCGGGTCGCCGTCCCAGAGCAGGTCAAGATCACCGGTCAGCTCGGCCGAGCCGTGCAGGATCCCGGCCACCTGGCCGATGATCACGACCCGTGCGCCGGCCCGGTGCAGCGAGGCCAGCAGCGGCCGCGGGTCGTAGCCGAGCGCGCCGTCGGTGGCCAGGGTGCCGACCACGTCGTCGGCGTCGTCATGGGTCCGACCGGTCGGTGTCCGGCCACGGACCGCCTCGGCCGTCCGGTGCACGGCCCGCTCGAGGAGTTGGTACGGCGTCATCGGTTCCCGTCCGCAGAAGCAACATCGCCGCCCGGATATCCCGGACGGCGATGCAGATGATGTCAGATCAGTGGAAGCTGTCGCCACAGGCGCAGGAGCCGGTGGCGTTCGGGTTGTCGATGGTGAAGCCCTGCTTCTCGATGGTGTCGACGAAGTCGATCGTGGCGCCCATCAGGTACGGGGCGCTCATCCGGTCGGTCACCACGCTGACGCCTTCGTACGACTTCAGAACGTCGCCGTCCAGCTGCCGCTCGTCGAAGAAGAGCTGGTAGCGCAGTCCCGAGCAGCCACCCGGCTGCACCGCGATCCGCAGCGCCAGGTCGTCGCGACCCTCGCCCTCCAGCAACGCCTTCACCTTGCTCGCGGCCTCTTGGGTCAGCACCACGCCGTCGGTGGTCGGGGCCTCGGTCAGCTGGTCGGTCGCCGCCATCTCTGTCTCCAAACGTCCTGGACGAATTACACCTACAACCGGGCCAACCCCCTGCTGGGCCAATGTATTCCCCGGCCGTTTCAGTGTAGTCACCAGCGCCAGGACCGGGCGACCCGGCGAACCACCGCGGACAACTCGTCCGGCTCGATCCCCTCGGTGACCGGGGCGTCGGCCGTCGAGGCCCGTACCGGATAGGCGGATTCGATGCCCAGCGCGCGCATCTCCCGGCCGCCGATCAACACCTCGCCGGCGATCACCACGGCCGGGCAGAGCGACCGTTCGGCCACCCGGGCCGCGGCCGCGACCACCTCGCCGCCGCGCTCGGCGAAGTCGAACACGCCGCAACCGGTGACGACCAGGTCCAACCGCCGCTCCGGTACGGACTCACACGCCAGTTCGGGACCCGAGACCAGGCGCCCGCCGAGCGCCAGGACGGCGAGCGCGACGCCACCGCCGGCCCCGGCACCGGCCTGGTCCGCGACACCGAGCAGACCGGCCCAGCGCTCCAGCGTGGCGTCGGTGCGCAGCAACCGCTCCGGATCGACCGCGCTGCCGCGCCGGACCGAGGTGATCCCACGCAGCCCGAGCAGTTGCTGCCCGGCCTGGTCGGCCGGGATGACGCCGATCACCTCGGCGTCGCCGACCAACTCCCGGACCCGGTCGAGCGTGACGGCGCCGACACCGTCCAGCCCGGCCACGCCGCCGTCCAGCGGCACGTCGGCCGTCGCACCGAGCCCGGCCAGCAGCCCCGCTCCCCCGTCGTGGGCGAGCGCCCCGGCGGCACAGTCGATCACCAGCCGCTTCGGCCGGGGCTGCGCGCGCAGGGCGGTCGCGGTCACCTCGCCCAGCGCCAGCGTGCTGGCCTGGTACGGAATTCCTTGATCATCAGCGGTGGCCGCGACCTCGAGCCCGGCCACCACCGCGTCCTCCCCGGCCGCCCACCAGGCGGGGACCGAGCCGGCCATCCCGGTGATCAACTCGGCGCCGATCAGGTCCGCATAGGCGCGGCCGAACCCCGCCCCGGCACCACCGGCCGGCACCACCACCGCCCCCGGCCAGCCCTCGGCGAGCACCCGCCCGGCCTGCGCCGACGTGAGCATCCCGATCCGGTCCGTGATCACCAGCACCTGCATGCGCCGATGCTGTCACGACCGACCCGGGCCGCAACGGCGGGGAGCCCCGACCCGGGTCCGTACGTGGGCTGGGAGCTGGACAGGATTCCGCCGGCATCCGCGTCCGACGTCAGGAACCCGAACGGCCCGGTGATCTTCATCTCGCCCACGGTTCCCGGCTCTGGGACGGCGCATCCGCGGAGTTATGGTGTGCGAATGGCGATCACCAGCCCGCTCCCGCTTTTCGTCCTGGGCAGCGGCACCGATCCGGACACCGAACGTGGCGTCGAATGCCCCGGCGAGTTGCCGCCCGCGTCCGACCCGGACCTGGTCGAACGGGCCCGCCGGGCCAAGGAGGCCTTGGGCGACCGGGTGTTCATCCTCGGCCACCACTACCAGCGGGACGAGGTGATCCAGTTCGCCGACGTCACGGGCGACTCGTTCAAGCTGGCCCGTGATGCCGCGGCACGGCCCGAGGCGGAATACATCGTGTTCTGCGGCGTGCACTTCATGGCCGAGTCGGCCGACATCCTGACCGGGCCGGACCAGCGGGTGATCCTGCCGGACCTGGCGGCGGGCTGCTCGATGGCGGACATGGCCCGGCTGGCCCAGGTCGAGGATGCCTGGGACGTGCTCGCCGACGCCGGCGTCGCGGAGTCGACCGTGCCAGTCACGTACATGAACTCCTCGGCCGACATCAAGTCGTTCTGCGGCCGCAACGGCGGCGTGGTCTGCACCTCGTCCAACGCCAAGCGGGTGCTCGAGTGGGCGTACGAGCAGGGCGAGAAGGTGCTCTTCCTGCCGGATCAGCACCTGGGCCGCAACACGGCCGTCCTGCAGCTCGGGTACGAACTCGACGACTGCGTCGTCTACGACCCGCACCAGCCGAACGGCGGGCTCACCCAGCAGCAGCTCCGCGACGCGAAGATGATCTTGTGGCGCGGCCACTGCTCGGTGCACGGCCGGTTCACCCCGGAGGCGGTCGACGACGCGCGGGTCAGGATCCCGGGCGTCCAGGTGCTGGTGCATCCGGAGTGCCAGCACGAGGTGGTCCTGAAGTCCGACCTGATCGGCTCGACCGAGTTCATCATCAAGACGATCGAGGCGGCCGAACCGGGCAGCAAGTGGGTGATCGGCACCGAGCTCAACCTGGTTCAGCGCCTGGCCCGGGCCCATCCGGAGCTGGAGATCTCGTTCCTGGAGCGCAACGTCTGCTACTGCGCCACGATGAACCGGATCGACCTGCCGCACCTGGTGCAGTCGCTGGAGAACCTGGTCGAGGGCCGGGTGGTCAACCAGATCGAGGTGGACGCCGACACCGAGCGGTACGCCAAGCAGGCACTGCAGCGGATGCTGGACCTGCCGGGCGATTCCGCCCAGGACTGACCCGGACCGTGCCCGGTTCCGGGCCGGCATGACATCGAGCGGGCACCAACCCGTGGGCGTACGACGCTGTCGCCCGAGGTCGGTACCCGCTCGATGGGGTTCGTGAGGCTCGCGCCGAGGTCAGCCGCGGCGCCGGAGGACGGCGATCAGGATCACGGCCGCGCCCACGGCGGCGGTGGCGCCGACCAGGACGGCCCGCCGCATCGG
The DNA here is from genome assembly GCF_042666975.1 of Microlunatus sp. GCM10028923. Classification (NCBI taxonomy): domain Bacteria; kingdom Bacillati; phylum Actinomycetota; class Actinomycetes; order Propionibacteriales; family Propionibacteriaceae; genus Microlunatus; species Microlunatus sp. GCM10028923. The sequence continues at coordinate 99,904 of NZ_JBHTFF010000016.1, read as the reverse complement.
TGACCAGTCGTCCGCCTCGTTCTCGGTCCGGGCGGTGGCCGCAGCCGTCATCGCCTCGTCCGGCTCGGGACCGTTCAGCCAGTCCTCGACCTCGTCCTGCGGTTCGCCGAACATCGCGTCCTCGACGGCCTGTTCGTCCGGTTCGAGTACGCCGTCCACGTCGAGCGGGTCCTCGCTCGGCGGTCGCCGCTCGTCGTACAGATCGTCCGGATCCCAGTCATTCAGCATCGTGTGAACCCCCTCAACCCCTGTAGTCACTGTCACGTTCGGCGAGCCCGCGGAGTTCCGGAAAGGCGGTGTGGTCAGGGGCGGCGCCTCGGCTCAGCCGGAAACCAGCGGGATCACGGCGCGGTGGCCGGCCGCCGAATCGCCACTGCCGCCGCTACCGCTGCCGCTGCCGCCGGTGGCGTGACCGGTGAGCAGTTGGATCCGGATCCGGATCAGGTCACCGCCGGCGGCCGGACCGAACCAGGTCCGCAGGCCAAGATCGGCGAGCGACTCCAGCTCGGCCGTACCCGCCACCCGGAGGGCCTCGCCGACCGCGACCACCGACCAGCCGACCGCCGTCTCGGGATCGACGGCATCGGCCTCGAACGCCACCACACTGCGATGGAGGGCCGCGGCCAGGCGACCGCCGTCGTCGGCCCGGAAGACGATGTCGTCGCCACGGACCCGGTGGTTCACCACGGCGATCGCCGGCAGCGCCTGATCGGTGTAGACGACCCGGCCGACGGGGGTCGACGCCAGCAGCCGGCGACAGTGCGCCTCGGACAGACCGTCCACGCGTCCCCCTTCGACCATGCCCTTGATCATGAACCGGTGTGCCGCGACGACCCAGGGCCGAAAGGCCCGAGCCGTACGGCGACCGACCCGGGGCGACGCCCCGGGGTGGAACCATGGAGCCGGGCCGGCGCAAGCCCCCACCAACGACGGGCTGCAGCACTCCCTGACACCCGACGCCCGGGGGTCACCCTGTCGTCACACCCCGTGTCGCCGGACCCCCTCCGACGATTCGACAGTGCGCCGCTCGCTCGCCCGGCCCGTTGGCGTCGACCCGGCTCCAGGGACCACTGTCAACCGGGCCGAGAGCGACCCGCCATGGCCGTTCGGCCCACCGGCTCGGGACGTTCGGACCTAGTGGCGCGTCGCCCAAGTAAGTTAACGCTTGGCGACGCCCAGGCACGCACCTCGCGGCGTTCTCCTCAGGCGATATATGACCCGATATGTCTTCCTCGTCGGCCTGGCGATGCACGCACCTGGACGCCGCCAAACGTCAACCTACTTGGGCGACACACCACTAGCGTCGTGCGTCGATCCCGGCGTCCCGTCCCATCGGGCCGGACACGAAAAAGGCCCGCCGCCGGACCACGGTGGGTCCGGCGGCGGGCGTGACGCTGGAAGGCTCGCGCCGGTTACTGCTGCGGCGGGTGCTGACCCGGATCGCCGGAGTACCCGGTCTGCCCCGGATCGCCCCCGTAGCCGCCCTGGCCCGGGTCACCCGCGTACCCGGTCTGGCCCGGATCGCCGACGTAGCCGGTCTGGTCCGCCGGCCCGGCGGCACGCGCCGGCTGCTCCGGCGCGTTCTGGGGCGGAGCCGCCAGCTGCTCGGAGATGTTCTGCAGCCAGCCCTCCCACCGCTGCTGCATCGGACGGATCAGGCCACCGCCGACGCCGACGATGATCACGCCGCCGATGGTGCCGAGGACCGTGATCAACACCGGCGTGGTCACCGTGGTCGCGACGCCGAGCTGGTTCACGGCCGCGATGGCGCCGAGCGCGATCACGAGGCCGTACACCAGATTGGCCAGCAGATTGGCGAACGAGCGCCCGCTGAGCACGGAGAGCACCAGGTCCTTCAGGACCTTGGCCACGGCCGCCGCGATGACGACCAGGATGATCGCGACGATCACCCTGGGCAGGAACGTGATGATCGTGGTCAGCAGTTGCTCGACCGGGTTCGGCCCGAATGCGCTGAACGCGAACTGCAACGCGATCAACAACACGAAGTAGTAGACGATCTTGACGATCAATCCACCGACGTCGATATTCGCTCGTGCAACGAACTGCTTCAGGCCGGCCTTCTCCAGCAGATTGCCGAAGCCGATCTTGGACAGCAGCAACTCGACCAGTTTGGACAGGCCCTTCGCGATGAGCCAACCAATCAGAAGAATGATCAAGAAGCCGAGCAACCGTGGCACGAAAGTGACCACAGCAGAAAGTCCGTCCCCGAGGGCACGGCTGAGTGCGTCGATCATCGATTTCTCCCTTCACCTGCGACCGGGGATGGTTCGACGAAAGGTTGGCGCGCCACACTCGCGAATGAACCATCCCCGAGTCGGCCGACAATAATCGATATAGAGGAACTGTGATCAGATTTCGGTTCCTGACATTGCCGCGTTAGCGATATTCTGTCAAGTGTCGCGGCCGCCGTTGATCATGGCGATTCGGGATACGACCTTGGTGCGCTGACGCCCGGAGGCTTGACCGAGTGCGATCTCATGGGCGTCCAATCGGTCCCATTCGGCCAGCGTCGTGAAGTCGATCTTCTTCACCCGGAGCAGTTCGATGATCGCCTCCGGAGCCGGCGCATCGGGCTCCGGCAGCACCTCGAGATCGGCCAGCAGCGCACCGACGGTCTCCGCCGCGTCGGATTTCGTGTGGCCGATCAGGCCGACCGGACCGCGTCTCACCCAGCCGGTCGCGTAGAGCCCCGGAACCGCCAGCTGATCAAGATCGACGACCCGCCCGGCCGTGCCCGGGACGACTCCCCCGGCGTCGTCGAACGGCACGTCCGGCAGTGCCGTCGACCGGTAGCCGATCGCCCGATACACCGCCTGCACGGGCCAATCCCGATGATCACCGGTGAAGTTGATCATGCCGTCCGGACCGGGCTCGGTGCGCTCGGTACGGAGCCCCTCGACCCACCCGCCACCCAGCACCGCGACCGGCGCCGACCGGAAGTGCAGATGGATCCGTCGCGGTGCTCCGGTGGGCTCGCGGCCGACCCAGTCGAGCAGGGTACGGAGCACCGTCCGCCGCTGCCGGCTCCGCCCGATCGAGGCCTCCTCTTCCGCCGTGACCTCCGCGCCGACCGGGTCGACGATCACGTCGACGCTCGGCGACTCGGCCAGTTCGCGCAGCTCCAGCGGGGTGAACTTCGCGTCCGCCGGACCGCGGCGGGCGAACAGGTGAACGTCCCGAACCGCGTTTCCGGCCAGGCCGCGGGCCACGTTGTCGGGGATCTCGGTGGCCGCCTGCTCGGCGACCGGCTTGGCCAGCATCCGGGCCACGTCCAGGGCGACGTTGCCGGCGCCGAGCACGGCGACCGACCGCGCGGTCAGCGGCCAGTCCCGCGGTACGTCCGGGTGGCCGTTGTACCAGGCGACGAAGTCGGCGCCGCCGTAGCTGCCGGGGAGGTCGATCCCGGGAATCGGCAGCGGCCGATCCGCCGCCGCCCCGGTCGCGACGACGATCGCGTGGTAGCACTGCCGCAGCTCGGCCAGCTTCAGGTCGCTGCCGTACTCGACGTTGCCGAAGAACCGGATCCCCGGACCCGCCAGCGCCGCCCGGAGCGCGACCACGACCTCCTTGATCCGCTGGTGATCGGGCGCGGTGCCGTACCGGACCAGCCCGTACGGGGTCGGCAGCCGATCGAACAGGTCCACCAGCACCCGTACGCCGTGTTCCGGACCCGCCGCCGCCAGGCCGGCCGCCGCATAGATCCCGGCCGGCCCCGCCCCCACGATCGCCACTCGCACCGTCCGCACCCGTACCTCCGAATTAGGAAACGTTCTTCTTGCGTAATCCTAGCGGGGTCGGTTGGGCGAACAACGTGAAACTGGCGCCCCACCAGAAACCTGGTGGAGCGCCAGTCACGATGGCCAAGCGGATCGATCAGCCGGGGATCAGGCCCTCTTCGGAGTCGTCCAGCAGCTGCCGTACCTCGTCGACGGTCGCGTCCGACGACGGCAGGATGAGGTCCGAGTCGTGCAGTTCGTCGGCCGGCAACTCGGAGCCGGAGCGCACCTTCTCCAGCAGCTCGTGCAGGGCCGTGGCCAGCCGGTCGGCGTCGTTCGCGGACACCGCCTGCTCGACCGCGTCGTCCAGGGCGTTCAGCTCGGCGAGCGCATCTTCGGCGAGGCGCCACTGGCCCTCACCGAGAATCCGGACGATCATCGCAGGTCGCCCTGGTTCGGCTGCTGCGGAGCGGGCTGGCCCAGCGACGGATCGGACGCGGCCGGCTGCTGCGGGGCTGCCTGCTGGGGAGCCGCGGCCGGCTGGCCCTCGATCGCCTGCGGCGCGCTGCCGCCGCCGATCGACGCCTTCATCTGGGCCAGTTCGCTCTCGACGTCGGAGGTCGAGGCGAGCTGCTCCAGCTCGAGCGTGATGTCGTCCTTCGCGGTGCCGGTCGGATCTTCCAGCGCACCGGAGGCCAGCAGCTCGTCGATCGCACCGGCGCGAGCCTGCATCTCCGCCGTCTTGTCCTCGGCCCGCTGGATCGCCATGCCGACGTCGCCCATCTCCTCGCTGATGCCGGAGAAGGCCTCGTTGATCCGGGTCTGCGCCTCAGCCGCCGAGTAGGTCGCCTTGATCGTCTCCTTGCGGGTCCGGAAGGAGTCGACCTTCGCCTGCAGCCGCTGGCTGGCGCGGGTCAGCTTCTCCTCTTCACCCTGCAGCTGTGCGTGCTGGGTCTGCAGGTCCGCCATCTGCTGCTGGATCCCGGACCGGCGGGTCAGCGCCTCGCGGGCCAGGTCCTCGCGGCCGACCTGCAGCGCCTTCTGCGCCTGCTGGGTCAGCTTGTCCGCCTGGGTGCTGAGACCGTTGGCCTGCAGCTCCACCCGCTTTCGGCTGGTCGCGACATCCGCCACGCCCCGGCGCACCTTTTGCAACAGCTCGAGCTGGCGCTGGTAGGAGTAGTCAAGGGTCTGACGCGGATCTTCCAACTTGTCCAAGGCCTTGTCGGTCTTGGCGCGAAAGATCAGCGAGATGCGCTGAAAGATGCCACTCATGACGAGAGCTGGTCCTTCCGATGGCGGATGTGCGGTCCACGGCTTGGCTGAGGTCGACTGAAACTGAGGTCAACCCTATGCCCGCCATGGTAACGAGCCCACCGTGCCGGGCCGAAGAGTTTGGGCATTTGGGTTGCATCCCTGAGAGAATCGGTGTCCTGGCAGGGCATGCGCCCTAGACCGAAGGACGCAGCCGACCTGACGAGCCGCGTCCGAAGAGAGATCGAGAAGCCGAGAGGGACCCGTGGCACTGTTCCGCCGCCGTACCGAAGCCGCTCCGGAGCCGGAGCAGTCGGAGCCGAACCCGTCGCCGGCCGGCGGGCCGGCCAAGAAGGACCGGCCGACGCCGACGCGCAAGGAGGCCGAGGCCGCCCGACGGCAACGCGTCGGCCGCAACCTGAACTCGAAGGAGGCCAAGCGGGAAGCCACCCGCAGGTCCCGCGAGGATCGGCTCCGGGCGATGAACGAGCGCGAGGCGACGCCGGAGAAGGTGCTGCTCCGCGACTACGTCGACTCCCGGTTCAACATCGGCGAGTTCGTCCTGCCGGCCCTGGTCGTGATCTTGGCCCTGACCTTCCTGAACACCGTGTTCCCGTTCGTCACCTACATCACCACCGTGTTGATGTACGTCTTCCTGCTGGTCGCCGTGATCGACGTGTTCCTGATGTGGCGCGGCTTCAAGAAGGTGCTGGCCGAACGGCTCCCGCGGGCGTCCACCCGGGGGCTGCTGATGTACGGCATGAACCGCTGCATCCAGATCCGGCGCTTCCGGATCCCGCCGCCCCGGGTCAAGCGCGGCGAAGGGTACTGACGCCGGTGCCGACAGCGTGAACGCGCTCTACCGGCAGCTGTACGAGAAGCTGCGGTCCGACATCGAAGAGCATCGGATCGCGGTCGGCGACCGGCTGCCGCCCGAGGCCGAGCTGGTCGAGACGCACCAGGTCAGCACGATCACGATCAAGCGCGCCCTCGACCTGCTTCGGACCGACGGGTTCATCGTCCGGCGGCCCCGGCTCGGCACGTTCGTGATCAGCGACGTGCAGACCGCCGGGTTCGCCGAACAGCCCGCCGGCGGTGCCCGTCCGCTGATCGGCTTCGTGATCACCAACTTCGACGACACCTTCGGCACCAAGATCATCGGCGGCGCCATGGACGAGGCGCAGGACCGGGCGGCGCTGGTGATCAACCGCACCCTGGGCGACCAGAGCGCCGAGGACCGGGTGATCCGGGCCCTGGTCGATTCCGGTGCCAAGGCGATCATCCTCGAACCGAGTTCGTCGGAGTTCGTACCGCCGGTGGTGCTGGAGTTGATCACCCGGTCGTTCCCGCTGGTGATCATCGACCGGCTGCTGGACGGCGTACCGGTGTCCACCGTCGCCTCGGACAACGTTGCCGGGGCCAGGCAGGCGACCGAGCACCTCATCAAGCTCGGGCATCGGCGGATCGGCCTGATCACCAGCGCCGGCCCGGTGTCCACCCTGGACGAGCGACGGCAGGGTTTCCTGCTGGCCAACGCGACCGCCAGCGTCGACCACGACGAGCGCAACGAGTTCCGCGGCGTCGAGTCGACCCGGCCGTTCTCCAGCACGCCCATCGAGGACGACCTCGACGCCCTGACCGAGTTCGTCGCGGCGCGACGCGACCTGACCGGCTTCGTCGTGTCCGAGTTCAACATCGCCCTGATGCTGCGCGAGGCCTGCCGCCGGCTCGATCTGGAGATCCCGCGGCACCGCTCCGTCGTCTGCTTCGACCACCCGGACCTGTTCTTCGACCGGGCCGCCTTTCGGTTCACCCACGTCCGGCAGGATCAGGACGCCCTCGGCCGCCGTTGCGTCGAGCAGGCGCTGGCCCAGCTGGACGACCCCGGCGCGATCGGCAAGCACACCCTGCCGACCACCCTGGTCCCCGGCGATTCAACCCGGAAGCTGCGGACCCGGAAGCCGGCCTGAGGCCGCCGATCTTGGTCAGGCGGTGGCGAAGCGGCCGAGGACCGACTCGCTGATGCCGTCCAGGGAGGCGGCGAACAGCTGCTGGTAGGCCAGTTCCTCCCGCGTCCGGGGCGGCTCGAGGTCGGCCACGCGGTGTTCTCGCCAGTCGGCCGGAAGATCGAGTTGATGGCCGTGGGTACGGATCAGGTCGGCCATCCCGCTGCCGTCGCCGAACTGCTCCTTGACCCGCCACAGCAGGTCGTCGGGCAGCCAGCCGGCGAAGGCCTCGCGGAGCAGCGCCTTCTCCTGGCCGAGCCGGCCGGGCAGGCGCCACTCGATCGGGATCTGCTCGGCCAGCGCGACCAGATCAAGATCAAGGAACGGCACCCGGGCCTCGAGCCCGAAGGCCATCGTCACCCGGTCGCAGCGCTGCAGGTTCAGGTTGTGCAGGCCGCGCACGCTGCGTTCCAGCTCCGCCTGGAGTTGATCATGGTCGAGGGCGCGCAGGTGGTCGTAGCCGGCGAAGAGCTCGTCGGCGCCCTCGCCGGTCAGCACCACCTTGACCGACCGCGCCGTGGTCTCGGCCAGCAGGTAGTTCGGAATCGCGCTGCGGACCAGGGACGGCTCGTACGACTCGATGCTGGCGACCACCTTCGGCAGCACCGCCAGCGCCTCCTCGGCCGTGTACACCCGCTCGGTGTGGTCCAGCCCGAGATGCTCCGCGACCCGGCGGGCCGCGGCAAGATCACTGCTGTCCGCCGTACCGGCCGCGAACGACCTGACCGGTCCGTGCGCCGGGTCCGCGTACCGCGCCATGATCGCGGCGACGAGGCTCGAGTCCAGCCCGCCGGAGAGGAACACGCCGACCGGCAGGTCCGCCATCAGCCGGCGCCGGACCGCCGTGATCAATCGCTCCCGGACGAGCCGCCGAGCCTGCTCCCGATCGGACGGCACCGGCGCACCGGCGACGCGCGGCCGGAGCCGGACCAGCCCGGTCGCGGCCGTCCAGGCGTGACCAGGCGGGAACTCCACCACCGCGGGCCGGACCGCCCGGTCGAACGCGCGCAGCTCCGAGGCGAACTGCACGGCCCCGTCGACGTTCGCCCAGTACAGCGGCTTGATGCCGAGCTCGTCCCGGGCGGCGACCAGGTGGCCGTCCGGGCCGGCGAAGACGAACGCGTACATGCCCCAGAGCCGCTCGATCCCGCGAATCCCTTCGGCCAGGATCAGTGCGGCGATCGCCTCGCTGTCCGACCGGGTCCGGAACGGGTAGTCGAGCTCACCGCGCAGTGCCGCGTGGTTGTAGATCTCACCGTTGGCCACCAGCCAGTGATCACCCGGCGCCACCATCGGTTGGTGCCCGTCGGCAAGATCAACAATCGACAGTCGGGTGTGGCCGAGAACGGTGGGCCCCACCGTGTGCAGCCCCTCGGCATCGGGCCCGCGATGACCGAGCCGCTCGACCATCCGCCTCCCCCGGTCGAGATCTTCCTTGGTCAGGACGACTGAATTCGGACGATGGATTGCGACGATGCCGCACAAGTGGAGATCCCTCCAGGCGCCGGTGATCTTGGTACCGGCGAAATCGGTTGCGGGTAAGGATCTTACGTGGCCGTCCCGCGTCGCGGCCCGCCGGGGTTCGACGCCCGCTGGCGTTCGCAGCCGAGAGCGGCACCAGAAGAGTGCTGGAAATGCGCCGGAGCGGGGGCGGTCCGGGACGCGGCGGAGCGGGCCGGGACGCGGGCCCGAGCGAGGGTGGACCCGAACGCGGGCGGACCGCGACGAGGGCGCCCCACAACGAGCGCGACACGGCGGCGTGCCCCTCGGTGCCCGCGCAGGAGGCGCCGTCCATGGACCGCAGAGCTGTCCTTGGCAGTTCAGGCTGGTGTCAGCGGAGGTCAGTGAAGGTCTGACGACGGTCGAGTCGGCAAGCGTGATCGCGCATCGAGTGGATGCCTAGCCGGCAGGGAGTCGACGGCGCTGTCGTCGAAGGGGAGAACGGCGGGCCGTTGCCAGGCCGATGTCAGCTGGGCCGGGACGCCCGGATCGTCGCCGTCGGTGATCTTGCCGGGACGTCACTGATCTTGTCGGGAGGTCAGTGATCTCCAGGGGCGTCGGCGGACGTGCGGATCGACGTGGACCGGCCGGTCGTCGCGCCGAAGTTCGTCGACCTGCGCGGGCACGCCGACCAGGCGATCCTGATCATCACGTCGCCATTCTCCGCCCCTCCGCGGACTCCCAAGGAGAGCTGGCCCCGATTTGGCACGTTGCCGCTGTCCCCCGGACAAGGGATCGGGGCGGTTGCGGCCGGGTGTACGCGGCCGAATGTTCCCCGATCTAGGGGTGGTGGATCCTGCCCCGCACGCGCGGTTGTCCTCAATCTGCAACGCAAGACGTCGATCGGGCCGAAATCGGCTTCAGGGAACCCGTTGCTTTGCAGACTTGTGACAGCAGGGTCGCGACGCGCCCTCAGGGGACGTAGCGGGCACGGACCTCCAGGGCCATGATCGCGCTGAGCTGGGTCGAGTAGTCGATCGGACCGTCCAGCGGTCGGCGCCAGTCGTTGGCGGCCAGTTGGGTGCCGCCGGCGGTGGAGTCGATCAGGGCGTCGGTGCTGGTGATCACGAAGTCCTTCAGCCTGGTCAGCTCGGCCGACTCCGCGTCACCGACGGCGTCCAGCAGGACGCCGAGATAGCGATAGTAGACGCCCTTGAACAGGCCGCAGTCGCCGTCGCCCTCGTCGGTGAACACCCCGCCGTCGGTGAGCTCGTCGACGGCGGTGACGGCGGTCCGGATCGCGGTGTCGATCATGGACTGCGGGTCGTCGGCGGTCCGGGACAGCTCGACCGCGGCGCCGACGTAGAGGCCCTGGTTGTAGGTGAACCGCCACTGGGTGTCGATCTTGCCGTCCTGCTGCCGGTTGATCCCGTCCTCGACGAAGCCGTTGTCCGGATCGACCAGGGTCTCGGTCAGCCAGGCGAAGGCCCGCCGGGCATAGTCGAGGTACGGCTGATCGTCGGCGAGCGCGGCCAGCCGGCAGGACAAGATCACCAACGGGCCGTTGGCCGGGGTGTTCTTGTAGTCCAGCTGGGGCTTCCGCCAGGCCAGGCTCGGGCCGAGTTGATCATTCCAGCCGTGCTCGACCACGTGGGCCCAGATCGCCTTGGCGTCAGCCAGATACGACTCCTCGCCGGTCGCCCGGTACAGCCTCAGGATGGCGAGGGCGTACCAGAGCATGTCGTCGAAGTAGTCGTTGAACAGCGAGCCGCCGTTGCGTTCCAGGATGTTGCGGTACGTGTCCGTCGCCGCGGCCAGCCGACCGGGATCGCCGGACCGGAGGTGGGCGTCCAGCCGGGCGTCGATCACGTGGGCCAGCCACCAGTAGTTGAAGGTGGCGTTGTCGCCGGCCGGATGACGGTTGTGCAACAGCTGCGGCCACGGAGCACCAAAGCTGCGGTCGAGGGTGTCCTGGGCGCGGTCGGCCAGCTCGCCGATCGTGGTGATCTTGGTGGGTTCGGTCACTTGCGCTGCTCCGTCAGGATCTGGTTGCCCCGCTTCTCGGCCTCGGCGAGCGCCTCCTCGGCGCTGATCTCGCCGGACATGAATCGCTGCAGCTGCGGGATCAGCGCCTTGCCCTCCATGTCGGCGTACCCCTTCAGGGTCGGCCGGGTCTGGGCGTACTTCATGGTGGCGACGAAGCCGGAGTACTTCTCGTTGTCGGTGAAGTACGGGTCCTCGGCGGCCTCGACCAGCGCCGGGATCCAGCCGGACAGCTTGCCGAAGGAGATCGCGTTCTCCTTCTCGGTCGCCCACCACTTCAGGAACGCCCAGGCACCGTCAACGTTCTTGGCGCCGCGCGGAATGATCAAGCCGAAGCCGCCCATGTTGGCCGCCTTGTCGCCGCGCGGTCCGGCCGGCGGCTCGGCGATGCCGTACTTCAGCGTCTTCACCTTGTCCAGGTCGGCCAGGGCCCACGGGCCGTCGTACTTCATCGCGGCCTTGCCCTCGGCGAACGCGTTACCACCGGCGCCGAAGCCGAGCTGGTACACCTTGGCGTCCAGCAACTGCTTCCAGAAGTTGAGCACCTCGACGCCCTCGGGGCTGTTGAACGCGACCGCGGACTGATCTTCGGTGAGCATCCGCCCGCCGGCCTGGCGGATCCACATGTTGAACAGGCCCGGGTCGTCGAGCGAGAAGCCGGTCCGGGTCAGCTTGTTGCCGTCCCGCTTGGTCAGCGTGGTCGCGGCCTGCTTCAGCTCGTCCCAGTTCGTCGGCGGCTCGAGGCCCGCCTCTTCGAACAGTTCGGTGTTGTAGAACAGCGAGCGGTTGTCCACCAGCAGCGGCAGGCCGTAGTGCTTGCCCTCGACGACCATCTCCTCGACCGCCGGGCCGTAGAACCGGCCGAGATCGATCTTGTCGGCGGCGATCTTGTCGTCCAGCGCGGTGAAGGCGTTCTTGCCGGCGTAGACCGAGGTGTTGAAGCGGTCCCACAGCACGATGTCGGGCACCCGGCCACTGGCCATGCCGGTGAGCAGCTTCTGCTCGACCTCCTCCTGCGCCACGAAGGTGACCTTGTAGTCGGTCTGGGCCGCGTTGAACGCGTCGGCCTGCGCCTTCAGCTGCTTGGCCTGATCACCGGACCAGCCACCCCAGAAGGTGACCTCCTTGATCTTGACGCCACCGCCGGTGCCGCCGGTGGTACCGCCGCTCGGGCCGCCACAGGCGGCCAGGACCAGGGCGAGCAGGCCGGCGACGATCGCGGTCGCGATGGATCTGATGGTGCGCATCGTGAAACTCCTATTTGCTGGCGCCCAGATGGGCGACGCCCTCGATGATGTGACGCTGGGCCAGGACGAAGATGATCAAGACCGGGACGCTGGACATCACGGTGCCGGCCATCAGGGGACCGAAGTCGGTCACCTTGTCGTTGACGAAGGTGGACAGGGCGACCTGGACCGTGAGCATGGACGGATCGTTCAGCACGATCAACGGCCAGAGGAACGCGTTCCAGCCCGCCTGGAAGGTGAGTACGCCGAGCACGGCGAGACCGGCCGCGGCCAGCGGCAGGTAGACCTGGACGAAGATCCGGAACTCGCTGGCGCCGTCGATCCGGGCCGCCTCGCCCAGCTCGTCCGGCAGGCTCTCGAAGAACTGCTTCATGAAGAACACCGCGAACGGTCCGGCGGCGCCGGGCAGGATGACCGCCCAGTACGTGTTGATCAAGCCGAAGCCGCCCTGCCCGAGCAGGTCGTTGCCGCCGGCCAGCGGCCAGTAGCGCAGTACCAGGAAGGCCGGCACCATGGTGACGATCCCCGGCACCATCATCGAGGCCAGGAACGCCCCGAAGACGATCTTGCGGCCGCGGAACCTCAGCTTGGCCAGCGCATAGCCGCCGAGCCCGCCGAAGAACAGGTTGGTCACGCAGCCGGCCAGGGCCAGCAACAGCGAGTTGAGCAGGTACTGGGCGAACGGGGTCTCGGCGAAGACGCGCTGGTAGTTCTCCAGCGTCGGCACCTTCGGCAGCAGCGAGAGGTAGTTGCTCAGCGCCTCGCTGGCCGGCTTGAACGAGGTCGCCAGCGTCCAGACCAGCGGCATCACGGTGCTGAACGCGATCGCCGACGCCCCGATCCACCAGAGCACCCGCTTGATGATCTTGCCGGGCTTGAGCGGCTTGGTCACGACTGACCTCCCATCCGGTTGATCCGTACGTTGATCACGGTGAAGACCAGGATGATCGCGAACAGGATGAACGACAGGGCCGAGGCGTAGCCCATCTCGAGGGCTCCGAATCCCTTGTCGTAGATGTAGTAGACGATCGTCACCGTCGCGTTCCCCGGCCCGCCCTTGGTCAGGATGAAGGCTTGGTCGAACACCTGGAAGGACCCGATGATCAACAACGTGGAGACCAGGAACATGGTCTTCGAGATGCCGGGCAGCGTGACGTGCCAGAAGCTCCGCCAGGCGCCGGCACCGTCCAGCTGGGCGGCCTCGTAGAGATCACGGGGCACGCCCTGCAGGCCGCCCAGGAAGATGATCATGTTGCCGCCGAAGCCGGCCCAGACGCTCATCGCGACGATCGACGGCATCGCCCACTGCGACTCGTACAGCCAGGCCGGTCCATCGATGCCGAACCAGCCGAGCACGACGTTGAAGATGCCGTACTGCGGGTTGAGCAGCCAGAACCAGATCGAGGCCGTCGCCACCGACGAGGACACCACCGGGATGTAGAACAGGGTCCGCATCACCTTGGTCGCCCGGCTGCTCCGGTTCAGCAGCAGCGCCGTGGCCAGCGCGACGATGATGCCGAGCGGCACGTACATCACCGTGTAGTAGGCGGTGTTGCGCAGCGCCACCCAGAAGAACGGGTCGCCGAAGACCTTGGCGTAGTTCTCCGGCCCGACCCAGGCCAGCTCGTCGACGATCGAGTAGTCGGAGAAGCTGAGCACGGCCGCGACGACCATTGGGACCAGCAGGAACACGACGAACAGGACGATCGGCAGCGCCAGGAACGCCCAGCCGTTGATGGTCTGCTGCCGCGCGGTGGTCATCCCGCGGCGCTTGCGTTGGACCGGCGCCACGGGTGTCAGCCGCACCGGATCGTCGGTGATCGACGCCATCGAGCCCCCTCGCCGAGATGGTGTTGGTGTGGTGTGTGCGGGCTATTCCTACACCATTGATCTCCCCATCGACAATATGAATATATTAATTGGGATGAATCCTTGACGCAGGCTCCCGGAGACACCTACCGTCAGGGCATGACCCGACGCGCCATTGGCGCCGCGATCGCGGCCCTCGCCACGCTTGGAATGATCACGCTCGCCGCCGCTCCGGCGGCCGCCTCCGAGGGGGATGCCACGACCAGACGCCCGGCCAAGGCCGAGCCCGCGGCCGTCCCACTCGCCGCGACCGAGGATCGGCTGGCCGACGGTGCCACGATCTTCGGCCGCCAGATCGAACTGCACCTGTCCGACGCCGACGCCCTCGGCTGGGCCCGGATCTCCAGCGGGGACCCGACCGACGAGGTGTGGCTGGACCGCTCCTTCGACGGCGGCGCGACCGTCGCCGACGAACGGCTCGGCTACTCGACCATCCCGGCCGGCGCCCGGTCGGTGACGACGCCCGAGTTCGCGCTGAACGTGGACGGGAAGGAGGGCGTCCTGCGGGCCTGCGGCAAGGCCGGCAACCGCGACGACGTCGTCTGCACCGGCTGGTTCGGCGTCGAGGAACCGCAGACCGAGGGCACTCCCGCCAAGCGGGCCGTCGATGCCCTGATGCGCCTGTACAACAAGGACACCGGGCTCTGGAAGACCACCGGCTGGTGGAACTCCGCGAACGCCCTGACGGCGGTGCTGGACTACCAGCTGGCCACCGGCGACGACCGGTACGAGTGGGTGATCGCCAACACCTTCGACAAGAACAAGGACGCGCAGGGCGGCAACTTCACCAACGAGTACATCGACGACACCGGCTGGTGGGCGCTGGCCTGGATCCGGGCGTACGACCTCACCGGTGATCAGCGCTACCTGGACACCGCGATCTTCGACGCCGAGTACATGTGGGACACCTGGAGCGACGTCTGCGGCGGCGGCGTGATCTGGAACATCAACGTGAAGTACAAGAACGCCGTGACCAACGAGTTGATGATCAAGGTGCTGGCCAGCCTGGCCAACCGGTCCGACGACCCGAGCTTCCTCGCCCGGGCCAAGCAGAACTGGGCCTGGTTCCAGGGCAGCGGCATGATCAACTCGAAGAACCTGATCAACGACGGCCTGAACGACGCGTGCGAGAACAACGGCCAGCCGACCTGGACGTACAACCAGGGCATCGTGCTCGGTGCGCTGACCGAGCTGCACGCGGCGACCGGCGACCGGGGCTACCTGAACACTGCCCAGAAGCTCGCGACGGCCTCCACCCAGGATGCCGGGATCAACCCGAAGGGCGTGCTGCGCGAGCCGTGCGAGTCGGGCGACTGCGGCGGCGACGGCCCGACCTTCAAGGGCGTCTACGTACGCAATCTCGGCGAGCTCAACGCGGCCCTGCCGAACCGGCCGTACCAGGCCTACCTGGTGAAGCAGGCGAAGACCTCCTACGCCAAGGACCGGAACCGGTTCGACCAGTACGGGCTGCACTGGGCCGGGCCGATCCGCTACCTCTCGGCGGCGACCCAGCAGAGCGCGACCGAGGCTCAGATCGCCCCGCTGAGATAGTCAGGGCCGGTCCCCTGACCGCCGACGCCTGTGACACGCTGACGCCATGGAGTTTCGATTTCTCGGCCGCAGCGGCCTCAAGGTGTCGGCGGTCAGCTACGGCAACTGGGTGACCCACGGGTCGCAGGTCGAGGCCGAGCAGGCCGGACGGTGCGTCCGGGCGGCGCTGGACGCGGGGATCACCACCTTCGACACCGCGGACACGTACGCGAACACGAAGGCCGAAGTGATCCTCGGCGAGGCGCTGGCCGGCGAGCGGCGGGAGAGCCTGGAGATCTTCACCAAGGTCTACTTCCCCACGGGTCCCGGCGGCCCGAACGACACCGGCCTGTCCCGCAAGCACATCCACGAGTCGATCAACGGTTCGCTGAAGCGGCTGAAGACGGACTACGTCGATCTCTACCAGGCGCACCGGTACGACCACTTCACGCCGCTCGAGGAGACCATGGAGGCGTTCGCCGACGTGGTCCGGCAGGGCAAGGCCCTCTACATCGGCGTCAGCGAGTGGACCGCCGAGCAGCTCCGGGCCGGTCATGCGCTGGCCCGGGAGCTGCGGTTCCCGTTCGTCTCGAACCAGCCGCAGTACAACGCGCTGCACCGGGTGATCGAGGCCGAGGTGGTGCCGACGTCGTACGAGCTCGGGATCAGCCAGGTGGTCTTCTCGCCGATCGCGCAGGGCGTCCTGACCGGGAAGTATCTGCCGGGCCAGCCGCCGCCGGAGGGATCGCGGGCGACCGACGAGGCCAGCGGCGCCGGCTTCATCAAGCGGCTGGTCGACAACGACGAGCTGCTGACCCGGGTGCAGAAGCTGGCCCCGCTGGCCGAGGCCGAGGGTCTGACCATGGCCCAGCTGGCGATCGCCTGGGTGCTCAACAACGAGAACGTGGCGACCGCGATCACCGGCGGCTCGCGCCCCGAGCAGGTCACCGCGAACGCTGAGGCGGCCGGCCGGAAGCTCTCGGCGGAGACCCTGCGCGGCATCGACGAGGCGCTCGGCGACGCCGTCGTGACGGACCCGGCGCTGACCGCGCGGTCGGCCCCGACGAAGCGGCTCACCTGATGTCCTGGCACTGGACCTACCAGCCGGTTCCGGCCGGGACGCAGGGCCGGAGCAAGGCCTTCCCTCGGCAGGGCGACGCCGAGTCGTGGCTCGGCGAGACCTATCCCGACCTGTACGAGGACGGCGTCCGCTCGGTCACCCTGTACGAGGACGAGCGGAAGGTCTACGGACCGATGAGCCTGGAGCCCGACGAGGCCTGATCCGGGTCGCGGTCAGCTGCCGAAGCCGCCGTTGCTCGACAGCAGCTGGCCGTTGAGCCAGGAACCCTGGTCCGAGAAGAGAAACCGGACCAGGTTGGCGGTGTCGCGCGGCGTGCCCAGTCGGCCGGCCGGCGTCTGGGCGGTGCCGGCGGCGCGGATCTCGTCGGTCATCCAGCCGGTGTCGATCGGGCCCGGATTGATCACGTTGGCGCGGACGCCGCGATCGGCCAGTTCGTGCGCGGCGGCGATCACCAGCCGGTCCAGGGCTCCCTTGCTGCACCCGTACGGCAGGTTGTGCACGTAGTGATCACTGGTCAGGGCCACGATCCGGGCCCGGACCTCGCCGCCGTGATCGACGACCGGCAGCCGCTCGGCGTACTCCTTGATCAACAACCAGTTGGCCCGGGCGTTGACGTCGAAGTGCCGGTCCCAGCTCTCCAAGGACGTGGTGAGGATCGAGCTGTCCACCGACTCGCAGTGGGACAGCACCAGCCCGGCAAGATCATCATGGGCCGACGCGGCCTTGATCAACTCCGCCGGCACGGCCGGATCGGCAAGATCACCGGAGACCAGCTCGACCCGGCGGCCGAGGGCCCGGCAGACCTCGGCGACCGCCGCCGGGTCGTCCGGGCCGGCCTCCATCCCGAGCCGGTCGTCGTACGGGCGCCAGTAGCTCAGCGCCAGGTCCCAGCCGTCCTCGGCCAGGCCGAGCGCGAGCCCGGCCCCGATCGAACGCCGCCGGCCAACCCCGGTGATCAACACGGTGCCCCGACTCATTTCCGCCTCCCTTCGCCCGGCTGCCCATCGTCGCAGCCGGCCGCATCAGGTCGGCGGCAGGTCCCGGTGCATGATCCAGGCGTGCTTGCCGACCTGGCGGACGCGGGCGAAGTCGTACTGCTCGAGGAGTTCGACCGTGCCGCTGAACAGGAACCGGCTCTGCGCGACGCGGCCGTCGGTGACCTCCGAGATCGCCTCGACCAGGCCGCCGCCGCGCGCCGCGATCTGGTCCAGCGCACCTTCCAGCGCGGCGCCGGCCACGCCCTGTCTGCGGTGGGTCCGGTCGGTGAAGATGCAGGTGATCCGCCAGTCCGGGGTGGGCGGCGGATCCTGTTCGTACCGGATCCGGTTCTTGATCTTGAGGTCGGCCGTCGGCCCGTACTGGGCCCAGCCGCGGGCGACGCCGTCCTCGTCGAGGACCAGCGCGGCGTGGGCCCGGCCGGTCCGGACCAGCTGTTCCTTGGCCGTGCGGTGGTCGAGCCCGGGTTCGCCGCGGTCGGTGTGGAACGAGAGGCACCAGCAGCCGCCGAAGATCCCGTCGTTGCGGTCGACCAGTTCGGCGAACAGGTCCCAGGTCGACGCCTCGAGCGTCGTGATGGCGTACGTCATCGGGCCAGGTCGGCGAGCGCCTGGGCCAGTGCGGCCGCGCAACTCGCCATCGGCCAGTGGCCGGAATCCAGGTCGACGTACGACACGTCGCGGGCCCGGTCCAGCTCGGGCAGATCACCGTCCGCGATCCAGCCCTTCACGTCCTCCGGGCTGAACTCGGGACAGACCAGCGTCACCGGCACGTCGTAGCGCCGCTCGTCGGTCAGCCGGACGACGCCGGTCGCGACCCCGCCGGGCACCGGGACCGTCTCGGCCGCCAGCCGGTCCCGGGTTGCCGTGTCCAGGTCGGCGGTGTCGGGGCCCTCGAACGGTTCCCAACCCGGGAACGGCACCACGCCGTCCTGCACCGGGAAGACGTCGAAGTAGGTCTCGCCGTCGGCCGCCGGGAAGCCGCCGACCAGGGCGATCCGGGCCACCGCGTCCGGCCGCCGGTCCGCGATCAGCCAGGCCAGCGAACTGGCCGCCGAATGCCCCACCACCAGGGGCCGGTCCGCGGCATCGACCGCCTCCAGGGCGGCGGACAGTTGGTCGTCCAGCGTCGCGTCGGCGCGACCGTCGGCGAGGCCGGGCAGGGTCAGCGAGGTCGGGCGGTGGCCGAGGCGGCGCAACGCGTCGGCCGTGTCGTCCCACGCCGAACCGGTCAGCCACATGCCGGGAATGAGGATGAGGTCCATGCTGTGACCCTAGAAGCGGTTCCGGACACTCGGCTTCCTGTTTAGGCTTCGGAGCGTGACGACGCGCGAGGACAGCCCGACGGCGCGGGCCCTGTTGGCGCTGGAACTGCTGCAGGCCAGGCCCGGAATCTCGGCCGCCGACCTGGCCGAACGACTGGCGGTGACCGACCGCGCGGCCCGGCGCTACATCGCGATCCTGCGTGAGGCGGGCGTGCCGGTGGAGTCGGTCCGCGGTCCGTACGGCGGCTATCGGGTCGGCCGCGGGGTGCGGCTGCCGCCGCTGGTGTTCTCCTCGTCGGAGGCACTCGGCCTGGTGATGGCGGTGCTGGACGGACATCACGCGGCCGCCGATCCCTCCGACCCGGTCGGTTCGGCGCTGGGCAAACTGCTCCGGGCCCTGCCGGAACGGGTCGCCCGGCAGGCCTCGATGCTCAGGGAGAACGCCCTCACCGCCCCCGACCGGGACGCGGCCCGGCCCGATCCGGAGATCGTCACCACGGTCGTCGACGCCGTCGCGGCCGGGCGACGGGCCCGGCTCTCGTACCGGACGGCGTCGGGGACGCCGCTGGAGACCGAGGTGGATCCGTGGGCCGTGGTGGTCCGCAACGGGCGCTGGTATCTGCTCTGCCGGGCGCACTACGTGGACGAGGTACGGACCTTCCGGATCGACCGGGTGACCGGGTTCGAGACTCTGGCCGACCGGTTCCAGTCGCCGCCCGACCTGGATCCGGTCGCGCTGCTGGAGCAGCATCTCGGCAGCAGCTGGGAGTATCCGACCCGGGTCGTCTTCGAGGCGCCGTACGCCGAGGTGTCGCCGTGGGTGACCGGTCCGATGGGCCGGCTGGAGCCGCTGGACGCCGGCACCCGCTGCCTGCTCACCGGCAGCACCAGCAATCCGGACATGTACGCCGGCGAGTGGCTCTCCGCGATCCCCTTCCCGTTCCGCGTCGAGGGCGGCCCCGAACTCCGAGCCGCCGTTACCGAGGTGGCCGCCCGAATGACCGCCGCCGTCCGACTCTGACCGTCCGGCCCTGACCGGTCAGCTTGGGTGAAATTCAGCCGGTTACTCGCGGCGAAGATTCACCCAAGATCCGCTAGGCCCCTGCACCACGCGATCTCGGAAGGCACGCCAGGCCGCGAAGCTCTCGCGGGCCGCCGCCGGCTCGAAGAACTCGCCGTTCTGCGCATCGACCGCTCGTAGTTCCAGCGCGGCCAGCAACTCGGCCACCAATCCCAAAACGTCGCCGCCGCCACGGATGTGGAGCATGATCGAGTTGATGGGTTCCTCCTCGCCCAGGCTGACCTCGACCGAGAAGTCCGAGGTCTCGATCTGGCCCCACGAAGGATCGGTGAAGTCGGCGGAGGGCACGACAGACTGGATCTTGCGGATCAGTTCCGACCGCGGCCCGAGGTCCACCGGCTTGAAGTCGTGTGGAATCTCGGCCACGGAACGAGCGTCCCGCGGCAGGTCCATGATCAAAAGGTCCCAGCTCATGTTGGCAAGGTAGCCCAGGACCAGAGTCAGCCCTGCAGTTCGGCGAGCCAGAGGTGGCCGGGGTGGACGCGGGCGAGGACATCGTGGAGCCAACGGCGGGCGTCGGGATCGAGCGCCGGCAGGACGGCCTCGAAGTCGTACTGGTCCTTCGGCCGGCGGCGGGCCGCCTTGTGCAGCAGCTGGAGCTCGGCGCGGAGGTAGTCGAGCCCGTCGACGGTCCGGATGATCTCCGGCCAGGGCAGCCGGATGCTGCTGTCCCGCTTGAAGATCCAGCCGTCCTCGTCGCCGTCCATCAAGATCACGTCGTATTCCCACGGATCCGCGCCGCTGGCCCTGGTCCACAGGTTCTCGCACTCGTCCGGCAGCAACCGTTCCGGCGGCTCGTCCGGATCCTCGTCCGGCAGCAGCGGGGTCAGCGAGCCGCGGTCGGCGATCCAGACGTCCAGCCGGCCGGCCAGGTGCCGCCGCAGCAGCGCCAGGTCGGCCCGGGGCACGCTCAGATCAAGATCACCATGAACCCGCGGCGCGCCGCCCTGAGCCTCGACCGCCCAGCCGCCCGCGATCCACCAGCGCCCCGGATAGCCCGCCATCAACGCCGCGGCGTCGGCCGGCGTCCGTCCCGCCGACGGTCCGTACAGCCGGTGCACTTCGTCCTCGACCGGGTCCTCGATGATCATGGTTGCACCGCCGAATCGTGATCATGGTCGTCGTCCTCGGAGCCGAGCAGCTCGCCGAGGCCGATGGTCGCCATGGCGCGCCGGACCACGCGGCCCTCGCCGGCCGGGATCAGGTCGGGCAGGAAGGCGTAGTCGCGGGCGTAGCGGGTGGACTCCTTCGCCTCGGCCCACCAGGTGGAGAGGTCGGCCCAGCCGGGGGCGGCGAGGGCGCCGCCGAACTGCCGGACCGACAGGGCGGCGCACAGTCCGGCGAACCGGAGCCGGTGGGTCAGCGACAGGTCGTGCAGGGTGCCGAACATCAGGCCGGCCAGGAACACGTCGCCGGCGCCGGTCGGATCCAGCGCCGACACCGACAGGGACGGGACCCAGGCCGTCTCGCCGGTCTCCGCGTCGGCCGCGAACGCTCCCCCGGTGCCGGCGGTCACCACGGCCAGCGGCACCCAGTCGCGGAGCACCTCCAGGGCTGCGCCGGGTGAGCCGGTCCGGGTGAAGGCCATCGCCTCGCCGGCGTTCGGGACGAAGGCGTGGCAGCCGGCCAGCCTGGTGATCAACAACTCGGTGTCCCAGACCTCGGTCTCGTCCCAGCCGACGTCGGCGAAGACCTTGACGCCGCGGTCCTGTGCCCGGTCCAGCCAGCTGGCCCGCTCCGCGGCCATGTCGGCATAGGCGAGCCGGGTCGAGGGCGGGTCGATGATCAGATCGGTCGGGCCGGAGGGCGGCGGGTGCGCGTGGGTGACCATGGCCCGGTCGTCGTCGTACGCCATCGAGACGGTGACCGGCGAGTGCCAGTTGCGGAACTGGCGGGCCAGGCTGAGGTCGACGTCCTCGAGCTCGGCCAGCACGTGCCAGCAGTACTCGCCGTAGATGTCGTCGCCGAACGCGGTCGCCAGCGAGGTGCGCAGGCCGAGCCGGGACGCGGCGACGGCCAGGTTCGCCACGCCGCCCGGGCTGGACCCCATGCCGTCGGTCCACACCTCGTGCCCGCCGGCCGGAGGCCGGCTCAGCCCGGTGAAGATCAGGTCCAGGAACACGGTCCCGGTGACGAACACGTCGAACTCCGGTTCGTCCATCAGGACTCCTTTCCCGGGTGGGTGGCGCCGAAGGGGCGCCGATCGGGCCACGCTACCGTTCCGGACATGGGGCTGGACGACGGCGGACTGGGCGACGGAGGACACGGATGCGGCTGACGATCGTCGGGGGCGGCGGTTTCCGGGTGCCGCTGATCTTCCGGGCACTCGCCGACGACCCGGAACCGGTGATCGACGAACTCGTCCTGTACGACACCGATGCGGGCCGGCTGCGCCGGATCGGCGCGGTGATCGAGGCGATGTCCGCGGATCGGATCGGCCCGTCCGTGCGGTTGGAGACCGACCTGGCCGCGGCGGTCGCCGGGACCGACTTCGTGTTCCAGGCGATCCGGGTCGGCGGAGTCGCGGGCCGGGTCTGCGACGAGCGGGCCGCCCTCGACGTCGGCCTGCTCGGCCAGGAGACGACCGGCGCCGGCGGTGTCTGTTACGGCCTGCGTACGGTTCCGGTGGTGCTGCGGATCGCCGAGACGATCCGGCGGGTCGCGCCCGACGCGTGGGTGATCAACTTCACCAATCCGGCCGGGCTGGTCACCGAGGCGGCCCGGTCGGTGCTGGGCGACCGGGTGATCGGGATCTGCGACTCACCGGTCGGGCTGTTCCGGCGCGCCGCCCGGGCCCTCGGCGTCCGGCCCGAGGACGCCGAGTTCTCCTATGCTGGGCTGAACCATCTCGGCTGGCTGCGCCGGCTCACCGTCGACGGCGTTGATCGACTTCCGGAGCTGCTCGCCTCGGAGCCGCTGCTGGACCGGGTCGAGGAGGGCCGGCTGTTCGGCGGCGACTGGCTTCGTACGCTCGGCGCGATCCCGAACGAGTATCTCTGGTACTGGTACGCCACGGCGGATGCGATCGCCGCGATCGGCGGTGGCGCCGAGACCCGCGGCGAATACCTGGCCCGGCAGCAAGATCATTACTTCACCGGCGATGATCATGATCCGCTCCGCCGCTGGGAGGAGACCCGGAGGGCCCGCGAGGAGACGTACCTGGCGGAGGAACGGGAGGCCACCGGGGCCGGTGACCGCGACGATGATGATCTTGCCGGCGGCGGCTACGAGGGCGTCGCGCTGGACCTGATCCGCGCCATCGCCCGGGACCGGGCGGCGCGGCTGGTGCTCAACGTCAGGAACGGCGGCACGCTGGCCGGGCTGGACGACGACGCCGTGGTGGAGGTGCCCTGCGAGGTCGGCTCGGCCGGTCCCCGTCCGCTGCCGGCCGAGCCGCTGGAGCCGTACCAGCAGGGCATCGTGATCACCATGAAGGACGTCGAACGTACGGTGATCGAGGCCGCCCGGACCGGCTCCCGCTCACTGGCCGTACGCGCGCTGGCGCTGCACCCGCTCGTCGATTCGGTACGGCAGGCGCGGTTGATCATCGACCGCCAGCTGGCCGACGTCCCCGAGCTGCGGCAGGTCTTGATCAACTAGGCGCCGGCTTGGAGGGCCGTCCAGCTCTCCGACCCGACGATGCCGTCCACCCCGAGCTTCCGCGAGGTCTGGTAGTCCTCGACGGCCTGCTCGGTGATCGGCCCGAACGTCCCGTCGATGCCCACGGTCCGCCCGAGCGCCGCCGTCAAAGCGCGCTGCAGGCGGGACACGTCCGGGCCCGAGGCTCCGCTGCGCAGGGTCGGCCTGGAGCCGTACGCCAGCAGAGCGGTCCAGGTGTGGGAGTCGACCACGCCCGTGGCCGACAGCGAGACCGACGTCTGGAACGTCTTGACCGCCGTCTCGGTGGCCGCGTCGAACGTGCCGGACGGCTCTCCCGCCGGCAGCGACCCGGCCTTCTGCAGCAGGCACTGCGCGGCCTTGACCAGGTTGCCGGTCGACCCGGCCTTCTGGTCCGGATAGGCCGTGGCGTCCAGCGGGACCGCGGCGCACGGAGGCGGCGGGCCGCCGTTCGCGGTGTCGAAGAAGTCGCGGTCGATCGCGATCGTCACGCCGCCCCAGGTCTCGCTGACGTCGCCCGCGTACTGCTTGATCCGCTGGTGGTCGGCCCAGTAGCTGGCCGGGATGTACTGGCCGCCGTCGGTGTTCGCGACGTTGTTCCACCAGGCGAAGAAGACGTGGTCCGGCCGCTGGTAGGTCGTGCTGTTGTAGTTCGCGACGAGGTCGGCGATGCCGGAGGCGGCGCTGGAGTAGACGCCGGACAGGTAGCCGCGCGCGTGCAGTTCGTCGGTCCAGCCGGCCAGGAACGACATCACCGCGGTCGTGCATGCGCCACCCCGCTGATAGGCCTCCATGTCGTTGTAGAGCACGCTGCCGGCGACGATCCCGAGCGCCTGCGCGGCGGTCACCGACTCGACGGCCGCCTGGTGTCCCTGATTCCGCGCGGTCGCCGGATCGGACGACATCATGTGCCCGGTCCCGCGGCACGGTGCCTGCAGGCCGACGTGCAGCGGCAGGAACTTCCAGCCGCGGTTGTGCTGGTTGGTGATCCAGGTCGCGGTCAGGTTCGGCTGGGCACAGGCCCGCTGGATGCCCGAGATGTAGATGCCGACCGCCTTGTACGGCGAGGCGTTCCACCAGGTGTCCATCGCGCTCTGGGAGGGCGCGGCGCACTGGTCGAAACCCTTGCCGTTGTACGTTCCGGGCGCGACCACCGCCGCGGTCGGCTGGACCGCCCTGGCCGTCTTCGACTCCGCATCGAGCGTGGTCGCGCGGCCGCCGGCGACGAGCCTGCCGGTGGCGAGGACCTTGCGTACGGCTTGCTCGTTGTTCGGCCCGTGGGCCGCGGTGACCAGCACCCCGGCATCCTCGACCGCGATCTGCAGCGTGCCGCTCGCCGACGGCGCAGCGGGGGCGACGGCGGTGCCGGCCGCGGCGGGTACGACTCCCGGGCGGGTCGCGGCCGGGCCCTGCAGCGGCTCGATGAGCAGGCCGGCGTCGCGGCCGGTGAGGTCCGCCGGACAGCTCTCCTGGTAGCGGGGCGATCCGAGATAGACGGCCGGGCGGTCGAACCGTACGCAGGCCTTCTCGTCGGCCAGGTCCACCACCGGCCACGCCGCCGGGACCGAGACCTGGTAGCCGTGGTACGAGACGAGCTTGCTGTCCTCGGCGGTCGGCTCGGCCATCGCGGTGGTGCCGAGGGCACTGATCACGGCGACGACGCCGGCCAGGGCCAGTCCGGCTCGGACGAAACGACGGGTTGTCTGCGCCATGATGCACTCCTCGCAGTCGGGCTATGCCAGATTGGAACGCGACTTACACCCTCGATGTAGGAAATTTCCCATCTCGGCACCGCTTCAGGCAAGCCCCCTGACCACCGGACGACCGGTAGCGGACGTGGCCGAAGGAGCACTCAGGCGCTGCGGTCCCGGGCCAAGCGGGCAGAGTTGGCGCGGCCGGTCGCCGTCAATGAGCGGGTCGCGCCGGGACGCCGCGGCTCATCCGGCGGCCTGGACCGCCGGATCCCTGCTCCTACGGGCGTACGAGTCCAATCCGGGAAGTCGCCCGAAAGAGTAGATGGTCGTGACGATCACAAAGATCGGCGTAGCGAGACCGAAGCAGACGAGAATCCCGGGCCACGTGTACCACGCCCAGGCGACGACGGCGAGCAGGACGATCAGGGCCAGACTGCACACTGGTCGCGCCAGAACCATCCGCAGAGACGCGCGTACGAGCCACCACGGCCGCTCGTCGAAATGGGAACGGATCGCCCACGACACCGCCACGAACAGGGCGAACAGGACAATGATCGCAAAGAGCAGCCCGGAAACGGCGATGCCGGCTATCCCCATGTCGTTCTGGTTGGCAAGATAGCGGTCCCACAGCAGCAACACCCCGACTGCCAACTGGGGCCAACCGAAGGCGTTGGCGGAGAGCAGTTCCTGCCTCCATGCGCGATGGAACACGGTCCAGGTCTGCCCGAAGGCCCATGACCGATCGCCGTCGAGCACCCAGGTGCGGAAAGTGGCATAGGAGGCTGCCACCGAGGGGAAGAACCCTGCGAAGATCACGCCCATGACTGTGTGTACGAGAAACGCGACGTTCACGACGAATACCATCACGATGGTGCGCGCGAGGCGCTCGTAACCCACGGCGAACTTCCTCATGATGTCCTCAGCCCTTCACTGCGCCGATCATGACGCCCTTGTTGAAGTACCTCTGCAGCAAGGGATACAGCACCAGGAGCGGCAGCGTGGAGACGATGATGATGCCGAACTTGATCTGATCGGCGAACTCCTGGGCCTGCCCGGCGGTCTGGCCAACGGAGGTCGAGCCGCCTTGCTGCGTCTGGTTGGCCATGAGAATCTGCTGGAGCACGTTCTGGAGCGGCTGTAGTTCCTGCGACCGGACATAGATCAGGCCGGTGAAGAAGTCGTTCCAATGGCCGACGAAATAGTAGAGGCCGATGACAGCGATGATCGCTGTGGAGAGCGGGAGCACGACCTTGAAGAAGTAGCCGAAGTACGAAAGGCCGTCGATCTGAGCGGCATCACGCAACTCTTCCGGGATCGAGGTCTCGAAGAAGGATCTGGCAATGATCATGTTGAACACGGAGAATGCACCAGGCAACATGAAGACCCAGATCGAGTCCAGTAGTCCGAGCTGTTTGATCAGCAGGAAGCTGGGGATCAGGCCGCCGCCGAAGAACATCGTGAACGCGAAGAGGAACATGATGATCCGTCGGGGACGGAACTCGGGTCGTGACATCGCGAATGCTGCCGGGAGAGTCACCAGGAGATTCAAAGCGGTGCCGGCGAACGTGTAGATGAGCGTGTTCTTGTAGCCGGTCCAGATCCTGGAGTCGCTGAGGAGGAGCTCGTACCCCGCGGCACTGAATCCGACCGGGAGCAGTGTGACCTGCCCGGTGGCGACGGCCCTAGGAGCGGAAACAGACGAGATGATGATCCACCAGAGGGGGTACATCAAGGCGATCAGGATCAAGGCGATCAGGATGCCGATGATGATGTCAACGGCCCAGTCGCCGGCCGTTCGCTGCTGACTCCGCCGGCGCCGGTTCTGCGGAACGCCGGTGATTGTGGCCGAGTCCAGCTTGGGTGCGAGCGATCCAGGAGACGCTTTCGTGGTCATGATCTGTGGCTCCTTAGAAGATGCTCGTGTTGCTAGCCCGCTTGGCGATGTAGTTCGCCATGATCAGGAATGCGAAGTTGACCAGTGCGTTGAACAGCCCGATCGCCGTCGAGTACGAGAACTGGCTGCCAAGGATTCCGACGCGGTAGGTGTAGGTGGAGATGACCTCGGCCGCGGTGATGTTCAGCGTGTTCTGCATCAGGAAGACCTTCTCGAACCCGACACCGAGGACACTTCCCATATTCATAATGAGGAGGATTCCGGCCGTCGGCAGGATGGCAGGAATGTCGACGTGACGAATCAGTTGCAGTCGGCCGGCTCCGTCGATCTTCGCGGCCTCGTAGAGTGCGAGGTCAATGGAGGAAAGGGCAGCCAGGTAGATGATGCAGTTCCAGCCGGTGTGCTGCCATATCTCGGATATCCAGTAGATGTGGACGATCGCACTTGGCTCCCCCATGAGATTAGCGCCACCGAGGAGCCGCCCCAGAACGCCACTGTCCGGGGCAAGGAAGATCTGGATGATCGAGACCATCACCACGGTTGAGATGAAATGCGGCATATAGGTGACCGTCTGGGTAAACCCCTTCAACCGCTTGCTGGCGATCTGGTTGATCAGAATGGCAAGGATGAGCGGTGCGACGAATCCCATCACCAGGGTCCAGAGGCTGATCCACACCGTGTTGACCATGATCTGGCCGAACAGCGGGTTGGCGAAGAACTGCTCGAAATACTTAAGCCCGACCCAGTCGCCCCCGCTGAGGCCTTTGGTTACGTTGTATTCGCGGAATGCCAACTGGACGCCGTACATCGGCACATACGAGAACACGCCGATGAATATGATGGCAGGCAGCGTCATCAACCACAGCTGCCAGTAGCGATGGAGATGGGCCGCAAGGCGAGACTGACCTCTGGGGCTGCGGGGCCGCCGAGTCTGAGCGACTGCGGCAGCGACCGCCTCCCGCCCGGTCGGGGCCGCGATGCTTGAGGCGGAGGTATCCGACACGATCTTGCCTTCCTTGGACTGTTCGTGGTTTGACGGCACCCGGCGGCGAGTTCCGCTAGAGCCTCCGGAGAGGTGATGCCGGGCTTCCCCCGACGGAGCCCGACATCACCCAGCGACACCTACTTTGGTCGCGACATGGTTGCTGATCCGTCCGGGTTGTCCTTCCAGACGAGATCAGGATCGGTCAACTGGATATTGAGGTCGACCTTGTTGTCTGCCATCACCTTGACAAAGCGGTCGTATGCCTGTTGCTGGAGCTTGATCTGCTCAGCCAACTTGTTTCGCTCGAGGTCAGCGACGTAGGCGTCCCACTCGTCCTCTATGCCGCCCTTGGTGACCCACTGGGCGAATTTGCTCATCGCGGCCTGGGTGATTCCGGTATTGTTCAGGCTGTACTGCCTGCCCTCATCCGCCGTGAATGAGACCCCGCTGTAGATCAGATCGGTGTTGAGATCCATATTGGCGATCTCCCTGTCGTACACGGCATCCGCCGCCCTGACTTCAGCGAACTCCTTGGGAATGGTCAGCGTCACCCCAGGTTGAGTGACCCAGCTGGGCGCGCGATCACCGAGCGAATTGATGAACTGCCAGTCCGAGAGATTCTTCGAAGAATCCGCGGGATCAAGGACGGTGTAGTTCAAGTCACTGTTCTTCTTCACCCCAACACCGAAGGACCCGTAGCGCATCTGCACACCGATGTCCGGTGTGTACATGCTGTCGACGAGCCTGAGCGCAGCCTCTTTGTTCCTGACGTCTGCGGCGATCGAGATCTTGTTCGACTGGTAGTTCATGCCGTCGCCGCCGAACATCCATTTGGTCTTCTCGCTCTGTCCGGCTTCGGCCTTGAGCTGTGGGATCGTGATGTACTGATCGGCCAGCTTGCTGCCGAAGAGGTCAGACGGAGTCCACATCCAACTCACGCCCATCCGTGCCGTCTTGCCGTCGCCCTTCGCCGTGGCCGTCCACTGAGACCAGTCATGGGTGAATGCTTCCTTGGAGATCAGGCCCTTACTCCAGAGGTCTCGCATGTACTGGATGAACTCCTTGTATGCGGGATCCGTCAGATAGCTTTTGACCGTGCCCTGATCGGCGTACATGCCCATGCCACCGCTGGGCGAAATTCCCCGACCTCCGAGAAGGATATTCGGCTGGAATCCTCCCCATCCACCAGTACCGGGAGAGTTGAAGTCGAGTGGGATTTCGTCCGCCTCGCCGTTGCCGTTCGGGTCGCCGGTCTTGAAGGCCTCCAGGACGGTCTCCAGTTCATCCCAGGTGGTGGGGACGTCGAGCCCCAGCTTGTCCAGCCACTGCTTGTTGATGAACATGTGACTGCCGGTATCGGCCATCGTGCCGAGCATGACCCCGGGGCCACCATAGATCTTGCCGTCCCACGTCGACACGACGCGCGCGAAGGACACTTTCTCGAACACCATCGAGAGGTTCGGCATGGACGTCAGTTCGGGCGCCAGATCCAGAAAAAGACTTCCGTAGTCACCCCAGTCGCCACCGCCGTAACCGCCGATGGTCACGTCGGCGACATCGCCGGCCGCCAGCGACGCTTGCTTCTGCGTACTCCAGGAGGACGCAGGGGTCTCCTGCCAATTGATGGTGCACTCGCACGCCGCTGCGAGATCCTTCGTCCAGGGCATGTCCTTCATGGGAATCGCGCGCGAGTCCGTGATGACCTGAACCGTCACGATCGGCTTGCCCGACTCATCGGTACCGGGATCGGCTGTGCAACCGGCCAGTACGAGAGCGGCAGCGAGCCCGGCCAGTACTGCCCTCACCTGCCAGCGGGATCGATGCATGTTCATCTGTTGCCTCTCTTCTTTGAGTGCTTGCCGAACCGCTGCGAGCGCGCCGAGCGCACAAGGGAGCCTGGTCTGCTCCGCACGGCCGAAACATCTAGATTTAGACTCTAAATCTAGCGGCAAGGACAAGTTAGCCTTCCGCGGCTAGCTCGTCAATAGGCAGCCCGACGACGGACCAGGAAGCGCTGACCGGGCGCGCTCGATGTCGCATCGCTGGCGCGAAAGGGGCCGGGTCCGGACCTCGTTGCTAGGGAGAGTTGTGACGGATGCTGCTGATGGCGCTGTGGACTGCGCCGGTGAGCACCACATCACGTCCGAGCGTGGAGACCTCGATCTGCGGGGAGTACGGAAGGAGCTCCGCAAGTCGTACCCGCACCTGGGGGAGCAAGGCAGCGACGACCACAGCGACGCCGCCGGCGAGGACCACCCGTGCGGGGTCGATGAGATGGCACAAGGTGGCAATGGTCACGGCAAGCCGTTCCGTGAGCTTCTCGACGATCTCGGCCGAGAGAGCATCGCCGTTGGCCGCAGCGTCGACGACGCTCTCGAGGACGCCGTCTTCAGGGCCTCCGTCGCTACTCCCACTGTCACGTCTGCCCCGGCCGCTCGAACGCAACTGGGACGCGCGCCCTGCAGCAAGTGCCTCGTCTCGCAGCCAGCGGGCTATGAGCGAAAGGCCGTAGGGCCCGCCGACCCCTACGACGTGATCCAGGTAGGCCATCTCGCCTGCTGATCCTTTCGCACCGCGCAGCAGCTCGCGCCCGACCATGATTCCTGCTCCGAACCGATCGGACACGAGGAGGGTGATCGATGGCGACGGGGCATCACCTGTCACGGCGTGCAGCTCGGCGACAGCAGCGAGGTCAGCGTCGTTCTCTATCTGGAGCGCGAAGGGCGCGTAATCATGCACTTTCCCGAGATCGATGCGAAACAAGTCCCAGAACGGGTTTCCGGGTAGCGGTTCTCCGGAGCGATCGACGGATGCAGCGACGCCCACACACGAAGTCGCGACCTGCTGACTCGAGACTTCGGCCATCCGGAGTGCTTCATCGGTGCACTGGATGAGGTGATCGGTGCGATCGGTGGCACGCGGAACCCGATGACGCGCACGCCCCAGGACCTTGCCCTTGAGATCGGCCACGACTGAAGTGACCGAGTTGAGGCCAACATCAGACCCCACGACGAAATGCTTCCTGGCATTGAAGGTGAAGCGCCGCGGCTGCCGGCCCTTGCCAGCAGCCGTATTCTGGGCACGGTCTTCGATCAGCCAGCCCATCTGCCGTAGGTCGTCACACACCGCGAGTACGGTCGCCCTCGTCAACCCGGTCTTCGTCACGAGCTCGGATGCAGTCAATCCGGTCCCCGCAGGTTCATCCCAGAAGAGGCCCAACACCGCAGTGGCATTGACGCCGCGCATCTGCTGAGGGCTCCTGGCGACGAGCGGCTGGGTGCCGGTCGATTGTTCTGGCAAGACCTCGGACGGCATGCCGCAATTGTGCCGTAGGTGATGAACTACTCCCCGACCGCCTTCGAAGCTGACGGCTTCCTCCGATCGCGCGACGAAGAACCACAGTCAGCGCGCGGAACGGGCGAGGGATCGGGCCAGGTCGAGCAGGACCGACGCGCTGTGGTCCCAGGAGAAGCGGGCCGCGTTGGCGCGGCCGGTGTCGACGATCCGCTGCCGTACCGACGGGTCGTCGAGGGTCTCGATCTGCTTGGCCAGCGTGACCGGGTCGTCGGGCGGGAAGACCAGGGCCTCGGGTCCGGCCACCTCGGTGAAGATGTCGGTCTCGCTGCAGATCACCGGCACGCCGGCCCGTTGCGCCTCGACGATCGGCAGCCCGAACCCCTCCACCTTGGAGGCGGTGAGCAGGGCGTAGGCCCGGCCGAGCAGGTCCAGATACTCGGCCTCGGTGACGCCGCGATGGAAGATCACCGTCCGCCCCTCGGGGATCAGCGCGGCCAGCTCCGCCTCGCGGTCGGCCTTGATCGGGCTGACCAGGTGCAGCGTGAAGTCGTCCGGCAGGTACGCCAGCGCCTTGATCAACACGTCGGTGTTCTTGTACGGCATGAAGGAGCCCACGTACACAAGATCACGACCGACCGTGCCCGGCTCCGGGACGTCGAGCAGCGGCGACGGGGCGTTGCTGACCACGGTGATCGGGCGTCGGGTGAGCCGGTACTTCTCAATGTAGGAACGAGAGGTCTCGCTGACCGTGACCACGGCGTCGGCCCGGTCCAGCACCAGCCGCTGCGGCCAGTAGGCCTGGTGGAAGAGCCACCAGCCGAGCCGGATGTGCGGCGGCAGATTCGTCGGCGGCGTCGGGTCCCGATAGTAGATGATGTCCTGCAGGGTCAAGATCAACTTGTGGCGGCGGCCCAGCGAGCCCATCGTCTGCAGCGGGGTGAACACGACGTCCGGCCGGTGCGCGTTGAGCCGCAACGCGGTGAACGGTTCCAGCGCCGACGTGGGTCCGTGCAACATGATCGTTTCGGCGCCGTCCGGCAGCAGGGCACGCTGTCCCGGATCGCTGACCAGGAAGGTCACCGGCGCCTGCGCGGCCACGGCCCGGCCGAGCTCGGTGCTGTACCGACTGATCCCGTCGTGGAAGTCGGTCCGGATGTAGCGGGCGTCGAAGAAGAACCTCACGCGGCGACCCTAAGCTAAACAGCGTGGTGGACAAGCTGCGCGGCGCCGTCGGCGGGTACCTGCACCGGGTCGCCGCCGTCCGGGTCCCCCACGTCACCCTGGCCGAGGACGCGCGGCCGCTGGTCCCCCGCTGGCCGTTCCCGGTCTTCGCCGCGGTCCTGGTCCTGCTCAACCTTCCGGTGTACGGGTTCAGCCTCGGCTACGGGCCCGCCGCGATCCCGGCGTCCCTGTTGCTGGCCGCGCCGGTGGCCGTCGCCCGCTCCCGCCCGATGTTGGGCTGGGCGATCGGACTGATCCCGCTGATCGTGTTCCTGCCCGTGCACCGGCTGCTGTTCCCGGAGACGATGACGCCGTTCCCCTGGCTGGCCAACCAGCTCGCCGCCCACCTTCCGGTGATCTATCTGGTCGCGCTGTCGGCACCCCGGGTGATCTGCTACCCGGCGGTGCTGATCACCATGATCGCCGGCCTCTCCGCGATCCCGCAGGGCTTCGGCTACAGCGCCAGCGTGGTGATCCAGGGCGGCGTGATCTGGACCCTGGCGACCGTCCTGGCCGTGGTCCTCGGCCGGACCCGGCTGCAGCGCCGCGACGCGACGATCCAGCTCGCCGAGGAGCAGAGCCAGCTGCGGGTGCTCGAGGAGCGGACCCGGATCGCCCGCGAACTGCACGACGTGGTGGCGCACCACATGTCGGTGATCGCCGTCCAGGCGTCGACCGCCCGCTACCGGATCCCCACCGAACGATCGGCCGAGGTGGACCGGGAGTTCCAGTCGATCGGGGCGGCGGCGCGCACCTCGTTGCAGGAACTCCGCCAGGTGCTCGAGGTGTTGCGCGGCGCGACGCCTCCGACGCCCGCGCTCGCCGATCTGCCCAAGCTCGTCGAGTCGACCCGGGCCGCTGGCGTCCCGGTCCGGTTGATCATGGACCAGGCACCGGAGCCCCGGCCCGACCTGCAGTACGCCGCGTACCGGATCGTTCAGGAGGCGCTGAGCAACGTGGTCCGGCACGCCCCCGCCGCGGCGACGACGATCCGCGTCACCGATGATCATGGCGCGCTCGCCGTCGAGGTGATCAACGATCCGCCGGCCACGCCGGTCAGGTCGGGACCGGGTGGGCACGGGCTGACCGGGATGCGCGAGCGCGCGGCGTCGATCGGGGGTACGGTTCAGGCCGGACCCACCGACGCCGGTGGCTACCGGGTCGCGGCCCTGCTGCCGCTGTCCGTACCGAATCCGGAAGGGCGTTCATGATCACCGTACTGGTCGCCGACGATCAGGCGATGGTGCGCGCCGGCTTCGCCTCACTGCTCCGGGCCCAGCCGGACCTGACCGTGATCGGCGAGGCGTCCGACGGCGCCGCCGCGATCCGGGCGGTCCGCGAGCTCCGGCCGGACGTCGTGATCATGGACGTCCGGATGCCGGAGCTGGACGGGATCGAGGCGACCCGGCAACTGCTCGCCCCGGACGCGGCCTACCGGCCCAAGATCGTCGTGCTGACCACGTTCGACGTCGACGACTACGTCTATGCGGCCTTGCGGTACGGCGCCAGCGGGTTCCTACTCAAGGATTCGCCGCCCGAAGACCTGGTCGCCGCGATCCGGGTGGTGGCGGCCGGCGACGCCCTGCTCGCCCCCTCTGTGACCCGTCGATTGATCGAGGACGTGACCTCACGGCGCCCCGCCGACCGGGCCCTGACCGCTCGGCTGCGGACGCTGACCAACCGCGAACTCGAGGTGCTGACCTTGATCGCGAAGGCCCGTTCCAACGCGGAGATCGCCGCGGAGCTGAGCGTCGCGGAGGAGACGGTGAAGTCCCACGTCGGACGCCTGTTCGGCAAGCTCGGGCTGCGCGACCGGGCCCAGGCCGTCGTGTTCGCGTACGAGAGCGGGCTGGTGACGCCCGGGGCCCGATGAGCGACGGCGACTCGCGGGCGCGGCCGATCGTCTCGCTCCGGCCGTTCCTCGTCATCGCCGTGGCCCTGTTCCTGGCCACCACGGTGGCCTTCACCGGCCTCGTCTACCACGAGCCCTTCGCCTCAGCGGTTCTGCTGGCAGTCGCCGTCGGGGCCGGCCTGGCGGTGCCGGTGGTGGTCGCCTGGTTCCGGCCCGTGTTCGGCTGGGCGCTGTCACTGCCGTCGCTGCTGCTTCTGCTGCCGATCGACCGGTGGTTCAGCCAGGACATCGGGCTCGAGTCGTACGGCTGGTTGACCCTCCAGGCCGCGTCCCACGTTCCCGTGATCTACGTCCTCGCACTCTCGACCCGGCGCCGGATCTGCTACCCGGCGGTGGCGATCACCCTCGTCGCCGCGTCGGTCGGTCAGCTCAACTCCGAGTTCAGCCAGGGCGACGTGTTCCAGACCGCCGTGATCTTGGTGCTGATCATGATCCTGACGGTCCTGGTCGCCCGGTTCCAGCTGCACCGCCGCCACGCCAGGGACCGGATCGCCGAGGAGGAAGGACTGCGCCGGGTGCTGGAGGAACGGGCCCGGATCGCCCGTGAACTGCACGACGTGGTCGCCCACCACATGTCGATCATCGCCGTCCAGGCCTCCACCGCGCCGTACCGCCTCGATCCCGGCCGGCCCGACGTCGTCGACGAGTTCCAGAGCATCGGCGCCTCGGCCCGGGCCTCGCTGCAGGAGCTGCGCCAGCTGCTCGACGTCCTCCGCGGCACCGGCCCGGCGGCGATGCCGGGGCTGGCCGAGCTGCCGAAGCTGGCCGAGTCCGCCCGGGTCGCCGGCGTTCAGGTCGAGTTGATCATCGACGGCGAGGCCGGCC
The DNA here is from genome assembly GCF_042666975.1 of Microlunatus sp. GCM10028923. Taxonomy (NCBI): domain Bacteria; kingdom Bacillati; phylum Actinomycetota; class Actinomycetes; order Propionibacteriales; family Propionibacteriaceae; genus Microlunatus; species Microlunatus sp. GCM10028923. The sequence continues at coordinate 64,913 of NZ_JBHTFF010000016.1, read as the reverse complement.
CGGGATCCGAGGCCGGTTCGACGGCGTACCGGATCGTCCAGGAGGCCCTGAGCAACGTGGTCCGGCACGCGCCCGGAGCGGCGACCGTCGCCCGGATCACCGCCGAGGCCGACGCCCTGGTGGTCGAGGTGATCAACGAACCGTCGCGGCAGCCGGTCCGACCGACCGCACCAGGTCACGGGCTCACCGGCATGCGCGAGCGGGTGACCGCAACCGGCGGCGCCCTACGGACCGGCCCGACCCCCAACGGCGGGTTCCGGGTCGAGGCCAGACTGCCCCTCCGCGCAGAGCAGTGAGGTCAGAGGGGCCCCTGGCCGGACCCGCACAAGATCATGACCTGGTTCGGCAGACTTTGATCAGAGCCATCGTGGGCCGCACAGCCGATCCCGCGCCGGCACTGTGACGAGCACTGGGCCGCCGTCAGGCGGCGGCGTGATCTTGGTCCACGGTCATACTGAAAAGGGCCTCGACACAGTTATGGAGGCTGAAGCCTTCGCCACCGCCGACGGTACGGATCGTGGTGGCGTCCGGATGATCATGACCATTCGGGCCGGACGGGCGGGTGGCGGAGAGATCTTGGACAAGCTGGTCGGCTGTCCTCACCCGCCAGCCCGTTTCGGCGACGGGCTGCCCGTCGGGGAGCAGGAACCGCCAGCCAGGATCGCCGGTCCGCGCACCCAGGTAGGGGGCGCCGTTGCGGCGGGTGATCGTGATGCCACCTTCGTGGACGACCGTGTGGTGTAATCCGCAGAGCAAGATCAAGTTCGCCAGATCGGTGGAGCCGCCGCGGGACCAGGGCACCCTGTGGTGGGCTTGCAGGCGCCGGCCCCGCCAGCAGCCGGGGAACTGGCACAGCTGATCGCGGATGAGCAGGGCCCTGCGCTGGCGTTTGGACACCAGTCGCCGGGTCCGGCCGAGGGCGAGGACGTCACCGTGCCGGTCCACGATCGCACCGAGAATCGACCGGTACAGATCATGCGCTGCGCGGTCTGCGGCTCGATCGGCCCTGCCCCACGGACCGTGCACACCTGAGCCCGCAAGCTCGACTCCCGGTTGACCGGGTGGGATGTCGTCGGCCGCTGGAACTCCGGCTTGTCGGCCCGGTCCGCTGTGCCTGGACGCGTTCCCGCGGGAACGTCCACCGGGTCGGCGATCGGGGAAGGGACCCCGGCCGCTTGCGACGTTCCCGCGGGAACGTCTCCGTTGCGCGAGCGCGGAGAGGAGGCGGTGGTGGTCGACCAACCGTCCGTCGCGGCACGCACGTCTACCGGGTCGGCGATCGGCGAAGGAATCCCGGCCGCTTGCGACGTTCCCGCGGGAACGTCTCCGTTGCGCGAGCGCGGAGAGGAGGTGGTGGTGGTCGACCAACCGTCCGTCGCGGCACGCACGTCTGCCGGGTCGGCGATGGGGGAAGGAATTCCGGCAGGTTGCGGCGTTCCCGCGGGAACGCCTCCGTCCCGCGAGACCGGAGAGTAGGTGGTGGTCGACCAACCATCCCTCGCGGCAGGAGCGTCCACCGAGTCGGCGATCGGCGAAGGGATCCCAGCCGGTTGCGACGTTCCCGCGGGAACGCCTCCGTCCCGCGAGACCGGAGAGTAGGTGGTGGTCGACCAACCGTCCCTCGCGGCAGGAGCGTCCACCGGGTCGGCGATCGGGGAAGGGATCCCAGCCGGTTGCGACGTTCCCGCGGGGACGCCTCCGTCCCGCAAGAGCGGAGAGGACGTGGTGGTCGACCAACCGTCCGTCGCGGCACGCACGTCTACCGGGTCGGCGATCGGCGCAGGAATCCCTGCCGGTTGCGGCGTTCCCGCGGGAACGCCTCCGTCCCGCGAGACCGGAGACGTAGAGGCCGACCAACCGTCCCTCCCCGCAGGAACGTCCACCGGGTCGGTGGCCGGAGAGGTGATCCCAGCCGGTCGCGACGCTCCCGCGGGGACGCCTCCGTCCCGCGAGACGGAGGAGGTGATCATCGGCCCATCACCCCTTCGGCCGCGTCGGTGGTCGGAGAGGTGATTCCGGCCGAACGGTGTCCCGCAGGATCGTCTCCTTCTCGCGTGACCGGGGCGGTGATCTTCGACCACCCATCCATCTCAGCGGAAGCTTCACCGGCTTCGACAGTCCGGGAGGCGGGAAGGCTCGCCGGTTGCCGCGTTCCCGCAGGAACGCCTCCGTCCCGCGCGATCGGAGCGGTGATCACCGGCCGACCACCCGTTCCCGCGGGGACCTCACCTGCATCGGCGGCCCCTGTGGTGAAGGCGCAAGGGTACGGCGTTCCCGCGGGAACGTCTCCGCCTCGCGCGGCCGGGGAGATCATCGTCGGCCAAACAGCCGTTCCCGCGGAGGCCCCGCTGGTATCGGCGGCCCGGGTGGTGAAGGCAGACAGGTCAGGCGTTCCCGCGGGAACGTCGTCCAGCTCGACCGTGGCGAACTGTCCCGGCGTGACCGGGTGCTCTCGGGCGGCCACACGAGCCGGAACGTCGGCGAGGGCCAGTTGTTCGGCCGCCACCTCGATGATCACCAGACTGCGGTCCTCGCCTGATTCATCCTCGGTGACCGCGGTCGCCAGGTAGTGCCGGCACACGTCCAGGAACGCATCGGCGTCGGTGTAGGGCGGGGTGGCGTCGTGCTCATCGGGATCGGCCTGCGCCGAGTCGTCGGCCGGTGGGGTGCTGTTGAGGTCTCTGGCCCGTTCCAGGGCCGCGGTCACGATCGCGACCTCGTCGGCAGGCAGGCGACCCGTGATACCCGTCAGCGGGTCGCCGTCCCGGGCCACCAACCGGAACAGCCGGCGACCCTCCGCCCGGACCCTGGTGCCGGCCGCTGCCCGATAGCTGGAGATCATCCGGGCCAACTGAGACGCCGTGGCATACCTCGCGAGTTCGCAGAGCTGGGCTTCGTCGACGACATCGACCACCCGGGTGACTTCTCGTACTTTCGAGTAGGACAGCTCACCGGCGCCGAACGCCGCGGTCACAGTTGGCATCCGTCGGAGCGCGCGGGCGACCCGAATGTGTTCGCGGGCGGTGGCCGGGGTCATCGAGCAGGTCCAGGCCAGCCAGTGGGCGACCGACTTGAAGCCCTGCGACCAACCCCAGCCCTGGCCGGCGTCGAACTCGCCGATCAAGATCAACAGTTCACAGCTGTCGCGGGCCTGCCGGGCCGCATGGGCACAGATCCGGCCCGCCAATTCCTCGGCTTCCTCTCGACCCAACGGAGCCACTTCGGCCGCCGGATCCACGACTGTCGCCACGCTCATCGCCATCCCCCCGATTCCTCTACCAGTAAGGGGAACGCTAGCCACACCCACTGACACTCTCGCCCGGTCGATCCCTGAGCTCCACAGGGTGAGTCGGCCGGCCACGAATGCGCTCCGCAGGGGGATGGGGTCCTCGGTTCGCCGGCTTTAGCTTCGGAGGACATGGCCACCGATCAGCTCCTGCGCACCCGCAAACCCAACAGCCCGGCTGCCCTGCTCCGCCGGGGTGCCGCCCTCGGGATCGCCGAGCCGGAACTCCTCGGCCTTGATCAACTCGTCGGGCCCGGCGACGTCTGCTTCGACGTCGGGGCCGGCTACGGCGTGTATACGTTCCCGTTGGCCGATCTGGTCGGTCCGGCCGGCCGGGTGTACGCGTTCGAGCCGCTGCCGGTGCCGTACCGGATCCTCAGTGTCCTGCACCGGCGGACCCGGTTGGGCCAGGTGATCATCCGCCGGGCGGCGCTGGGGCCGGTCGCCGGTGATCACGAACTTGTGCTGCCGTACCGGTTCGGGCTGCCGATCCACGGCTGGGCCCACCTGCGCACGGGCCAGGTCCGGCCGGGCCGGCGGATCTCCTTCTCCACAACGCGAATCCTGCCGACGCCGGTGCTCACGGTCGACGACGTCTGCCGGGAGCAGGAGATCGAGCGGGTGGCCTTTCTCAAGATCGATGTCGAGGGCTTCGAGCCTTCCGTGCTGTCCGGCGCCCGGGAGGTGCTGGCCCGGGACCGGCCGGCCCTGCTGCTGGAGATCGAGGACCGGCACCTGGACAAGTACGGCCGCACCGCGGCCGAGGTGGCCGGCTCCCTGCGCCGGCTCGGCTACACGATGCTGGCCTGGCGCGACCGCCGCTGGACGCCGGTGACCGAGGTGACGACGCAGGGCCGGAACTACTTGTTCAGTTGCGATCCGGCCGGCCTGCGGTGACCGCACCGACGCGGGTCGCGATCGTCTGCGACTACCAGCTCGGCTACCTCGGCGGCGCCCAGACCGCGCTGCTGGAACAGGCCCGGGTGCTGGCCGGAGCCGGTCACCCGGTGATCATGATCGCGCCCGAGGAGCCGGTCGCGCCAGCGCTGCCCGACGGAGTTCCAGTGCTGCGGATCCCGAGCCGTGGCACGCTGCCCGGGCTGCGGCTGCCGTTGATCATGAACACCCCAGCAGTACGAGCTCGGCTGCGCGGCTGGCTTCGTGATCACCGGATCGACGTGGTCCATCTGCACTCGGAGTTCGGGCTGGCGGCGGCCGCGATCGACGTCGCCGCCGAGCTCGGCGTGCCGGTCGTGCACACCGTGCACACCTTCTTCTGGCAGACCCGGTTCCCCGGCCAGCACGCCCTCGCCACCGCCGTGACGGCCTTCCACCGCAGGCTGACCGGCTGGCCAGCGGACCCGGCACCCCGGCTCGCCGACCGCGCCGGCGAGTCCGCGCTCCGGGCGATGACCTGGCGGATCGCCCGCCGGGCCACGGTGGTAATCTCCCCCTCCGCGCACCAGGCGGAGCGGCTGCGCGAGGCCGGGGTCGGCCGGGTGGAGGTGGTCCCGAACACGCTCGCGTCGGCCCCGGACCCGTCCGAGCCGCCGCAGCCGTACCGTCCGGTCAAGATCATCTGGCTCGGCCGGTGCACTCCGGAGAAGCGGATCCTGCCGTTCGTCCGGGCCGCCGTCGCCGCGATCCGGCGGACCGGCCCGGGCCGGCTGCGGTTCACGGTGGCAGGCTCCGGCCAGCAGCTCGCCGCGGCCCGGCGGATCGCCGCCGGGATCGATGAGATCACCTTCCTCGGCGCCCGGCCGCACCACGAGGTGGCCGGACTGCTCCATGATCATCATCTGCTCGCCCTGACCTCGTACGGCTTCGACAACCAGCCGATGTCGATCACCGAAACCGTCCTGGCCGGGCGCGGCGTCCTGTACTGCGACCCGCGGTTGACCGAAGGAACCGCCGACGGATCGGGGCTGCTGACCGACGGGCCGGACGAGTCCGCCCTGACCGACCGGCTGGTCCAGCTCGCCGACAGCCCGGACCAGGTGGCCGCCGCCTGTCACGCCGCCCGGTCGAACCGGGTGATCTTCGAACCGCCTGCGTTCCTGACCAAGATCAACGAGATCTACCGGTCGGTGCACCCGGGAAACACCCGGCTCCTCCCCGATGCGTCCGGCGAACGGCGGCCGCAGGCTTGACCGCATGACGCCCGCGTACCCCACTCGACTGTCCGCGGCCCTGGCCGGCGGCACCGCCCTGATCGTCATGATCACGGCCGGCCTACTGCTGCGCGGGTCCGCCATGCCGCCGCTGGACCTCCGGCTGACCGACCTCCTCTACGCCCCACCGGGCACCTTGACTGCGCAACTCGCCCAACTGGGCAGCGCTGTCCCGCTGCTGGTGATCTTGATCGGACTCGTGATCGTCTGCGTCCGGGCCGCCCGCACTGACCGCCCGCAGTTCCTGCGAGCCGCGCCGCGCTTCCTCGCCGTGCTGGCCGCCTGCCCGGTCCTGCTGTTGCTGCAGGAGATCATCGCGCGGCCCGGACCGGTGCATCAGCCGAACTCCACCTACCCGAGCGGCCACGCGATCGTCTTCGGCGGGCTGGTGGCGATCACCGCCATGATCGTGGCCCACCGCCCCAGCCCCCTGGGCCGGACCGTGCTCCTGATCGATGCCGTCGCGGTGATCATCGTCTGCGGAAGCCGCATGGTGCTCGCCGAGCACTATCTCAGCGACCTGATCGGCGGCCTGCTCGGCGTGACCGGGATCGCGCTCCTGCTCGGCGGCACACTCGGCCTGATTCCTCCGCAACGAAGGCCGGCCGCGGCCTGAACCCGGGTGTTGACAACGCTCCCTCGGCCCGTCTACCTTGCCGCCTAAACCGGTTCAAATGAGGCGCAAGGGAGCGAGATCATGACGAAGTCGTCGTACATCAGCCGCCGGCAACTGCTGCGCACCGGCGTCGCGGCCGGAGCCGTCACGACGGTCGGGCTGGCCGGCTGCAGCAACGAGGGGCGCGGCGGCGCCGAGGGCTCGCAGGCCGAGAACGACGCCGTCAAGCTGCCGAATCACCTCCCGTACCAGGGCGTCAAACCCGACCTGGTCGGCGCGGACGGCGTCAGCGACGCATTCCTCGCCTACCCGGCGGACCCGGTGCGGGCCACCGACGGTCCGGCCGGAGACGGCAAGCCGGTCGCCGCGCTCACCATGTCCGGCTCACCGCCGCCGCCGGCCCTGGGCCGGAACGCCTTCTGGCAGGGCCTGAACGAGCGGCTCGGCTTTCCACTGTCGGTGCAGCTGGTCCCGCGCGCGGACTTCACCGACCGGTTCCAGACCGCGGTGGCCGGTGATCAACTTCCCGACCTGTTCAGCTTCACGATGGACCTGCCGTCGCTGCCGGCGATGCTGGCCAAGATGGCGGTCGACCTGACCCCGCTGCTGTCCGGCGACGCTGTCGCGAAGTACCCGTTCCTCGCCAACGTCCCCACCGACAGCTGGCGGCAGACCGTCTACGGCGGCAAGATCTTCGGCGTCCCGATTCCGCGCGGCGCCGCCCTCAGCAGCATCCTGTACGGCCGCAAGGATCTGCTCATCGAGCGCGGGCTCGACGCCGCACCCGATTCGTGGGAGTCCTTCCACGCCCTCTGCAGCGAGGCCACCGGCGGCAAGGTCAACACCTGGGCCCTGGCGGCGGTCCCGCTGGCAGCGATCCGGCAGATGTTCGGCATTCCCAACACCTGGGCCGAGGACGGCGGCCGACTGACCAGCGCGTACGAAGCCGAACGGCAACAGGACGCGCTCGAGGCCGGCCGGAAGCTGGTCGCGGACGGGCTGGTCCACCCGGACGCCTTCGCCGTCGACCAGAACCAGCGCAAGACCTGGATCGCGAACGGGACCACCACGTTCGTCGAGGACACCTTCAGCGCCTGGCACGGGTTCGCCCAGCTGGCCGAGCCGAAGCGGATCGAGGTCACCGCGTACCCGCCGCCGCTGGCCGAGGGCGGCGGCGCCGCGAAGATCTGGCTGGGTTCGCCGAGCCACAACGTGACCGCGATCAGCATCAAGTCCGAGGCCCGGGCCGAGGCGCTGCTCGGCGTCCTGAACTACCTGGCGGCGCCGTTCGGCACGGCGGAACACCTTTACAAGACGTTCGGTGCGCCGGGGGTCCACCACGAGCTCCAGGGCACCGACCCGGTGCTGACCGAGAAGGGCAAGATCGAGACGCCGCTCAGCCTCGGCTACCTCGCCGAGGGACCGTGGCCGCTCTACGCGCCGGGCAAGGCGGACGCGGTGCAGCTCGAGTACGACGTCATGAAGTCGATGGTGCCGGACGGCGTACGCAATCCGGCCCACGGACTGTTCAGCCAGACCCAGAGCCGGAAGGGTGCCCAGCTCAGCGGCGTCCTGGAGGACCTCGAGTCCGACATCCTGCAGGGCCGCAAGCCGGTGGCGGAGTGGGCCGGCGCCGTCGCCACCTGGAAGAAGAACGGCGGCGACACCATCCGGGACGAGCTGCAGCAGGCCCTGGACGTACGCAACGGTGGCTGAGTGCGCATGCCGAACGTGACGATCCAGGACGTGGCCCGGCGGGCCGGGGTGTCGAAGGGCCTGGTCTCGCTGGCCCTGAACAACCGGCCCGGGGTCGCCGCGGCCACCCGGCAGCGGGTCCTCGACACCGCGGCGGAGCTGGGCTGGATCCCGAACCAGTACGCCCGCGGCCTGTCCCTGCGGACCACCTTCACCCTCGGCCTGGTGGTCCGCCGTGACCCGTCGGTGCTGATGGCGAACCCGTTCTTCGCCTCGTTCATCACCGGCGTCGAGTCGGTGCTGAGCACCCGCGGCTGGTCCCTGCTGCTCAGCGTCGTCCCGGATGAGGACGCGGAACGCGACGCCTACCGCAACCTGGCCGGCAACCGGGCCGACGGCTTCTTCCTGACCGACCTGCGGATCGACGACCCGCGGCCGGGGCTGCTGGCCGAGCTCGGGGCCGAGGCCGTGCTGGTCGGACCGCCGCAGCCCGGTACGGACCTGCCGGCGGTCAATCTCGACGACCGGCCCGGGGTGACCGCCTCGGTCGACCACCTGGTGCAGCTGGGCCATCGGCGGATCGCCCATGTCACGGGGGACGTCCGGCTGGTGCACGGTGCCGGCCGGCTGGACGCCTTCCGGCGGGCGATGGAACGGGCCGGGCTGGCGCCGGACCTGGTCCGGCCGGGCGACTTCTCCGCCGCGTCGGGGGCCGCGGCCACGGCGGCGCTGCTGTCCGGTCCGGACCGGCCGACCGCGATCGTCTACGGCTCCGACTCGATGGCTGTGGCCGGCCTCAAGGTCCTGCAGTCCGAGGGGGTACGGGTGCCGGAGGACGTGTCGATCGTCGGCTTCGAGGGGATCGAGCTCGGCGAATACCTCAATCCCCCACTGACCACCGTCCGCACCGAACCGGTCCGCTGGGGCGTCGAGGCGGCCACGCTGCTCTGCGCCCGGCTGGCCGGCGAGCCGAACCCGGACCAGCCGGACCTGCCGCCCGCCGAGCTGCTGGTACGGGACTCGACGGCGGCACCACCCAGCACAGGAGACCCCGTATGACCTTCGAGTACCGACTGGAACGCCTCGGCGTGATCATGAACCCGCTACCGGGCGACCCGAACGAGGTCGAGGGGGTGCTCAACCCCGGCAGCGGGCGCGGGCCGGACGGCGAGCTCTACCTGCTGCCGCGGCTGGTCGCCACGGGCAACGTGTCCCGGGTCGGGCTGGCCCGGGTGATCATCGAGGACGGCGTGCCGACCGGGGTCGAGCGACAGGGCGTGGTGCTGGCGCCGGACCGGTCCTGGGAGCGCGGCGTCGGCAACGCCGGCACCGAGGACCCGCGGATCACCTGGATCGAGGAGCTCGGCCGGCACGTGATGACCTACGTCGCGTACGGGCCGCTGGGGCCGCGGACCGCCGTGGCGTCCTCTGTTGATCTTCGTACCTGGACCCGGCACGGACCGGTCCACTACGCGTACGACGACGCGGTCGACCTCGACCTCAATCTCTTTCCGAACAAGGACACCGTCTTCTTCCCGGAGCCGATCATCGCGCCGGACGGCACCGAGAGCCTGGCCGTGCTGCACCGCCCGATGTGGGAGCTGGAGGACATCCGGCCCGGACAGGGCAGCCGGCCGCCGGCCTGGCTGGACGATCCGCGGCAGGCGATCTGGATCTCGTTCCTGCCGATCGCCGAGGCTCGTCGTGATCTTGGTGCGCTGACCCGGTGGAGTGGACACCGGTATGTCGCCGGTCCGGAGTTCGCCTTCGAGGAGCTCAAGATCGGCGGCGGGCCACCGCCGCGCCGGGTGCCGGAGGGCTGGCTGGTCCTGCACCACGGCGTCACCGGAAAGATCGGCAACGCCTTCGAGCCGCAGCAGCGGGTCAACTACGCCGCCGGCGCGATGATCTTGGACGCCGCCGAGCCGTGGCGGGTGCTGCGCCGGACCGCCGAGCCGCTGCTGGCCGCCGAGACCGAGGCCGAGCGGACGGGCACCGTACCCAACGTCGTCTTCCCCACCGCGATCGAGGACATCGACGGCGTACCGCACGTCTTCTACGGCATGGCCGACTCCCGGATCGGCGTGGCCCGCCTCGTCCGGGACACCACCGAACCGCCCTCCACCGACCGCTGACCGTCCCCGTCTGGAGTTCACCGCGATGTCCCTGTTCCTGCGCGCCCTCGACCTCTCGTTGGCGGGCCGCGACACCGATCCCGCCTACGCCGACGCCTGGCGGACGGCCCGCGCCGCGGCCGATGCCTCGCTGGCGTCCACGCTGACCGGCCGCGGCATCACCGACCGGCTGTCCGGCTGGGGCCACAACTACTACTGCCCCGATCACGGCGGCGCCCTGGAGTTCAACGAGACCCTGCCGGACCGCCACCGGTGCGCGGAATTCGATCATGAGGTGACCGGCGAGCAGTTCGACTCCGGCTGGGCCTACGTCCGGAACAACCGGCTCCTTGATCATCTCGCCGCGTCGTCGCTGGCCACCGCCATCACCGGCTCGGTCCGGGACGCCGAGCGCGCCGTGGAGATCCTGACCGGGCTGGCCGAGGTCTATCCCGAGCTGCCCCGGCACGGCACCAAGGTCGGCCAGGGCCGGTTGCTGGCGCAGAGCCTGGAGGAGGCCGTCGCCGCCACCGGCCTGGCCCGCAGCTATGCCCTCATCGAGCACCGACTGTCCGGTGATCAACGGAAGTTGATCATGGAGCAGCTGTTCCGGCCGATGGCCGATGTGATCGCCGACCAGCTGATGAACCGTACCCACAACATCGAGGTGTGGCACCTGGCCGGGCTGGCCTCCCTCGCCGTGGTCCTCGATGATCACCCGCTGGCGTACGCGACGCTGGACCGGCGGCACGGGATCCGGGACCAGCTCGCCGACGGGGTGCTGCCGGACGGCTGGTGGTACGAGGGCGCGCCGGGCTACCACTTCTACATGCTGACCGCGGTGCTCGCGGCCGTGGAGAGCTACCGGGCGCTCGGCATCGAGACCGACGCCACGGACACCCTGGAGCGGATGCTGCTGACGCCGATCGAGACGGCCCGCAACGACCTGACCGTGCCGGCGTTCAACGACGGCAACCCCCAACTGACCGTCGCGCCGGGCCTCGCGCTGCGCAGTGATCTCTACGTCCGCGGCGCCCGCGTCTGCCGGTCCGCGCAGCTGGACCGGTTCCTCGATTCCCCACTGAGCCAGGGATTCGACCGGACCAGCAGCAGCTATCTGATCTTCGGCCGCGGTGGTTCACCGGCGCCGGGACCGGTCGACGGCTGGCCGGTGGACCGGCGGGACGTGCTCCCCGACAGCGGGTACGCGATCCTGCGCCGGCCCTCCGCCCAGGACGGCGGCGAGCCCGACACCTGCGTGTTCCTCAAGTACGGTCCGCACGGCGGCGGCCACGGCCAGCCGGACAAGCTCGAGATCGACCTCATGATCAACGGGGCCCGGGTGATCGCCGATCCGGGCTGCGTCGCGTACACCAATCCCTTGCACCGGCCCTGGTATGTCCAGACCTGGTCCCACTCGACGATCATGGTCGACCGGATCAGCCAGCCGCCGATCAAGGGCACCCTGCTGGGCCACCGCCCGGTGACGCCCGACGCGTTCGGCTGCATCGACGCCCGGGTCGCGTTCGGCGAGGAGCCGGACCCCGAGGGTATCCAGGTGCTCTGGCACCAGGACGACCCGGCGCCGGTCGCGGCCTATGCGGGCGTCACCCTGCGGCGGTTGTTGATCATGACCCCGCCAGCACTCGGCGACTACCTGCTGGACCTGGTCCTGGTGGAGGCCAAGCACCGGCACAGCATCGACCTGATCACTCACGTCCGCGGCACCCGGGACTCCGCCGAGCCGGGCCGGCCCGCGACGGACCGGATGTTGCTGCCCCGCTTCGAGCAGGTCCGGCGCGCCGCCGACCCGACCGGCCGGACCGACTACCTGCTCACCGACAACGGCCGGCCGCTCACCCGCTGGCACGCCGGCGCCGACGAGCTGCTGACCGCCGTCACCCCCGACAACCCGCCGCACCAGACCTGCGCCAGCACCGTCGAACGGGTGGTCGGCGACCGTGCGCTGTTCGCCTCGGCCCTGTCCCTCGGTCCGGCCGGGCTCACCGGCCTGCGGCTGATCGACGGCGGCGTCGAGGTCCTCCTCGACGGCACGTCCCACCACTGGCGACTCGACCCCACGTTGCGGGCCGATCCGGCCGCGGCCCCGTGGACCACCGACCCGCCGCTCCGTCTCGACGGCCGACCGGTCGGCTGACTGGTCAGCCGAGTCCCCGCAGGCCCGCCTCGAGGAAGGCGTCCCGCCGGAGCGCCGCCAGTTCCGGGGTCACCTCCGGCCTGCCGTAGCTCTCGGCGACGTCCATCCCTCTGATCATGTCCGCGGTCGTGTTCAGCGCCACCCGGACATCCCAGTAGGCGACGGTCGCCGGATCCGGCCGCGTTCCGGTCGCCTGCTCCCAGCCGGCCAGGACGGGCCCGGCCGCCTCGGCGCCGAAGAACAGCACGGCATCGTGCCTGACGCAGCCGAGGTCGATGCCGGGATGACCGACTCCGGCGGAGTCCCAGTCGATCAGGGCGGTCAGCCGGTCACCGTCCCACATCGTGTTGCCCTGCCACAGATCGCCGTGGACCAGGACCGGCTCGCCGGCCGGAACGGGAAGCCGGTCCAGCAGCTCCGCGGCGTCCTCCAGGAGCCGGGACCGACCGCCTTCGGGGTCCGGGATGGTCCGGCGCGCCCGCTCCGGATCCCAGCCGGTGGCGGCGCACAGGTCGTCCACCATCGCCTGCCGTTCCGGCTCCGTGGCGGCCTCCCACCGGACCGCCCGCCGACGACCGGCGGCGCCTCCGCCGATGTCGATCGGCCCGGTCACCGCGGGCAGGTCCGGAGTGGGTTCGGTACGAATCCGCGCCATCATCGCGGCGCCGCGGCCGAGCGCCTCGAGTCGCTCCACCGTTGCCGTACCGGGAATGCGGCTCGTCCCGGGCACCGCCGTCATCAGCAGCGCCGGGTGCCCGGCGACCGACCCGTCGAGGTCGACCGCGATCAGCCGCGGCGCCGGCACCCGGTGTTCCTCGGCCATGATCATCGCGGCCGACTCGTGGGCGAACCCGTCGTGCCGGCCCACCCGGCCGGGCGCCTGCCGGAGCACCGCCTGTCCCCCGCTGTCGAGCTCGAGCAGCTGCGGCGCACCCGGTCGCCAGGTGTACAGCGGCCGACTGTCGCTCACGCCGGCGCCCGTCTCGGACCTGATCCAGGCGGTGATCTCGGGGGTGAGTCCCATCCGTCGACGGTAGCAGCAGGACCTTGCTACGGCATCAGTCCGATGACGAGCGACATGCCCAGGAACAACACGAGCTGGTACGCGTTGTTGATCATGGTGAGCCGAACCGGTTTCTGCTCGAAGCCGTTGTGCTGCGCCAGGGTGGACGCCGAGAAGCCCAGCCAGGCCACGGCCCCGACGGCCAGCTCGATCCAGGGCGAGCCGCCGCCGAAGAAGCCGACCGCGACCGCGCAGGCGAGGGCGAGAGCCACCGCCGTCACGATGATCGATCCGACCAAGATCACGAACGGACGCTTGCCGGCTCGCACCGAGTCGGCCTTCGTCACACCGGTGAGCTGGCGCCACCTGGGGCCGAGGAGCCCCCAGTCGCTGTACCAGACCCAGGCGATCACCATCCCGACCATGATCGCGGCGACCACGGCCAACCAGCTGATGCTCAACTCCACCACGATCTCCTTCACCGGAACGCAAGGAGCTTGATAGAATCAACCGTGATGGAAAAAGTCAACCAGGCGGTGAAGGCCTCCCGCAGCTACGGACAGTTCTGCGCACTGGCGCGCTCGCTGGATGTCGTCGGTGACCGCTGGACCCTCCTGATCGTGCGTGAACTGCTTCCCGGCCCGCTGCGCTACACCGAGCTGAAGACCTCGCTCGAGGGCATCGCGACGAACCTGCTGGCGACCCGGCTGCGGACCCTGGAGGAACACGGGATCGTCGAGCGCCGGCTGGAGGACGCCGGCGTCGCCTATGGACTGACGCCCTGGGGCGAGGGCCTTCGGGAACCGATGGAGGCGCTCGGCCGGTGGGGCGCACCACTGCTGGCATCGGGCCGGGGCGACGATGCGTTCCAGCCACGCTGGCTGACCCTCGCCCTGCCCGCGCTGCTGCGGGGCGTGACCGCGAGCCCGCCGGTGGAACTCGGCATCGACACCGACGGCTTCCGCATGGTGCTGCGCCTGGACGAGGACGGCCCCCGGGCCTTCGTCCGCCCCGAGGACGAGCCGGAGGCGCTGCTCACCGCCACACCGGACGTCATCGTCGCGCTCGCTGCGGGCGGGCTCACCGTCAAGCAGGCCCTCGCGACGGCCGAGTTCACGGGCGATCGGCGCATCCTCCGGACCGTCTTCGCTGCTGGGCGGGCCACCGCCGCTCCGGTACGGAACTGACCGCCGCCCGCCCGGTCAGCGGTGTCCGATTCGGATCGGTCTGTTCGTAGAACTCCCGACAGCACCGACAAACCCAGGAGGAACCAGCCATGACCGATCAACCCGACCCGGCACACGTGATCGAGCCGCAGAGCGCAACCCGGCCGCCGATCGTCGACCGAGCGGCGTTCCAGGCCGAGGTGGACCAGGTCCTGGTACGGGAGAAGACCCACACCCGGGAAGGCGATGCGATCGCCGCGGCGCGACGCCGGCTGCCGATGGTCGAGGTCGATCCGCGTACCCCGCTCGCCGGTCCGAACGGGGAGGTGCCGTTGATCGACATCTTCGAGGGCAGGTCCCTGTTGATCGCGTACTTCCACATGTGGCACCCGGGCCGGCCCGCCGGGGAGCAGTGCGAGGGCTGTACGTTCTCCACGGCACAGGTCACCGAACTCGGCTACCTGCACTCGCGGGACGTGAGCTACGCGGTCCTCGCCGAGGGTCCGTACGGGGAGGCCGCGCGGTACCGGGAGTTCATGGACTACCCCGTCCCCTGGTACGCGGTGCCGCCGACCTCGGCCGACCGCCTGATCGCCGACCGCCACTTCGGCATCCTGGTCTGCTACCTGCGCGACGGCGATCGGGTCTTCGAGACGTACTGGACCACCAGCCGCGGCAACGAGATCATGGCGCCGTCGTACGGCCTGCTCGACCGGACCGTGTACGGCCGGCAGGAGACCTGGGAGGACTCGCCGGAGGGGTGGCCGCAGCGGTGGGGCAAGCTCGGCGGGCAGTTCCGACTGGATGGCCGCCCGACCTCGCAGTGGTCCCGACTCCGGGCCGGCCGCGACGACGACCTCGGCCCCTTGGCCGAGGGCTGGACCGCCTGCGACTGCGGCGGCCACGGCGAGAGCTCCGCGCACTCCTGCCATTGATCAACTTCGGCCGGCCCCGAGCCGCGATCCAACGATCGCGGCCCGGGGCTTAGGCTGAACCCGTGCCGACGCCCGACTACATCGCCCGCCTGCGCACCAAGATCGGCAACGAGCTGTTGCTGCTGCCCGGGGTCTCGGGGGTGATCATCGACGGCGAGCCCGGTGCCGAACGGGTCCTGCTGGGCCGGCGTGCCGACAGCGGCCGCTGGGCCTCGGTCGGCGGGATCGTCGAACCCGGCGAGCATCCGGCGACTTGCATCCTGCGCGAGATCACCGAGGAGATCTCGATCGTGGCCCGGATCGACCGCGTGGTCTTGATCACCACCGGCGCCCCGGTCACGTACCCGAACGGTGATCAGTGCGAGTTCGTCACCACGGTGTTCCGCTGCAGCCCGGTCTCCGGCGAGCCCGCCGTCGGCGACGAGGAGTCGACCGACGTCGCCTGGTTCCCGATCACGGACCTGCCGGACATCACCGATCATGAACGCCGCCGGATCCAGCTCGCCCTACCCCTGGAAGCCCCGACGATCTTCGACCTCTGACCGAGATCGACCTCCGAAACGTCCTGGACCATCGATTGACGGCCTGGGCCAGAGCCCGCGGCGCGACAGCCGCCTGGTATGCCGATCCGCTCGTCCCGCTGACCCGTGGAGAAATGCCGACATATCCGGGGTACAGCCGGGGAGGGTGGGGCGGTGAGGTCGCGTCCGGTCCCGCCGGATCTCGGTGCCGACACCTGCACCTGAATGACCGCCGTCCCGCTCGCGGACCGACTCAGGCGTCGGTGCGCTTGCGGCGGAGGTCGGTGATCAGCAGGTACGTGCCGAATGCGGCGAGCAGGGCGCCGGCGCCGATCACGATCGGGCGGGCCACGGCGGCCTTGGAGATTCGGTCGGCGTAGCTCTCCGCCTCGCTGCCGTCGGCCTTGTGACAGACGGAACCCGGCGTCATCGGCTCGCCGCGGCAGGTCAGGGTTTCGCTTGCGCCCAGGGTGAACGGGTAGGCCATGATCAACAAGCCGACGATGATCACCACCACCTGGGCGATCCGGTTTCTCACGGCTCGCGGACTCCTGGCGTGACGAAGGGCGGCTTGGTGATCACGAATTCCTCGGTACGGCCTCGGACGTCGACCCCGACCACGTCGCCGTCGCTGAACGCGGTGTCGATCAAGGCCAGCCCGACCGGCGTCTTCAGCGTGGGCGAGAAGGTCGCCGAGGTGACCGTACCGATCACCGCGCCGTCGTTCACCACGTCCATCCCCGGCCGGGCGGGCCGGCGGCCGGTGGCCTTGAGTCCGCGCAACAGCCGGTCCGGGCCCTGTTCCTTCAACGAGCGCAGGGCTTCGGCCCCGAAGAACGTCTCCTTCTTCCAGCCCACCGCCCAGCCGAGCCGGGCGTGCACGGGCGTGATCACCGGTGAGATGTCCTGGCCGTGCAGCGGGTAGCCCATCTCGGTCCGCAGCGTGTCCCGCGCCCCGAGCCCGGCCGGCTGCAGCCCGTACGGTTCGCCGGCGGTGATCACCCGGTCCCACAGCGAGAGGGCCACCGCGGCCGGGGCCACCAGTTCGTAGCCGCGCTCGCCGGTGTAGCCGGTCCGGCAGACCGTGACCTCGGCTCCCTCATGATCGGCGACCACGAAGGACATGTACGGATGCCCGGCCTCGAACCCGGCGCCGCGCAGCACCTCGTCGGAGTGCGGGCCCTGCACGGCCACCACGATGTAGTCCTGGTGCCGGCCGGTGACCGTGATTCCCTCCGGTGCGGCCTCGGCCAGAATCCGTACCACCTCGGCACAGTTGGCCGCGTTCGGGATCAGGAACACCTCGTCCGGCGACCGGAGGTAGGCGATCAGGTCGTCGACGACGCCGCCGGATTCGTTGCAGAGCAGGGTGTACTGCGCCTTGCCCGGCGTGATCTTGGCCAGGTCGGCGGTCAGGCAGCGGTTCAGGAACTCGGCGGCGCCGGGCCCGGACACCGTGGCCTTGCCCAGGTGGCTGACGTCGAAGATGCCGACCGCGTCGCGGACCGCTGCATGTTCGGCGAGCACGCCCGCTCCCGCGTACTCGATCGGCATCGTCCAGCCGCCGAACTCCGCGAACTTGGCGCCCAGCGCGACATGCCGGTCGTGCAACGGCGATGGGATCGGATCGAGTTCACCCCTGGTCACGTCGCGAACCTACCGCACCGGACCAGCGGATCCGGCCCCGACGGTAACCTGAGGCGAGCAGTTCTCCTGCAGACGAAAGGATTCACCTTGCCCGCCCCCACCCTGCCGTCGATCGACCTGGCCAAGACCCTGCCCCGAAGCTGCGACGTGCTGATCCTCGGGTTGGGCGGATCGGGCGCGATCGCCGTACCGGAAGCGATCGAGCGGGCCCAGACGAAGCGGTACGGCGTGTCGGTGACCGATCTCGCCCGCTCCGTCGGCGCCAAAGCGGACGAGGGCCGGACCGTGATCCTGCCGGCCGCCGGCGACGGGCCGCGGCTGTTGATCATCGGCCTCGGCGAGACCGACCCGACCCCGGAGGGGCTGCGCAAGCTCGCCGGTGCCGCGGTCCGGCAGGCCGGCGGACTGGCCGAGGAGGCCTCGCTCTCGGTCGCGCTGGCGCTGCCGGCCGAGGATCCCGAGACGCTGCAGGCGATCGCCGAGGGCGCGCTGCTCGGCAGCTACCGCTACCAGCCGATCTCCAGCAAGGTCGCGTCGGCGCAGATCGACCAGCTGACGGTCGTCAACGACGCCAAGCTCGCCGGCACCGGTCCACTGCTGGACCGGGCCCGGACCATCGCCGCCGCCGTCGCGCAGGCCCGCGACTGGGTCAACCTGCCGCCGAACCTGCTCTACCCGGACAGCCTGGCCGAGGACGCGCGGACCCTGGTCCGGGACGCCCGGGTGACCGTCGAGGTGCTCGACGACAAGGCCCTGCAGAAGGGCGGCTACGGCGGCATCCTCGCCGTCGGCGGCGGCTCGTCCCGGCCGCCCCGGCTGGTCCGGTACGGCTACACGCCGCGCGGCGCCAAGGCGCACCTGGCGCTGGTCGGCAAGGGCATCACGTTCGACTCGGGCGGCCTCAATCTGAAGCCGGGCGACGGCATGTACACGATGAAGTCGGACATGGCGGGCGCCGCCGCCGTGCTCGCGGCCGTCTCCGCGATCGCACGGCTCGGGCTGCGGGTCACCGTCACCGGGTACGCCCCGCTGGCCGAGAACCTGCCGTCGGACACCTCGTACCGGCCGTCCGACGTGCTGACGATGTACGGCGGCAAGACGGTCGAGAACGGCAACACCGATGCCGAGGGCCGCCTGGTCATGGCCGACGCGATCGTCCGGGCCGGCGAGGACAAGCCGGACCTGATCGTCGACGTCGCCACCCTGACCGGCGCCTGCGTGGTCGCCCTCGGCAACCGGACCAGCGGCCTGATGGCCACCGACGACGAGACCGCCGACCGGGTCCTGGACGCGGCCGAGGCCGCCGGCGAATCCTTCTGGCAGCTGCCGATCCCGGCCGAGTTCCGGGGCAAGCTGGACTCGAAGGTGGCCGACCTGCGCTCCACCGCCACCGACCGGGCCGGCGGCGCGCTGACCGCCGCGGCCTTCCTCCGCGAGTTCGTCGCCGAGGGCGTGAGTTGGGCCCACCTGGACATCGCCGGCCCGTCGTTCAACGGCGGCGAGCCGTACGGTTACACACCGTCTGGCGGCACCGGCGTCGCGGTCCGGACCTTGATCGCGCTCGCGGAGGCGATGCAGGACTGAGCCCGGGCCGGCCGACCGGAGGGTGAGCAGGCCGGCTGGACTCCGTTGACATGGAACGGCGTGCCAGATGTCATGGTGACATCGGACGCCGCCCGTGTTCTCCGGGTCCGGCCAGCCTCGAGGGAGCCCAGAAATGTCGTTGCCCCGCCGTACCCTGCTGACCTCCATCGCCGCCGGCGCCACCACCGTGGCCCTCGGCAGCCGCGCCGCCCAGGCCCAGCCGAGCACCGCCTCGGGAACCGGAACCCGGACCGATCCGGTCATCGTCGCGTCCGCACCGTCCGGCCGGATGGCGTTCTTCCCCGACATGATCAAGCTCCACGACGGCCGGCTGCTGGTCGGCTATCGGGACTCGGTCAGCCACATCGCCCAGGACGGCCGGATCCTGGTCGTGGAGAGCTCGGACCGCGGCCGCACCTGGTCGGAGCCGAGGGTCGCCGTGGACACCGCGATCGACGACCGCGATCCGAAGCTGGTGCAGCTGCGCGACGGCACGATCCTGATGAACTTCTTCCGGACCGACTGGACCGGCTATCCGAGCCAGAACCCGGCCACCCTGGTCGGCACCTTCGTGGTCCGGTCCACCGACGGCGGCGCCACCTGGAGCGAGCCGGTTCAGGTCGGCACCGCGATGTCCGGGCCGTCCGACGTGATCGTCGGCGCCTACTACGCCGGCCACGCCGCGACCCACGGGCCCATCGTCGAGCTGCCGGACGGCGACCTACTGGTGCCCCTGTACGGCCGGCTGCCCGAGGGTGGCAGCGGACCAGCGACCGTCGTGCGCTCCACCGACGGCGGCCGGACCTGGCCGAAGGAGGGCGAGGCGTTCATCGGCCGGACCGCCGGACTGGACTACCAGGAACCCAACCTGTCGGTGCTGCGGGACGGCACCCTGCTGTCGATCCTGCGCACGTCGCGGAACCTGGCCTACCTGTCCTGGTCCGACGACGGCGGCCGCAGCTGGAGCGCGCCCGTCGACAGCGGGCTGCCGGCCTCGTCGCACCACCAGCTGAGCCTGCGCGGCGGCCCCATCCTGTTCACCTACGGCGACCCGTCCGGCAAGATCAACGCCGGCCGGCCGACCCTGGGCCGAGTCCTGCGCCACCCCGAGCGAGGGATCGGCGACGAGCGGGAGATCCTGATCTACGACGCCGCGATCAACGGGGCACCGACCTTCGACCAGGCCAACCCGTCCAGCGTCGCCCTCGACCCGGACCGGTTCTTCACCGTCACCTCGGACCCGTACCTGAAGTCGATCGTGGGCGTCTACACCAGCCTCGAGCAGTACTCCGGCCGGGGCTGAGCCCGGCGGCTCGAATCGGTCAGCTGGGCGGGCGCTTCTTCATCCGGCTGTTGTAGTCCCGCATCCGCTGCGGATAGCCGACGACGGCCGCGTCGTAGCCCGGGATCTCGAGGTGCTCGGCGAACGCGTGACCCCACTCGGGTGACGGAATGGTGCGGCGGGTCCACTCCCCGTCGTACGCGACCAGGAGCAACGACGTCTGGGTCACCGACGTCTGCGGCTCGACGAAGGCCTCGACGCCCCGCCGGGTCCGGGCGAACTCGGTCAAGTGCCGGGTCACGGCGTCGTCGACCGTGCGATTGTCGCGTGCCGTACGGGCACCACGCCGCAACCGTTCGGCACCGCGTCTGAGCCAACCCATGCGCTCCATTATGAACGCGTGACCCAGCGCGGGGCGACAACAACGCGGCACCACCCTCCTAGGTCCCGTCGACGCGCTCCTCGGCGAGCCGGCGGGCCAGGGTGTCCGGGTCGGCTCCGTTGACCAGAACGACGGAGCCGTCAGCGGCCAGGACGGCGAGGCTGCGGCGCAGGAAGGCTGCGCCGGACTCGCTGACCAGGATCCGTCCCGGCTCGGCGGCGGTCACCACGGCGGCGACCGGAATCGTCTCCGCGTCGGTGATCAGCGCGGGGTCGTCCGGGGCCGTGGTGGTCGGGGCGACGAACACGTCGGGGTAGCCGGCGATCTCGGCCGCCTCGTCCAGGGCGCCGCCCGGAACCGGCCCGGGATGACGGCGGGCCAGCACCGGCAGGCTGACCAGCACCCCGCCGTCGGCCAGGTCGGCGGCGTCGGTGCTGATCACGGCTTCGGCGTCGGCGGACCCGGTCAGGTCCACCGCGGCACCGACGGACCAGATCGCCAGCGCCCAGTAGAGCGTGCGCCAGTGCCGGTCCGGCAGCCGCAGCGTGATCACGGTGCCCGGTCCGGCGTCGTACTCCTCGATCAGCAGGTTCGCCGCCTTGGATACCCAGTTGTCCAGCGCGATCGCCGACAGCTCGATCCGCTCACCGAGCGTCTCGTCGTAGTACGTGACCCGCGGCCGCGCCCCGTCGGACCGGAGCAGGGCCTTCATGATCATCACTGGCGTCGTCACGGGCGCAAGCCTAGGTGGTGTCACACCCGTGCCGGCACCTGCTACTCGGTCAGCGCGGCGGCCAGCTGATCGACGGCGAAGTCGATCTCGTCGGCGGTGATCACCAGCGGCGGCGCGATCCGGATCGTCGAGCCGTGGGTGTCCTTGACCAGGACGCCGCGGGCCAGCAGCCGTTCGCCGAGCTGTCGTCCGGTGCCGATCGCGGGATCGATGTCGACCCCAGCCCAGAGCCCGGCGCACCGGACCGCGGTCACCCCGGAGCCGATCAGCCCGCGAAGTCGATCATGGAGTCGTACGCCGAGCTCGGTGGCCCGCTGCTGGAACTCGCCGGTCTCGAGCAGCTCGACGACGGCCGAACCGACCGCCGCCGCCAACGGGTTGCCGCCGAACGTCGACCCGTGCTGGCCGGGCTGCAGCACGCCGAGCACCTCGGCGTCACCGACCACCGCCGACACCGGCACCACCCCGCCGCCGAGCGCCTTGCCGAGCAGATAGAGGTCGGGTACCACGCCGACGTGATCACTCGCGAACGTCGTACCGGTCCGGCCCAGCCCGGACTGGATCTCGTCGCAGATCAACAGCATCCGGTTCCGGTCGCACAGCTCCCGCAGCCGGGGCAGGTAGTCGGCCGGCGGGATGATCACGCCCGCCTCGCCCTGGATCGGCTCGACCAGGACCGCCACGGTGCGCTCGGTGATCGCGGCGGCGACCGCCTCGGCATCGCCGTACGGGACGACCGTGAACCCCGGCGTGTACGGGCCGAAGCCGGTCCGGGCCTCCGGGTCGTCGGAGAAGCTGATCACCGTGATCGTCCGGCCGTGGAAGTTGCCGCCGGCGACGATGATCTCCGGCTCGGCGATGCCGCGGACGTCGTGGCCCCACTTGCGGGCCACCTTGATCCCGGACTCGACCGCTTCGGCGCCGGTGTTCATCGGCAGCACCATCTCCTTGCGGCACAAGGCGGCCAGCCGGTTCGCGAACGGGCCCAGCTGGTCGGTGTGGAAGGCCCGCGAGGTCAGCGTGACCCGGCCGAGCTGACGTACCGCGGCGTCGATGATCACCGGGTGCCGATGGCCGAAGTTCACCGCCGAATAGGCGGCCAGGCAGTCCAGGTAACGCCGCCCGTCCACGTCGGTGACCCAGGCCCCGTCGGCGGAGCTGATCACCACCGGCATCGGATGGTAATTGTGCGCGAGGTGCCGCTGCTCCTGCTCGATCAGGCCCGCTCCGTCGGTCACGGTGATCATGGAATCATTCCTTCTGGTTCGGTGTCGCGGCGGATTTCGAGGGTGCAGCACTTGATCCCGCCGCCGCCCTTGAGCAGCTCGGGCATCGCCACCGGGACCGGGAGGTACCCGCGCAGTTCAAGATCACGGGCGAGTCCGGTCGCGGCCGCGGCCATGATCACGTTCCGGCCGTCGGACACGAGGTTGAGGCCCAGCACGACGGCGTCGGCCTCGGCGGCGATCACGGCGTCCGGATAGCGCCGCTCCAACTCGGCCCGGCTGGCCGGACTGAACGCCGCCGGCAGGTAGGCGATCGTCGCGTCGTCCAGGACCGCGAGCGCGGTGTCCAGGTGGTAGAACCGCGGGTCGACCAGTTCGAGGGTGACCACCTCGAGCCCGGTCAGCCGGGCCACCTCGGCATGCGCGGCCGGCGTGGTCCGGAAGCCGGTGCCGGCCAAGATCACCGAGCCGACCAGGAGCAGGTCACCCTCCCCCTCGTTGACCTCGGCCGGCAGCGCGACCGGCCCGAGCCCGGCCCGCTCCAGCCAGTCGGCGTAGACCGCCGCCTCGGCCGCCCGCTGCGGGTACGCGAACCGGGCGCCGACCGTGACCCGCGGCGTGACCAGGGCCCCGTTGGCCGCGTACACGGCATCGGGCAGCCCGGCCGGCGCCGGCAGTTCGTCCACCCGGTGCCCGAGCCGGCGGTAGGTATCCCGCAGGGTCCGCCACTCCGCCAGGGCCCGGGCGGCGTCCACCGGCACCGAGGGATCCATCCACGGGTTGATCGCATAGGTCACCGCGAAGTGTTCCGGCGGCGTCATCAGGTACCGGCGGAGCCGGGCCCGGCGCTCTGGTGCCTCGCTCGGCGCCAGGGTCAGATCTGTCATGAGCCAAAGCTAGGTTCGGCAGGCCTCTGCAATCAATCCACATCCATTGCCTGATGATCATTGGTTCGTTGCACAAATCTCTGGGATATGGAGATCCATTGCGCGACTGTCGTACGGTGGAGCCATGGACGGACTGGACGAGCAGATCATTCACCGGTTAGTCGGCCATGCCCGGGCGACGTTCGCCGAGATCGGGGCCGAGGTCGGGCTGTCCGCGCCGGCCGTAAAGCGACGGGTGGACCGCCTGGTCGCCGACGGCACCATCGCCGGCTTCACCGCGATGATCGATCCGGCGGCGCTGGGCTGGGGCACCGAGGCGTACGTCCAGGTCTACTGCAAGGGCATCATCTCGCCGGAGAACCTGCTGCGGATCTGGGAGCCGATCCCGGAGATCGTCAGCGCGAGCACGATCACCGGCGGCGCCGACGCGATCCTGCGGGTCCGGGCCCGCGACGTCCAGCACCTGGAGCGGGCCCTGGAACGGATCCGCGAGGACGACACGGTGGAGCGGACCGAGTCGATCATCGTGCTCTCCCGGCTGATCGAACGCGGCTGATCAGGCACGGGACCGACGCGGCCCCGACACGGCGGCGGGTTGCGCCCGACGACCGATAGCGTTGTCCGCGCCATGGCAGACCCCGGCTGGTACCCCGACCCCAACGGCACCCCGCAGCGGCTCCGCTACTGGGACGGTACGTCCTGGTCCGGACGCACCACCTTCGATGCGGAGCGACCGACACCGAAGCGACCCGCGGCCACGAAGACCAAGGGCCGGGTGCCGTTGGTCTGGCTGGCCGGCCTGCTGCTGTTGATCTTGATCGGCGTCGCGACCGTCCTGATCCGGCAGGACCCGGATGACGAGCCGGACATCTGGTCCACCTCGCTCACCGACAGCCCGATCGGCCAGGTCTCCAACCTCTTCTGACTGGGCCGATTCACCGGGGCCGGTTGGAACCGGCGACATGGTGCAGGAGTTGCTCATGCCGGAACTGGAAGACCGGCCCGGGCTGGCGCAGGACACCTCGCTGGTAGGCGTCGTCGAGGAAGCTCGGCAGGTTCCACGGCAGCTTCCCGGTCAGCGGCAGCCACAGGCGGCCGAGCACGATCCACTGGCCCCAGGCGGTGAGCGAGAAGCCGTAGACGAGCGCGGCGGTGGCGCCTCCGGTGACGCCGATGGCGATCATGGATCCGAGATCGAGGGGTAGCGAGATCCCCCGGGTCAGGTGCGGCGCCAGCCGGCCGAGCAGGTCGAGCAGCAGGTGGTTGAGCGGGACGATGCCGAGCGCGAGGATGAGCCCGCCGACCAGCCAGGTGATCAACATCTGGAGTAGGGCGGTGGCACGGTTGGCGCGCAGAAAACCGCGATGGGACGCACCGGATTCGCTATCGGCCGGCGACTCGAGCCAGGAGGCGAGCGCGACCACCGTGGCGATGGCGACGGCGACGACCACCCCGACCGACAGCGTGTAGGTCAGGACGATGGCCGCCGGCAATCCGAGCAGGGCCAGCGTGAGACCGGACACGGCACCGAACGCGAGGCCCCCGAACAGGGCCCGCACCGTCCTGATTCGCCCTCGTCGCGCGGGGACGGCGGCCGGCGGTTTGTCCCGGCCGAGCCGCATCGTGATGCGCGACGGCCCGGGTGCGGCCGATCGGTGCCGGCGGACGAGGCCGTAGATCAGCCCGGCGGTCAGCCCGGCGACGCACCCGTTGACGGCTCCTGCCCTCAGTTCCAGGAGCAGGGTCGCCACGAACGGTGCACCCGTGGTGAGCAGGACCATCGTGGTGCCGAGGAGCACGAAGATCATCATCACGGCGAGAGCCGTCACGGCGCCGATGGTGACGGCGCGCGAAGGCAGGCTCATGCCGGTGCCGACATGCCACCAGGCGAGGTCGGTGATCTTGGTCTGCCGAGCCTCGAGGGCGAGTTGGCCGAGCCAGCGGTGGACGCGGGCCAGTGGCCAGTCCCTGGTCACTCCGGGCCGGCCGTGCCGGAAATCGGCGGCGTACCGGGTGGCGATGAAATCCGCCTGAAGATGGCGCTCGACCGCTGCCCGGTCCGGAAACCGGCTCTCGTCGCAGAGTTCCGCGGCATCGGCGCCGGGCGAGTCGCGGTAGATCGTCCGGGCGAGAGCGACCAGCAACGGGGTGTCGATGGCCCCGGCGACGGCTCCCGCCAGCCGCCCCTCCGCCACGGCCGGAAGGACGTAGTCCTGCCAGGCAGCGACCGTCAGGTCGCACAGCTCGATGACGTGCGCGTCGGCGAGGCCTCCCGTGGCCTCGGTGGCCGTCTCGTACTCCCCCGGTCGGCTCGTCAGGACGAACGGCAGCCTGATCTGGTCGAGCACCCGCAGCGCCGGCCCCCGTAGGCCGGACGGGATCTCGTCGAAGCCGTCCAGGATCGGCAGCACCTCCTGGGCCTCGGTCAGTGCGGCGGCCATCGTGAGTTCGCCAGGCAGGGTCTCCGCGAGGTGTGGATAGTCGCCGATCAGCTCGGCGGCCACCCAGTCACGGAACGCGGTCCGGCTGGGATCCCACGAACCGATCCGGAGCACCACCGGAATCGGGTCGGTCTCACGTCGCCGGCCGAGCAGGTCCAGTGCCAACCGCAGGGTGACGATCGTCTTGCCCGAACCGGTCTTGCCGAGCACGACGAGCCGCCGCTGCGGGAGCTGGTCGTAGAAATCCGCGATCTCGGCGACCTCGGCCGGCTCAGCGTCGGAGTCCACGGGCTGCCAGTGGACCGGCGGAAAGTCTCGAGCCACCTCGTGTTCGTACTCACGGGCCGCGCGTGAACGCGCCGCAACCGCGAGAACCTCCGCCGCTTCGGTGAGTCGGCCCAGGCAGTGCGGCAGTCGGCGCTCGTGCGAGTCCGTGGTCTGGTCGGACGGCTCGGGCTCGGAGTGCCGGGAAGGGGCCGGCGTGGCCGAGGCGATGAACCTGGCCTTCTCATCCTCCGACGATCCCAGGACGTCAGCCAGCTGCCGAACCGAATGGGCGCTCGGGTTCTGGTGCCGACCGCTCTCGTACCGCCGGATGGTGGACTCGCTGAGCTGCGACTTCGCCGCCAGCTCCTTCTGAGTCAGCCCGGATCGTTGCCGCAGTTCGTGCAACAGCTCTCCGAACTCACCGGCCACGTGTGTCCTCCCGTAAGGCGGAAATCCTCCGGCAATCGACCCTATCGGGCCCGCCGGACGACCGTGACCGGTGGATGACCGGTGCCTGACCGCTCCAAACCATGGCGCCGATCTGCTCGTCATCGCCAGCATCGAGACATGACGCCAACCCCTGCCATCGGCCACCCCCGGACTTCCTCGCAGCCCGCGACGCGCCTTCGCGCCGGAAGGGCCGGACTCCGTCTGTTGCTGCTCGGACCACTCTGTCTCGCACTCGGGCTGTCGACCGGCTGCACCGCGTTCAAGTCGGATCAGGAACAGGTCCGGGACGCGATCCAGACGTATTACGACTCCTTTGCCGAAGCCTCCGCCAAGAACGACATCGAGATGATCGCGAAGAACGCCTGCGACAGGGTCGCCGCGGAACTCAGGAAGACCGAAGGGTCGGACAGCACGGGATCGTTCTCCGCGACCGTCGATTCGATCTCCGACATCCAGGTGGTCGGTGACAGCGCTACCGCGTCCGTGGTCTTCCACACCAGCACCAAGCCCGACCCGAGAAGCTACGTCGCGACCGTGATCAAGGAACGCGGGAACTGGAAGTTCTGCACCTGGAGCTGACCGTCGCACCGGCACCAGACGCCCTGCGCCTGTCGATGGTGACGCCGGTGTAAGGATGAGGCCCATGGCGGACTATGACGTTGTGGTGCTGGGCGCCGGAAGCGGCGGCTACGCGACCGCGCTGCGGGCGGCCCAGCTGGGTTTGACCGTAGCCATGATCGAGAAGGACCAGGTCGGCGGTACCTGTCTGCACCGCGGCTGCATCCCGACCAAGGCGATCCTGCATGCCGCCGAGATCGCCGAGGCGGCCCGGCACGGCGCCGAATTCGGTGTCCACACGATCTTGGAGCGGGTCGATCTGGCCGGAGTCCGTTCGTACGCGGACGCGACGGTGGCCCGGCTCTACAAGGGGCTGGCCGGCTTGATCAGGTCCCGCGACATCACCGTGATCTCCGGCACCGGGCGGCTGCTCCCGGCCGAGGCGCCGGACGCGCCGCCGCGGGTCGAGGTCGGCGATCAGGTGATCACCGGCAACCACCTGGTGCTCGCGTCCGGCTCGGAGGCACGCAGCCTGCCCGGGCTGGAGATCGACGGGCGCCGGGTGATCACCAGTGATCACGCGCTCCGGCTGGACACCCTGCCCAAGTCGGCGATCGTGCTCGGCGGTGGCGTGATCGGCGTCGAGTACGCCTCCGCGTGGCGGTCGTTCGGCACCGAGGTCACCGTCGTCGAGGCACTGCCGCGGCTGCTGCCGAACGAGGAGCCGGAGCTGTCGGCCGGCCTGGAGCGCGCGTTCCGGCGACGCAAGATCACCGCGCTGACCGGCGCGCCGGTGGCCGAGGTCGACGCCGGTGATCATGGAGTCCGGGTCACCCTGAGCACCGGCCGGGCCGTCGAGGCCGAACTGCTGCTGGTCGCCGTCGGTCGCGGGCCCCGTTCGGCCGGGCTCGGCTACGAGGAGGCCGGCGTCGAGCTGGACCGCGGGTTCGTGGTCACGTCGGAGCGGCTGGTGGCCAGCACGCCGAGGACGTACGCGGTCGGCGATCTGGTGGCCGGCCTGCAACTGGCCCACCGCGGCTTCGCGCACGGCATCTTCGTCGCCGAGGAGATCGCGGTGGCCGAGGGCAAGCTGGACCGTTCGCCGGTGCCCGTCCGGGACCGGGACATCCCGCGGATCACGTACTGCGATCCGGAGGTCGCCTCGGTCGGCCTCGGCGAGGAAGCCGCCCGGGCCGAGTACGGCGACGCGGTCACGATCAGTTACGACCTGGCCGGCAACGGCCGCTCCCAGATCCTGAAGACCGCCGGCCTGGTCAAACTCGTCCGGGCGCCGGACGGCCCGATCGTCGGCGTCCACCTGCTCGGATCGCGGGTCGGCGAGCTGATCGGCGAGGCGCAGTTGATCACCACCTGGGAGGCGTACCCGGAGGACGTCGCCGCCGCCATCCACGCCCACCCGACCCAATCCGAGGCCCTCGGCGAGGCCCACCTCGCCCTCGCCGGCAAGCCGCTGCACGTCCACGGCTGAGGCCTGTCGCGAAAACTCCACAGCTCGAACGCTGGAACGCTCTACGGCCTCCAGCAGCCGAGTTGTGGAGTTCTGGCGACAGCAGGAGGACCCGGTTCCGGCCGACGGCACGGCCCGAGTCGGCTGGCGTTAGGCTGATCCCCGAACCGAGCACCGTACTGAAGGAGTCTCAATCCATCATGTCGACTTCTGTAACCCTCCCGGCGTTGGGCGAGAGCGTCACCGAGGGGACGGTCACCCGTTGGCTCAAGCAGGTCGGTGACACCGTCGCGACGGACGAACCGTTGCTCGAGGTCTCCACCGACAAGGTCGACACCGAGATCCCCTCACCGGCGGCCGGAGTGCTGCTGGAGATCAAGGCCGCGGAGGACGAGACCGTCGAGGTCGGCGCCGTCCTCGCGGTGATCGGCGAGGCCGGCGAGCAGCCGGCCGGCGACGCGGGCGGCCAGCCGGCCGAGCAGGCGCCCGCCGAACAGCCCGCCGCCGAGGCCGCGCCCGCACAGCCGGAGCCCGCTCCGGCCCAGGAGGCGCCCGCCGCCGAGGCTCCCGCCGCGCCGGCCGAGGCCCCGCAGCCCGAGCCGGAACCGGTACCCGCCCGTGCCGCCGCCGAGGCTCCCGCCGCCGCGTCCGGCACCGAGGTGACGCTGCCGGCCCTCGGCGAGAGCGTGACGGAAGGTACGGTCAGCCGCTGGCTGAAGCAGGTCGGCGACAACGTCGCGGCCGACGAGGCCCTGCTCGAGGTCTCCACCGACAAGGTCGACACCGAGATTCCGTCCCCGACCGCCGGGACGCTGCTGGAGATCCGGGTCAAGGAGGACGAGACCGTCGAGGTCGGCGCCGTCCTCGGCGTGATCGGTTCCGCCGACGCCGCGCCGGCCCCGGCCGCCGAATCGGCTCCGGCCGCACCCGCCGCCGAGCCCGCCCCGGCTGCCGAGCCCACTCCCGAGCCGGCCGCAGCTCCCGCAGCCGAAGCACCGGCCGCCGCCCCGGCACCGCAGCCCGAGCCCGCCGCGGCAGCGGCTCCCGCTCCGGCCGCTCCTGCTGCCCCGGCCCCGGCCGCTCCGGCTCCGGCCGCCGCCCCGCCGGCCGCGCCGGCTCCGACGGCCGAGTCCGCCGGCGATGGCCCCGGTTACGTGACACCGCTGGTCCGCAAGCTGGCCGCGGAGCACCAGGTCGACCTGGGTTCGATCACCGGCACCGGTGTCGGCGGCCGGATCCGCAAGCAGGACGTGCTCGCCGCCGCCGAGGCAGCGAAGGCCGCCGCGGCCAAGCCCGCCGCCGAGGCACCGGCCGCTGCCGCAGCGCCGGCCGCCGCCCCGGCTGCCGCGGTGCAGCCGAGCTCGCTGCGCGGTACGACCGAGAAGCTGAGCCGGCTGCGCAAGATCATCGCGAAGCGGATGGTCGAGTCGCTGCAGACGTCGGCCCAGCTGACCACGGTCGTCGAGGTCGACCTGACGGTCATCTCCCGGCTCCGGGCCAAGGTGAAGAACGACTTCCTGGCTCGCGAGGGCGTCAAGCTCTCGTACCTGCCGTTCTTGATCAAGGCCACCGTCGATGCGCTCAAGATCCACCCGAAGCTGAACGCGACGCTGGACACCGAGGCCGAGACCGTCACCTACCCGGCGACCGAGAACGTCTCGATCGCGGTCGACACCGACAAGGGCCTGGTGGTCCCGGTGATCAAGAGCGCCGGTGACCTCAGCATCACCGGCCTGGCCAAGAAGATCGCCGACCTGGCCGACCGGACCCGGAGCAACAAGCTGAGCCCGGACGACATCGCCGGCGGTACGTTCACGGTGACCAACACCGGCAGCCGCGGCGCCCTGATCGACACCCCGATCGTCAACCAGCCCCAGGTCGCCATCCTCGGCACCGGCGCGCTGGTGAAGCGGCCGGTGGTGCTGACCGACAAGGTGCTCGGCGAGACGATCGCGGTCCGCGACATGATGTACCTCTCGCTGTCGTACGACCATCGGATCGTCGACGGCGCGGACGCGGCCCGGTTCCTGGTCACCCTCAAGGAGCGGCTGGAAGAGGGCGACTTCGGCTCGGAGTTCGGGCTCTGACCCACCGATGAAATACCTGCTCGCCGGAGCTTCCGGATTCCTCGGTACCGCCCTGCGGGTCCGGCTGGCCGAGCAGGGGCACGAGGTGGTCCGGCTGGTCCGGACCGACCCGATCGCCGGGACCGAGTTCCGCTGGCACCCCGAGGCCGGCACGGTCGATCCGCGCGCCTTCGCCGGCGTCGACGTGGTGATCAACTTGTGTGGCGTCGGGATCGCCGACCGGCCCTGGACCGCCGGTCGGCGCCGGCTGCTCCAGTCGTCCCGGGTCGATCCCGGGCGTACGCTCAGCCAGGCGCTGGCCCGGCTGGACCGGAAGCCGTCGGTCTATCTCCAGGCCAGCGGGATCTCCGGGTACGGCACCGAGACCGGTGACCCGGCGGCGACCGAGGACAGCCCGCCCGGTACGGACTTCCTGTCCCGGCTGATCCTGGCCTGGGAGGCGGCCGCCGAGCCCGCCGAAGCGGCCGGCATCCGTACCGTCATCCTGCGCACCAGCCCGGTCCTGGATCGGACCGGCGGCCTGCTCGGCCTGGCCCGGATCCCCTGGTCGCTCGGACTCGGCGCCCGGCTCGGCGACGGCCGGCAGCGGACCCCGATGATCAGCCTGACCGACTACCTGCGCGCGGCCGAGTGGGCGATTGCCACCCCGGGCGCCCGGGGCCCGTACAACCTCACCCTCCCGGAACCCACCACCAGCGCCGAGTTCACCGACACCCTGGCCAGGCTGCTGCACCGGCCCCGGGTGCTCGCGGTCCCGGCGCCGCTGATCCGCCGCGGCATGGGCGAACTGGCCGAACAGCTGCTCGGCGACATGAACGTCGTCCCGGCCCGGCTGCTCGCCGAGGGCTTCACCTTCTCCGGGCCCGACATCGAGGCGACCCTGCGCCTGGCCCTCGCCCGCTGACCCGTGGCCGCGACCCTGCCCCGCCGGGCCACCGCGATCGTCGCGGCCGTTGCGCTCGCCGGCTGTGCCGCGACCGTCCTGCTGATCGTCCGTGGACTGCTGGTGCCGCCGCTGGGTGTCCTGTGGCCGGTCCAGGACTCCGGGATCGAAGACCGCACGATCCTGGTCACGGTCCTCGACACGACCGGCGATCCGCTGATCATCTACGGCACCGAGGCCGGCGCCACTCCCCTGGCGTGCTCGATGCGCTGGATCGACGACCTGCCGCTGCAGAGGGTGACCGAGTCCGCCCCGCGGCAGGAACGCAACGGCATCTCCTGGCGGCCGCTCTGGGAGACGGTGGGCGACGTCCCGCCGCGCGGCCAGGAGATCCTCGCAACCTGCACCGTCGAGTCCGGGCCAGCCATCGGGAACTTCATGGCGGGGCCGCGCGACGTGCCCCAGGACAGTCCGCGGGATTGGAACAGGGCCGCCGCCTGGACCGGCGCCGCGACGCTGCTCTGGCTGATCGTCGCCGCCGTCGTACTGGTCCGGCGGTCGGCGTAGGGTGGTTTCCATGACGCTGGACGTACGCCTGCTCGGGCTCGGTTCGACGCTGATCGACTACTCCGAGGCGTGGTTGGCCCAACAGGAGGTACGCCAGCAGGTCGAGACCGGCGGGCTGCCGGACACCCTGCTGCTGCTGGAGCACGCGTCCGTCTACACGGCCGGCAAGCGGACCGAGCCGATCGAGCGGCCCACCGACGGCACTCCGGTGATCGACGTCGACCGCGGCGGCAAGATCACCTGGCACGGCCCGGGTCAGCTGGTCGGCTATCCGATCGTCAAGCTGCCCGAGGCGATCAAGGTGGTCGACTACGTCCGCCGGATCGAGGAGGCGCTGATCCGTACCGTCGCCGAGTTCGGGCTCACCGCGGGCCGGGTGCCCGGCCGGTCCGGGGCCTGGCTGGCCGCGGGCGACGGCCGGCCGGAACGCAAGCTCGGTGCGATCGGCGTGCGGGTCGCCGGCGGGGTCACGATGCACGGCTTCGCGCTGAACGTGAGCCCCGACCTGAGTGCGTACGACAAGATCATTCCGTGCGGCATCGCCGACGCCGGCGTGACGTCGATGGCCGCCGAGCTGCCGTACCCGCCGAGCCTGGTCGAGGTCGCCGCGGTCGCGGTCACCCAGCTGCAGGAGTTGCTCGCGTTCGCCCCGTACACGATGGCGCCGGATCTGCCGGCCCAGTCCGAGGTCCGGTACGGGCTCGCGGTCGGTCACGGCTGAACGTGAGCGACATCGGGGCGCCGGACGAGCGCCGCTGGGAACTCACCCGCCTGGTCCTGCGCAGCCTGGTCATGGTCCAGCTCGGCCTGGTCGTGGCCGGTCTGCTCGCGCCGGTCACCCGGACCGTGGACGACGAGCCGGAGCCGCTGTCGGCGCCCGGCCTCTTCAACGCGATGGCCCGGGTGAACGACCCCGAGGACCTGGCCGCGGAGCGCGGCTTCTTCCTGGTCGTGGCCGCGGTGGTCGTGCTGGCCCTGATCGGCACGGCGGTCGGGGCACTGCTGCTGATCGGCGGCCAGTGGCACCCGGGCCGGCTCCCGCTGCTGCAGTACGTGCTCGCCGGGATCCTCATCCTCGGCACGCTCGGCCTGTTGCTGAGCGGTGACTGGCTGGGCGTCGAACATCCCCGGTCCGACCGGTTCATCCTGACCGAGTCCAACACCGGCGGACCAGCCTGGGGTCTGTGGATCCTGCTCGCCGCCGCAGCCTGGGCGATCAGCCTCGGCCGCGGCGTCCAACAGCTCGCCGAGTAGGCTGAGCGGGTGACGATCGCACCCGAGGGACGGAAGATGCTGCGGCTCGAGGTTCGCAACGCCGCGGTGCCGATCGAGCGTAAACCGCCGTGGATCAAGACCACCGCGAAGATGGGCCCGGAGTACACCGAGCTGCGCCAGCTGGTGCAGCGGGAGGACCTGCACACGGTCTGCCAGGAAGCCGGCTGCCCGAACATCTTCGAGTGCTGGGAAGACCGCGAGGCGACGTTCCTGATCGGCGGCGACCAGTGCACCCGGCGCTGCGACTTCTGCCAGATCGACACCGGGAAGCCGGCCGAGTTCGACGCCGCCGAGCCGTTGCGGGTGGCCGAGTCGGTGCAGAAGATGGGCCTGCGCTATGCCACGGTGACCGGCGTCTGCCGGGACGACCTGCCCGACGAGGGCGCCTGGCTCTACGCGGAGACGATCCGCAAGATCCACGAACTCAATCCCGGCGTCGGGGTGGAGATGCTGGCCCCCGACTTCTCCGGCAACCGGGACTACCTGGGCCAGATCTTCGGCACCCGGCCGGAGGTGTTCGCGCACAACGTCGAGACGGTGCCGCGGATCTTCAAGCGGATCCGGCCCGGTTTCCGGTACGAGCGGTCGCTGGACGTGCTGCGCTGGTCCCGCGAGGCGGGCCTGGTCACCAAGTCGAATCTGATCTTGGGCATGGGCGAGACCCGGGACGAGGTGTCGGAGGCCCTGCGGGACCTGCACGACGCCGGCGCGGAGATCATCACGATCACGCAGTACCTGCGGCCGAGCCCGCGGCACCATCCGGTGGAGCGCTGGGTGAAGCCGGAGGAGTTCATCGAGTTGCAGGCCGAGGCCGAGCAGCTCGGCTATGCCGGCGTGATGAGCGGCCCGTTGGTCCGTTCGTCGTACCGGGCCGGAAGGCTGTACCGTCAGGCGATGGACCGCCGGACGCAATGAGCCCGGTGAAGTTGATCATGGAAAGAATGTGGGTGAGGGTTGATGGCTGACGCGAAGAGCGCGCGGGCCGCGGCCAAGGAGGCCAAGCTGCAGGCGAAGGCCGCCGAACGGGCCGAGAAGGAACGCCGCAAGAACAGCACCGACCCGGCCGACATGGGCCGGATCCGGCAGATCCGTCGTGCGTACCAACTCACGCACGAGTACGACAAGCCGCTGCCCTTCCTGCTCGGCGGCGCGTTCCTCGGCGGCATCGTCGTCTGCCTGGTGATCGGGTTCCTGATCGGGCAGCCGATCTACCTGGGCATCATCGGCCTGATGGTCGGCCTGCTGGCGGCCATGATCGTCCTGGTCCAGCGGGCCAAGGGCGCCACCTACAAGCGGTACGCCGGCCAGGCCGGATCGGCCGAGGTGGCGCTGCAGATGCTGCCGAAGAAGTGGGTCTCGGAGCCGGCCGTCGCGGCCAACAAGCAGCTCGACGTGGTGCACCGGACCCTCGGTCCGGGCGGGCTGGTGCTGATCGGCGAGGGCGAGCCGGGCCGGCTGAAGGCGCTGTTGGCCAGCGAGGTGCGCAAGCACGAGCGGGTCGCGTACGGCGTCGAGGTGACCACCATCCAGATGGGCGACAAGGAAGGCCAGGTCCCGCTGGACAAGCTGGCCGACCACATCCGGAAGCTGCCGAAGCGCCTGCAGCCGCACCAGATCACCGACGTCAAGCAGCGCCTCCGCGCGCTGGACGCGGTGCGGCCGAAGATCGCCGCCCCGAAGGGCCCGATGCCGACGAACCCGCGGCAGGTCCGCGGGGTCCGTCAGGCGATGCGCGGCCGCTGATCCTCCGGGAGATCGATCAGCTGCCGCACCGGTGAGCAGACCAGCCACAGGCAGGCCAGCACCGTGCCGGCGGCGGCCATGATCAACAGCGCCCTGGTTCCGATCGCGGTGGCGACCAACCCGCCGAGGAACGCGCCGAGCGGCGCAGCGCAGCCGACCAGGACCGACAGGGTCGCGGTCGCCCGCCCCTGCAGCTCGGGCGGAACGATCGCCTGCCGCAGCGCCGACTGGTTCACGTTGTAGAGCGGCTGTCCCAGGCCACTGCCGAACGACGCGATCATGATCATGCCGATCGTGACCGGCTCCGGCCCGAAGGCCAACGGCAGCGCCAGGTTGGCCGTGCCGGCGACCGCGAAGCCGATGATCATGGTCGGGCCGATCCCGTACCGGCCGGCGATCCGGGCCGCCAGCGCCGAACCGAGCAGCGCACCCGGCCCGATCGCCCCGAGCACCAGGCCGATCACGGCCGGCGACAACCCGAGGTCGCGGGAGAGATAGAGCACCTCGACCGCCAGGATCGCGCTGAGGCAGCCGTTGTAGGTCGCGGCGGCCGCCGCGCTGGCCCGGAGCAGGGGGTTGCGCACGATCACCGCGATCCCCTGCCGGAGCTCGCGGCCGAGGCGGCGATCGGCGGGAGCGGGAACCGCAGCCTCCTCGACCCGGGTCCTCGCCAGCACCACCGCCGAGACCAGATAGCTGACCACGTCGGCCAGGATCGCGACCGGCGCGGTGACCGCCTGCACCAGCACGCCGGCCGCGCCGGGCCCGCAGATCCGGGCCAGCGCCGCGGACTGGGTGAGCCGCGCGTTGCCGTCGACCAGCCGGCCGGACGGCAGCACGCTGCGCAGGAACGCCGACCCGGCGATCTGGCCGATCACCGCGAACGACGCGGTCAACACCGCGATCACGGTGAGCACGGGCATGCTCGCCACGCCCGCCGCGACCGCCACCGGGATCGTCAGCAGTAGCCCGGCCCGGGCCAGGTCGGCCATGATCATCAGGCGTCGCCGCCGTACCCGGTCGACCCAGACTCCCACCAGCAGACCGATCGCGACGACCGGCACCTTCGCCGCCGCGGTCAGCAGACCCAGTTGGCTCGCGGTGGCGTCGAGCAGCACCACGGCCAGCAGCGGGATCGCGACGGCCGAGACCTGATCACCCAGGAACGACAGGGACTGCCCCGCCCAGAACCTGCGGAACGCCGGCACCCGCCAGGCGGACGTTCCATGATCACGCACCGGTCAGCGCTCGTCCGCGAACCGCTCCCAGGCGGTCTGCCGGCTCACCCCGAGCGCCCGCCCGATCCGCTCCCAGCTGATCCTGCGCTCGCGCAACGCCCGAACATGATCACGCACCGCCCGCTCCACCTGCTCCCGCGACCCGTCGAGCCGGACCATCCGCGCCAGCAACTCCTCGTCGGTCGACTCGTCCACCGTGATGAACGACGCCACCCCCTCCTTGGCGAGCAGCTGTTCGGCGAGCCCGACACAGTCGTTGCAGATGTACGCCCCCGGCCCCGCCACCAGCCGGTCCACCTCCCCGTCACCCTTCCCGCAGAACGAGCACCGCCGCTCCACCCGCTCCGCATCCCGCTCCCGCCTCCGTACCATCGTGTCAGGCTAACCCTGACACCCCAAATCCGTCGACCGGGCACAAAAGCAGGAGTTCTGGCGGTGTGTCGCTGCCGAAGTGACGAGTCGGCGACCGGGTGGGCGGCGGAGACCGGGGCACGGACGGCGGCAACCTGCACGGCGGCAACAACCAGGACCGCGGGCGTCGGCAACCCGGGCCGCGGGCCAGCGGCGACCGGAGCGCAGAGCGGCGGCACCCGAGCGCGGGGCCGCGGCGACCGGGCGCGGGTGGCGGCAACCCGTCAGCAGGTGACGTCTTTGCCTTCGCTGCCGAAGATGTCCAGGCGGCGTTGGTCGGGGATCTGCGGGGTGCCGACCGGGATGTAGTGCAGCTGGACGGCTCGGCGGCGCTGGTCGGTCCGGTTGGCCGGGGTGCCGTGTTGCAGCAGGCCGTGGAAGAACAGGGCGCCGCCGGGCGGGAGCGGGATCATGGTGTCGCGGCCACGGTCGACGTCCTCGTCGCAGAGCTGCCAGTCCCGGCGGCGGAAGTGGACCACCGGGCCTTCGCGATGGGTGCCGGGCATGACGTGCATGCAGCCGTTCTCGGGCGTCGCCGGGTCGAGGGCCAGCCAGACTCCGACGATCGGGGTGCCCGGCTCGAGGGCGAAGAAGGCGTTGTCCTGGTGCCAGGGCTTCTCCCGGCCGCCGCCGGGGGGCTTCAGCAGTGCCATGTCCTGCATCATCGTGATGTCCTCGCTGCCGCAGAGGCGGCGGACGATGGACAGGATCCGGTCGTTCTTCGCCAGCGCGGTCAGCCGGTCGTCCTCCTGGACGAACCACATGAACTTCCGGATCAGGTCCATCCGCTCGTCGCCCGAAGCGGCCTCGACCCGGTCGGCGGCCCACGCCTCGTACTCGATCATCGCCTCGCCCGGCCGGACCAGGACCGCGGCCATGGCGGCCAGCACGCCGGCCACCTCGTCGGGCGTCAGCAGCTGCCGTACGGCCAGATAGCCGAGTTCGTCGAACTGGGCGAAGTCGGCCTCGGTCAGTTGATCAACACTCTCCGCCACCCGGCCCGGCTGGTCGAACCGATAGAGGTCCTCCGGATAGGGCGCCGGAAGCTCGCCGTCGATCGGGACAGTGCTGGCGTACGACATGAACCCTCCCCTGGGCTCGTGATCAAGTTCATGATCAACGCTAGGTCGTACGGCCTCCGAGCGGCCATGACCTGAGACACCGCGTTCATGCACCGATCCGACCCGGAGGCGGGATCAGCTGTCCGCGGCCGCTCTCCGGGCGAGCATCCCGCGCAGCGCCAGCACTGCCATCGGCACCGCAACGACGGCGGCGATCAGGTTGAGCGCAGGGAACCCGGCCAGGCCCATCACGAGCCCGGACAAGGCGGACGACCCGGCGGCGGACAGGCTCATCAGCGCATCCGTACCGCCCTGCAGGGAGACTCGGTTCTGGTCCGAGACCGACGCCGCGAGCAGCGACGAACCGCCGATCATGCCGGCCGACCAGCCGAGCCCGAGCAGCCCGAGCGCCAGCGAGATGATCGGACCGCTGGTCGTGTCGGCGAACCCGCCGAGCACCAGAGCCCCGGCGAAGATGATCACGCCGATCCCGATCACGGCGGCACCGCCGAGCCGGTCGGTCAGCCAGCCCATGATCGGACTCGCGCCGTACATGCCGAAGATGTGGATGCTCAGAACGACTCCGACCAGGTCGAGCGTCATCCCGTGATGGGTCATGTGCAGCGGCGTCATCACCATCACGCCGACCATGATCGTGTGCGAGCAGATCACGGCGACGATCGCCAGCCGGGTCCGCGGATCCTGCAGACCGTTCCGGATCGCCCGGACCAGGCCGGTCGGCCGCTGCGCCGGACGGCTCGGATCATGATCAACTTCGGCCGGCCCGCGGCCCGCCAGACCGACCGAGAGCACGACGGCCGCACCGGCGAAGGCGATCAAGGAGAAGAGGTACGGCCCCGTCAGCGGCTCGATCCCGAGGGACCGGCCGAGCCGGCTGCCGACCTCGGACAGGTTGGGCCCGGCCACCGAGCCGAGCGTCGTCGCCCACATCACGACCGAGAGCGCCCGGGCCCGGTAGCGGAGGCTGACCACCTCCGCCGCCGCGAACCTGGCCTGCAGACCGGCGGCGGTGGCGGCGCCGAACGCTGCCGTACCGACGAAGAGCAGGGGTACGAACTGAACCGCCGCAGCGAGGAAGACCAGGCCGGTCCCGGCCAGCGCCAGGAGGTAGCCGGCGGCCAGGCCCCAGCGCCGGCCGCGGCGACCGGCCAGCCGCGCCAGCGGGATCGCCCACAGCCCGGCACCCAGCACCGACGAGGTCTGCGCGAACCCGGCCAGGGCGACCGTGCCGGACAGCTGTTCGGCCAGCAGACCGCCGACCGCGATGCCGCTGGCCACCCCGACTCCGGCCAGGATCTGACTGATGATGAGGGCCGCCAGCCTGCCCCGGCCCCGCGTCTCCGGCAGGCTCGCCTCGTTACTCACCCGGACATGGTGACAAGCCGGGCCGACAATCCACTAACCGGCCTGCCCGGACCGCCGCCCCGCGGTCCGGCCGGGTCACCGCCGGGAGGCGATCCGCTGGTCGTGCCGGGCCATCGCCCGGTGGCCGAGGTGCATCGCGGCGGCCCCGCCGACTGCCGCCGCGGTGCCCCCGACCAACGCCGCCACGAAGGCGGCCGGCTGCCAGGCCCCGGCCACCAGGAGCAGCAGTCCCGACACCATCAGCCCGCCGATGAGCAGCAGCAGGCAGATGACGTCGAAGCCGTTCCAGGCCAGGGTCCGGTCCGGATTGGGGCCGGGCGCGGTGCCCGGATGGGGTGCCGGCGCCGTCGGAGCCCGACGCGGCAGATCGGAGACCAGCTCGATCAGGTCGACGACGGTCTGGGCCCGCATCGCTCGGGCCAGCCGATCGTCCAGTTCCTCGCCGGTCAGCCGGCCCGCGGCGAAGTGCGCGGCGAGTTCGTCACAGACATCGGAGCGTTCCCGGTCACCGACGCGTTTGGTCAGCCCGGCGCCGCCGTCATGAATCGGTTGAAGGTCCACGGCCTCAGTTTTCGTGGCCAGGCGGGTCGAGGAAACCGATCGGAGCCACCCGGAGACCGGAGCCGGACGGCCGCCGGGCAATCCAAGACCATGGTCGTATCGGCCTCTGGCCGGGAGGCCGGCTCACCGTCCGCGCGCCGCCAGGCGGTGCAGCCGGATCGCGGAGATCAGGAAGAAGATCCCGCCGAGCGTCGCGTACCCGGCGACGGTGGTGAGGGACGCGTTCGGCCCGCCGGCCATCAGGATGAAGCTGGTGCCGGCCAGAACGGAGATGCCGCCGCTGAAGATCATCGCCCACTGGCCACCAAGCCGGTAGCGCCGGACCGCGACGATCACCTGGACGATCCCAGCGGTGATCGCCCAGACACCCCAGACCCGAAGCACGGCAGGGATTCCGGAGGTCACCACGAGCGCCAGCCCGACCGCGGTGAGCAGGCTCAGCGCCATGTTGAGGTAGAGCGGAAGGCGGGGCCGGGCCGCACCGGAGGTACGGAAATCGATCACGGCGGCCGCGACATCGAACAGCGGATAGATCACCAGCATCGCGATCGTCGCGGGACTGATCGCCTGGGCCGAGGCGAACACCAGGACCGCCCACACCGCCGCGAAGCCGAAGCGGACGTAGTACAGGTTGCGCAGTGCCTTGGCGGAGCCGGCCGCGACGGCGGCGTCGCGGCCGTCGATGGTGTCGGTGGAACTGGACATCACAATCCCTTTCGCAGGAGGTGGCCGATCACCACCAGAGAGACAGAACGATCGGTACACCTGAGCATGCCTCGCAATCCGAAGAGATGTCAAGACCGACCGTTCTGTCTGCTAGCCTCGATCTCGCCACCACCGAGAAGGAGGACCGGATGTCGGAGGCACGGGATCGGCTACTGAACAAGGCATCCGAGCTCTTTTACGCCGAGGGACTGCATGCCGTCGGCGTCGACCGGGTGATCGCCGAGGCGCAGGTCACCCGGGCCACCCTCTACCGGCACTTCCGCAGCAAGGACGACCTCCTCGTCGCGTACCTGACCGGAGCCGACGAGGCGCTCCGGGCCCGGCTGGAGGCGATTAGGGCCGAGCAGACCAAGGCCGCAGAGGTCATCCGGGCCGTGGGCCGGTCGATCGCCGACGACCTCGGCCGGCCCGGCTTCCGCGGTTGTGCGTTCCTCAACGCCGCGGCCGAGTACCCCGATCCGGACCATCCGGTGCACCGGGCCGTGCTGGAGCACCGGGAGTGGTTCCTGTCCACGATGACGGAGCTCTTCTCCGGGATCGGGAAGATCGACGCCGAGCCCGCGGCCCGGCACTTCGTGATGCTGCGCGACGGCGCCATGGCGGCCGGCTGCCTGACCGATCCGCGGCCGATCGGCGAGACCTTCCTGCGTGGCGTCGAAGGGCTGCTCACGTACCGGAGCCGGCAGAGCCGACCGTAGGGTCGCCCGACACTAGACTCGGCCCGTGAACGCGCCCGAGGATGCCGTCCGTCGCGGCGCCGCCGAGGTGCCTGCGCCGGTGCTGGACGCCCTGCTCGGGGCGGCGGTCGTGATCGTCATCGCGATCGGGGTGGCCACCAACCTGACCAGCCCCACCGGCCCGACCGTCGGCGCCTATCTGTTCGCGGTCTTCTTCGGTGCGCTGCTGATGTTCCGGCGCCGGTTCCCGCTGCCCGTGTTGATCATCACGGCTCTGGGTATGTGCGCCTACTACACACTGGACTACCCGGCGATCGGACTCGCCCTGCCGATGGGCGCCGCACTCTTCTCGGCCGCCGAGAAGGGACTGACCCTGGCCGCCGCTCTGACCGGGCTGGCCATGATCGTGCTGTCCATCGTGTTCCAGCTCCAGGAGGGCGTGAATCCCGTTGCCCTGCTGGGATTCGAGCTGTTGTCGACCGCGGCGCTGATGGCCGCGGCGATCGCCCTCGGCGACGGCGTCCGGTCCCGCCGGGAGCTCCGCCGACTCGGTGACCTGAGGGAACGAGACGCCCGGATCCAGGCGGAACGGGAGCGGGCCGAGGAACGCCTGGCCCTGTCCCGGGAACTGCACGACGACCTGGGCCACAGCCTGTCGGTGATCGCGCTGCACGCCGCCTCGGCCGAGGAGGCGGTCGCCGACGATCCCGAGAGCGCCCGCGGTTCCCTGCGCAACGTCCGCCGGGCGGCGTCCGAGGCCCTGCGCCAGCTGCGCGGCACGGTCAAGGTGCTGCGGCGGACCGACGAGCCCGTACCGACGGCGCCGGAGGCCACGCTGGCCGAGCTGGACCGGATCGTCGGCACCCTGCGCGAGGCCGGAATCGACGTCACCCAACGGATCTCGGCGCCGGAACTGCCCGGCGGGGTGTCCGCGGTGGCGTACCGGATCGTCCAGGAGGCGACCACCAACGTGATCAAGCACGCCGCGGCCCGGCACGTCACGATCGACGTCCACGCCGACGGGCCG
This sequence comes from Microlunatus sp. GCM10028923, assembly GCF_042666975.1. Classification (NCBI taxonomy): domain Bacteria; kingdom Bacillati; phylum Actinomycetota; class Actinomycetes; order Propionibacteriales; family Propionibacteriaceae; genus Microlunatus; species Microlunatus sp. GCM10028923. Next base: position 22,681 of record NZ_JBHTFF010000016.1, on the reverse strand, counting down.
GTGCTGCGGATCGAGGTCACCGACGACGGGATCGGCGCCGGCGAATCCCAGGCCGGCCGAAGTTTCCGGTCGGGACAGGGGATCCGCGGGATGGCCGAACGTGCCGCGGCCCTCGGCGGCACCCTCGGTGTACGATCCGAGTCCGCCGGCACCACCGTTTCCGCAGCACTGCCCCTGGACGAGGAGGGACCATGATCACCGTCGCCGTCGTGGACGATCAGGCCCTGGTCCGGACCGGGCTGATCTCCTTGCTGGACAGAGATCCGGAGATCTCCGTGGTCGGTGAGGCGAGCAACGGCAAGGACGGCATCGCGCTGATCCGCCGGACCCGGCCGGACGTCGCCCTGATGGACATCAGGATGCCGGTGCTGGATGGCATCGAGGCGACGACCATGATCACGGCCGATCCGGAGCTGAACGGGACCCAGGTGGTGATCTTGACCACCTTCGACGAGGACGAGCACGTCCTCGGCGCGATCCGGGCCGGCGCCGCCGGCTTCCTGCTCAAGGACGTCGAGCCCGACGAGCTGCGCCGCTCGGTCCGCCTGGTTGCCACCGGGTCGGCGCTGCTGGCGCCGGCGGTCACCGGCCAGGTGCTGGCCGAGATCGCCCGGGCCAGGTCACCGAAGGCGCGGCCGGAGCTGGTCGCCGAGCTCACCGACCGGGAACGCGAGGTGCTGGCCGAGGTCGGCCGCGGCCGGTCCAACGACGAGGTCGGTGCCGTCCTGTTCATCAGCCCGGCGACCGCGCGGACGTACGTCAGCCGGCTGCTCAGCAAGCTCGGGGTTCGGGACCGGGCCCAGCTCGTCGTCGTCGCGTACGAGAGCGGCCTGGTCACGGCCGGGGAGCGCACCGACCGCGCGGCCAATCTCGGCGGTGCCGAATCGTGAGCAACCTGCTCAACGCCGAGCGGATCAGCATCGCCTTCGGCACCCGGACCCTGCTCGACGAAGTGAGCCTCGGCCTGGACCGCGGCGACGTGATCGGCGTCGTCGGCCGCAACGGCGACGGCAAGACCACGCTGTTGCGCATCCTCACCGGCACCCTGGAACCGGACGACGGCCGGGTCACCCGGTCCGGCGGCGCCTCGATCGGCTACCTGCACCAGACCGACGACTTCGCGCCCGACGAGACCGTACGGTCCGTGATCGTCGGTGGCGCCGATGATCATGTCTGGGCGGCCGACCCGAACACCCGGTCGATCGTCCAGCACCTGCTCGGCGACGTCGATCTCGACGCCCGGATCGCGACCCTGAGCGGCGGCGAACGGCGACGCACCGCGCTGGTCCGGCTGATGCTGGCGGGCCACGACCTGCTGGTGCTCGACGAGCCGACCAACCATCTCGACGTCGAAGCGGTCGCCTGGCTGGCCGAGCATCTCCGTGCCCTGCAACAGGGCCGCACCGCGATGCTCGTGGTGAGCCACGACCGCTGGTTCCTGGACGCGATCTGTACCCGCATCTGGGAGGTCCACGACGGCATCGTGGACGGCTACGACGGCGGCTATGCGGCGTACGTGCTGGCCCGGGCCGAACGCTCCCGGCAGGCGGCCCAGATCGAGTCGCGGCGGGCCAACCTGCTGCGCAAGGAGTTGGCCTGGCTGCGCCGCGGCGCTCCGGCCCGGACGTCGAAGCCGAGGTTCCGGACCGAGGCCGCGACGGCGCTGATCGAGGACGAACCGCCGCCGCGGGACACCGTGGAGCTGCGCCGGATGTCCACCAGCCGGCTGGGCAAGGACGTGTTCGACCTGCACCGGATCGAGCTCCGGGTCGGCGACCGCGAGTTGATCAAGAACCTCGACTGGTCGATCGGCCCCGGCATGCGGATCGGCCTGATCGGGATCAACGGCGCCGGCAAGACGACCCTGCTCCGGCTGCTCGCCGGGGAACGGGAACCGGACGCGGGCACGATCAAGCGCGGCCGTACGGTTCAGCTCGGCCAGCTCAGCCAGACCGTCGGCGAACTGCCCGAGGACGACCGGGTCCGGGACTCGGTCAGCGCCAACGTCACCCAGCTCGCCACCGGCCGCGAGGTCAGTGCGACCTCGCTGCTGGAGGACTTCGGTTTCACCGGCGACAAGCTGATGGCCCGGGTCGGCGAGCTGTCCGGCGGCGAGCGGCGGCGGCTGCAGTTCCTCCGGATCCTGCTGGCCGAGCCGAACGTGCTGCTGCTCGACGAGCCGACCAACGATCTCGACATCGACACCCTGACGGTGATCGAGGACTATCTTGATCACTGGCCGGGGACGTTGATCGTGGTCACCCATGATCGCTACTTCCTGGAGCGGGTCTGCGACGTGACGTACGCCCTGATGGGTGACGGCCGCTGCGTCCTGCTGCCGGGCGGGATCGACCAGTACCTTGATCATCGACGGGCCGCCCCGGCGACCGCGGCCACCGCACAGCCGGAGCCGGACGCCGCCCCGGTCCCGCGGATCTCCGCGGCCGAGGAACGGCAGACGAAGAAGGACCTGGCCCGGATCGAGCAGCGGCTGCAGCGGACCGAGACGGCGATCGGCAAGCTTCATGATCAGATGGCGGAGGCGGCGGCCGACTACCAGCGGCTGGCCGAACTGCAGCGCGACCTGGACGGCGTGACCGCCGAACGGGACACGCTGGAACTGGAGTGGCTGGAGACCGCCGAGCGGCTCAGTTGATCATCGCCAGGACTTGGGGTACCGCTTGCCGGCCTTGGGCTTGCCGAGCAGTTCGCTGACCGTGACCAGTGTGTAGCCCCGCTTCTGCAGGCCCTTGATGATGTCCCGCTGGGCGGCGATCGTGGACCGGTGGATGTCGTGCATCAGCACGATCCGGTTCCGGCCCGCGCCCCGCAGCACCTTGCGCTTGATCTTGCGCGCATCGCGGCTGGACCAGTCGAGCGTGTCGACGTCCCAGAGGATCTCGGCCACGCCGAGCTTCTTGGCCGCCTTGTCCACGCCCCGATCCGTCGCACCGTACGGCGGACGCATCAGCCGCACCCGGCAACCGCAGCTTCTCTCGATCGCCGCCGAGGCCCGCTTGAGATCCTGGTACGCACCCTTGACCGACTTGCGGTCCAGCGAGTCGTGGTCCCACGAGTGGTTCGCCACCTCGGAACCGATCTTGTGGATCTTCCGGACCAGCTTCGGATGCCTCCGGGCGAGCCGGCCGAGCTGGAAGAACGTCGCCTTCGCCTTGTACTTCTTCAGGAGCTTGATCAACTTGGGCGTCGTCCGCGGGCTCGGCCCGTCGTCGTACGTGAGCGCGATGCACTTCAGCTTCTTGCAGTCGACCGCCCGCCGGGCCGGTTTGGCGGCGACCTTCGGAGCCGGTCTCGTCGCTGCCGCGGCGCGCGGCGCGGCCAACGGGGCGACGGCGGCATCGACCCGGGGCCGCTCCGACGACGTCGTAGTGGTCGGCGGAGCCCCACCACAGGCACCGAGAACCAGGGACAACCCGACGAGTAGCACCGCAGCCGCAGAAACAGGCGCGGATCCTTGGATACGCACGCGACTGACAGTACTCGCCGCGGCGCACGCCCGCCGCGCGACACGACCGCCGACAGCGGCCGATCGCGTGCCAGGTCGATCAACGCCGGCCGGATTTGATCATGGTGGTCAGCGCCGCGTCGGCGGCCAGCAGCGCACTGTTCACGGAGATCTCGCCGCGCATGCCCGGTGCGGCGACCAGGTCGCCGGCCAGGAAGACCCCGTCGCCGCGGTCGATCGCCGGCCGGTCGCGCCAGGTCCGGCCCCCGGCAGGTCCAGCGCTCCGGTGCGGCCCTTGGCCGAGCCGGTGCGTTGCCAGGTCACGCGCTCCCGCCAGCCGGGCACCGTGTGGTCGGCGAAGGCCGCCAGCCGCTGCTGCGCGGCCGCTCTGCCCTCCCCCGCCCGCACCGGGAGGTCGAGCTGGAAGAGCGACTCACCGGCCGGCGCGACGGTCGGGTCCTGCATCGAGTAGCTCTCGTGGAACCCACCGTCGTCCAGATCCCAACAGAGGAAGCGATCCCGCGGGTCGGCGCGGACCGCCAGGTCCAACAGGACGCAGTCGCCGCTCTCCCAGTGCAGGGTGTCGTCACCGAGCAGCCGCCGGGCCGAGGCCAGCTCGGTCGCGACGATCGTCGGCCCGCCGGACAGCTCCGTGATTCGGGAGCCGAGCTCGATCCGTACCCCGAGTGCGCGGGCCCGGTCCGCCAGGCGTCCGATCACCGCCTGCCAGCCGCCGATCACCCAGCGGACCGCGGGCGGCTTGGTCGCGAAGACCCGGCGCAGCAGCTCCCAGACGAAGGCGGCCGACAGTCTGCCGGTGTCGGCGTCGAACGTCACCACGCTGATCGCGTTCGCCGCGATCCGGGCGGTGCGCTCGCCGTACCGCGCCGATGCCCAGCTGAAGAAGTCACGATCGACGGGTGCGTCCCGGCCCCGGTCGAGCAGCATCATCCGGAGGAATCCCTGCGGTGGCAGGCGATGCAGCCGCCCGTCCAGCAGGAAGCTGATCTTGATCGAGTCCCGTACCGACGGTCGGCCGAGCGGACCGGTCAGCCCGCGCCGGACCAGCCACCGCCAGTGCGGACCGTCGGCGTAGAAGACGTGCGCACCCTCATGGGCGACGTACGGCGCGGGCGTGGCCCGGCCCCGTCCGCCCAGGGTGCGGTGCGCCTCGTGCAGGGTCACCCGGGCGCCCGCTTCCGCACAGGCGACGGCGGCCGTCAGCCCGGCCAGCCCGCCGCCGACCACCGTGATCATCGTCCGTCGCCCGACCGGATTCACCGGCGCGATTCCGAGAGGTAGCGGTCCAGTCGCTGCAGCGCGTTGCCGGCCCGGGTCACGCCGAGTTCGGCGGTGAACCGGACGGCGCTGCGGACCGCGGCCTGGTCGGCGACCTGCAGGGCGAGGTCGAGGTGCCGGTCGAACGGTTCGCCCAGTTCCCCGAGCGTGATCAACGCGGTCAGCGCGACGAAGGCCCGCTCCCGTACCGAAAGGCGGGCTTCGGCCCAGGCCCGACGGAGCCGGGAGTCGACGAACTCCGCCAGCCACGCGTCGGCGATCGGCCAGTTCGGCGTGTGCTCGGGCTCGACGGTCTCGGCCTCGAGGTCGTTCGGCGTCTCCCGGCCGAGCTGCTCCGTGTGCTGGCGCAGGGCGAGCATCGCGCTCGCCGCGGCCGGATAGCCGGCGTAGGGGGCGACGAACCGGATCAGGGCCAACTGATCGGCATAGCCGATTCCGTTCGCCCCGCCGGCCAGGACGTGCATCCGGTACGCGAGCCCGAGGTTCGCGAGGCAGACGTCGTGAGCCGTGACCTGGAGCAACTTCTCCCGCGCCGACGTCGCGGTCTGCGCGAAGGTCAGGCCGCCGGTCTCCAACGCCACCCGCTCGAACTCGGCATCGATCTCGGCGAGCGGGCTGCTCGGCAAATCCACCATGAGGGTCTCCCTTCCGTTCTGGTTGCCCTGGACGCTAGGCGCCGCGACGGGACGCCCGCATCGGTCACTTGACCGGTGACCTGACGGATGCGCTCCCGCTCCGATGGCGTTGAATGGTTCCATGATCAACTTTGTTCTCGTCCATGGCGCCTGGTACGGCAGCTGGGGCTGGCAACGGGTCGCGCCGCTGTTGCGGCAAGGCGGTGCCGAGGTCCACACCACCGACCTCAGCCCCGATCCGGAGGCCGGCCTCGGCCGGCACGCGGACCAGGTCGTCGACACCGTGCGCCGGACCGACGGCGACGTCGTCCTGGTCGGCCACAGCTACGGCGGTCTGGTGGTCCGGCAGGCGGCCGACCGGTTCCCGGACCGGATTCGCCGCCTGGTCCTGATCGACGGTTGGGCCGGCCCGGACGGGGCCAGCCTGTTCGATCTCGCGCCCGACACCTTCCGTACCGCGATCCTGGCGCTGGCCGAGCGGAACGACGATCCTCGGCTGATTCCGGTCCCCAGCCCGAAGCTCTTCGGGCTGACCGAGCCGGCCGACATCGCGCGGCTCCGGCCCGAGCCGCTGCGCTCGTTCACCGAACCGAGCCGGCTCTCCGGTGCGGTCGACGCCATCCCCGGTACGGCGATCTACTGCCGGCCCCAGACCTACCCGTTCGACGAGTTCGGCCGGGCGCTCGGGTACCGCACGGTCGGGGTCGACGGGCCGCACGACCTGATGGCCGCCGTGCCGACCACGATCGCCGCGCTGCTGCTCGACGACAGCGGACCGGTCGACTGACGGATTCGGTGGTGCCGCCGGGCTTCCTACAGTCGGATCTGTCAACCAAGATCAACGGCAGAGGAGTCACGAGCATGTACACAGCCATCAGGCACTACCGGATCGGCAGCGGAACGGTCGAGGAGATGACCAAGGTCGTCGAGCAGGAGTTCGCCGACCGGATCCCCGAGCTCGTGCAGGCGGTCGCCTACACGGCGATCGACACCGGCGAGGGCACCGCCGTGACGATCACCGTGTTCCCCGACGAGGAACTGTTCCGCAAGGCGGCGCGGGTGGTGGCCGACCTGCAGCGCGATCTCGGCGAGCGGTTCGGTGTCGTCGAGGAATCGCTGCTGCATGGCGAGGTCATGATCAACCGGGCCTCCGAGACGGTGGCCGAGACCGTCCACTACGCGCCCTGATCGGCCAGGGAGAGGGCGGCCAGCTCACCGCGGCTCGCGACGCCGAGCTTGGGAAAGGCCTTGTGCAGATGGTAAGCGACCGTTCGATGGCTGAGGAACAATCGGGCTCCGATCGCCTTGTTGGTGAGGCCCTGCGCGGCCATCCGGACCACCTGCAGTTCCTGCGCAGTGAGCTGACCGAGGTCGGCCGCCGGAGACTCGGCCGTCGCCGGTCGACGCCGGCCGGCGGCCCGCAGCTCACTGCCGGCCCGGTCCGCCCAGGGCCGGGCACCCATCCGGTCGAAGTGTTCCAGCGCGGACTCGAGCAGTGGTGCCGCCTCGGCCCGGCGCCGAGCCCGGCGCAGCCATTCCCCGTACAGCAACTCGGTCCGGGCCCGTTCGAACGGCCGGCCGCCGGCCAGGTGCAGCCGGACCGCCCGCGCGAAATGATCATCGGCGGAGGCCGGGTTGATCAAGGCGGCACAGCGGGCGGCCACGGCCGCCGACCAGGCCTGGCCGGTGAGCGGCGCCCAGGCCTGGATGCGCCGGTCGAACGCCCGGGCAAGATCATGATCATCCGCCTGCACCGCCGCCTCGACCAGGTCGGGCATCCGGTGGATCAGCATCATGGTCCGGGCCACCGGCGCGTCATGATCGAATTCGCGGGCCCGCCGTACCACCGCCTCGGGCCGGCCGAGGGCGAGATCGAGCAGGTCCTCCGACACCGCGAGCATCCCGAGTGACCCGGCATCCCTGGCGGTGGCCAGCCGGGCGGCCAGCTCACGTACTCGCGGCTGATCGCCCTCGATCGCGGCCAGGTACGCCTGCGTGCCGGTGAGCAGCGCGACCGCCTGCTGCTGGTCCGTGTCGCGGGCGATCCGCAGCCCCTCGGCCGCGCTGGCCCACGCCTCCCGATGCCGGCCGCGGAAGAGCTGCGCCCGCGTGACCAGGGTCAGGGCGGCCGGCAGTACGCCGATCGCCCCGCGGTCCCGGGCGTCCCGTTCAAGATCAACAGCGGTCGAGTACGCGGCGTCGTCGTCACCCACCAGGAGATCCCAGATGGCCAACTGGGCCCGTTGCTGCAGCCCGCCGGTCCGCCGCGCGGACCGGACGCCGTCGATCAACGCCCCGAGCCAGGGCAGTCCGTCCGCCGCGTCGTCGGCGGCCAGGTGGCCGAGCCCGACGGTCGCCCGCCACAGCGGTCCGCGGGCGCCCTCGGCCGCCGCTTCCGTACTGTGCCGGGCGATCTCGGCGACGGCCGCAAGATCACCGGCCAGCCAGGCGGTGGTCGCCGCGTCGAAGGACAGGGCGACGGCGCCGACCTGATCGCCCGATTCGGCGGTTGCGGCGGCCGCGTACGCCAGCGCGACGTGGGCCCGCGCCGCGTCCCCGTGTGCGGCGGCGATCCGGGCCTCGGCCTCGGCCAGCCGAGCCCGGGCCAGCGGGTCGACCAGTTGATCACGGGCCCGGCCGGCCAACTGGGACACCCGCTGGCGCTGGCCCGCGTCGGCGGCGGCGAAGGCGGCCGCGGCGAGCCGACGGCCCCGTTCGGCCGGGTCGCTGCTGAGGCGCGCGGCACGCTCGTACGCCACCGACTCGGCCGCATAGCCGCCGCGGGACCGGATCCGCCGGGCGCTGCGCTCCAGGGCCTCGGCCGCGGCATCGTCCGGACCGATCGCCGCCGCAGCCAGGTGCCAGGCCTGCCGCACCGGGTCGCGTCGCTCGGCGAACTCCGTTGCGAGGGCGCGGTGCACGGAGAGCCGGGCCGCCTCCGGCAGTTCGCGGTACGCCACCGCCCGCAGCAGCGGATGCCGGAAGACGACCCGCCCGTCCTCGATCCGTACCAGGCCGGCGGACTCGGCCGGATCGACCGCGGCCAGCGTGAGGTCCAGGCTCCGGCCGGCGGCCAGCACCAGGTCGAGCTCGCCGGCGTCCGCGGCGGCCAGCCCGAGCAGCCGGCGGGTGGACTCCGGCAGCAGGTTCAGCCGGTCCCGGAAGCTCCGCCGGACCCGGTCGGTCACCGGCAGCGTGCCGACCGGGAGGACCGGCGACTCGCCCGACTGCTGTTCCGGGGTGAGCGTCGAGGCCAGTTCGACCAACGCCAGCGGATTGCCCTGCGCCTGCCGGATGATCGCCGGCCGGACGGCGGCCGCCAGGTCGGGCGACCGGTCCGCGATGAGCCGGTCGGCCAGGGCGTCGTCCAGCCGCGCCAGGCGCAGCTCGGCGAGGCCGGTCGCGGGGAACGGCCGGTCGTCGTCCCGGGCCGCGAAGATGATCACGACGCCCTCGGACTCCAGCCTGCGGCCGGCGAACAGCAGGGCTTCGGCCGAGTCGTGATCGAGCCAGTGGGCGTCGTCGACCAGGCAGAGCAGCGGCCGGTCCTCGGCCAGCCGGGCGAGCAGGGTGAGGACGGCGAGCCCGACCAGGAACCGGTCGGCGGTGTCCCGCCCGGACGGCGGCCCCAGCCCGAGCGCGTTCCGCAGTGCGGCGGTCTGGCCGTCCGGCCCGGCGTCGAGGCCGTCCAGGTGTCCCCGGAGCAGCAGATGCAGGCCGGAGTACGGCAGGTCCGACTCGGTGTCGACGGCGGTGGCCCGGAGCAGCCGCACCCCGTCCGTCGCGGCGGCGTGGTTGATCAACGCGGTCTTGCCGGCCCCGGCCTCGCCGCGAACCACCAGGGCGCCGCTCCGGCCGTTCCGCGCGTCGGCCAGCAGCCCGGCGATCCGAGCCAGCTCCTCCGCCCGTCCGTACAGCATGCCGACGCCACCTCCACCCTTGCGTGGATAAAGTCCCCACCTGGGGACTTTATTCCTATTCTGGGGGAATGACGACGAGCCCGAGGACCGGCCGACGGCCGGGGCGGCCGACCACCCGTGCCGAGATCGTGACGGCAGCCACGGCCCTGTTCGCCGAGCGGGGCTACCAGGGCACCAGCCTGCGCCGGGTCGCGGCCGAGGCCGGCGTCGATCCGGCCCTGGTCCGCCGTTTCTACGGATCCAAGGAGGAACTCTTCGGCGTGGTGATGCGGTCGGTGCTGCGGCCCGAGGACGTCGTGCCGGTCGCGCTGAACGGCCCGCGCCGTACCGTCGGGCGCCGACTGGCCACGACGATGCTGCAGCTGTTCGGCGCGAGCGGGCAGCCCACGCCGGCGCTCGGCGTGATCAGGTCCGCGATCGAATCCGACCAGGCCGCCACCTTCGTCCGTACCTTCGTGGCCGAGGAGATGCTGGGCCGGCTGACCCGGGAACTGGGCGTGGACCAGCCCGAGCTGCGGGCCGCGCTCGCCACCAGCCAGTTGGTCGGACTGGCCATCGGCCGGTACGCCATCCGGGCGCCTGGCCTGGTCACGGCGGACACCGAGCAGCTGGTGGCCTGGATCGGGCCGGTGCTGCAGCGCTACCTGACCGGCCCGGCGCCGGCCGCCTGACCCGGCGACCGGCGGGGGCGGCCGTACCTGATCAGTGCTCCTCGCCGTCCGGCGGCGGCTCGGTGATCACGCCGATCTTGGCCACCTTCACGGTCCGGTGGCCGTTCGTACCGCCGATGGTCACCTTGCGGTACGTGGTGTTGTTGCCGGTGCTGGTCTCGACCAGCTTCCGGTCCGGGTTCGCCGTCACCTCGATGTAGTAGACGCCGTTCTTCAGGCCCTTGAGGTCGAAGGACTGGCCGGGCAGCGACTGGACGTAGGTGTCGCCGGAACCGCTGGCCAGCACCTCACGGATCCCGATCGACGAGCGGTCGCCGCAGGCGGTGTGCAGGTCGGTGTTCTCGGGCTTCCAGTCCGCACCCTTGAGCGTGTAGTCGATCGCGTCGGTGTTGGCCAGGCAGAACGCCTCCTTCTGGCTGCGCAGGACGACCTTCTTGTTCTCGTCCAGCAACCGGTAGCGCGCGAAGTCGGTGAAGTGCCAGTGCTCGTGGCCGTCCCGCGCATCCCATTCCATGGTGCCGACCTGACGGTGGCCGATCTGCTGACCGGAACCGTTGAAGAAGTACTGGTACGCGTCCATCAGGTCCTCGTTGCGGTCCTGCCGGAAGCCGTCCACCACGAGCGGCGACGGCCCCGCATTCCACACCGTGGCAGAGAAATCGAGATAGCGGCCCCGGTCCATCATGATCCCCCAGGCCGGCAGCGAACGAAGATCAGGAAGCGGCCCGGCCGGCTTCCTGATCATGGACCGGCCGGTCGGCCGGACCGGAGCGGGCTGCTCGGCCGGCGCCGTCCGACCCGGCTGGCGAGCCCGGTCCTTCCCCTCGACGCCCTTGATCACCTTCAGGTCGACCGTGCTGGTCGCGGCGGCCGCCGGGATCTCGAACAGGTCCCGGTAGCCCGGCGCGATGGTCGTGGTGATCTTGTAGTTCCCGGGCTTGAGCTTGGTCTCGAGATAGTCGATCGCACGCACCCCGAAGCCCCGCTCGATCCCCCACACCGCTCCGATCGTGTACGGGTTCGCCACGCACCCGACCGGATAGGGCGACGTGGCCGGCGCATCCGGCCGCCGCCGGACCTGCTCCGACGCGTTCGGGCAGAAGTCCAGCCCGCGCCGCAGGACCTGCTTCCCCTTCGCGTCGACCACCCGCACGGTGAAGAACCCGTTCAGCCCGCCGAACGTCGGCACCGCGGACTCCGGGATGGACCGGTCGGCGCCGGGCCTGGCCTGCCAGGCGCTGATCGGCCGGTGGTACGACGTCCGATAGGCCCGGATCTCGAACGGCCGCTGACCGGCGACCGCGTAGACGTTCAGCGGGACAGCGGTGTCGCCGTCCCAGTTCTCCGCCGTGATGGTCCTGGTCGCCGCTTCGAGCTTGAGCGGCGGATCCTTCGGCGCCGCCGCCACCGGCGCACCCGTCGCTCCGCAGATCCCCGCGCTCATGGCCACCGCCGTCAGGGCGCCCACAGTCGCCCTCCGCAGTCGGTTTCTGGTCATCAGACCCCCTCGATGTCGAGCGGCCCCGTGCCGCTCAACCCCGATACGGATCGGCGTGCAGATCCGTTGCACGCCGATCCGAACAATCTCTATCGGTGTTCGGGGCCCGCCGGGTCAGGCGTTCTGACGGCGGAAGGTCCGAGTGCCGATCCAGAGTCCGGCCGCCGCCAGCACGATCGCCCAGAGCACACCCCAGAAGGTCTGGCCGCTGAGCAGGTCGCCGCGGAACACCGCCCGGACCCCGTCCACGATGTGCTTGGTCGGCAGCACGTTGCTGATCGCCTGCAGCCAGCCCGGGCCGAGCGTCATCGGCAGCAGGATCCCGCTGAGCAGCAGCAACGGCAGGGTGACCATGTTGAGGATCGGGGCCAGTGCGTCCTCGCTCTTGGTGGCCAGTGCGAGGGCGTACGAGCTGGAGGCGCAGGCCGTACCGACCAAGATCACCAACAGCAGCCCGAGCAGCATCCCGCCGACCGAACCGCGCAGCCCGAAGGCGAAGGCGAGCCCGATCAGGATCAGCCCCTGGACGGTCAGCTGCAGCACGTCGCGGAGCACCCGGCCGAGCAGCAGCGCGACCCGGCTGGCCGGCGTCACCCGCTCGGACTCGATCACGCCGTCGCGCCACTCCCCGATCAACCCGAAGCCCGCGAACAACGCACCGAACAGGCCGAGCTGCACCAACAGGCCCGGCACGAAGAGCGTGTACGCGTTCGCGGTGCCCAGCTGGCCGGCGATCGGCTCCAGCAGCGGACCGAACAGGACCAGGTAGAGCACCGGCTGCAGCATCCCGATGATCACCCAGGCCGGGTTGCGGAGGGCGAGCCGGAACTGCCGGCGGAACACGATGAACGTGTCACGGAAGAAGGTCATGATCAGACTCCTGCCGACTCGAGTTCGGGACTCGGCGCGGCGTCGTCGCGCAGCGAATGCCCCGTCAGGGTGAGGAACACATCGTCCAGTGTCGGCCGCCGGACTTCGACCGCAGCCAGCCCGATGCCCTCGGCATCAAGATCACGGAGCAGCCCCGGAAGCACCGCGCCGGCCTTCGGGATCCGCGCGGTCACGGTGGACTCGACCGCCGCGATCTCGACCGCGCCCGGCAGGTCGCGCAGCCGTTCGATCGCCGGCCCGAGCCGATCCGGGTCGGCCAGCGTCACCTCGATCAGGTCGCCCCGGACCGCGGACTTCAACGCCTCCGGGGTGTCGGCGGCGATGATCTTGCCGTGGTCGATCACGAAGATCCGGTCACAGAGCGCGTCCGCCTCGTCCAGGTAGTGGGTGGTCAGGAAGACCGTGCTGCCGAGCCGGTCCCGCAGGGCGGAGATGTGCTGCCACAGATTGGCCCGCGCCTGCGGATCGAGGCCGGTCGTCGGCTCGTCGAGGAAGATCAACTTCGGCTCGTGGACCAGGCCCATCGCGATGTCGAGCCGGCGCCGCTGGCCGCCGGACAGACTGCGCCCGGTACGGGTCCAGATGCCGTCCAGGTCGAACCGGGACAGCAGGTCGCGGGCCCGCGCGGTCGCGGTGGCGCGGTCGATCCCGTACAGCAGAGCATGATCGACAAGTTCGTCACCCGCCCTGGCCTCGCTGGACGCCGACCCGGACTGGGAGACGTAGCCGATCGAGCGCCGGACCTGGACCGGCTCGGTGGCGACGTCGAAGCCGGCCACGGTCGCGCTGCCCGAGGTCGGCCGGAGCAGGGTGGTGAGCATCTTCAGGGTGGTCGATTTCCCGGCGCCGTTCGGGCCGAGGAAGCCGACGATCTCCCCGGAGTCGACATCGAGATCGACCCCGTCGACGGCGTTGACCTCGACCTTCTCGCGACCGCGACGGGTCAGGAAGGTCCGGCTGAGTTGGCGTGCATGAATCATGGATCGCTCCTCCTTCGATCCACGATTATTCAAATTTGAATGCCGATAGTCAAATTTGAATGCGTCAGCCCTTCCGCTTCGCGAGCTCCTCCCGGTACCGCCGCGCCTGCTCGACCATCTCCCAACCGGCGTCGTCCTCGGGCGGCTGCCACGGGTCGCCGGTCTCGCCCGCGAACCAGAGGAAGCCGTTCTGCACCATGTCGGCGAACTCGGTCACCCAGCTGAGTTCCGCCTCGGCCACGCTGTGGTTCAGCGTCATCGCGTGCCGGACGTGGCTCGGCACGTTCATGTTGCCGATCTTGGCCCGCAGGCCGTCCCGGTGCCGGGTGACGGCCTCGATCCGGTGCCGCATCGCCGCGACCACGTCGTCGCGCGGAAGCAGCGGGGCGAACGACATCCCGACCTGGAACATCACCTGATTGAGCCCCGCCGACCCGTCCAGCGCCCGCCGGACCAGGACCGGGAACTCGTCGAGACCGGTCGGCGACAGCTCGTAGATCGCGACCGCCCGGTCCGCCTCGGTGAGCTCGTGCCGGGTCAGCATTCCCTGCTTGGACAGGGAATTGAGCATCGAGTAGATCGACCCGGGCCGCACCTCGGCCCAGTCCTCGACCGCCCAGGAACTCAGTTCCCGGAGCACCTGATAGCCGTTCACCGGTTGGAACAGGGAGACGACGCCCAACACCAGCATTCGGGTCACCGCGGCACTCGCCATGCGGCGGAGTTTAGTGCCGCGGCTGCCGGGTGACGCCGTGCCGCTGGGCGGGCCAGTCCTCGGTGCGCCGGGTACGGACGACGTACCGTGAAAGCATGTCCGAGTCGCCGCTGCAGGAACTGGTCGCCGCACTGCCACCCGGCGTCGTGACCACGGAGGCGGCCACGATCGAGAACTACCGGCACGACTGGTCCCGGGACCCGTCCGCCGGTACGCCGATCGCGGTGGTCCGGGCAACCGACGCCGACCAGGTCCAGGCGACCGTACGGTGGGCGGCCACACACCGGGTCCCGATCGTTCCGCGCGGCGCCGGCAGCGGCCTGTCCGGCGGCTCGTCGGCCGTCGACGGCGGGATCGTGCTCAGCCTGGAGCGGATGCGCGCGATCGAGATCGACACCGACTGCCGGGTCGCCGTGGTCGAGCCGGGCCTGCTCAACGCCGAGGTCAAGGCGGCCGCTGCCGAGCACGGCCTCTGGTATCCGCCCGACCCGTCCTCGTACGAGATCTGCTCGATCGGCGGCAACATCGCGACCAACGCGGGCGGCCTCTGCTGCGTGAAGTACGGCGTCACCACCGACTACGTGCTCGGCCTCGACCTGGTCCTGGCCGACGGTACGGCGATCACCCTCGGCGGCAAGCGGGTCAAGGACTCGGCCGGCCTGTCCCTGCTGAAGCTGTTCGTGGGCAGCGAGGGCACGCTCGGCATCGTCACCCGGGCGATCCTCCGGCTGATCCCGGCCCAGCCGCCGCGCTCGACGATCGTCGGCACCTTCCCGAGTGTGGTCGCGGCCGCCGAGGCCGTGGTCGACATCGGCCGCTCGCTCCGCCCGTCGATGCTGGAGTTGATGGACCAGACCTCGATCAACGCGGTCGAGGACTACCGCCCGATGGGGCTGGACCGGGACGCGGCGGCGATGTTGATCGCCCAGTCCGATGCCCCGGAGGGTGCCCGCGAGGCGGAGATCGCGATCATCGAACAGGCCTTCACCAGGGCCGCCGCGAAGGACGTCTTCCTGACCCACGACGCCGACGAGGGCGAGCTCTTCGTGGCCGGGCGCCGGGCCTGTTTCGACGCCCTGGACGCCCGCGGCGCGCTGCTCCTCGAGGACGTCGGCGTCCCGGTCCCGGTGCTGCCGAAGCTGGTCGAGGGCATCGGCGCGATCGCCGCCAAGCACCAGGTCGAGATCCCGGTCGTCGCGCACGCCGGCGACGGCAACACCCACCCGAACGTCGTCTACAACGCCGCCGAGGAAGGCGCCCGGGACCGTGCCCTGGTCGCGTTCTACGAAGTGATGGCGCTGGCGATCAAGCTCGGCGGGACGATCACCGGCGAGCACGGCGTCGGCCGGGCCAAGAGCCCGGCCCTGCCCGACCAGCTCGGCCCGGACGTGATGGCACTGACCCGCAAGATCAAGAACGCCCTGGACCCGGACAACATCCTCAACCCCGGCGCCATCCTGAGCTGACCGCGGCGGACCGGGCCGAGGTCAGCCACCGACTCCGTTCGGGAACCGGTCGCCCACCCCGTTGAGGGCGATGCCGTGCTCGAGCAGCGCCTTCGCGGAGCAGAGGGCGATCGTGAATCCCTCGGCCGAACCGATCGCGTGCGCGACCTGGTCGTCACCGGTGCCGGAAAGCTCCGACTCGGCGACCTCGACGAACGTGGCGCCCTCCCCGTGCGGCGTGAAGCGCAGCTCGACCGCCGTGCGGCCGTCGTTGGTCCAGTGGAACCGGATCAGGCGGTCCTCGAGGAGCTCGTCGACCGTGACGACGGCCGAGACGCCGTACATCTCCCAGTCCCAGGTGACTTCGGCCCCGGCCGTCAGCGGCCCGCTGCTCCGGGTGAACCAGAAGCGGGTCGTCACGGTCGGGTCGGCGAAGGCCCGGAACACCTCGGGCGCGGGCCGGCGGATCAGCATCGCGACCCGTACGGTCGGGCTGTGGCTGAGCTGAAGCGTGGACTCGGTCATCGGTCTTCTCCTGTCTCGAGCAGGGTCTTGAGGTCGGAGAGCAGCTGGGGCCAACCGCCGCTGATCATCTGCAGCAAGAGACCGCCCGGCTCGCAGTCACCGTGAATCACCGTGAGGCGGACCTGTTCGCCGGCCGGCTCCAGCTCGAAGCTGATCTTGGAACGTCGCTCACCGCGGAGTGCGGCGAGGTCCGGCTCGCTGACGCCGGCGGCCTCGGCCCACTGGGGCGTGAAGGTGTGCCAGGTGTACGACAGCCGGCGCGGCGGATCGGCTTCGAGCACGATCTGCTCCGGATCCTGGGTCCGATGACCGTTCTCGTCGATCCACACCATCGGCGAGCCGGGCTGCCAATCGGTCTCGAAGGCCGTACCCCAGTAGCGGCGGGTGAAGGCCGGTTCGGTGAGCGCCTGCCAGAGCCGCTCGGGCGAGGTCTTGATGTACGTCGTGTAGACGAACTCCGTGTTGCCCATCGGATTCTCCAAGGCTGTCTTCAGATCGGCGAGCGTTGCCGCCCGGTGGCGGTCGTAGTGCGTCATCCAGCGATCCGCGACGGCGTTGATGGGCGCCGCGTTGAGGTAGTGCAGCTTCTCCCTGCCGCGGCGGGTGGTCGTGACGAGTTGGGCATCCTCGAGGACGGCGAGGTGTTTGCTGACCGACTGCCGGGACAGCTCCAACCCGTCGCACAGTTCCCGCAGCGTCTGCCCGTTGCGTGCATTCAGGCCGTCCAACAGCCGGCGTCGCGTGACGTCCGCCAGAGCCTTGAACACCTCGTCCATCTCATCCCATCGATAGGCAGCCATTTGGTTGCCCATTCAGGATAGGCAACCAAACGGTTGCACGTCAAGATCGATGAGGACTCAGCGGTGGTCGCGCCAGAAATCCACCGTGTGCAAGGCACTCCGGGCCCGCCAGCGGCTGATCACGTCGGCCAGTCGTGCCTTCGCCCGGCCCGCCTCGGAGTCGGCCGGCGCGTCCCAGAGGGTACGGAGCTCGTCCGGGTCCGCGTCCAGGTCGAACAGCTGGCCCTGGTCCGAGTCGACGAACTCCACGTACTTCCAGCGGTCGTCGCGCACCATGGTCATCAGGTCGGTGCCGGTCAAGATCATGTCCCGGGCGTGCTCGGAGAAGACGTGCTCCCGGCCCGGCCAGGCATCGCCGCGCAGGGCGGGCAGCAGCGACTGCGCCTCCATCCAGTGCGGGACCTCCAGCCCGGCCAGCTCCAGCACCGTCGGACCCAGGTCCATCATCGCCGTCAGCGCGTCGATCTGCTGCCCCGCCGCGACGCCCGGGCCCCAGACGATCGCGGGCACCCGGACGCTCGACTCGTACATGGTCCATTTCTGGCTGTGTCCATGATCACCGAGGCAGTCGCCGTGGTCGGAGGTGAAGATGATCACGGTGTCGTCCAGCACACCCCGTGCCTCCAGCGCGTCCATGATCAACCCGAGCTGTTCGTCGATCTGGGTCACGTTGGCCAGGTAGTGCCGGCGTTGCCGCAGCGACTGCTCCGCGGCCGGGTCGGCCAGGTGCACCACCGAGTCATGATCGTTTTCCTGGTGGTGCCGGCGCAGTTCCTGCAGCGCCTCCGGCTGTTGCTCGAGATCGACGTCGTCGCGGACCGGCAGCGGCACGTCCCGGTCGCGGTACGCGTCGAGGTGCCGGTCCACCGGGTCATAGGGCGGATGCGGTCCGGGGAAACCGACCTGCAGGAAGAAGGGCTCGGTGCCGGGATAGGTCTCCAGCCACCAGCGGGCGTGCGCGGCCACGAAGTTGTCCGAGTGCAGGTCGTCCGGCAGGTCCCACTCGAACGCGCCCAGCCGTTCGGCGTAGTCGGGCTTGGTCCGGTGCACCTCACGGGTCGGCTTGGTCAGCCCGTGGGTCCACAGGGCCTTGTCCCATTGATCATGGTAGAAGGGCACGTTCGGATGGAACCGGTCCTTGTTCTCGACCACCGTACGTTCATGGAAGCCGAGCGAGGTCTCCCACGGATGGGTGTGCATCTTGCCCACGTTGACGCACCGGTAACCGCTGTCGGCCAGCCGCTCGACCCAGGAGTGCCGCCACACCTCCTCGTTCCGCAGCACACCGAACGTGTGCGGGTAGAGGCCGGTGAACAGGCTGGACCGGGACGGCGCGCAGGAGGGTGCACTCACGTAGGTCCGGGCGAAGCTGGTCCCCTCCCGGACCAGGCGGTCGAGGTTGGGGGTGTCGACATGATCATGGCCGAGCGCGTTGATGGTGTCGAACCGCTGCTGGTCGGTGATGATGAAGACGACGTTCGGCCGGGTCGGGCCACTTCCGGTCACGTGATCAGTTCCTCTCTTCGGTCAAGGTGCTGCGGTAGGTCTCGCGGGACAGCAGGATGCAGACCAGACTGATCACGCAGACCGCGGCGAGGTAGATCGCGACCGGCCAGTAGGACTGGCTGAAGGCCGCGGCCAGTGCGGCCGCGATGAGCGGAGTCGGGCCGCCACCGATCAGGGCCGACGCCTGGTACGCGACGCCGATCCCGGTGTAGCGGGTGTGGGTACTGAACATCTCCGCGAACAGGGTGCCCTGGATCGCGAACATGCAGCCGGTGCCGATCGCGAGCATGATCACGATCACCAGCCAGGCCAGCACCGGGTTGCCGGAGGCGAGCGCCGGGAAGTACCAGAAGCCGACCACCCCGCAGACGACGACGCCGAACGCGTAGACGGGCCGCCGACCGATCCGGTCCGACAGCGCACCGATCAACGGGATGACGGCGATCTCCACCGCGGCGGCGATCACGAAGCCGGTCAGCATGAACTGCTTGTCCATGCCCAAATGCGTTGTGGCGAAGGCGATGCCGAAGACGTTGATCACGTTGTACGTGACCGCGTCGGCGAGCCGGGCACCGACAGCCAGGATCACGTTCTTCGGATGGTTCCGGAGCAGGGCCAGGATCGGCATCCGGCGGGTCGGCTCGGCATCGGTGCTGAAGACCTCGGTCTCCGGCAGCGCGCGCCGGATGTACAGCGCGACGAACAGGAACAATCCGCTGAGCAGGAAGGGAATCCGCCAGCCCCAGGACAGAAGTTGATCTTCGGGCAGCAGCTGCACCAGGGCGAACAGGCCGGTCGCGGCGAGCAGTCCGGCCGGGGTGCCGAGCTGGTGCACGCTGCCCATCACCCCGCGGCGGCCGGTCGGCGCGTTCTCCAGGGCGACCAGGGCACCGCCGCCGAACTCGCCGCCGATGCCGAGGCCCTGGATCAGCCGCAGCAGCACCAGCAGGATCGGGGCCAGCACGCCGATCGTCCCGTACGTCGGCAACAGGCCGATCAGGAACGTACAGCCGCCCATGATCGCGACGGTGATCAACAACATCCGGCGGCGGCCGATCCGGTCGCCGAAGTGGCCGAACACGACCGCGCCGACGGGACGCATCACGAAGCCGGCCGCGAACGCGCCGAAGGACTCGATCAGGGCGGCGGTCGGCGACGCCCCGGGGAAGAACAGGCGCGGGAAGATCAGCCCGGCCGCGATGCCGAACAGGTTGAAGTCGTACCACTCGAGGAACGAGCCGGACACCGCAGCGGTCAGGGCCTTCCGGGTCCGGACGGCGGCCGGAAGCCGTTCGCCGGTGCTGGTGTCGGACATCATCGTCTCCCGAACTCTCAAATGAGCGATACTTACTCTCAGATGTGCACGAGGCTAGGCGGCACCGGCGCGGAACGTCAAGGGCCGCCGCGGTGTGCGCCAGACTGTGGACTCGACGCGAAGGCAGGTGGGACGACAGGTGGTCACGGCGAAACGCCCGGGCGGGACGGTGCCCGAGGGTGCGGACGAGACCGCCCTGATGCTGACCATCGCCCGGCGCTACTACCGCGAGGACCAGTCCAAGGTGGACATCGCCCGCGAGCTCGGGCTGAGCCGGTTCCAGGTCGCGCGGCTGCTCCAGGAGGCCCGGCGATCCGGGCTGGTCAGGATCGAGATCGGTTCGCCCGGGCACGTCGACGAGGAGCTGTCGACCCGGGTCGCGGAACGCTGGGGCCTGTCCCGGGTGATCGTCGTCGAGGCCCACCCGAGTTCGCCGCAGGCCACGTTCGACTTCATCGGTGCCGCCGTCGCGGCCGAGCTGGAGCGGCTGGTCACCGAGGACGCCGTGATCGGCCTCGCCTGGAGCCGGGCCGCGCCGGCGATGGCCCGCGAGCTGCGCCGGCTGCCGCCGTGCACCGTGGTCCAGCTGTCCGGCGCGATCTACCCGCCGGGCGGGCTGCCCGGCTCGGTCGAGGTGACCCGGGAGGTCGCCGCCGCGGCGGGCGGTACCGCGCACATCCTGTACGCGCCACTGGTCGTCCCCGACGCCGAAACCGCGGACGGGCTGCGCCGGCAGCCCGAGATCGCCGCCGCCCTCGGCCGCGGCGACCGGCTGGACGTGGCCGTGCTCTCCGTCGGCGCCTGGCAGTCCGGCTCCTCCGCCGTGTACGACCTGCTGCCCGACGCCGACCGCCGGGCGCTGCGTGATCACGGAGCCGTCGGCGAGATCAGCGGCCGGGTGCTCGACGCCGAGGGTGCCGCCGTGATCACCGACCTGGACCGCCGGGTCGTCGGCGCCACCCTTGATCAACTCCGGGCCGCCGCCGTCCGGCTCACCACCGGCAGCGGCGCCGAACGCCGGGACGCGATCGTCGCGGCGGTCCGGGCCGGGCTGGTCAGCACCCTGGTCATCGACGACGCCCTGGCTCACGTACTCAGCGAGGATTGATCACGATCGGACCGTTCCGTGGCGGCGACACTCCCGGCTGTTACATCCGTGAAACAATCGCGCAACTGGACGGAAATTCCGGGTGTCTAGCCTCGGGGAGCACCGAGCGAGAACTCACCGGCCGCTCGTCCAGCCCTGGTCGGTGGTCGGCGCCCGTCGGGTACCGGCCATCCGCCCGACAACTCTCACCGGAGGACAGATGTTCCAAGGAGCCGACGACCTGTTGGCCTATGTCAAGAATGAGGGCATCGAGATCATCGATGTCCGATTCACCGACCTGCCCGGCATCCAGCAGCACTTCACCGTGCCGGCCGGTTCCTTCGGCCCGGAGGTGTTCGAGGAGGGCCTGGCCTTCGACGGTTCCTCGATCCGCGGCTTCCAGAAGATCCACGAGTCGGACATGGCCCTGCTGCCGGACCCGACCACGGCCTTCGTCGACCCGTTCCGCGAGGCCAAGACGCTGGCGCTGAACTTCTTCGTGCACGACCCGCTGACCAAGGAGCCGTACAGCCGGGACCCGCGCAACATCGCCCGCAAGGCCGAGGCCTACCTGGCCTCGACCGGGATCGGCGACACCGCGTTCTTCGCTCCGGAGGCCGAATTCTACGTCTTCGACGACGTCCGGTTCGAGACCAAGGCGAACTCCGGCTACTACTCGATCGACTCCGAGGCCGGCGCCTGGAACACCGGCCGGGTCGAGGACGGCGGCAACCGGGGCTACAAGGTTCGCTACAAGGGCGGCTACTTCCCCGTCGCGCCGATCGACCACTTCTCCGATCTTCGCGATGTGATCACCAAGCATCTCGAGGCGTCCGGGCTGGTCGTCGAGCGGGCCCACCACGAGGTCGGCACCGCGGGTCAGGCGGAGATCAACTTCCGCTTCGACACGCTGCTGACCACGGCGGACAACCTGCTGAAGTTCAAGTACATCGTCAAGAACACCGCCTGGGCGGCCGGCAAGACGGCGACCTTCATGCCGAAGCCGATCTTCGGTGACAACGGCTCCGGCATGCACGTGCACTCGTCGGTCTGGAACGGCGGCGAGCCGCTCTTCTACGACGAGACCGGCTATGGCGGTCTGTCCGACATCGCCCGCTGGTACATCGGCGGCATCCTGGCCCACGCCCCGGCCCTGCTCGCGTTCACGAACCCGAGCGCGAACTCGTACCACCGCCTGGTGCCCGGCTTCGAGGCTCCGGTCAACCTGGTCTACAGCCAGCGCAACCGGTCCGCCGCGATGCGGATCCCGATCACCGGGTCCAACCCGAAGGCCAAGCGCGTCGAGTTCCGTTGCCCGGACCCGTCGTCGAACCCGTACCTGGCGTTCTCGGCCCTGCTGCTGGCCGGCCTCGACGGCATCCAGAACAAGACCGAGCCGCCGGCGCCGATCGACAAGGACCTCTACGAACTGCCGCCCGAGGAGCACGCCTCCGTGCCCCAGGTGCCGACCGACCTGGCCTCGGTGCTGGACGCCCTCGAAGCGGACAACGAGTTCCTGCAGGCCGGTGACGTCTTCACCTCCGACCTGATCGAGACCTGGATCGAGCTGAAGCGGGCCGAGATCGACGCCATCCGGCTGCGCCCGCACCCGCACGAGTTCGAGTTGTACTACGACATCTGAGCACAGGCGATCATTTACCGCTTGAATCAGTCGCAACGGCGGCTGACCTGAGTAACGGCCTTCGCGGCCCGACTCACGGTCAGCCGCCGTTGTGCATGGTCCGGGTAGGCCTTGTCGCCACCAGCTGTCACAAATCTGCAATGGAACCGCCCGGGTCGGGCGGCGGTTTCAAGTGTTCGTCGCAACGGTGAGTAGTTGATCAAGCTTCTCAGCTGGGGTGGCGAAGTCCAAGATCTTGCGGGGTCGGGTGTTGAGGAGTCGTTCGGCTTCGAGGACTTGGTGGTCG
>NZ_JBHTFF010000015.1:126028-242901 GCF_042666975.1 Microlunatus sp. GCM10028923 | reverse complement strand
TTAGCGTGGACCATGAAGGCCTCCCTGGACGTGAAGCGGTTCCTAGACAGCTCCACTCTCACCCCGGGAGGCCTTCCCCATCGCCAGATCAAACCCGTGTCACGCAACAACGTCCCTGGACATCACAACTAGATCAGGCGGCGGCGCTGAACCGGCTCCCGGCCCAGGTCTCGAAGGAGGTCACCGGGATGCCGAGGTCGCGGGCGAACTCCGGCCGGGCCGGCTGGCCGGCGACGTTCATCCACTCCATCGACGCACCCATGGGCGGCATCCCCGCCGCGACGGCCTCGGCCTCGATCAGGTCGGGTGCGGTGACCCGGCTGCCGAGCGCGCCGGACAGGATCTCGGCGATCCGGGTCATCGGCAGGTAGTCGCTCGCCAGCTCCAGCTCGACCCGATCGAACCGGTCCGGGTCGAGGATCGCCGCAGCCGCGGCGGCGCCGATGTCGGAGGTCGCCACCAGCGACAGGCGCGTTGTGGGTTTGATGACCGTCACCAGGCCGCCCTCGATGCCGCGGGGGAACATGTACCGCATCGACGGCAGGAAGTTGTCCATGAAGAAGCCCGGCTTCAGCAGCGTCCAGCGCTCGAAGCCCGCGGTACGCAAGCGGTCCTGCAGTTCGGTCTTGGCGGTCAGGCTCGGGACCAGCGATCCCCAGCGGTCCTCGGTCCAGCCGGGCGTCGTGCGATGCTGTCCGGCTCCGCTCACCGACGTGTGCACGAATTGCGGGACCCCGGCGGCCCGCGCGGCCTCGATCAGGTTGACGCCCTGGGTCACCTCGCCCGCGAAGTCGAAGCCCGCCGCGTTCACGCCCGGCATCTGCACCGAGAACACGGCCCGGACCCCCTGCACGGCCCGGTCCAGGGACTCGCGGTCGTGCAGGTCACCGGTGACGAGTTCGGCGCCCGCGGCTTCGACGGCCTTGGCACGGGCGGGATCGCGGACCAGAGCGCGGACCGGAACGCCCGCGGCCAGCAGGGCCTGGGCGGTGGCGCCGCCCTGGCGGCCGGTCGCGCCGGTGACCAGGACGGGTGCGGCAGATGTGGACACGGTTCTCCTCCGAAGGGGTACGGACTCAAAACGGCGGGGTCCGCCGTTTCCTGTCTGGATACAATATGGCGGACCACGCCATTTATCAACGGAGGGTCTGGCAAGGGAGGTGTGACGGTGCCCGAACATCGGCGTGCGGATGCCAGGCGCAATTACGCGCTGATCCTGGCGGTCGCCGAGGAGGAGGTCTCGGCGCACGGCGCGGAGGCGTCGCTCGAGCAGATCGCCCGCACCGCGGGAGTCGGTTCGGCCACGGTGCGGCGCCACTTCCCGACCCGCCAGGCGCTCCTCGAGGCCGTCTCCCGGCAACGGATCGAGGATCTCGCGAACCGCGCCCGGGATCTGGCCGGGACCGGTGACAGCCGGACCGTGCTACTGACCTGGCTCCGGGAGGTCGTCGCCTACTGCGTGACCGCGCGCGGCCTGGCCACGGCGCTGTCGTACGAGGAACTTGATCATGACCCCGTCTACGAGAACTCCTGCGCCGGTGCCCTGCGCGAGGCGGGCACACCGCTGATCGAGTCGGCCCGGGCCGACGGCGCCGTGGCGCCCGGGGTGACGATCGGCGACTTGATCACGGTGATCGTCGGAATCGCGCTGGCCACCGCGCACCACACCGATCCGGCCGCCGAGGCGAGCCGGCTGTTCGAGCTGGTCGTGGCCGGGGTGAGCCCGATCGACCCGGCGGAGGCCTGAGCTCAGTCCATCCGTTCCGTGTAGGCGGATTCGGCGAGCCGGACCAGGCCGTCCCGGATGACCCGGGCCCGGCTGTCGCCGACGCCGTCGATCTCCTGCAGCTCGGCCGTGCTCGCGGCGAACAGGGCCTGCAGGCTGCCGAAGTGCTCGATCAGCCGATGCCCGAAGGCGGCCGGCAGCCGATGGATCTGGGCGACCTGGCGGTAGCCGCGCGGGCTGATCTTGGTGTCCAGGTGCTCGTGCGGGGTGAAGCCGACGGCCCGGGCGACGGCCAGCGGCTCCAGCAGTTCGGCGGTGCCGAGCGCGGTCAGCCCGACCAGCCCGGCCCAGTCCTCGTTGCCGGGCGGCCGGTAGTCCTGTTCCAGCAGCAGGCGCAGGTCCTCGACGCCGCCGCCGAGTTCGTGCAGCTGCAGGGTGAGCATCCGGCCGTCGGTGCCGAGTTCGATCGCGTACCGGTCCAGTTCCAGGGTGAGCCGGCGGATCATCTCCAGCCGCTGCGCCACCAGCGCGAAGTCGCGCACGGTGACCTGGTCCTGCACCTCGAGGGCGGACAGCCGGCTGGTCACCTCCCAGAGCCGTACCTTGTAGCGCTCGAGGGTCTGCAGCGCCTGGTTGGCCCGGGACAGGATCTGCTCCGACCGCTCGACCAGATGCCGGTGCGAGTCGAGGTACAGCGTGATCGTCGCCATCGACGCCGAGACCGAAAGAACAGCGCAGCCGGTCTGGCGGGCGACCCGCTCGGCGGTCCGATGCCGGGTGCCGGTCTCGACCGTCTCGATCGCCGGGTCGGGCATCAGGTGGACGCCGGCCCGGACGATCCGCTTGCTCTCCGGGTCGTAGATGATCGCGCCGTCCATCTTGGCCAGCTCGCGCAGTGCGGTCGGCGTGAACCCGACGTCGAGATCGAATCCGCCGGTCGAGATCCGGTCGACGTCGCGGCCGACCCCGAGCACGACCAGCGCACCGGTCCGCCCGCGCAGGATGCGCTCCAATCCTTCCCGCAACGGCGTCCCCGGCGCCAGCTCCGCCTGGTACGCCGACAGGCGACATTGCGGGTCGTGCGACTCCGACACTTTTCGATCCCCGTCCGTCTGCTTTGTCTTCCGATACCCGCGTCCCGGCAGGCCAAGGCTGGCGCCCATAGTAATGGCGGGGTCATCTCGAGTTTCCAACCCGTACGGCCTGTCGTCGGCGGTCAGCGGAGCAGGACGGGACCCGGCCGCTCCGGTACGGGCTCGACGGACCGCGGCCGGCGGACCAGGTCGAGCGCCTGCAGCGCCTGGCCGATCGTCGACGCGGTGTGCACCCGCAGCCCCGCGACGAGCTTCGGCATCCGGTCCGCGGCGCGCCGGCTCTGCGCCGGGACGATCGCGTCCGAGAAGCCGAGCCGGGCGGCCTCGGCCAGCCTGCGGTCCGTGCCGGGGACCCGGCGCAGCTCGCCGGCCAGCCCGAGTTCGCCGATCGCGACGTAGCGCGGCGCGGCGTCCGTGCCGACGGCGGCCTTGGCGTTGATCGCCGCCGAGGCGACCGCGATGGCCGCGGCCAGGTCGGCCGACGGGTCGGTCACCCGGGCGCCGCCGACGGTGGAGACGTAGACGTCGCGCTGGGCCAGGCTGACTCCGGCGCGGCGCTCCAGCACGGCCAGCACCATCGCGAGCCGGCCGGAGTCGACGCCGTGCATGGTGCGCCGGGGCACCTGCAGCGAGGACGGCGCGACCAGGGCCTGCAACTCGGCGAGCAGCGGCCGGCGGCCCTCCATCGTGACGGTGATGCAGGTGCCGGGCACCGGCTCGTCGTGCCGGGACGTGAACAATCCGGACGGGTCCGACACCTCGACGATCCCGCTCTCGCTCATCTCGAAGCAGCCGACCTCGTCGGCCGGGCCGAACCGGTTCTTGGTGGCCCGGACCATCCGGAATCCGGAGTGCCGGTCGCCGTCGAACGCGAGCACGACGTCGACCAGGTGCTCCAGCAGCCGCGGCCCCGCGATGGCGCCGTCCTTCGTCACGTGGCCGACGATGATCACCGCCATGTCCCGGCGCTTCGCGACCCGGACCAGCGCGCCGGTCACCTCGCGCACCTGGCTGACGCCGCCGGGGGAGCCGTCGGCCTCGGCCATGCCGATGGTCTGCACGGAGTCCAGCACCAGCAGCGACGGCGCGACCTCCTCGATGTGGCCGAGCACGGTGCCCAGGTCGTTCTCGGCGGCCAGGAAGAGTTCGTCGGCGAGGGCGTCGGTCCGGCCGGCCCGCAGCCGCACCTGGGCCGCCGATTCCTCGCCGGTCACGTACAGCGTCCGGCGCCCGGCCTTCGCCCAGCGGGCGGCGACCTCGAGCAGCAGGGTGGACTTGCCGACCCCGGGCTCGCCGGCGAGCAGCACGACGGCGCCGGGTACCAGTCCGTCGCCGAGCACCCGGTCCAGCTCGCCGACACCGGTCAGCGTCCGGGTCGCGGCGTCGGCGTTGACCTGGGAGATCGGGATCGCCTTCGCGGTCGGTCGCGAGGTGGCGACCTTGGACACCTTCGGTGCGCCGTCCTCGACGACGCTGCCCCAGACCTGGCACTCGCCGCAGCGGCCGACCCAGCGCGCCGTGGTCCAGCCGCACTCGGTGCAGCGGTACGCCGGACGGGAGGTTGACTTCGCCATGAACGACAACCTAGAGCCCGGCGCTGACACCCGGCCGTCGATCCGGCCGGGTGGCGCCGGAGAGGTTCAGCCGCGGCCGTCCCGGAAGCCGTCCCGCCAGCTCGGGTAGCGGGGCGTCCAGCCGAGCTCGGCCTTCGCCTTGGCGTTCGCCGAGCCGCGGACCCGGGTCGACAGATGGGCCACCGCCGGACCGGCCAGCAGCCGGCCCAGCCAGGTCGGGACGCGGCGCGGCGGCTTCGCGCCGAGCTCTCGGGCCAGCACCGGCAGCCACTCGGCGACCGGGGCCGGCTCGTCGTCGACGACGTTGTAGATCCCGGGTGCACCGTGATCCAGCGCGGCGATCGCGGCACCGGCGGCGTCGTCGACGTGGGTGAAGGACCAGATCCCGGTGCCGCCGCCGATGATCGGGAAGCTGCCGGAGCGGATCAGCTTCTCGTACTCGGCGCCGGGGCTGAAGTGGGTGCCCGGCCCGTAGAAGTTGCCGTACCGCAGCACCACGCCGCCGGCCGCAGGGACTTCCCGTTCCAGGTAGGCGATCCCGGCCATGGTCTCCCGCTGGGTCGGGATCGGGTTCGGGTCGAGCCCGGCCTCCTCGTCCTGGACCGGCGGGCCGTTCGGGTCGTTGGTCCAGTTGGTGTACGACTGCGCGACGAACCGGCCGACCCCGACCGCTTTCGCCGCCGCGAGCAGGTTGTCGGTGCCCGTCGTCCGGAGCTCGTTGGTCCGGGCGAAACCGCGGTCGAAGTTGCGCATCGCGGCGCCGCTGAGTGCGGTCAGTTGGTGAATGATCGCGTCCGGCTCTGCCTTGCGTACGGCCTCCAGCACGGCCGAGGAGTCCAGGGCGTCGACTCCGACGATCTCGGCGCCGAGGTCGGCCAGGTCGTCGGCCCGGCTGCTCCGGACCAGCCCGACCACGTCGTGTCCCTGGTCGAGCAGCATCGGCACCAGTCGCCGCCCGACCACGCCGGTCGCACCTGCCACGAGAACCTTCATGTTCGTTCCTCCCTAGACTCTTGATCGCCCTCTGAGACGAGGGTCCGGGCGAGGCTGTGACAGGTCGGGAGAGGAAACATGGACCAGGAGCACTATGCCGAGTACCGGCCGTTGATCTTCTCGATCGCCTACCACATGCTCGGCAGCGCCGCGGATGCCGAGGACGTGGTCCAGGAGACCTTCCTGAGGTCGCTGCAGGCCGAGGACGTACGGCATCCGAAGGCGTTCCTGACCACCGTCGCCACCCGGATCGCGATCGACCAGCTGAAGTCGGCGCGGGTGCGGCGGGAACGGTACTTCGGCGAGTGGATCCCCGAGCCGTTGCTGACCGAGGACGGCGCCTGGCACGCCGAGACCAAGGACGCCCTGTCGCTGGCCGTGCTGACCCTGCTGGAACAACTCACCGAGGCCGAACGGGCGGTCTTCGTGCTGCGTGAGGTGCTGGACTTCCCGTACCCGGAGATTTCCAAGATCATCGACCGGTCCGAGGCGAGCTGCCGGCAGCTGCTGTCCCGGGCCCGCAAGCACGTCCAGGCCAACCAGCCGCGGTTCGAGGTGTCGGCGCAGCGCCGGGCCGAGGTCGCCGCCGAGTTCTTCCGGGTCTTCGAGAGCGGCGAGACCGCGGGGCTGGTGCGGCTGCTCGCCGACGACGTGGTGTTCCACGGCGACGGCGGCGGCAACGGCTGGGGCATCAAGCAGCCGGTGATCGGCAAGCTGCAGGTGACCCGCTTCCTCGGCGGGCTGCTCCGCCAGCAGGACCGGCTGCAGGTCCACCTGGAGCCGGCCGAGATCAACGGCACCCCGGGCGCGCTGGTCCGGACCGCCGACGGCGCCCTGGTGAACGTGCTCAGCCTGGACATCGCCGACGGCCGGGTCGTCGCCTTCCGCTCGGTGATCAACCACGACAAGCTGCGCCACCTGGGCCCGCTCGCTGACCTGGACGCCCTGGCGCCCTGAGCTCAGCGCGGGCGCTCGGTCGCGGCCTGCAGCGCGTCCCGGACCGCGGCGACCAGCGCGGCCGGCTCCGTCGACTCCTCGACGACCAGCGCCGCTTCGGCCTCGGTCGGCGGCTCGAACGACGCCAGGTGCTCGGTCAGCACGGCGTCGGACACATCGCCGCGGCTCGGCTCGGCCCGGTTCCGGTGCAACCGTTCCCGCAGGATCGCCTCGTCGATCTTCAGGTACACCAGCACCAGCGGTACGGCCAGCGCCGCCGCCCGCTCCCGCCAGCGGTCCCGCAGGAACGCCGGCGAACTGGTGTCGTCGATGATCACCGTCGCGCCGTGCCCAACCGCCTCGCCGACCCGATCATGGGCGAGCTCCATCGTGCGGGACCACTCCTCGATCGGGATCCCGTCGCCGCCCCACAGCCCGCGCTCGGCGTTGATCGCGTCCAGACTGATGATCATGCCCGGCAGTCCCTCGGCGAGCTGCTGGGCGACCGTGCTCTTGCCCGAGAACGTACGTCCGCAGAGCAGGACGATGCACTGTTTCATGATCAACTCCGGACCGCGTCGACGGCCAGCCGGGCCGCGTGGCCGATCGCGAAATCGGCCTCCAGCTGGACGAACGCGGCGACGTCGGAGCGGGTCAGGGCGGCGACGGCGATCCGGTCGTCGCCGAGCTGCACCACGCCGACCTCGTGCCGCAGGTCCAGGAAGGTGCCGGTCTTGGTGAACAGCCCGACGTCGTCGGCGGCCAGCTCGACGGCCAGTCGGTGCATGATCAACTGGCGGCCCAGTGCGCCGCGCAGTCGTGCGCAGGCGGCCGGCGTCGCGATCGACGAGGACCAGACCCGGTCCAGCAGGTCAACCAGGGCCCGGGCGGTGCCGGCGTTGGCCCGGTTCGGGTCCAGCTCCTCGATCAGGTGGCCGTCCCGGGTCTGGCCGGCCTTCGCCAGGCCGGCGCCGATCCTGGTGACGGCCGCTGCCGTACCGTAGATCGCCGCCATCGGGTGCCGGATGATCAACTCCGGGCAGCCCAGCTCGGTCAGCCGCTCGTTCGCCTTCGCCAGGCCGAACCGGTCCAGCAGCAGGTCGGTGGCCGCGTTGTCGCTGACCGCGAGGCTGAGCTGGAGCAGGTCTTCGGCGGCGATCCGGCTCGGGTGCCGGAACAGGGACACCCCGGTCGGCCCGCTGGTGGCATGCTGCGGCGCGATCTCGAACGGCTCCGCCGGGTCGAGTTCACCGCGCTCGAAGGCGTCCAGGATCACCAGCGCGATCGGCAGTTTGATCACCGAGGCCAGCGGCCAGACCACGCCGGTGTCGAACCCGAACTCGACCCCGGTGATCAGGTTGCGGGCCAGCAGGGAACCCTGCAGTCCGGCGGTCCGCCAGTCCCGTTGCACCTCGTCGATCAGGGCTGCCTGCTGGGTGATCATCGGGTACGTCCTCGGCCGCCGAGGCCCGCGGCCAGTCTGGTGATCAGCTCCACCCGATCATGATCATCGAGGTCCGCCGAACCGGCAAGTCGGTAGCTCCGCCGTACCTCCGGGCGGGCCAGCGGCGACCAGGCCAGACCTTCCCGGCGGGCCTGCTCCGCCGCGGCCAGCACCACGTCGCCGCGCTCGTGGACCCGGGTCCAGGCTTCGGTCTCCGGGGTGCCGACGACGACCTGGTCGGCGCGCAGCCCGAGCCCGAAACAGGCCTCGGCGATCGGGTCCCGGACCGTCGGTACGTCGTCCTCGGCCAGCACCTGGACCGCGCGCGGCGGCAGGTCCCGCTCTCGGACCGGGCGCCGGAGTTGATCAAGGTGGAACCGTGCCGCCGGGTCGTGATCATGGTGCGCGACGCCGAGCGGAACGGTGAACTCGGCCTGTTGCGGTGAGGTCGGCAGCACCGCGAGCTGGGCCAGGCCGGCCCGCAGCAACTCCTCCCGGGCCGAGGGTTCCTCGTCGACGAAGCCGACGGTCAGCCCCGGCAGCCCGCGCCGGATCGCGGCCCGTGCGGCGGCGGTCAGGCCGGCCGGGACGGTGATCAGCAGGCTCCGTTCCGGCGCGGTGAACAGGGTCTCGATCCGGTCGGCCCGGGCCAGCAGTTCGCCGGCCAGCGGAAGCAGTCGTTCGCCTTCGGGGCTGAGCTCGACCCGGCGCGAGGTGCGCAGCAGCAGGGTGACGCCGAGCCGCTGTTCGAGCGCGGAGATCCGCCGGCTCGCCACCGGCTGGGGCTGGCCGCAGCGTGCCGCGCCGCGGGTGAAGCTGCGTTCGGCGGCTACGGCCGCGAAGCAGCGCAGCCCCTCCACCAGATCCATGCGGGCAACCATACGCATTCGACATCGATCGGCTGCACGGTGTCTTGGTGTCCCGGCCGATGCCCGGGAACCCTGGCCGCCATGGACCTGAACTCAACGGACCTCAACCCGTCAGCCTCCGGCCGGCCGCTCGCCCGGCGGACCGTTCTCGCCGGCGCCGCCGCCCTCGCCGCCGCCGTCACGCTGCCCGGGACCGCCCGCGCAGACTCGGCGATCGAGGCGCTCGAGGCGAAGCACGACCGGCGGATCGGGCTGTACGCCAAGAACCTGCGCACCGGACGCGAGCTGTCGCACCGGCCGGACGAACGGTTCGCGCTCTGCTCGACGTTCAAGACCCTCGCCGTCTCGGCCGCGCTGGACGGCCGGCTGGTCACGCCGGACCGGCACGCGCAGCGGCGTCCGGTGCACTATCCGCCGTCGCTGGTCGCCGGTGACGTCTGGGCCCCGTACACCCGGAAGTGGTTCGCCGAGGGCTACGTCCCGACCTTCGCCGAGGTCTGCGAGGTGGCCGTCCGGGACAGCGACAACGGTGCGGCCAACCTCGTCGTGCAGGCGATCGGCGGGCCGGCGGCGGTGACCCGGTTCGTTCGTGATCTTGGTGACGAGGTGACCCGGCTGGACCGCTGGGAGCCGGACATGAGCGAGTACGAGCCCGGCCAGGTTCTCGACACCTCCACCCCGCGGGCCCTCGGCACCAGCTACGCGGAGCTCATCCTCGGCCGCGGACTGCGGCCCAAGGAGCGCGAGACGATCACCGGGTGGCTGCTCGGCAACCGCGCGGATCCCCCGTTCCGCAAGGGATTGCCGGAAGGCTGGACCCTCGCCGACAAGACCGGCTCGGGCAGCTACGCGACCCGCAACGACGTCGGGATCGCCTGGAACGAGCGCAAGGACCCGATCCTGGTCAGCTGCCTGACCCGGGCCGACGACCCGGAGGCGACCCGGAAGGACGAGCCGCTGACCGAGGCGTTCGTCCACTGCGTCGAACAACTGGGCTGAGGAGTTGATCATGGGTGACACCCGACTGACCCGACGGGCCGCGCTGGCCGGCGGCGCCGCCCTGACCCTCGGTGCCGTCGCCGGTACGGCCCGCGCGGAGTCCGGCCCGCTGACCAAGATCGAATCGGCCTACCACCGCCGGATCGGCTTGTACGCAACGAATCTGCGCACCGGGCGCCAGCTGTCCCACCGGGCCGGCGAGCGGTTCGTGATGTGCTCGACGTTCAAGACCCTCGCCGTCGCCGCCGTACTCCGCGGTGACCTGATCACCCCGGACCGCAAGGTGCTCGATCGGCGCGCCCACTACCCGCCGTCGCTGGTCGCCGGTGCCGGGTACGCGGTCCGGCTGCAGGAGTGGCAGGACCAGGGCTACGCCCCGACCAACGCCGAGATCTGCGAGGTGACGCTGCGCGACAGTGACAACGCCGGTGCGAACTGGCTGCTCCAGCTGATCGGCGGCCCGGCCGCGATCACCCGGCTGGCCCGCTGCCTCGGCGACGAGGAGACCGGACTCACCCACTGGGAGCCGCAACTCAACGCCTGGCAGCCCGGCCAGCTGATCGACACGACGACCCCGCAAGCGATCGGCCGGACCTACGCCAGGCTGCTGGTCGGCGACGGGCTCCGTACCGCCGAGCGGCGCCGGCTCGTCGACTGGATGCTGGCCAACCGGACCGGCGACAACACGCTGCGCAAGGGCCTGCCGCCGGGCTGGCGGCTCGCCGACAAGACCGGCACCGGCGAGTACGGCACCCGCAACGACGTCGGCGTCGCCTGGACCCCGTCCGGCGACCCGATCCTGATCAGCTGCCTGACCAGCGCCGCCGAGCCCGACGCCGATCCGCTGGACGCCCCGCTCGCCGAGGTCGCCGACCACTGCGCCCGGGTCCTCGGGTAGGGCGTGTCACAAATCTGCAATGCAACGGCCTGGATCTTGCCGAAATCGGCTTTGGAGAGGCGTTGCATTGCAGATTTGTGACAGTGCCAGTACGCAGGTACGGATC
Source organism: Microlunatus sp. GCM10028923 (assembly GCF_042666975.1). NCBI lineage: Bacteria > Bacillati > Actinomycetota > Actinomycetes > Propionibacteriales > Propionibacteriaceae > Microlunatus > Microlunatus sp. GCM10028923. The sequence continues at coordinate 232,262 of NZ_JBHTFF010000015.1, read as the reverse complement.
CCCTCCACATCCTGCTCACCCAGGGCGACGGCGTGATCGCCCTGCGTCGGCACCCGACCACCGGCGCACCCCGCACCGACTCGTCGAACGCGGCCGACTGATCACCGTGCCGCCGGGCGTGCTGGCCCCGCCGAATTGCTCGACCGGTTCGGCGTCCGGATCCGCGCGCTCACCGCCTAGGACGACGGCCTCGTCCTGACCCGCGGGGCTGCGGCTCAGTGGCCGACTGATCACCACGTTGCCGGTTGTGCTGGCCCCACCCGAATCGCTCGACCGGTTCGACGTCGGGACCCGGCGTGCTTGCCGCCTGGGACGACGCCCTCGTCCTGACCCGCTGGGCCACCCAACTGACGTTCTGGCCCGGCCTCCCGGGTCCCGGTGATCACCGCCGCGCTCCCGGGAAACGCGCCGCGCTGCCCGGCTTCGAGCTCGTGCAGGAGACCATCCCCGGCCGCTGGTCCGTACCGTCAATGGGATCCGGGCGGCCGCCCCTGACCGCCCTCGCCCTCACCGACTACGGCGCTGCGATCGAACGCGTCCCGCGTACCCGGCTCCTCACCCTCGACCGCCTCGACGACGCGCTCGTCCAGACCGCGCGCCGCCGCAACAACGAGTTACGCCGCCGCTGGCTGAACACATCGCGTCGCCGGCCCGGGTCGACCGCGGAACGCGCCCTGCACGAACTGCTCCGAAGGGCCCGGATCGACGGCTGGGAAGGAAACGTCACGATCCGGGTCGGCGAGCACCGCTGCGTGGTCGACCTCGTGTTCCTCGACGTGCGGGTCGCGATCGAGGTCGACGGTTACGAGCTCCATCGGACCGAGGAACAGTTCCATCGCGACCGGCACAAGTGGACCGACCTCGCGGCCTCCGGCTGGACCGTCCTGCACTTCACCTGGCCGCATCTCACCGAAGATCCCGACTGGGTCCTCCAAACGATCCGCCGCACCCTCACCAGGCGCCGATTGACCCGACCTGTCACAAATCTGCAATGCAACGGTTCGCCGAAGCCGATTTCGGCGACTTCCGGGGCGTTGCATTGCAGATTTGTGACACTCGGCCGATCCGCCGGGTCAGGGCAAGGCGGCGGCGACTTCGACGGCCAGGTCGCAGGCCTCCGGTTCGCCGACGGTGATCCGGAGGCCGTCGTCGCCGTAGCCGCGGACCATCAGGCCGGCTCGGCTGAACGTGTCGACCGCGGCGCCGGTCCGGTCGCCGAGGGGGAGCCAGACGAAGTTGGCCTGGCTGTCCGGGACGTCGTGGCCGATCTCGCGGAGCCGGGCCAGCATGACGTCCCGGCGCTCGACGATCAGCTTGACCCGGTCCAGCAGTTCCTTCTCTGCTTCCAGTGAGGCGACCACGGCCGCCTGCGCCGGCAGCGAGACCCCGAACGGGATCGCGGTCTTGCGGACCGCGGCCGCGAGGGCCGGATCGGCGATGCCGTAGCCGACCCGGAACCCGGCCAGGCCGTACGCCTTGGAGAAGGTGCGCAGCGAGACGATCGGCGCCCCGTCCTTGATCAACTCCAGTGTCCGGGGCGGTGCCGCGGCGAACTCGACGTACGCCTCGTCCACCACCACGAGGGCCCGCCCGGCCACGGACTCGACGAAGCGGCTCAGGTCGTCGTGCGTGATCGCCGGGCCGGTCGGGTTGTTCGGCGTGCAGAGGATGATCAACTTCGTCCTCGGCGTGATCGCGGCGAGCATGGCGTCGAGATCATGGACGGTGCCGGGGCCGAGCGGGATCATGATCGGCGTCGCGCCGGCGAGCTTGATCGCGATCGGGTACGCCTCGAAGCTGCGCCAGGCGATGATCACCTCGTCGCCGGCCGTACAGGTCGCCTGGATCAGGTGATAGAGCACGCCGGACGAGCCGGTACCGAAGGCGAGTTGATCATGGTCGACACCGAGCCGGGCGGCGGTCGCCTCGATCACCGCAGTGTTGCCCATGTCCGGGTAGCGGTTCATCCCGGCACAGGCCTGCGCGACCGCGGCCAGCACGCCGGGCAGCGGGGGAAAGGGATTCTCGTTGCTGGACAGCTTGTACGACACGCCGCCGGGTCCGACCGGCGCCGGCTTGCCGGGCACGTACGCCGGCAGCGCCGCCAGCTCCGGCCGGACGAACCGGCTCATGATCGGAAACCGACCATGATCAGATCCGGACCGGTCCGGCCGGGGTGTGGAAGGTGACCGCGTCGATCCCGGGCTGACCGTTCGGCGCGTTCCAGGCGATCTCCAGCCCGTCGACGATGTGGTCGGCGGTGCCGCCGAGCCACTCGTCCACCCGGTGCGGGTCTCCGGCGATCTCCAGCTTGACCAGCCGGATGTCGCCGCCGCCGACCGACGGGTGCGACTCGGAGTCGCTCAGCCACTTTATGAAGAACGGCAGCTGCGGGTCGGCCTGCAGCCCCTTGATCCCGATCTGCTGCCACTGCAGCTCCTCGCCCTCGGGCAGTCGCCGGTTGCCGGGCACCGCCTTCCGGCCCAGGCGTGCCTCGATCGGCGCCAGGTCGTCGACCGCGACCACCCAGCCGAGCCAGCCGCCGCCCATCTCGGACCGGGCCCGGACCGCCTGCCCGAAGGGTGCCTTCTCGGCCGCCGGGTGCTCCAGCGCCTCGACCACTTCCAGGTAGAGCCCGTCGGCCAGCGGAAGAATCTGGTTGCGGGTGCCGAACCGGGGATGGAATCCGCCGTCGTGGAATTCGGCGCCGAGTTGCCGGCTCAACAGCTCCGTCGTTCCCATGAGTCCGTCGGGCCCGGCGGCGAACGAGAGATGATCCAGACGCATGGGGGTCATTCTGTCCATGCCGTCCGGCCGACCCGGGACCGGGGTCAGGACCGGGACCGGGAGCGCGGCGCCTTCGCGGCCGGGTCCGCCGCGTGCCGCATCGCCCGTCCGGGTCTGTCCTCGAAGTCAGCGCACAGTTCGACGAGCATGTCGTAGGCGGCCTGGCCCATCAGCGCGACCAGTTCCGGCCGGTTCGATCGGTAGACCGGCTCCTTGCCGACGTGCGCCTCGGTGTTGGCGGTGCAGTACCAGTCCAGGTCGTGGCCGCCGGGGCCCCAGCCGTCCCGGCTGTACTCACCGATCGAGATCTCGGTGTAGCTGGTGTCGTCGGCCCGCTCCACGGTACGGAACTGGCGGCGGATCGGGAGCTGCCAGCAGACGTCCGGCTTGGTCTCCAGGAAGTCCCGCCCCTGGCCGACCGCGAGGTGGTGCAACGCGCAGCCCTCGCCGCCGGGGAAGCCGGGCTCGTTGAGGAAGATGCAGCCGCCGTTGAAGACCCGGGTCTTGCGTCCCGGCTTCTCGCCCGCGGCGACGGTCTCCTCGTCCTCCAGCTCGACCCAGCCGCGCTTGCGGCCCTCCTTGTGGTTCTGCCACAGCTCCGGAGTCAGCTGCTTGACCGCTTTCCGTACCCGCTTCTCGTCGTCGTCATCGGCGAAATGGGCGCCCAGCGTGCAGCAGCCGTCGTTCGGCCGGTCGGCGTAGATCCCCTTGCAGCCGCGGCCGAAGATGCAGGTGTAGCGCGACGTCAACCAGGTCAGGTCGCAGCGGAACACCTCGTCGGCGTCGTCGGGGTTGGTGAACTCGGCGAACGCACGAGGAAAGGGGAGCAGAACTTCCGGCACGGCGGCAGCCTACGCCCGCCTGACCACCCTAGGAGGATGGTGTCAAACGGTGGCGGCAGCGAGCGACGCCCAGGCACGCACTGGACTGCGTTGTCGTCGGTCGCCGTAGAACACCGCTACGCCTCCCTCCTCCGCCTTGTCCAGCACGCACCTGGACGCCGCTCGCCGCCACCACCGTTTGACACCACCCTCCTAGAACGAGCAGGCGCGCTGTGAGGTCAAGATCGCGTACGCTGAGAGTCGTGCCGGATATCGAAAGCGCCCCGGGGACTGCGGCCCGGGCCACGACCGCGAAGGTCGCTCTGTCGACCGCTTCGGTCTATCCCGAGACAACCTCGAGCGCGTTCGAACTGGCCCACCGGCTGGGGTACGACGGCGTCGAGGTGATGGTCGGCATCGATCCGGTCGCCGCCGACATCGATGCCGTGGAGAAGCTGCGCGACTACCACGGGGTGCCGGTGCTGGCGATCCACGCGCCGTGCCTGTTGATCACTCAGCGAGTCTGGGGTACGGACCCGTGGGCCAAGCTGGAGCGGTCCGCCGAGGCCGCGCACCGGCTGGACGCCGAGGTCGTCGTGGTGCATCCGCCGTTTCGCTGGCAGCGGGAGTACGGGCGGAACTTCGCCGAGGGCATCCAGCGGCTGAACGACGCGACCGGAATCAAGTTCTGCGTCGAGAACATGTATCCCTGGCGGACCCCGGGCGGCGAACTGAAGGCGTACCTGCCCGGCTGGGACCCGACCAACTTCGACTACGAGCACCTCACCCTCGACCTGTCCCACGCGTCGACGGCGGGCCAGCAGTCGGTGGACCTGGTCGAGGCCTGGGGCGACCGGCTCCGGCACGTCCACCTCACCGACGGCAACGGTTCGATGAAGGACGAGCACCTGGTCCCGGGCCGCGGCGACCAGCGGGCCGCCGAGGTGCTGAACCACCTGGCCCGGCGCGGCTTCACCGGCCACGTCGTGCTGGAGATCAACTCGCGCAAGAGCGAGACCCGGGCCAAGCGTGAGGCCGACCTCGCCGAGTCCCTGGCGTTCGCCCGCAGCCACCTGGCCCGTCCCGCCGACTTCGTCGTCAACAGCGGCGGCGTCGCGAACGTCGGCTGAACCCTTCGCGCTGACCGTTTCGGCGGTTCCGTGTTCGGCGTCGACCGGGCACCTTCGCAGCGACACGCCGCAAGAACGCCTGCGTTTGTGCCGGGTCGGCGGAATTTTCACGGGCGTGGCGCTGCGGCGTTAGGCTTCCGAGCGCGCCGGTTCGTCAGGTCGGCGGGGTACGTGATCATGGATGGAGGTCGGGATGCTGCGGCGTGCCTTGCTCGGAATGTCTCGCAGCCAGGGAATCAAGAATCTGGTCACCCGGCTTCCGGTGACGTCCGACGTCGTGGCCAGGTTCGTGGCGGGGGAGTCGGTCGACCAGGCCGTCGCGGCGACCCGCCAGTTGGCCGGGGCGGGACTCAAGATCACCATCGACCACCTCGGTGAGGACACCACCTCCCGGGCCCAGGCCGACGCCGTCGCGCTGGCGTACGTCGATCTGCTGGGCCGCCTCCGCGAGGCCGAACTGGCCGGCGCGGCCGAGGTGTCGGTGAAGCTCTCCGCGCTCGGGCAGCAGCTGCCGGACGGCGAGAAGATCGCCCTTGAGCACGCGCACACGATCTGTGCCGCGGCCGAGACCGCGGGCACGACGGTCACGCTGGACGCCGAGGACCACACGACCACCGATTCCACGCTGTCGGTGCTGCGGGAACTGCGCCGCGACTTCCCACGGACCGGCGCGGTGCTGCAGGCCTACCTGTTCCGGACCGAGGGCGACTGCCGCGATCTCGCCGTCGAGGGCTCCCGGGTGCGGCTCTGCAAGGGTGCCTACAACGAGCCGGAGAGCGTCGCGTTCACCGATCCGCACGAGGTGGACCGGGCCTACGTCCGCTGCCTGAAGATCCTGCTCGCCGGCCCCGGCTACCCGATGCTCGCCACGCACGACCCGCGGTTGATCGAGATCGCGCTGAAGCTGGCCCGGGACAACGTGCGCCCGGTGGACAGCTACGAACTGCAGATGCTGTACGGGATCCGGCCGACCGAGCAGCAGCGGCTGGTCAACCTGGGTCACCAGGTCCGGGTCTACCTCCCGTACGGCAACGACTGGTACGGCTACCTGGTCCGGCGGCTCGCCGAGCGCCCGGCCAACATGAGCTTCTTCGCCCGGAGTCTGGTCAGCAAGAACTGAGGAGGCCCGCCATGGACCCGTACCAGGTGACCGTCTGGGACGTCGACGCCGAACCGGTCGGCCGGGCCCTGGTGCTGCCCGGCGGCCGTTACCAGGTGGACGCGCCGATCCTCTACTGGGCCTGTCAGGTCGCCGCGGCCGCGGGTTGGCAGGTGACCACGATGCGCTGGCAGGCGGAGGACGTGACCGCGGAGACCCGGGTCGACTTCGTCGAGCAGGCCGCCGAACTCCTCGACGCGACGGCGCCGCCGGCACCGCGGACCACGGTGATCGCGAAGTCGCTGGGCACCCTCGCGGCGCCCTGGGCCACGCGGAAGGGCTATGCCGGCGCCTGGCTGACCCCGCTGCTCACCGATCCGGCGGTACGGGAAGCGCTGACCGTCCCCGGCCCGCCCTCGCTCGCGGTCGGCGGCACCGCCGACAAGGTCTGGGACTCCGAGGCCGCCGGCCGGCTCCGCGGCACCGTGCTCGAGTTGGACGGTGCCGACCACGCCCTGCATCGCGGCACCGACTGGCGTGCCTCGCTCGGTCTCCTGGAACGCACCCTGGCCGCGATCGAACAGCACCTGGCGCGCTAGCGGCCGAGGAACCGGTCCGTCTCCGCGTCGCCCCACTGGAAGCGCATGGTCCGCTCGACGTCGGCCGGGTCGGAGGAGCGGGTCTCCTGACCCGGCTCGCAGCGTCGGCAGGGTACGAAGCGCAGGTGCCGCGGGCACACGACCGTCGTCTCCTCGTCGGGCCAGGGTTCGTCGAACCCGTGCCAGCCGGTTCGCTCCGAGCCTTCGTCCGGTGGTTCGGTCACGGTCCGAGCCTACGGCCGCCGGACCGGCGCCGGGTCAGCTGAGGGAGCGGGCCGCCGGGCAGTCGAACGGGTCCCGGGCGTGCAGGCCGACCTCGTTCAGGTACTTGACCACCCGCGCATACGAGGCGGGCAGGCTGGTCTCGATGTAGGGGAGCTTGACCTGCCGGCAGTGCTCGCGGACGATCTGCGCCGCGCGGCGCAGGTGCGGCCGGGGCATGCTCGGGAACAGGTGGTGCTCGATCTGGTAGTTCAGCCCGCCCATGAAGGCGGTCATCCCGAACCCGCGGATGTTGCGGGAGGTGAGGACCTGCTTGCGGACGAAGTCCAGCTTGCTGTCGGCCGAGATGATCGGCATGCCCTTGTGGTTCGGCGCGAAGGACATCCCCATGTAGAACCCGAAGACGGCCACCTGAACGCCCAGGAACGCGGCACCCATGCCGGGGCCGAGCAGCATGATCACGATGGCCGGGAAGAGCGTGAGCCGGAGGACGATCAGGATCCGTTCCAGGGTCGTCGCGCGTCCGGAGCGGCTGAACACGCTCTTCACGGAGTCGACGTGGAGTCCGAGGCCGGTGAGCAGCAGCAGCGGGAAGAACAGGTAGCCCTGCTTCCGGGTGATCGCGGCCCAGACGCCGCGCTTGGCCCGGGCGTGCTCGGCATCGAAGGAGAGCAGGTCGATGTCGATGTCCGGATCGCGGCCGATCTTGTTCGGATTGGCGTGGTGCCGGCTGTGCTTCGACTGCCACCAGGAGTAGCTGAGCCCGACCACGCCGCTGCCGATCAGCAGCCCGGCCAGGTCGTTCTTGCGGGCGGAGGCGAACACCTGGCGGTGCGCGGCCTCGTGGGCGAGGAACGCGAACTGGGTGAAGATCACGCCGAGCCCGGCCGCGATCAGCAGTTGGAACCACGACTGGCCGATCACAAAGCCGCCCGTCACGACAGCCGCGAGGCACCCACCGAGGATGAGGACCATGCTCAGGTAGAAGCCGAGGGTACGGTCCAGCAGGCCCGCCTCCCGGACGGCCTCCACCAGTGTTCGGTGGGAGTGCGGTGCGCGGGTAGGTACGGCCGTTGTGGTCACTCGTCCTCGCTCAAGGTAGGCGTCACACCTTCGTGATCGAGGCGGAACGCCGTGGGCGCGACCCGAAATGACCCCAAGTTGGTCCCGCGGTTGCCGGACCGGTGTTGGGTGAAGCATAGGTGCCGCGGGCAACGAATGCCGCGACGAACGTCTCAGATCTCGACGCGGTAGCCGAGTTCGAGGTCGGCCGCGTTCCGGCCGCGGATGCCCCAGTTGATCTTGGGCGTCTCGGTCAGCGTGATCTCGACGCTGTGCGGCGCGATGCCGGCGTCCCGTTCGATCCGGGCGAAGAGTTCCTCGATCAGTCTCCGCTTGGCCTCGTCGGACCGGCCCTCGAAGAGTGAGATCTCGATGATCGTGTAGTCCTCGCCGCGGTCGGCGGGATGGATGAAGTCCGCGGCGTCCAGCCCGACGAACCGGTGGAAACGCTTCTCCTCCGGGTAGTCCAGCGCGGCCATCACCGCGCCGTGGATCGCGTCCGACAGGGCTGCCCGCCGCGAGGCGAGCCGCTCCCGATGGCCGTACACGATGATCTGAGCCATGATCGACTTCTCCTTCAGAGCCAGTCCACGTACGGCGCGACGAGGGAGTAGCCGACGAAGGCCACGATGTCGAGCAGCAGGTGGGCGACGACGAGCGGGGCGACCCGCTTCCATTTCAGATAGATCAGCCCGAACACCAGGCCCATGATCAGATTGCCGATGAAGCCGCCGAACCCCTGATAGAGGTGGTACGAGCCGCGTACCACGGCACTGGTGAACAAGATCGCGATCACCGGCCAGTTGAGCTGGCGGAACCGGGTGAACAGGTAGCCGATCATGATCACCTCCTCCACGATCGAGTTCTCGGCCGCGGACAGGATCAAGATCGGGATCGTCCACCACTGGTCGGTCAGCGCGGACGCCTGCACCTGGGTGTTGATCCCGAGCGCCCGGGCGGCGAGGTAGAGCCCGAGTCCCGGGATGCCGATGCCGGCGGCGATCACCGTGCCGAACCAGGCGTCGAAGCCGGGCCGCCGGTGATCGAAGCCGATCAGCCGCGGGCCGTGGCCCGGGTCGCGGTTCAGCAGGTAGAGCGCCAGCAGGGCCGGCACCACGCCGAATCCCACCGCGGCCAGTTGATAGGTCAGGTCGAGCCACGGCCGGTCCGGCACGATCGACGGGTTCAGCGTCGACGTCTGCTGGTTCAGCGCCTCCGGCCGGGTCAGCCGGTCCACGATCGCCAAGATCGAATAGATCGCCGAGCGGCCCAGTGACAGCGCCAGCAGCAGGATGATCTCGAGGCCGTACCGGTGCGTCGGAGCGCGCGTCGCGTCGAGCTCGGAGGTGGGCGCGGTCACGGACCCATCTTGCCCGACCACCGCGGTCCGGGTCCCTTCCTCGATACGGACAGCTTTTCCTGACCGGGGCGCCCGCCCGTAGGCTGTCGGCATGCGTGTAGGTGTATTCGGAGCGACCGGACAGGTGGGCGGCGTGATGCGCACGCTGCTCGCCGAGCGCCGGTTCGACGTCTCGGAGATCAGGTACTTCGCCTCGGCCCGTTCGGCCGGGACCAAGCTGCCCCATCCCTTTGGCACGTCCGGCGGGGAGGTGGTGGTCGAGGACACCGAGACCGCCGACTTCACCGGGCTGGACCTGGCGCTCTTCTCCGCCGGCAAGCACGCCTCCAAGTCCACCGCGCCGCGGGTCGCCGAGGCCGGTGCGATCGTGATCGACAACTCGTCGGCCTGGCGGATGGATCCCGAGGTGCCGCTGGTCGTCGCCGAGGTCAACCCGGACGACGCGCGGAAGCCGCCGAAGGGCATCATCGCCAACCCGAACTGCACCACGATGGCCGCGATGCCGGTGCTGGCGCCGCTGAACCGCGCGGCCGGGCTGGTCCGGCTGCAGATCGCCACCTTCCAGGCGACGTCGGGCTCCGGCGGCGTCGGGGTGGCCGAGCTCGACCGGCAGGTCCGGGCAGTGGCCGACCAGGCCGCGGCGCTCGCCTTCGACGGCCGCGCGGTCGAGCTGCCGGCCCCCGAGGTGTACGCCAAGCCGATCGCGTTCAACGTGCTGCCGCTGGCCGGATCGCTGGTCGACGACGGCTCGGGCGAGACCGACGAGGAACAGAAGCTGCGCAACGAGTCGCGGAAGATCCTGCATCTGCCGGACCTGCTGGTGGCGGGCACCTGTGTGCGGGTGCCGGTGTTCACCGGTCACTCGCTGGCGATCCACGCCGAGTTCACCGAGGACCTGTCCCCGGAGCAGGCCACGAAGCTGCTCGCGGAGGCGCCCGGCGTCTCGCTGCTCGACGTACCGACGCCGCTCGACGCCGCCGGGCGGGACCCGAGCTACGTCGGCCGGATCCGCGCCGACCAGTCCGCACCGGCCGGCAAGGGCCTGGTCTTCTTCGTCAGCAACGACAACCTGCGCAAGGGTGCCGCGCTGAACGCGGTCCAGATCGCCGAACTGGTCCAGGAGCAGCTGGTCCATGGCTGATCATGATCGGCTCGCCATTCTGGGCGCGGGGGTGATGGGGGAGACCGTACTCTCCGGATTGCTCCGCGCCGGCTGGGATGTGAGCCGGATCGTGGCCACCGACCGGCGGCCGGCCCGGGAGGCCGAGCTGAAGGACCGGTACGGCGTCCGGATGCTGACCAACCTCGACGCGGTGGCCGAGTCGGACACCGTGCTGATGGTGGTGAAGCCGCAGGACATGCGGGACCTGCTGACCGAGATCGGTCCGTCGGTCCGGCCGGACACCTTGATCGTCTCGCTCGCCGCCGGCGTCGAAACGATCTTGATCGAGGACCTGTTGCCGGCCGGGGTGCCGGTGGTCCGGGTGATGCCGAACACGCCGGCCCAGGTGGACGAGGGGATGGCGACGATCTCCGCCGGCCGGCACGCCGGTGATGATCATGTGCAGCGGGTCAGCGCGATCCTGGCGGCGACGGGCCGGGTGCTCGTCGTACCGGAGAAGTATCAGGACGCCGTCACCGCGATCTCCGGCACCGGTCCGGCCTACCTGTTCTTCGTCGTCGAGGCGATGATCGAGGCCGGCGTCCATCTCGGCCTGCCGCGGGACACCGCGACCGAGCTGGTGGTGCAGACGATGCTCGGCTCGGCGAAGCTACTCCGGGAGACCGGGGAGCATCCGACGGTGCTCCGGGAACGGGTCACCTCGCCGGGCGGGACCACGGCCGCGGCGATCCGCGAGCTGGAACAACACCGGGTACGGGCCGCGTTCATGAGCGCGATGGAGGCCGCCCGGGATCGTAGCCGTGATCTTGCCGCAGCGGCCCGGGCTGCTGCGCAGGATCATGATCAGAGCGGGAATGATCATGGGGGAACTGGGTGACTGCACGGCTGATCTACGGCGAAGAGCTGACCCGGTACGACTTCGGGCCGCAGCATCCGATGGGGCCCGGACGGGTCCGCGGAGCCATCTCGCTGGCCCGTCAGCTCGGAGTCCTCGATCGGCTCGAGGTGGTGCCGCCGCCTCCGCTGGACGAGTCGCTGATCGCGACCGTTCACACCCCTGACTACGTCGAGGCCGTGAAGGCCGGCCGCCCGGACGGCCGGTACGGGCTCGGCACCACCGACAACCCCGTCTTCCCGCAGATGCACGACATCGCCGGGCTGGTGCTCACCGCGAGCGTCGCCGCGGCCGAGGCCGTCTGGTCCGGCGCCGCCCGGCGGGCCTGCAACATCAGCGGCGGCCTGCACCACGCGATGCCGGCCAGCGCCAGCGGCTTCTGCGTCTACAACGACGTGGCGGCCGCGATCCACCGGCTGCTCGATCAGGGCTGCGAACGGATCGGGTACGTCGACGTCGACGTGCACCACGGCGACGGCGTCCAGACGATCTTCTACGACGACCCGCGGGTGACCACGATCAGCCTGCACCAGAGCCCGACCTGCTTGTTCCCGGGTACCGGCTTCCCGACCGAGACCGGCGGCCCGAACGCGCCGGGGTCGGCGGTCAACGTGGCGCTGCCGCCGGGCACCGACGACCCGGACTGGCTGCGGGCCTTCCACGCGGTGGTGCCGGACGTGCTGCGCGCGTTCGAGCCGCAGGTGCTGGTCACCCAGCACGGCTGCGACACCCACCGCAGCGATCCGCTGGCCGACCTCGACCTGAGCGTGGACGGGCAGCGGGCGTCCTATCTGGCGCTGGCCGAGCTGGCCGCGGAACTCTGCGACGGGCGCTGGGTCTCCACCGGTGGCGGCGGCTACGCCAGCGCCTCCGTGGTGCCGCGCGCCTGGACCCATCTGATGGCGATCGTCTCCGGCGAACCGCTGCCGGCGGACACCCCGCTGCCGCAGGCCTGGCTGGACGAGTCGGACCACGTCGGACCGCAGTCGATGAGTGACGGAGCCGAGGTGTCGTTCTCCCGGTTCGAGCACGGCTACGATCCCGCCAGCGCCCTGGACCGGGCGATTCTGGCCACCCGCCGGGCGGTGTTCCCGGACCTCGGATTGGATCCCGAATTCTGAGCTTCGAAAGGCCTCTCGTCAACGATATCGTCGGCGTGTCGCGGCTGAATTTGCGCTGACCACTTTCCCAACTGCCTCAGTTGCCACTACTCTCACAGGGAGAACTAGTCGTGCGCCGGAGGGGAAGCCGGCGCGGGCCCGTGTCTACAGCGGAGCCCTACCAGATTGGGGTTGACGAACGATGGCTGAAGCCGCGCATTCGGGGAAAGCCAGGTCGGCGGCGTCCGACCTGTCGGGGGTCAAATTCATGACCGTCGCCGAGGTGGCCGCCATCATGCGGGTGTCGAAGATGTCGGTGTACCGGTTGATCCACAACGGCCAGCTCGAGGCGGCCCGGTTCGGCCGCAGCTTCCGGGTTTCCGAGGCCGACGTCGACGCCTACCTGCGTCGCTCCTACGACGTCGCCGGCTGACCGTCCGCCCGTGCTGCGGCGCGGGTTCGCGACGCTGCTGTCGCTGCTGGCCATCGTCGGACTGATCCGCCTGTTCGCGCCCGCCGTGCCGGCCTCGGTCGACACCCGCGCTCCCGGTGTGGCGGCGCAGCTGGATCATCTCGAGGCCCGGCTCACGGACGGCTCGGCGCGCGAGGCGCAGGCCCTGTTCCCGGAGGGCGAGTTCTTCGCCTTCGTGTTGTACGGTCTCGCCCGCGTCGACGAGGTCGCGCGCGGTGGCGATCCGGCCGGGCTGGCGGAGGCGCGGCGGGCCCTTGACCTGGCCACGGCGCCGGCGGTGCGGGAGCGGTTCGGGGCCGATCAGTCGCTGCCGTACGGGATCTTCTACGCGGGCTGGACCAACTGGCTGCGCGGCGCCCTGCTGCAGCAGCAGGAGACGCCCGATCCGGCGCTGGTGGCGGAGTTCGGCGAGCAGGCGCGGGCGATCGCCGCGGCCTTCGATGCCGGGTCGTCGCCGTACCTGACCTCCTATCCGGGACAGGCCTGGCCGTGCGACTCCGTGGTCGGGATCGCCTCGCTGGCGCTCTACCGGGACCTCGCCGACGACCGTTCCGTCACGCCGACGATCGACCGCTGGCTCACGGCCACCGCGGACCGGCTCGACCCTGCGACCGGACTGCTGCCGCACCGAGCCGACCCCGCGACCGGCCAACCGCTGGAGGGTGCCCGGGCGACCTCGCTGACCGTCGCGTTGATCTTCCTGCCCGACGTCGACGCCGGCTTCGCGGCCGACCAGTACCGGCGGTTCCGGGACACGTTCCTGGCCACGCCGCTCGGCATCCCCGCTGTCCTGGAGTTCCCGCGCGGTACGTCCGGGGCGGGTGACGTCGACTCCGGTCCGCTGATCGGCGGCGTGAGCCTGTCCGCGACCGTCGTCGCGCTGGGCGCGGCGCAGAACAACGGCGACCGTGCCCTGGCGGCGGAGCTCGGAGCGGTCGGCGACCTGATCGGACTGCCGCTGGACCTGCCCGGCGGCAAGCGCTACGCCTTCGGGCTAATGCCGATCGGCGACACCTTCGTCGCCTGGGCCAAGGGCGTCCGGCCGCTGGTCGCGGACCGGGTGCCGGCCGTCGAGCCGGTCGTCGGGCCGGCCTCCCGGGCGGTCTGGATGATCGGGCTGATCCTGCTCGGGCTGGTCGGCTGGCTGCCCGAATTCCGGCGCCGACCCAACGTTTCCGGGAGCCGTCCGTCTTCCTTGGTGACAACGAGACCAGGAGGCAACCGATGACCGAACAACAGACCGAGGTCCAGGGCCGGGTGATCAATGGCCCGATCGCCGATCTGACGGACTATCGCAACGCGGAGGACCTGGCCCGGATCTCCGAGATCAACGCCGGCGCCATCATCGTCCGCGAGTCCCTGGCCGCCACGGCGGCACGGATCCCGTCCAACGTGGGCGCGACGATCACGGTCCCGGACGACGTGGTGGTACGGATCCAGACCGGCATGGCCACGCTCGGCGGCGATGCGTTCGCACCGGAGGACGGACCCGATGCGGCACTGGTCGTCGTCGGTGGGCTGATCGTCACCGAACCGGTCCGGCAGGTCACCTACCGGCAGATCTCCGTGGTCGGCATGGCCCTGATGCCGAAGGGCTCGGAGTCGATCCTCGGCGGGCACCTGACCGATCTGGTCGGCGGCTCCCGGACCTACGACTACGAGGAGGGTGCTCAGGTGCGCGGGCTGGCCGGTGACGCCACGCTCTCGGGGGCCATGATCGCCAACGAGAACGGGAATCCCAAGGACGTGCTGCTCGCCGCGGGCGTCGTGCTGATCGACGAACCGGTCGAAGCGGTCGGCTACCAGTCCGTCATCGTGTCCGGCCAGTTGATTGCACCGCGGGACAGCCGGGACCTGTTCGGGTCGAAGCTCGAACTGGCCGGCCAGGGATTCTGGTATCGCGGTACCAACCCGCGGGTGGTCGGTGGCGAGGAGACCTATGACGCGGACTTCCTGTCCCTGGTCGACGAGCCGCTCAGCCTGATCGTGTCCGGCCGACTCGCCTTCGCCGACGACGTCACCAACGAGTTGATCAAGAAGGCGATCGCGGACATCGTGCTGATCGGGACGATCACCGTGCCGCGGGCCGGGCAGGCCGCGGTCCGGCTGCTGAACCGGGACGGCGGCGGCAAGGTCGTGATCACCGGGGATGCACCGGGGTGATCGGTCCGGCCGGGAATCGGCAGGCGTTCGAGCAGCTCTACGATGATCATCGGCAGGGTGTCTGGGCGCTGTTCCTCGGCCGGCACAGTGACCGGACGATCGCCGAGGAGCTGACCCAGGAGACGTTCCTGCGGCTCTGGCGCCGGATTGACGCGGTCGCTCCGCTCGGCCCGGAATCCCAACGGGCCTGGATCTTCCGGGTCGCGCGCAACCTCAGCATCGATGCCTACCGGACTGCTGCCGCGGCCCGGACGGCGGTCCGTCAGGTCGCCGACGAACTGCGGCCGCGGCCGGCCGGTGAGGGCGCCGAGGCGGATGTCGCCGAGGTCGCGATCGGCCGGGAACAGCTGGCTGCGGTGAGTCGGGCGGTCTCCACCCTGCCCGAGACGCAGCGGGTGGTGCTGACCATGATCGCCGTCGGTGGGCTCCGGGCGGTCGACGTCGCCGAAGCCTTGGAGATCCCCGCCGGGACCGTGCGCTACCGGTTGTCGGAGGCTCGGCGTACCTTGAAAATGATCTTGGAATCAGAACTGGAGCAGGCCCATGGATGACCTTGATCGACTTCTCGCGGAGTGGGGCCGGAGCCGCCGGCTGCCCGACCGGGTGAGCGACCGGATCCGTACCGCCGTCATGGCGGAGCCCTTGACCACCCTGCCGGTGCTGTCCGTGGCCTGGTGGCGCACCGTGCAACAGCCGACCGATCCCGCCCGAGGCCTGCTCGCCGGCACCCGTGTCCTGATCCAAACAGCAGCCTGACAGGCCACGTTTCGGATTGCGAGACGCCTTCGCCAGTGGCACCGTGGGTGGCGAAGGAGGCAACATGTTCGAGGAAGCACAGTTGTACTCCCCGGTCACCACCGGGGAGGACGGTACGGTCACGGTCCACCTTTCCGCTGACCATCCTGGCCGCAACGATCCCGCATACCGGGAACGGCGCAATGCGATCGCGGCTCAGGCCTTGACGTGGACGGCCGGCGAGACCCCGCCGGTCATCGACTATCTGGATTCCGAGCAGGAGGTCTGGCGCACCGTCCAGCGGGAGCTGGCGATCAAGCACGAGAAGTACGCCTGCCGCGCGTTCCGCGACGCTGCCCACCGGCTGAACCTGCCGCAGGACCGGATCCCGCAGCTGGCCGAGGTCACCGAGGCGCTACAGCCGCTGACCGGGTTCCGCTACGTGCCGGCCGCCGGCATCGTGCCGGTCAAGGAGTTCTACGGTGCCCTGGCGGACCGCGAGTTCCATTCCACGCAATACATCCGGCACTCGTCAGCGCCGCTGTACACGCCTGAGCCGGACCTGATCCACGAGGTGATCGGGCACGGCAATCTGCTGGCCGATCCGCAGTTCGCGGAGATCAACCGGCTGGCCGGTGAGGCGGCCCGGCGGTCCGAGACCGATGCCGGTGTCCAGTTCGTCGCCGACGTCTTCTGGTTCACGATCGAGTTCGGCGTCGTGTACGAGGGCGACGAACTCTGCGCCTACGGTGCCGGGATCCTGTCCAGCTACGGCGAGATCGAGGAGTTCCGGGCCATGAACATCCGGCCGCTCGACTTCCACGCGATGGGCACGATCGACTACGACATCACCCACTACCAGGACACGCTGTTCGCGGCGCCGTCGATGGAAGGCCTGGTCCAGGAGGTGTGCGGCTTCTTCGCCGGCTTCGACGACGACACCCCCGCTCGACTGGTGGCGCACGCCGGGACGGCTGATGATCTCGCCAAACCGACCACCGCTCCCGGACTCCTGCCCAATTCGGCGATCACGCAATACCCGACCACTCCCCGTACCACCGCGTCACCCGACCACACCCCAACGATCCGGTCCCGCCCGGGATGATCATCGACTGTGACGTTAGGGACCTGAAATCTCGCGATTCAGGTCGTTAAGTCCACACTCGACGCCCTTGGGCTGGTTGAGAGCTTTACGGTGTACATGTACGGTGTAAAGCATGATCGCTAAGACTCCGACGGCCGACCGGGCCGGAATCGATGCCGGGTACCAGGGACGGGACGGTGTGAGCGGCACGGCTGCCGCCGTACCGGACTGGGACGACGTTGCGGCACGGCTCGCCGCGGCCAAGAACTACTGGGTGGTGACGGCGGCCGCCGACGGGCGGCCGTGCCCGCGGCCCTTGTGGGGACTCTGGATCGACGGCGGGCTGGTGTTCACGGTCCTACGGTCGACCCGTACGGCACGAAATCTCGCCGGCAATCCCCAGGCCACCGTGCATCTGGAGAGCGCGGAGCAGGTGTTGATCATGGAAGGCTCGGTCACGGAGCTCTCGGCGGAGTCGATCGGCGACTTCTTCGGAGCCTGGCTGGAGAAGTACGCCGCCGAGGGTGCGGTGGCGAGCGAAGGCGTCGAGTTGGACCGGATGATCTACCGGCTGACACCGCGGCTGGCCCACAGCTGGACCTTGAACCACTTCCCGTCCGACGCGGTCCGCTGGACCTTCGATCGGGCGGGATCGCCGCAGTCGTAGGCTGGCCGGATGGTGACCACCCCGCCGCAGTCGCGGCTGACCAAGGACCTGATCCTTGATCACGCGTTGCGGCTGGCGGACGCCGAGGGTGCGCCGGCGATCGGCATGCGGCGGCTGGCCCGAGAGCTGGACGTGACGCCGATGGCGCTCTATTGGCACTTCAAGACCAAGGAGCAACTGCTCGACGCGGTCGCCGACCGGATCTTCGCCGAGGTCGATCGTGATCTTGGCCGGGGCGGCTGGCGGACCAGGTTCGAGCGGCTGCTCCGGGCGGTCCTCGCGGTCGTCCGTGATCATCCCTCGGCGGCCGAACTGCTGGCCGGCTCGGGCGGCTTCGGCGAGCATCAGCTTGCCGTACAGGAGAGCGCGCTCGAGGTGCTCCGGCAGGCCGGCCTGACTCCGGAGCAGGCGGCGAACGTGTCCGGCCATGCGCTGACGGCGATCCTCGGCATGGTCCGGTCCGAGCCCGGCCGGTCCCGCGCCGGGGTCACCTCGGACGAGGAGCAGCGGCGGCTGCAGGCTCGGCTCGCCGCGCTGCCGCCGGACCGGTTCCCCCGGATCGTCGAGGCGGCCGGGCCGCTCAGTCGCTGCGACGACCCGGATGCCTACGACGAGTTCGGGCTGTCGCTGCTGCTGGCCGGAGTGGAGCGGTTGGCCGATCCGCCACGCCGGCGCTAGCCCCCGAACTGATCGATCAGGACGGCGTAACCCTGCTGGCCCTTGTCTTCCGCCGCGCCCCGTTCGGCGACCGACGTCACGTAGCGAGGCAGTTCGAGGTTGAGCCCGAGCGTCTCGCTCTCGGCCAGCAGGTGGTGCATCGCGGCCAGGTGGGTGTCCAGGGTTCCGTCCAGCGGCGGAAACTCGCCGTCGTCGATCTGCTTCGCGTAGCCAGGCAGCCAGTCCGCGACCGCGCGCAACGTGGCGGCGGCCAACGGAGCGAAGGTCGCCGCGTCGACCCCGGCCGCGCGGATCAGCGCGGCACCGTGCAGATAGCCGTTCAGGGCACCCCACATCAGGCCAAGGCCGGCCATCTCGAGGAGGGCCGCCTGCCGATGATCATCTCCGACGTGGGTCGCGACGCCGAGTCGGCCCAGGGTCTCGGCGTTTCGGTCGAAGGCCGCCCGGGATCCGCTGTAGACGATCGTCGTGTCGGCGGTGCCGATCATCTCCGGGGACGCCAGGATCGCGCCGTCGAGGAAGTCGGGCCCGTGCTGCTCGGCCCAGTCGGCGAACTCGGTCGCGGCCGAGGACGGGCCCGAGGTCAGGTTGATCAGCACGGTGTCGTCGAGGGCGCCGTCCAGTTGATCAAGGACGGCCCGTACCGCCGCCGGATCGGTGACGCAGATGATCACCAGCTGGCTCGCCTTGACGGCGGCCTCGGCAGAGTCGGCGAGGGTGGCGCCGGCCTCGACCAGACGGTCGGCCTTGCTCGCGGTGCGGTTCCAGACGGTGGTGGGGTGGCCGGCGGTCAGCAGCGTCTCGGCCAGGGCGTGGCCCATCAGACCGAGGCCGAGGACGGACACCGGGGTCTTGGTATTGATCATGGAACGTATCCTCAACCTTCATAACGGTGTGAAGGTCAAGGAGCGAACGTGCGAATCGGTGAATTGAGCCGGCGGACCGGCGTGCGGACCCACCAGCTGCGGTACTACGAGACCCAGGGGTTGCTCGAACCGGTCCGCGGCGGCAACGGCTATCGGGAGTACGACGAGGAGGCCGTCACCACGGTCCGCCAGGTCCGGCAGCTGTTGGCCGCCGGCCTGTCCACCGAGGAGATCGCCTTCCTGCTCCCGTGCGCGACCGGAACCGGGCCCGACCTGGAGCCGTGCCCGGAACTGATCGACCTGCTGCACGAACGGCTGCAGGGCCTGGACGACCGGATCGACGCCCTCCGGTCGTCCCGCCGCGCCCTGCTCGGGTACCTCGAGGTCACCAAGCAGAAGGTCGCCTGACCCCGATCACGGAGCGGGGAAGGTGAGGGTGAAGGTGTGAGCGCCGGGCCACAGGGCGTGCTGGGGCAGGACGTCGATGCCGCAGGAGCGCGAGCCGAGGCCGTGCACCGCATTGTCGACATACAGATAGATCGCATCGTTGGCCGCCAGCTGGTACGGGTGCTCGGCGCGATCCAGGTCCTGCGGCGTGTGCCGGGTCAGCGTGAACCCGGGTCGGTGCCCGGCCTGGTCCGGCCGGGTCGCGACCCGGAGCCGGGTCGCCTCGCCGGTGCCGATGGCCAGGTCGCGCAGCTCGGCCCGGTGCCCGGTCTCCTGCGGTCGCGAGTAGACCACGTTGAGTTCGTCGACGGAGCCGCTGAACCGGCCGACCTGGGCCGCGACCGTGCTGTCCGGGTAGGACTCCAGCGGGCCGGTGCCGAACCAGTCCGCCTGCTCGCAGTCGGCCGGCAGGTCGAACCGGACGCCGACCCGGGGCCAGGTGCAGTCCCAGCCCTGTGACGGGGTCAGGTCCACCCGGAGCGACAGTTCGCCGTCGGTCAGCGTCCAGAGCTGGTCGACGTCGACGAACCGACCGCTGTTCGCGGCGCTGACCCGGACCCGCGTGGTCAGCCCGGTGTCGCTCGCGGTCACCGCCAGCACCCGGTGCACCAGCCGGTCGAGGCCGCGCTGGCGCCACCGCTCGGCCGACGACGGACCCTTGGTGCCCTCGCCGCGGGTCGCCTCCGGGGCGCCGAGCTCGTACGAGCCGCGGCTGCTGCTCCGGTCGTTGTCGGTCGGCCCGCGGAACAGCTCCAGCCGCGGCCCGGCGACCGGCACCCCGTGCAGCGAGGTCAACGTTCCGGTGGTCGCGTCGAAGACAGCCGGGCCCAGCTCGACCGTCTCCGTCGCCGGTACGGTCTCGGCCGGGCGCACCGGAATCGGCGCCGGAGCGGGCTCCTCGGTCAGCAGCCACTGCCCGCGCGCGACGACGTGACCGGCGTCGGCCCAGGGGGTCGGGTCGGAGAGTTCGGCCAGCACGGTCAGCCAGCCTTCGCCCGGACCGTCCGCGGTGATCAACTTCTCCGGCAGCTCGACGGTGACCTGGTCGCCCGGCGCCAGAGCCGGCACGGTCAGTTCCACGTCGGCCGTCGGCCGGCCGTCGGTCTCGAGCACCCCGCGCACCCGGAGCCCCGCCAGGTCGGCCGAGTGGTAGCGGCTCGTGATGATCAAGGTCGCGCCGTCGCGGTCGAAGCGCAGCGGCTGGCTGACCGCGGCAAACTCCGCCAGGCCCGGGCTCGGCCGATCGTTCGGCAGCACCAGTCCGTCCATCACGAAGTTGCCGTCGTGGACGACCTCGCCGAAGTCGCCGCCGTACCCGTAGTAGGGCGTGCCGTCCTCGGCCCGGGTCAGCAGACCATGATCACGCCACTCCCAGACGAAGCCGCCGTGGTAGCGCGGCGACACGTCCAGGAACGCTTCGTACTCAGCAATCCCGCCCGGCCCGTTGCCCATCGCGTGGACGTACTCACAGAGCAGGTACGGCAGCCGCCGGACCCGCTGCGCCTCGGCCGGGCCGCAGCCCATGATCTCGCCGGTGTCGGACAGGATCGACGTCATCTCGACCAGGCTCGGATACATCCGCGAGTAGAGGTCGGTGTAGCTGCCGGTGTAGTCGCCCTCGTAGTGCACCGGGCGCTCCGGGTCGCGGGACCGGATCCACTGGGCCATCGCGGCCAGGTTGGCGCCGGAACCGGACTCGTTGCCGAGCGACCAGATGATCACCGACGGCCGGTTCTTGTCCCGTTCGACGGTCCGCGCCACCCGGTCCAGGTAGGCCTCCCGCCAGGCCGGGTCGTCGCTCGGATTCCCTTGCCAGCCGAGATACCCGAAGCCGTGGGTCTCCAGGTCGCACTCGTCGATCACCCAGAAGCCGAGCTCGTCGGCCAGCTCCAGCACCCGCGGATGCGGCGGGTAGTGGCTGGTCCGGATCGCGTTCACGTTGTGCCGCTTCATGGTGATCATGTCGGCCCGGGCGTGATCTTCGTCGAACACCCGGCCACGCTCCGGGTGGGTCTCGTGCCGGTTCACGCCGTGGAAGATCACCTGGCGGCCGTTCACCAGCAGCCGTTCGCCGTCGATCCGTACGGTGCGGAAGCCGAGCTGCAGTTCGACCTGTTCGCCGGTCGAGCGAACGGTCGCGGTGTAGCGGCGGGGCCGCTCGGCGCTCCACGGCTCCACGCTCGGCAGCACGATCGGCGCCAGATCCTCCGCCGAGCGGTAGATCTGGCCGATCCCGAGTTCGGGGATCTCCACCGTGACAGGGAAAGCGGTCGGGTGGGCGACCAGTTCCGGGGTCACGGTGCCGACGCCGGTTTCATGATCGTAAGCGGTCCGCAGCCAGACGTCCTCGATCCCGCCGCGGGGCCGGCCGAGCAGGGTCACGTCCCGGAAGATGCCGGGCAGCCACCACTGGTCCTGATCTTCCAGGTACGACATCGAGGACCACTGGTGCACCCGGACCATGATCACGTTCTGGCCCGGCCGGACCAGGTCGGTGACGTCGAACTCGGTGGCCAGCCGGCTGCCCTTGCCGACGCCGACCTCGGTCCCGTTCAGCCAGACCTTGAAGACCGACTCGACGCCGTCGAACCGGAGCACGATCGACTCGACGTCCCAGTCCGGCAGGGTGAAGCTGCGTCGGTGATCACCGGTCGGGTTCTCGTCGGGGACGTGCGGCGGGTCGATCGGGAACGGGTATTGGACGTTCGTGTACGCCGGCTGGCCGTACTTCCCGTCGCCGTGCAGAACCCAGTGCGACGGCACCGGCAGCGTGTCCCAGTCCTGGTCGTCGAAGTCCGTCGCCGCGGCCGCCTCGTCGAGCCGGGCGGTCGGCGCGAGCCGGAACTTCCAGTCGCCGTTGAGGCTGAGCCGCGGCGCGTCGGAGTGCAGCCAGGAGCGCGGGGCTCGGCGCGGGCCGGAGCCCGGCTGGTAGTCGGTGACATAGGCGGGAACGGGGATGACCATGGCTCGACGCTGACCTTTCGTGAACGCTCACATTTCCGGCGGCACCATCATGACAGGTCGCCCGCGACCGGTTCGAACGACGGTGAGGCTGGGTACGGGACGCGGGAGCGGAAGGGGAGTCCAGGATGGCGGAATCACGCGACGAGACAGTGCGGCAGCTGCTCGCCGACCACGGCCGGACCTACGCCGAGGAGGCCGGCATCACGCTCCGGGACCAGCCGTCGCCGCTCTATCGGCTGCTGGTCCTGGCGCTGCTGCTGTCGGTCCGGATCGACGCGGCGATCGCGGTCGCCGCGGCCCGGGAGTTGTCGGCGGCGGGCTTTCGTACCCCGGAACGGATGGCGAAGGCCACCTGGCAGCAGCGGGTGGACGCGCTCGGCCGCGGCCATTACCGGCGCTACGACGAACGGACCGCGACGATGCTCGGCGACGGCGCGGCGCTGCTGCTGGACCGCTACCGGGGCGATCTGCGCCGGCTTCGGGACGAGGCGGACGGGAAGGCGGACCTGCTGGATCGGCTGCAGCAGTTCCCCGGCATCGGTCCCGCCGGCGCGTCGATCTTCGCCCGCGAGGCACAGGGGACCTGGCCCGAGCTGGCACCCCATGTCGACGAGCGGACGGCCGAGGGCGCGGAACGGTTCGGACTGCCGCGGTCGGCCGACCGGCTGGCCGCGCTGGTCGCACCGGACGACCTGCCGCGGCTGGCCGCCGCGCTGGTCCGGGCCACCCTGCGCGGCGGCCGGCACTCGGACCGTTGACCCCTGGTGCCGCCCGGATCGGTGTGATACAACGGATTCAGCGCTTCGGGACGCGCCGAGACTCGCCGGAAGGCTGGAAGCCACCCGTTTCTTGATCATGGTCGCGTGGTTGTGCGTCGACTCGTGGATCGCCCGTGCGAGTCCGGGTGAGAGACGAGGAATGACGTGAAGACCCTGCCCGACCGCCCGAGCATGGACCACCTTCGGCAACAGGCCAAGGAGTTGTTCGCCGGGCTGCGCGAGAACCAACCAGACCTCACCCTGAGCGGTGCCCAGACCCTGCTCGCGAAGCAGTACGGCTACCGCGACTGGCCCGGCCTCAAGGCCGAGGTGGACCGCCGCCGCGCCGATGTGAAGACGGCCGATCCGAAGCTGGCGGCAGAGCTGGCGGAGGTGTTCGGCCTGGGCCGGCCGGTCGGCCCGATGGAGGCACTGACCTTCAGCTGGGCCGGCCAGGTCTGGGCCCTGACGACGGAGCGCGGCGTCTGGCGGCTGACCGAGTTCCTGGACTACACCCCGGCCGACAACATCGAGGTCGAGTTCCGGCTCGTCGAGGCCGCCGTCGCCGCCGGGGTGCCGGCCGCCGAGCCGGTCCGGGACCGGTCCGGCCGGCCGCTCGCGGAGGTCGACGGCCGCCGCTGGCGGGCGCACCGGGAACTGGGTGCGGGCACCGAGGTCGCCGTTCCGGTCGACTCCGAGACCGCGACCGGGATCGGCCGCATCATCGGCACCCTGCACGGGCTCCGGCTGCCCGCGCCCGGCCCAGTGCACGCCTGGATCAGTTGCCGAGCCGACGAGGCCCTGCTGCGCCGCCAGCTGGAACGGTCCCGGGCCGCGGGTGCGGCCTGGACCGAGGCGTTCGAACGGGCGTTGCCCGGCATGCTCAGGCTGGCCGCGACCGTCGTCGACGACCGCGATCCGGCGGAGGAACCGATCCTCAGCCACGGCAGCCCCGGCCCCGGCACGTTCCTGCGTCGGAACGGCGGCGAGCTGGTGCTCACCGGCTGGGGCCACGCCTGCGCGATTCCGCCCAGCTGGGAGTTCGGCACGGCCCTCGAACACTGGGGGACGGAGCCGTCCGGCGGGTTGAACGAGGCCACGGTCGGTGCGATGGTCAGCGGCTATCGAAAGACTTCCGGCGCTGAGCCGTACCTCGAACTCGGGATGTTCAGCGGTACGGTGACCGGCTGGCTGACCTGGGTCGAGAGCCGGGTGAACGTCGCCCTCGGAGCGAACGACCCGAAGGCCGCCGATCATGCCGCCCGGGAACTGCCCGGCCTGCTCGAGAACCCGCTCACTGTGGAGCACCTGGAGCGCGTCCTGGCCGCGGCGAAGAGGCCTACGCTCGTGGCATGAACCCCGTCCGGACGGCGACCGAGTCGCCGGTCATGGTGGGCGAGATCGTGGTTCCCGGACCGGCGGCCGATCGCCTCCCGGGCGTCGGCCTGGCCGGGTTCGTCGGCCGGTCCCGGGATGTCGAGCTGGTGCCGTACCCGGCGGTCACGTTGTTCCTCGACCTCGGCGACGGGCTCCGGGTCGCCGGGGCCGGCGGCGGGTCCCGGACCGGCAGCCTGGTCGCCGGGCTCGCGCCGGGACGGCTCCGCGCCACCGCCCAGGACGTGGAGTGCCTCCAGGTACGGCTGTCGCCGCCGGTGGCGCGGGTGGTGCTCGGCACGGCCGACCTCGGCGCCTCGGTGGCAGGGTTCGACGAGGTTTGGGGGCGGGGTGCCGGGGAACTCCTGGACCGCCTGGGTACGGCAGCCGGCTGGCCCGACCGGTTCGCGCTGCTGACCGCCGCACTGCGCCGGCGGCTGGACCGGAACCGGCCGGTCCACCCGGAGGTGGCGGCGGCCTGGCGCGGGATGCTGCGCCGTCGCGGGCAGGTCCGGGTCGACGAGCTGGCCGAGCAGGTCGGCTGGAGCCGGAAGCGGCTGTGGAGCCGGTTCCGGGCCCAGACCGGGGTGACGCCGAAGCGGGCGGCGCGGCTGGTCCGGTTCGACCGGGCCGCCCGGCAGTTGGCCGCCGGACGGGACGTTGCCCGGGTGGCGGCGGAGTGCGGCTACGCCGACCAGTCCCATCTGCACCGGGACGCGGTGGCGTTCGCCGGCCTGACCCCGACCGCCGTCGCGGCGGCGCCGTGGCTGTCGATCGACGGCATCGCCTGGGCCGGTGAGGAGTACGCGGAGCCGCGGGAACATTCGTCCAAGCCGTGACGGCGACCGGCGGATGATCATGGTGCCATGATCATCAACGACCCCGACGGCGACCTGCACGTGATCGACGACGGCCCTCGCGGCGCACCGGTCCTGCTGCTCCTGCACGGAACCGCGTCCTCGCTGCACGCCTACGACCGGCTGGCGCCGCTGCTGACGAGCAGGTACCGCGTGATCATGATCGACCTGCTCGGGCACGGCCGGTCGGCCAAGCCCGACGACGCCCCGTACGAGATCGTCGATCACGGCCGGCGGACCGGACGGGTGCTGGACCGGCTGGGCGTTCCGCGCGCGATCGTGGTCGGGCACTCGACCGGCGGTTCGGTCGCCACCGCCCTGGCCGAGCAGCGGCCCGAACTGGTCCGCGGCCTCGTCTTGATCAACAGCGGCCCGCGGCTCGACGCCTACACCGCGCCGCCGCTGGCGATCGACCCGGCGGCGTGGGACTCGCTGACCGACGACCAGCTCCGGCAGGCGATGGAGTCCGCCTTCAGCCGGCCCGGCTTCCGGCCGCCGCAGGAGCTGGTCGAGGATCTACGCGGGATGACGTTCCGGTCCTTCGCGGCGATCCTGCAGGCCGCCGAGGGCTACCTACGGGCGGAGCCGCTGCCGGACCGGCTGGCCCGGCTCGGGCTGCCGCTGTTGGTGATCTTCGGCGCCGACGACCGCCGCTGGCTGCCGTCCTCGGCCGCGGACTACCAGGTCGTCCCCGGCGCCCGGCTCAAGCTGCTGCCCGGACTCGGCCACACGCCGCAACTCGAGGACCCGGAGCGGACGGCCGAGCCGCTGCTGGACTTCGTGGAGCGGCTGAACAACGCTCCCTGAGCTTGTCGAAGGGCAAGGCCGCAGTTGCCCTGGCCCTTCGACAGGCTCAGGGCACGTTGGACACGCTAGGTCGGCCGGGTCAGGTCCGTCCGGCGGGTCCGCGGCGGGCCGACCTGGTCCGGGACGAGAGCCGCATGGGGTTCGATGCCCGCCGGGATGCGGCCGAAGGCGGTCATCGTGGTGACCTCCCAATGCCGCGGGACCTCGAACTCCGCGGCGATGCCGTCTGCGTCGAAGGCACGGAACTGGCGGGCGGCGAGCCCCATCGCCTGGGCCTGGATGGTCATGTGGGCGACGGCCTGGCCGAGGTCGTAGTGCGCGAAGTCCGAATAGGGCCAGTCCGTGTCCGGCACCCAGCGCTGGCACAGGTTGACCACCAGCAGGCTCGCCGCCGGCGCCCACCGGGCGGAACTCGGGGCCAGCCGGTCGACCAGCCGGCGATGGGTGGCGTCGCCGCGGCGGGCGGTGAGGAACGCCCAGGGCTGGGAGTTGCCCGCCGACGGGGCCCAGCGCGCGGCCTCGAGCAACAGTTCGACGTCCTCGGTCGCGACTTCGTGCGCCGGGTCGAAGGTGAGCGGACTCCACCGGCCGCGGAGCAGCGGATCCAGCCGCCCCCAGACCTCGTCCGACCCCATGAACGGTGTCAACACCACCGCCCGCCGCTCATTCCCGATCGACGCGTCGGATCGTGAGTGAAATCTCGCCGGTTACTCGCGGCGGAATTCCGCTCAGGTCCGGCAGTAGGGCCGGAAGATCTCGAGGTTGCGGTCCACGCTCCGGATCCGGTCGAAGCCCCAGGTCTCGACGCCCGGCCGGTCGATCTCGTTCATGACCCGGGCCGACAGGTCGCGCAGGCCGCGGGCGAGCAGGGCGAACTCGAGATGATCAAGTTCGAGGTCGTCGGCGCCGTACGCCTCGAGGAAGTCGACCAGTCGATCACCGCCGTCGGCCGCGACCCACAGGTCGAACTCGCGCGGACCGATCACGGCGAAGTCCCAGTCCAGGATCGCCGCGACGTCACCGCGGTCGTCGACGAGCAGGTTCAGGCCGTGGAAGTCGGTGTGGCAGATGACCTGCGGCACCGGTTTGCCGGCCAGCCGGGACCGTACGTCGTCCAGGCGTGCGATGGCCGCGGTCACCTCGGCCGCGCGGTCTGCGATCCACGGATGATCAACCCGCTGCGCCAGGTCCCGGATCGCGGGCTCGGTCGTGTCCACCGGCGGCAGGTCGACCCGGACCGGTGCGTCGTGCACCCGGCGCAGCGCCCGGGCGGCGACCCGCCAGTCCTCCCAGGTGGCCGTACGCCCTTCCAGGTAAGGAAAAACGGCGTAGACCCGGGTTCCGGTCCGGGCATAGAGCTCGCCGTCGCGGGCCCGCAGCGGTTCCACGACCGGCAGCCCGAGGGCCCGCAGGTCGCCCAGCTGCCGCAGCCCGACCGGCTGCTCACCCTCCGGCCAGACCTTGACGAACCACCGGCCGTCGGCCACCCAGCAGTCGCTGGCGAAGCCGCCGGCGTGCGGCTCCAGCGCGTCGAGGGTCAGGCCGTAGTCGCGTTCCAGGTCCACGCTCCGCATCCCACCAGGTCCGGGCGGCGGCGCGCCACCGGTTTCAGGGGCGGGTGGCCTCGTCGAGCAGCTCCAGCAGATGCCGGTACGGACGCCCGGTGGCCCGGGTCAGTCCGAGCTCGCAGGTCCGGTTGACGGAGGCGTACGCGTCGAAGTGGCGACCGCCGATCTCGGCCGCCTCGGCCCGGGTCGCGGCGGCGGTCAGCTCCGGGTGCAGCAGGCCGCGGTCGCCGGCGAATCCGCAGCAGGCCCAGGCGTCCGGCACCACGACCTCCTCGGCGATCGCACGACCGATGGCGATCATGGCCGGATTGCCGCCGTTCTGGGTGGAGGAGCAGGTCGGGTGCAGCGCGAGCGCGCCGAGCCGGCGGTTGATCGTCAGCCTCGGCAGCACCCGCTCGGCGACGAAGTCGACGGCGTCCATGATCACCGCGTCGGTACCCTCCAGCAGGGTCCGGAACCCCTCCGAGCAGGAGGCGCCGTCGCTGATCACCGGCAGCCGGGCCGTTCCGGAGGCGCCGGAGACGATCGGCCGGACCCGGTCCCGCATGGCGGCCCAGCCGGACAGGAAACCCTTCGACTTCCATGGCGTGCCGCAGCAGACGCCGGCGATGCCGTCCGGGACGACGATCTCGACCTCCGCCCGGCCGCACAGGTTGAGCAGCGCCTCGGACACGCCGATCCCCTTCTCGCCGGCGAAGTCGCGCTCCGGCCCGAAGAGGGTCTGGATGCAGGCGGGCAGGTAGATCGCCTCCGGCTGCCGGGTCGGGTGCGGCCGCCGGACCCGGCCACCGCCGGGCAGGTCGGGCTGCCAGAGCGGGACGGTGTCGGTGCCGAGCAGCGCCCGGCCGAGTTGGTTGACCCGGGTGACCGCGGCCGCCGGGGCACGTTCGGCCACCGACAGAGCGAGGCTGCCGACCCGCGAGCCGGCGTCCCAACCGCGGGCCGCCGCGCCCCAGCCGGTCCGCCCGGCCGCCGGTGCCTGCTCGGCGCGGAGCCGTTTGACCAGCTGGCCGGTGTCGATCAGTACCGGGCAGGCGGTGCCGCACATGCCGTCGGCGGCGCAGGTGTCCAGCCCGTCGTAGTCGTACTCGGCGCGCAGTTCGGCGGCCAGTTCATGATCACCTTCTTGCTCGGCGCGGGCCAGCTCCCGGCGCAGCACGATCCGCTGCCGCGGGGTCAGGGTGAGGTCGCGGCTCGGGCAGACCGGTTCGCAGTAGCCGCACTCGACGCACCGGTCGACCTCGGGCTCCACCTCCGGTGCGGTCTTCAGGTGGGCCAGGTGTGCGTGCGGGTCCTCGTTGATCAGGATCCCCGGGTTCAAGATCGACTTCGGGTCGCAGAGCTGCTTGATCTCGATCATGACCTGGTAGAGCTCGTCGCCGAACTGGCGCCGGACGTAGGGCGCCATGATCCGGCCGGTGCCGTGCTCGGCCTTCAGCGTGCCGTGCTGGGCCAGCACGAGGTCGACCAGGTCCTCGGTGAAGTCGGCGTAGCGGCGCAGTTGATCACGGTCGCCGAGCCGCTCGCTGAGCATGAAGTGCAGGTTGCCGTCGCGGGCGTGGCCGAAGATCACGCTGTCGTGGTAGTCGTACCGCTGGAACAGTCCGGTCAGTTCCTCGCAGGTGGCGAGCAGCGACGGCACCGGAACCGCGATGTCCTCCAGCAGCGCGGTGGTGCCGGGCGCCCGGTTGCCGGCGATCGTCGCGTAGAGGCCCTTGCGGATGTGCCACAGATCGCCGCGCCGGCTGGGATCGGCGCTCAGCTCGGCCGCCGCGGCCAGGGGCAGCTCCGCCATCGTGGCCAGCCCGAGTTCGGTGCGGGCCCGGAGCGCGTCGGCGTCCGGCTCGGCGTACTCGATCAACAGCGCGGTGTGATCCTGGACGGCGAGACCGAGCAGGTCCGCGGTCGCCTGCGGGTCGCGCTGCGCCACCCGCAGCGAGGTGGCGTCCAGCAGTTCGATGCTGACCGGCTCGGTGTCGACCAGGACCGGCAGGGCCCGGGTCGCGTCGGCCAGCCGGTCGAAGATCAGCAAGCCGGTGCCGACGGCCGGATGGGCCGGCACGGTGCGGAAGGTGGCCTCGGCCACGAAGGCCAATGTGCCCTCGCTGCCGATCACCAGGTGCAGCAGCAGGTCGACCGGGCGATCATGGTCGAGGAACGAGTTGAGCCCGTACCCCATCGTGTTCTTGATCGAATACTGCTCGGTGATGATCTTGACCGAGGTCGGGTTGTCCCGGACCCGGTCGCGCAGCTTGTCCAGGCCGAGGTAGAGCTCGGGCTCGGTCAGCCGGAGCCGTTCGTCGGCGTCCGGGGCGGCGGTGTCGAGCACGGTGCCGCTGGGCAGGATCAGCACCGCCGACTCCAGCGTCCGGTACGTGTTCGCGGTGATCCCGCAGGACATCCCGGAGGAGTTGTTGGCCACCACTCCGCCGATCGTGCAGGCCGACTCACTGGCCGGATCGGGGCCGAGCTTGCGCCCGTACCGGGCCAGCCGGGTGTTCACCTGCCGTACCGTCGCGCCCGGCTGCACCCGTACCCGCAGCCCGTCGTCGAGGACGTCGATCCGGCGGAAGTTGCGCCGGGTGTCGACCAGCACCGCGTCGGTGGAGGCCTGCCCGGACAGGCTGGTCCCGCCCGACCGGAAGGTCAGCGCCCGGCCGGTGACGGCGCTGGCCCGCAGCAACGCAGCCAGCTGCCCGGCGTCCCGCGGCACGACGACGGCCTCCGGCGTGAGCAGGTAGTGCGACGCATCGTGGGCGTACGCGAGCCGGTCGGTGGCCCGGGCCTTGACGCCCCCGGGCACCAGCGCTTCCAGTTCGGCCAGCAGGGCCGGGTCGACAGGCACGGCCCTAGTCTGCCCTGGCAGCGGCGGGTGCGGGCCCAGCGGGTCGCTGATCACCGGCCACGGTAAGGGTCGACCCCGACCGGTCCGGCACTGCCAGGCACGGCGCCGAGGGGAGAGAATGGGCTATGACAACCGCCAAGGCCAAGGATGGTTCGACGGTGTCCCTGACCGGGAAGAGCATCACCTCGTCAACCAAGACCGAGACGACCACGATCGCCCTGTCCGCGATCCACACCGTCAGCTACAAGGTCCACGAAGGCTGGGCCACCACCCATCAACTGGTGATCACCTTCGGGAACGAGACGACGAACTGGGACGGCGCGAGCTACGTGACCAGTCGCGGCTATCGGGACTGGTACTTCGCCAACAAGTACGCCGACCAGGTGCGCCTGATGCACGACGCGATCCAGCGCGCCATCAGCTGACCGGGGCGCCGAGGTTCCGGGCACCGGCAACGAGACTCCGCGGATCGGTCGATCCTTCGACCTCAGCTGGTCGCGCTGCCGTAGTTGCGGACCCCGCGGTTCCAGACGATCACCGCCAGTACCGCGCCGATCGCGGCGACCGCGGCGCCGGCGGCGACCCAGGCCGGTGACCAGGCGCCGACCAGGACACCGGCCGGTGCGGTGGCCAGGAAGGCGACCGGCAGGATCGTGGTGAGCAGGCGGAGCGGCGGGTTGAGCATGCTGGTGGGGTAGCCGCCGAGTTGCCAGAGTGCGTCGTAGGCGACGTCGAGGTTGAACCCGAGGGCCCAGAAGACCGAGGTCGCGATCAGGCATCGGGTGGCCCACATGATCACGGTCGCGGCGACGACCAGGACCAGCCAGCCGGCGATCGTGGCCGGGCCGGGTGGGGTCGGCCGGGAGCCGGCGGTGATCACGACGACGACGAGGCCGAGCGCCGCCTGGGTCAGGGCGATCGGTGCGGCTCCGCCGAGGCTGGCCAGGAAGATCGACGGCGCCGGCTGGGTCAGGACCGCATCGAACCGGCCGTCCGCGACCTGGCCGCCGTAGAAGCGCAGGTTGGGTTCGACCAGCGCCTGGCGCAGGCCGGAGATCAACTGGAAGGTGCCGAGCAGGCACACCGCCTCGGTCACCGTGAACCCGCCGAGCTGGTCGGTTCGGGTGAACACCGCGAGCAGGGCTCCGAGGGAGCCGACCAGGGCGACCAGGGTGCGGACGATCTCGAACGCCAGATCGGCGCGGTAGGCGACCTGTCGCCGCAGGGACAGGGAGAACAGCAGGGCGTAGAGCCGGATCAGTCGCATCATGATCATTTCCTCAGGCGCCGACAGCGGTGAACACGCGCAGGCCGCGGCGCCAGGTGAGGGCGGCGACCATGATCAGGACCAGTAGCCAGCCGGCCTGGATCGCGTAACCGGCCAGCAGTTGCGGCCCGGTCAGCACTCCGGCGCCGATCTCGCCGGGCAGCCCGAGCATCGGCCAGAACGGCAGCCACCGGCCGATCTCCGCGAACGTGGGCGGCAGCAGGAACAGCGGTGCCGCGATCCCGCCCAGCAGCGCGATCCCGGTGTCGCCGAACGACACCAGGGCGGACGCCCGGTCGGTCCAGAAGGCGGTCATGGCGAGGGTGACCGTGAACAGGAAGCGCATGATCCCGGCGATGATCACGGCGGGTACGGCGAGCAGGACGTCGCCGGCCCGCAACGGCAGCCCGGCGGTGACCGCCACCAGCAGCAGCACCGGAAGGCCGAAGATCCCGTGCCAGAACCGGAGTCCGAGGTTCGCGCCGGCGGCGCTGATGATCACCGGCAGCGGCACCAGCAGCCGGTCCACGATGGTGCCGTCGAAGATGCTGTTGCTCAGCGTGTGGTCCTCGTAGCTGACGGTGAGCAGCTGCACGGCCAGCACCATGAAGAAGTAGCCGCGTACCGCCGACGAGTCCGGCATCACCGCGGTCCAGAGCAGCAGCCCGATCAGCGGCCCGATCGCCTGGTTGATCACCAGGGTGAACAGGAACGAACGCCAGCTCCACTGCTGCAGCGAGTGCTCCCAGGCGGAGATCGCCAGGTGCTTGATCAGCCTCATCGCGGGTCGCCCTCGCGGTAGAACCGGTCCAGGACGAGTTCCAGCGGCGGATCGACGACGGAGACGTCGGTCGGCCGGACCTCGGCGAGCAGTCGGGCCGCCACCTCCGGGACCCGGTCGCGGTCGACCCGCAGCGACACGCTGCCGTCGCGGTCGTCGACCAGTTCGCCGTACGCGGACCAGGCGACGTCCCGGCGGCCGTCGTGGCTGAGCCGGATCTCCTTCCAGCTGGCGAGACTGCGGGCCAGCGCCGGCAACGCGCCGTCGAACCGGAGCCGGCCGCGGTCGATCAAGATCACCCGGGAGCACAACGCCTCGACCTCGGCCAGGTAGTGGCTGGTCAAGATCACCGCGGCCCCGGTGGTCGCGGCGTAGCGGGCGACGAAGTCCCGGAACGCCAGCGCCGCCGACGCGTCCAGGCCGATCGTCGGCTCGTCCAGGAACAGCACCCGCGGCCGGTGCAGCAGGGCCAGCGCGAGGCCGGCCCGCATCCGCTGCCCGAGGCTGAGCGCCCGGACCTGCCGGTGCAGCAGGTCGCCCAGCCCGAGCAGGTCCTCCAGTTCGGCCAGGTGCGTCGTGTAGTCGGGCCGCGGGATCTCGTACAGCAACCGGCGGAACTGGAACTGGTCCTGCACGGTCAGCTCGGTCGCGCCGCCGATCGGCTGACTGCCGCGGAGCAGCGCGATCGAGGCGAGGAACGTACGCTCGCGGCGGCCGGGCCGGAAGCCGAGGACGGTCGCGGCGCCGGCGGTCGGTTGCAGCACTCCGGCCAGCAGCTTCATCGTGGTCGTCTTGCCGGCACCGTTCGGGCCGATCAGCCCGACCACCTGCCCGGCCGGGACCCGGAAGGACAGCCGGGTGACCGCCTCGACGGTCCGGAACTCGCGTCGGATCACCGACGCGAGAGCGGCCCGGAGCCCGCCGGCCCGGATCGGCACGCGGTAGGTCCGGGTCAGCTCCTCGACGATGATCACGTCGTCCGATGGGGGCGTCATGGCGGCAATGTAGGTTCCTCGACTCAGCTGCAAGCTTTCACCGAATCGCCGGCCTGACAGGTGTCGGCGGGGCGGCCTAACCTTGCATCCGTGGTCGAAGAAGCCGCGGCACCTTACCGGCCGGTGGACCTGGGCCGGGCGGTCGGGCTCGGGCCGTCCCAGATCCGGAACTACGAACGGCTGGGCTTCCTGCCCCCGGCGCACCGGACGGCGCACGGCTACCGGCGCTTCGGCGAGGAGCATCTGGACGCGCTGCGGACGGCGCGGGCCATGATCACGGGCTACGGCTGGCAGCGTGCCTGCGATGCCCTGGCCGCGGCGCACCGGGGCGACGCGACGACCGCGCTGGCGGTGTCCGACGAGCGGCACGCGTCCCTGCACGCCCAGCGGGAACAGGTGGCGCAGGCGCTGGACGCGCTGCGACGCACCCGCGGCCGGATCACGGCGCTGGCCGGGCTCCGGGTCTACCGCGGGCGGACGGTCGGGATCGGCGAGGCCGCCGCGGCCGTGGGTACGACAACCTCGGCGGTCCGCTACTGGGAGTCGCGCGGCGTGATCACCGCACAACGGGTCGCCGGCCGCCGCCGCTACGACTACCGGCTGCTCCAGCAGCTGCAGTTGATCAAGCTGCTGCGCGACATCCGGTACGGCTTCGACGCCATCGCCGTGGTCGTCCGTGACCTTGATCAATCCCCGGGAACCAAGGCGGTCGAGGCGCTGGAGGAACGCCGGGCCAGGGTCGAGCAGGCGTCCCGGGCGGCCGCCGTGGCCACCCGGGCCCTGCTGGACTACCTGGACCGGCTCGGGCTCTGACCGGTCAGAGCAGCGGCTTGACCTGCTCGCCGAGGAAGCGGACCAGACCGTCCAGGTCGGGCTCGTCCTCGGTGGGCTGGAACACCACCGACGTGCAGCCGACCGCAGCCAGCCGGCGGACCGCCTCCGCGATCGCCGGCGCGTCACCCGCCACACCCAGCTCGGGGCTCGGCTCGCGTTGCCAGCGCGGCATCTCCGCGTCGAGTCGTTCCTGCGCGCCGGCGCCGGTCGTCACGATCAGTGACGCGACGATCGGGTGATCATCCGACGGCGCTGCGCTCTTGATCACCTGCGCCGCGGCGGCCACCTCGTCGACGGAGAGCGGGGAGGCGAGCATGGTGCCGTCGCCCAGCTCGCCGCACAGGGCCAGCGACTTGGGGCCGGTGCCGCCGAGCAGCAGCGGGACCCGGCGCTGCGGCGGCCAGTCGAGCTTGACCTGGTCGAGCTTCACGTACCGCCCGTCGGTGCTGACCTCCTCGCCGTCCAGCAGGGCCCGCAGCGCGAGGGCGTACTCCCGGAGCAGGGTCAGCGGCGACGCGACCCGGCCGCCGACCTGCCCCATCCATGACTGCACGCCGTGACCGATTCCGGGCAGGAAACGGCCGGGGAAGGCCCGGTCGAGGGTGGCGATCTCCATCGCGGTCAGGGCGACGTTGCGCAGCGGAGCCGGCATCAGGCCGAGCGCGACGGTGATCCGTTCGGTGGCGCCGAGGGCGATCGCGGAGCCGGCCACGCCGCTCTCCTTGAAGCAGTCCTCCCACATCCAGAGCTCGTCCAGCCCCGCGGCCTCCGCCGTCGCGGCCAGCGGCCGGAATCGCTCCGGCGGGAGGGTCGGGACGAAGGCGAGACCGAGTTTCGGCTGATCAGTGGTCATGCCGGCCATCCTGACCGAGCGGACTGACAGCCGGCCGCGCGGGTCGCCCCAGTAGCCTTTCCGCCATGACGACCTTCGCCGTACGACTCGTGTTCGACCGCGACGACGCCGCCCGGCTCGAGGTGCGGCCCAAGCACCGCGAGTACCTCACCTCGCTGGCCGCCGCCGGCCGGCTCCGGCTGGCCGGGCCGTTCGCCGATCAGAAGGGCGCCCAGCTGGTCTACGAGGTCGCGGACCGCGCCGAGCTCGACGCGGTGCTCGCGGCGGACCCGTACTTCGACCGGCCCGAGCCGGTGGCGACCGTCGAGGAGATCCGGGAGTGGGCCCTGCTGCCGCTCTGAACGTCGGCGTCAGGGCCAGGACGGGTCCGACTCGGCAGAGTCCGGGCGGGCGCCGCGGCCGTCGCGGACGCGGCTGATCATGGTCATCAGGTGGTAGACGACGATCGCGGCGATGCTGCCCAGCGCGATGCCGGCGACGCTCAGGTTGCCGCCGGACAAGGTGAAGTCGCCGACGCCGATGATCAGCGCGACGGCGGCGGTGAACTGGTTGGCCGGCTTGCTGAAGTCGACCTTGTTGTCCAGCCAGATCTTCACGCCGATGATGCCGATCAGTCCGTACAGGGCCGTCGTGACGCCACCGAGCACGCCCGCCGGCACGGTGTTGATCACCGCGCCGAGCTTGGGTGACAGGCCGAGCGTGATCGCGACCAGACCGGCCACCCAGTAGGCGGCGGTCGAGTAGACCCGGGTGGCCGCCATGACCCCGATGTTCTCGCCGTACGTCGTCGTACCGGACCCGCCGCCGGAGCCGGCGATCATGGTCGCCAGGCCGTCCGCGATCAGGGCCCGGCCGGTCAGCTTGTTGACGCTGGGATCGGTCAGCTGGGCGACGCCGCGGACGTGGCCGACGTTCTCGGCGACCAGGGCCAGCACCACCGGCAGGAAGGCCGGGATCACCAACCAGACGGCGGGTTCGGCGAACGGGTTCGCCGGCGCCTGCAGCTGCGGCAGCCCGACCCACGGGGCCGCGGCCACAGCGGAGAAGTCGACCTCGCCGCGGATCACGGCGGCCAGATAGCCGACGATCACGCCGACGAAGATCGACAACCGGCCGATCAGCCCGCGGAACAGGACGGCGGTGATGATCACCGCGAACAAGGTGATCAAGGCGGTGACCGGTGCTGCCTCGAAGTTGTTCTTGGCCGCCGGAGCAAGGTTGAAGCCGATCAGGGCGACGATCGCCCCGGCCACCACCGGCGGCATCAGCGCGTCGAGCCAGCGGGTCCCGGCCAGCTGGACGACCACGCCGATGATCAACAGCAGCAGTCCGACGGCGATCACGCCGAGCAGCGCCGACGGCTGGCCGTGGCTCGCGGTGGCGGCGGTGATCGGAGCGATCAGGGCGAACGAGGAGCCGAGGTAGCTGGGCAGCCGGTTCCGGGTGATGATCAGGAACAGCAGGGTGCCGATGCCGGAGAAGAGCAGGGTGGTGCTCGGCGGGAAGCCGGTCAGGACCGGAACCAGGAACGTCGCGCCGAACATGGCCACCACGTGCTGGGCGCCGATGCCGATCGTGCGCGGCCAGGTCAGCCGTTCCTCCGGCCGGACGATCGCGTCGGCGGCCACCGCCCGTCCTTGTCCGTGCAGGGTCCACGGCAGTCGCATGTGTCTTTCCTCCCCGTCTGCTGGCTTCCCGGACCGTACACCGAGCGGGTCGGTCGGCACTAGACGGAAGGGCGGAGGCGGGCCAGCGCCGTCCGGATCTTCTCCGCGTAGTGGGCTCGGCCGGGGGCGTTGCCGATGCTGTCGTGCCAGGCGAGGTGTGGGATCGACTGCGAGATCACGGCCTGGGCGAGCCGCTCCCGGAACTCCGGGTCCGGGGTGATCCCGTAGCCGGTCAGGATCGCCTCGAAGTCCGGCTCCGGGTACTTCGTGGACGTCATGGCGAGATCACCGATCCTGCTGCCGCCGTGCCAGAGGCCCCAGTCGATCACGCCGCGTACCGCCAGCTCGTCGTCGACGAAGACGTGGGCGCCGTGCAGGTCGCCGTGGCAGAGCACCGCGTCGGTCCGGGGCGGAACGTCGGGCGAGCGGCGTACCTGATCGAGGGCCGCGCCGATCTCGGCAGCGGTCAGCTCGGCCGCCTCGAGGCTGGGCCGCTGGGCCTCCCGTTCCATGATCAGACTGTTTCGTACGTCGGTCGGATCGGGCCACCGGCCGGCCGCATCCGGGCGGCGCGGGCCCGGCGTCGCGACCGCATGGATCCGGGCCAGGACCCGGCCGACGTTGATCATGACGGCCCGGCGCCGGTCCGGGTCGAGGTCCGGCAGCACCTCGCCGAGCTGGCGGCCCGCTGCCTGCTCGACCACCATCGCGGAGCGCTCGCCCGCTTCGCTCGGGATCCCTGTCAGGATTAGGATGCGGGGGACCGGTACGCCGGCCGCGCGGGCCTGCTCCATCGCCCAGACCTCGGAGTCGAAGGTGCCGTCGCCGGGCTTGCGGATCCGGGCGAACACCGTCGCGCCGCCCGGCAGCGCGGCCCGGTGGACCTCGTTCTCGTCGCCGACCTTGAGCCGCTCGACCTGCTCGGGTGCGGTTCCGGTCGCCCTCGTGATCAACGCGACCAGCTCCGCTGGTGGTACCGCGAACCCGGCGTGCAGCCCGTCCAGGAATCCTTCGTCAGCCATGATCATCGCCTCCGTACCGGAATCCTTGCATCACGGGCCGTCGCGGCGAAAGGGACTATCCGGATCCGCCCGGCTGGTGAGCCGAGGCGGCGGTACGGTCCCGCCCGGCCAGGCTGGTCCGGCCGGCGATGATGACGACGACCATGCCGATCGTGGCCATGATCATCCCCGACCAGGCGGGCGCGGTCCAGCCGAACCCGGCGGCGATGCCGGCGCCGCCGATCATGATGCCGATCGCGTTCCCGAGGTTGAAGGCCGCGATGTTGGCGGCCGAGGCGATCGTCGGCGCGTCCGCCGCGAACCGGACCACCCTGGTCTGCAGGGCAGGCGTCGTGGCGAACCCGACGAAGCCCATGCAGAGCAGGAAGAACGCCACACCGATCATGCTTGACGCGGTCAGCGCGTAGCCGAGCAGGCTGATCGGCAGCAGGGTGGCGAAGATGATCAAGGAGCGGTCGAGGTTGCGGTCGGCGGCCCGGCCTCCGACGATGTTGCCGAGCACCAGCCCGACCCCGAACAGCACCTGCAGCAGCGGTACGGCGGCGGAGCTGAAGCCGGTGACCCGGGTGAGCAGCGGTTCGACGTAGGAGAAGGCGCCGATCAGCCCACCGAAGACCAGCACGGTGAACAGCAGGCTCAGGATCACCTGGCTACGGCGCAGCACCGCGAGCTGATCACGCAGCGGCAGAGCGGCGGTGTGGGTCGTGGACCGCGGGATCAAGATCATCACGCCGACCACGGCCAGCACACCGACGGCGCAGATCACCCAGAAGGCGGCCCGCCAGCCGGCCTGCTGACCGATGAACGTGCCGAACGGGACGCCGAGGACGTTCGCCACGGTCAGCCCACCGAACATCACCGCCACCGCGGAGGCCTGCCGTCGCGGCGACACCAGCGTGCCGGCCAGCACGGCGCCGATGCCGAAGAAGCCGCCGTGACAGAGGGCCGCGATGATCCGACCGGCCATGATCACCGGGTAGCTGGGTGCCCACGCCGACAGCACGTTGCCGACCATGAAGAAGCCGAGCAGGATGATCAACGCGGTCTTCGGCGGACGGCGGGACAGCGCGGCGGTGACGGCGAACGCGCCGACCACCACGGCCAGGGCGTACCCCGAGATCAGGTAGCCGGCGGCCGGAATGCTCACCTCGAGATCGGCGGCGACGTCGCTGAGCAGCCCCGAGATCACGAACTCGGTCAGGCCGATCCCGAAGCCGCCGGCGCTGAGCGCCAGCAGGCCCGGATGGAAGGTCCGTTCGACGTGTTGTTGGGTCTGGGTGACGGTTTCGGGCATGAAGGAACTCCTGGACGGCACCGAGGCGGTCGCCTTCGGGCGCGCGGGATCGGCCGGTCCGCTGGTCGCGGGCCGGTAGGGGTGGTGGTGGGTCAGCTCGTGATGGAGCGGCTGGCGAGCAGCCGGAGCGCCGCCTCGTCCGGCGAACCCGGCTGGGCGGTGTGGATCAGGAAGCGCTGGCCGTCGTCGCCGGGCACGTGCAGCACCTCGTAATCGAGATCGATCCGGCCGACCTCGGGATGGTGATAGCGCTTGCGGCCGCTGATGCACAGCTCGACCGGATGTTCCGCCCAGATCCGGGCGAAGTCGCGGCTGGCGACGGTCAGCTCGCCGATCAGCCGGGTCAGCGCCACGTCGCCGGGGAACTGCGCGGCGACGTAGTGGAGGCTGGCGACGGCAAGCTCGGCCTCGAACTCCCACTCCCGGTACAGGCTGCGGCTGGCTGGATCGAGGAAC
This sequence comes from Microlunatus sp. GCM10028923, assembly GCF_042666975.1. Classification (NCBI taxonomy): domain Bacteria; kingdom Bacillati; phylum Actinomycetota; class Actinomycetes; order Propionibacteriales; family Propionibacteriaceae; genus Microlunatus; species Microlunatus sp. GCM10028923. Next base: position 192,610 of record NZ_JBHTFF010000015.1, on the reverse strand, counting down.
AACAGCCCGATCTTGTTCGGCCGCTGCGCCAGGTCGTCCGGCGCGTCGAACGGGAGGTGCGGTGCCAACAGGGCGTGGCCGAGGCGGTTCCAGGCGAGGATGTCGTGGCGGCGGCCGAGCAGGATCGCCGGCGCGTCCGCCATCGAGTCCAGCAGCCGGACCAATCCCTTCCTGGCCAGGCCTTCGTCATCCGGCTCGCGCAGCGCCGGGCGGGCTCCCCGGGCCAGCTCGAACAGGTGTGCCCGCTCGACCGCTGACAGCCGCAGGGCCCGGGCGACCGCATCCAGCACCTGGTCCGAGGCGTTGGTCGCGAGTCCCTGCTCGAGCCGGGTGTAGTAGGTCGACGAGACCCCGGCGAGTTCGGCGAGCTCCTCGCGCCGCAGCCCGGGCACCCGCCGCTGTCCGTACGTCGGCAGGGACACCTGGTCCGGCCGCAGCGCGGCCCGACGGGTCCGCAGGAAGGTGCCGAGGTCGCCCCCGACCGCCGTCCGATCGCCGAGTTGGTCCGCTGTGGTCATGCACCCATCATGCGCCGCCGGGTCGACCCGTTCCTGTCCCTGCCAGTGACAGGATCATGGCGCGGCCTGGGTACGCTCACGGAGCTGTGACGAGTAACGACGCCTGGCGCAAGCTCCTGAAGGACTACGAGGCCGGTCGCGGCAAGCCGGACTCGCTGGATCGGATCCTGGAATGGGATGCGCAACGTGAACTGATCGGTGATCTTGGTGGGCGGGACGTGCTCGACATCGGCTGCGGAGACGGGTCAAAGACGGTGGAGCTGGCCGCGGCCGGCGCGCGCAGCGTGGTCGGCATCGACATCGCCGGCCAGTTCGTCACTCCACCCGACCGGCTCGAGGTCAGCCTGCACCAGGGCGATCTTTCGGAGCTGGCAACCCATCCCGCACTCCGAGGCCGGCGCTTCGACATCGTCACGGCGCTGATGTCGCTCGGGTACGCCCGGGACACCGTCGCAACGCTGAAGGCCATTCGGGAGGCGCTCCGGCCGGGTGGTCACGTCGTGATCGCTCGCGCCCATCCGCTCCGGTTCGCCGTCGAACGGTCCGAGCAGCAGGGGATCGGCCTCGGTGACGCCTATCACCAGACGTCCCCCGTCACCTACCAGGCCGGCTGGAACGCGGAGGTCACCCTGACTCACCGAGCCGAGACCTTCGGGGCCATGATCAACGATCTTTCCGAAGCTGGTCTCTACGTCGACAGGGTGGTCGAGCCGCAACTGAGCGAGGAGGCGCGCCACCGCTACCCGCACAAGCAGGCGTGGTTGTCCCGCTACGTCGGGGTGATCTTGCTCAGGGCCCGAATCGTGCCTCGTTAAGGTACGGGAGCTCAGACCGGGGCGGTGGCGGCCCAGAGGGCGTGGGCGACCGGTCCGGCACCAAGATCATGAGTGCCGGTACGGTTCGTCAGGAAGACGTGACCATGCGGTGACCGGAAGATCATCGTGGTCGGATCCGGATTTCGTCGCCGCCAGCCACCGTGGGTCACTGCGCGATGCTCCGTCCTCGACAGCGGAATGAGCTTCTCGACTCGGGTCTGGCCGGGCGGACCGTTCGGTCGGTACGGATCCGCGTGATCAAGATCAAGATTCCGGGTCGCGGTCGACCACGGGAACACACTTCCTGGACAGCGCAGCATCGCCTGATCACGATGTCGGTTCGGGATCTCGTAGTCATCCACTGGCGGCGGCGCATCATTCAGATCAATCACCGGACGCACCACGACTCGATCATGACCCAGCCACTCACCGACCACACTCTTCAGAGTCGGCCCGACCTCGGGCACCCGGCAGACACCCTCACCCTGACTGAGGTCTTCGGCGGAGATGTGCACCACCACGGTCGAGGTCGGCAGCAGCAGACGCGGATCCAACCTCTCGACCAATCGCTGCACCGCCGCTTCGAAGATCACCGATTCCACATCCACCGCGGCCGGACGATCCCGGAGGGCTGGATGGACCTCGGACTCCTCGATCATCAAGTCTGGTTCGTCGTCCGGCGTCAACGCGGCGACAGCCTCGGCGAGCTCCTCGTCGAACAACTCCGGCTGCCGACGCTTCGCCCGCAATCGGGTGATCGCCGCGGCATCTCCCAACATTCCGAACGCCTCAGCACGCCGCTCGTCCGCGTTGCCCTCGCCCAGGCAGTCGGCGAGTTCCTGCACCCGCGCGTATAGCCGTTCCGCTGCAAGGGGTTCGAGCCTGCCGAAGACGCCTTTGAGGCCGTTGTCGTCGGTCTGCGACTTCCACACCCCGACCTGCTTACGCCGCTCCTCATACTCCGCCCGAGCCCGATCACCATCGATCCGCAAGATCGTCGCCTCGACCGCATCAAAGAGCTTCCCGGGCGGTTGCGTCCCGGCGAACCACGCCACCGCCCGGTCAATCTCGCCAGCTTGATCTTGGGAGAGACGGTGCGTCATCCGGGCCACCCGAAGCGCCTGCCACTCCTCCACCTCACAACCCATCACCTTCGCCCACAACAGGGGCAGTCGGTGACGAAGATCAAGAACATCACCGAGGAACAGCATCCCGGAGCTGGTGCTCTTTCCCAGCTTGGCGAACAACTCCGCCATCGCCAGATCATTGACCGCCGGCGTTCCTTCCCCACCTGGCCGGACCGCCCGCGCCAACCCGGGTCCGGTTTCCATGATCGTTTCCGCCGGATGGGCATCGGCCCAGGCTGCGACCCAGACCAGGAGTTCGTTCGCGACCGCGATCCGGGCACGCTTCAACCCGTCCACGGCCTTCAGGATGTCGCGACTGCCGTACCCAACAGCCTTCGACTCCAATGATTCGAACATAGAGCCTATTATAGTCAAGGAGTCGACAGAATGCCAACAAAACAAGGGATCTGTGGACACCTCCGGCCCGGCCTGTCGGCAGGCTCAGGGCATGGTGAGCGGTTGCAGCACGGGGCGCCGCGGAATGCCGAGCTGGCCCTGCGGGTCCGGTCGGGCGATCACAGCGCCAGTGCCGGGCCAGGGCTCGCCGCTGGCTGTCGCCGAGTCGCCAGAGCAGCCGGCCGAGCTGGGCGAGCAGTGAAAGCTGATCATGAGCGGCATGGTCAGCGGCCGATCGCGGAGAGCATCGGGATCCCGATGCCGTGCAGCCCGGTCAGGCCGGAGTCGCCGCAGAATCGCTGCCGCCGCGCCGAAGTCGCGGCCGGGACTGCAGTGTCGGCGGCGAGGCCTCTGCTGCCAACTGACTGGTCGATTCGGCCCCGATGATCAGTGAGCCGGCGGACACACCGGTTGGCCGGGTCGCCGTGGTCGCGAACCGTTCGGCTACGAGTTGATCTTGGTTGACCTGAGCGAGAGCCGCTACCGGACGCGATCAGCCGGGGCAGCTTCGGACGAGTCGGGGAGGAACTGGATGATCAACGAATCTTGGCGGAGATCGCGGTGTTGGCCGCCGCGGGGTGGCGCGGCGCAGCGGGGACGGGTTGGCGCAGCGGGGGAGACGGGTTGGCGCAGCCGAGGGTTGGTTGTACGGCGGCATTGGTTGCGCGGCCGGGCACCGGCACGGCTGTGACAGTTCGGTCGTGCTGATCGGCTGACTTGTGCGAGGAACGCAAGGGCGGGCGACGTGAACCGGGTCAACCGGTTCACGCCGCCCCGACGTCTGCGATGGCGGGTCTTCGTCGCCATGATCAGCTTCCTGCTCGCCCTCGAGGCGTGTGGCCCGGCGGCACCTTGGCCGACGCCGGCGTTCACCCGGGGATGACCAGCCGGCTCTCGTACGCGGCGATCACGAGCTGGGCGCGGTCGCGTGCGGCGAGCTTGCGGAGCAGTTGGCCGATGTGGGTCTTCACGGTGGCGGCGCTCAGATAGAGGTGATCGGCGATCTCGGTGTTGGAGAGGCCGCGGGCGATCAGGGTGAGCACCTCGCGTTCCCGGTCGGTCACGTCGTCCAGCCCGCGTACGGCCGCGGCGGGCGGCTGGCTGGCGAAGGTGGAGATCAGGCGGCGGGTCACGCTCGGGGCGAGCAGGGCGTCGCCGGCGGCGATCACCTTGATCGCGTTCAGCAGTTCGGCCGGCGGGGTGTCCTTGAGCAGGAAGCCGCTGGCGCCGGCCCGCAGCCCGGCGTAGACGTACTCGTCGAGATCGAACGTGGTCAAGATCAACACCCGGACGTCGGCCAGTTCCGCGCAGATCCGGCGGGTCGCCTCCAGGCCGTCCAGCTCCGGCATCCGTACGTCCATCGAGATCACGTCCGGCCTCAGGTCCAGCGCGAGCCGGACCGCCTCGGCGCCGGTGCCGGCCTCGCCGACCACGGCCAGCTCCGGTACGGTCTCGACCAGCACCCGGAAGCTCCCGCGCAGCAGGGCTTGATCATCGGCGATCAGCACCCGGATGGTCATGCCGCGACCAGCCGGGCGGTGTACGGCAGTCGGGCCGTGATCATGAATCCGCCGTGATCACCCGGTCCGGCGTGGAACGTCCCGTGGTGCAGGGCGATCCGTTCCCGCATCCCGATCAGCCCGTGACCGGGCGGCCGCGCTCCCCGTACCCCGGGGCCGTCGTCGGACACCTCGATCAGCAACTCACCCTGTTCACCGATCACCCGCACGGTGCAGCGGGCCGGCGCCGCGTGCCGGACGACGTTCGTCACCGCCTCCTGGACGATCCGGTACGCCGCCCGGCCGACATCCTCCGGCACGTCGTCCAGACCGCGGGTCCGGAACGCCACTTGAACTCCGGCAGCGGTCGCGGCTTCGCCGAGTTCGGGCAGCCGGTCCAGGGTCGGCGCGGGAGCAAGATCGGAATCGGCGGCGCCGGTGCGCAGCAGTTCGAGCAGGTGGCGGATCTCGTCGAGTGCTCCGCGGCCGCTCCGCTCGATCACCCGGAGCGCGTCGACCACCTCGTCCGGCCGCGTCTCCGCCACATGGGCCGCGACGCCGGCCTTGACCGTGATCAAGCTCAGGTTGTGCGCCACGATGTCGTGCAGTTCGCGGGCGATCCGGAGCCGTTCCTCGGTCACCGCGCGGGCGGCCGCCTGCTCGGCGGCCTTCGCCACATAGGCGCGCCGGTCCCGGACGGCCCGGCCGATCGTCCAGCCCGCGCCGATGATCGACAACGCCAGGATCACCGAACCGACGGCCTGCACGGCGGGCCCCGGCCAGGGCAGCACCGGCCAGGGCAGCACCGGACCGCCGCCCGCGGCGCTGAGCAGCAGGCCGAGCGCGCTCAGGGCACCGATCACCCGCGTCGGCACCCAGCGCAACCGGGGCAGCCGCAGCGCCGCGAGGTAGGCGATCACGGCCGCGGCGAGGACCGGGACGATGATCAGGAGACTCATGCCAGGAACGGTAGCCGCACCGGCCGGGCCTCAGCCCTGGGTCGGTCATCCCCGGCTCCGATGTCTGCCGGTACGTTCTCGGCCACGCTGGCCCACCATGAGACCTCGACGAAGTCTGATCGCCCTCGCGGTGGCGATGATCGCGCTGCCGGCCCTGGTGATCACCGCGAACACCGCGGCCGCCGAGCCGCAGCCGACGCTCGACTGGAAGCCCTGCCCGGACGACAAGATCGGGATGCAGTGCGCCGCGCTCGACGTACCGGTGGACTGGTCGAAACCGGACGGCCGCAAGCTCACCCTGCAGCTCGGCAAGCTGCCCGGCACCGGTCCGAAGCCGGCCGCGGGCTCCGTCCTGGTGGCGTACGGCGGGCCGGGCGGACCGGGCATCATGATCACCCGGCAGAACCCGGACGTCTGGAGTGAACTGCGCCGAACGATGGACGTGATCACCTGGGACACCCGCGGCTACGGGGCGCAGTTCAGCGGCACCAGCACCGGCCTGGACTGCAACTGGAGCCGCCACCCGGTGCCGCACCTACCGGCCGACGCGGCCGAGTTCGACCGGCTCGGCCGGGCCAACCTCGGCACCGCTTTTGCCTGTCGCAGCAGGGATCCCGAGCTCTTCGACCACCTCAGCTCGGCCGACCACGCCCGAGACCTGGAGGCGATCCGGGCCGCCCTCGCCGAGCCGCAGTTGAACTTCTACAGCGCCTCCTACGCCGGCTACTACGCGCAGGCCTACGCCCGGCTGTACCCGGACAAGGTGCGCACCATGGTGCTGGACGGCACGTTCAGCCACGCCACCGACGACTGGGACGCCGAACTCGACGCCCACGCGAAGCGCAACGAGACCACCTTGGGCCGCTTCTTCGACTGGTGCGAGGAGGACGAGGCCTGCGTGCTGCACGGGCGCAACGTCGAGCAGGCCTGGCAACGCCTGGTGAAGCAGGCGAATCGGGGCCCGGTCGCCGGGACGGTGGACGGCGTGACGTACCACTATGACGGCGTCGACCTGCGCGGCCTCGCGCTCGGCCTGGCCCGGCAGAAGCATTGGCCGGAACTTGCCGTGGCGATCCGGGACGCGGCCCGCGGGGACGCGAAGGGCTTCGTCCGGAAGCCGCCGGAGAGTCCCTATCCGGACGTGCCGACCGGCATCACCGAGTGCACCGACCTGCCCCGTTCCACCGACTACCGGACCTTGATCAAGACCGCCGCCCGGCTGGAGCGGGTCGCCCCGAACCTCGGCAGCGTCGGCACCATGCTGGCGAACGCGCTCACCTGCGCCGGCTGGCCGACCCCGGTGACCAACCCGCCGAGCCCGCTCCCGGACGGCCTGCCGCCGCTGCTCGGCGCCGGTGCCTGGGACGAGTACGACGCCATCGAACCCGTGTTGGACCAGGTGCCGGGCAGCGGTTCGATCCGGCACGACGACGCCGGTCACACCCTGTACGTGTTCAACGAGTGCGCCCGTACCTTGATCAACCGCTACTTCACCGACCGGGAGGTGCCCGCCCGCGGCACCGAGTGCTGACTGGTCTGCTCAGGAGGCGGTCCCGGGCGTTGACCCGGGACCGTCCCCGCGGTTAGCGTTGAAATCGATTTCGAGTCGATGTGGACCGAACCGAGGAGCTTCCATGGATCATGATCAACAACCTGCGGGCTGTTCCGGCCGGACCTGCTCGGGCGACTGCCCCCGCGCCAACCTCACCCGGCGCACCTTCCTGGCGCTGAGCGCCACCGGATTGGGTACGGCAGCGTCCCTCAACTCCTGGCCGGCGCACGCGGAACCGGAACCGGCCCAGCCGCCGAGCGGCAAGGAGCTGGCGGCCCTGACCGCGCGCGGGAAGCCGACCGAATACACCGGCGACGCGCTGCCCAAGATCGGGATGCCGGTCGGCGGCGGCTGCGCCGGCCAGGTGTTCCTCGCCGGCGACGGCCGGCTCTGGGCCTGGGACATCTTCAACCCGACCTCGTTCCCGCTCGGCGGCGCGGACTTCTCCGGCAGCAACTACGCCGACCCGCTGTCGGCCGACCAGCCCGGGGCGGCGCAGTTCCGGCAGGGCTTCGCCGTGCGTACGGAGAGCGGCGGGCAGACCCGGACCGTGACCCTGGACGCGGACGGGTTCGCCGAGGTCGGCTTCGTCGGGCAGTACCCCGTCGGCCGGGTGCGGTACGCCGACCCGGACTCGCCGATCACCGTCGGCCTGGAAGCCTACGCGCCGTTCGTCCCGCTGGCCGTCGACGATTCCACGCTGCCGGCGACGATCATGGCCTACACGCTGCACAACCCGGGCACCGCGACGGTCCGGGCCACCGTGCTCGGCTATGCGGAGAACCCGGTCTGCCTGGACAGCCGGCGCAGCCAGCCGACGTTGCTCCGTACCGCCGGCTTCGACCGCGGCTTCGAGTTCACCGCCGCCGATGATCATTCCGCCGAGGGCGAGGACATCCTCTTCGAGGACTGGGAGTCCGACGGCTTCGGCGACTGGACGGTGACCGGCGACGCGTTCGGCGACGGGCCGGTCAGTCAGACCGAGCTGCCCAACCTGGTCAAGCGGTTCGGCGATCTCAACCTGTCCGGCACCCGGTTCGTCACCTCGTACGCGTTCCGGGCCGGCGGCGACGGTGACGCGGCCACCGGAACCCTGACCAGCAAGGAGTTCCCGGTCGAACGGCGCTACGTCGCGGTCGCGCTGAGCGGCGGTGATCACGCCGGCAAGACCTGCGTCGACGTGATCATCGACGGCGAGGTGGTGGCCACCGTGCCCGGTGACAACAGCGAGCCGATGATCACCCGCTTCCTCGACCTGAACGATCATCAGGGCAAGACCGCGACGATCCGGATCGTCGACGCCGTGACCGGCGCCTGGGGCCACGTCAGTTGCGACGCGATCTGGTTCACCGACCGTGCCGACGTCCTGTTCGAGGACTGGGAGGACGGCTACCAGGACTGGACGGCCACCGGCACCGCGTTCGGCGACGGCCCGGTCACCGCGGCCGAGACGCCGGACGGTTTCCGGCGCGCGTTCGGGGTCCGTACCGAGCTGAACGTCAAGGGCAAGTTCGTCACCTCGTACAACTTCCGCGAGGACGGCGACCCGGACCGGCACCAGGGAACCCTGACCAGCAAGGAATTCACGATCGACCGCCGGTTCGTTACCGCCTGGGTCGGCGGCGGCAGCCACCGCGGCGAGACCTGCTTCGACGTGATCATCGACGACGAGGTGGTGGCCACCGCGACCGGCACCGACATCGAGCCGGTGACCGCCGTCTCGATGGACGTCGGACGCTTCCGCGGCAAGAAGGCCAAGATCAGACTGGTCGACAGCAACACCGGCGGCTGGGGCCACGTCAACGTCGACCGGATCATCTTCAGTGACCGGCCGATCCGGCGGCTCCCGGTCCCGGAACGGCCCGACGGCGGCAGCTTCGCCCTGGCCTCGCTCGACCCGGGCGCCAAGATCAGGCCGTCGGTGGCCCTTCGGCAGGCTCCGGGCGCGGTCGACCCGGACGCGTTGTTCGATGCTCCGGACGGCCCGGCCGAGGTGGACGGTGCGACGGCCCAGTTCGGCACGGTGGCGACCATGATCACGCTCGCGCCGGGGGAGCGGCGCACGGTCCGCTTCGCCTACGGCTGGCACTTCCCGGTCCCGCAGCGGGAGCTGTTCGCCGAGCTGGTCGGCGCGGCCACCCTGCGCCGCGAGTACGGCAAGCGGTTCGACTCCGCCAAGGCTGTCGTCCAGCACGTCGCCCAGGAGGCGGGCCGGCTGTCCGAGCAGACGCTGGCCTTCGTCAAGACCTGGTACGAGGACTCGACGCTGCCGCACTGGTTCCTCGAACGGACCCTGGCCACGGCGTCGACGCTCGCCACCAGCACCTGCTACCGGTTCGACGATGGCCGCTTCTACGCCTGGGAGGGCACGTACTGCTGTGCCGGCACCTGCCAGCACGTCTGGAGCTACGGGCAGGCGATCGGCCGGCTGTTCCCGGAGCTGGAGCGGGACACCCGGCAGCGAGTCGATCTTGGTATCGCGTTCCGGGACACCGGTGAGATCGGCAACCGGGGCGAGTGCGGCGACGCCTCGACCTCGTTCGCGGACGGGCAGTGCGGCACCATCCTCCGGTTCTACCGGGAACACCAGATGAGTCCCGACACCGCCTTCCTGGACAAGAACTGGGCCAAGATCAAGAAGGCCACCGAGTACGTGATCACGGCCCGCGACGGGGCCGGCGGCGACAAGATCGACGGCATCTTCCGGGGCAGCCAGTGGAACACCCTGGACACCGAGTGGTTCGGCGAGGTGCCCTGGCTGAGTGGGCTCTACGTCGCGGCACTCCGGGCCGCCGCCGCGCTCGCGAAGGAGGCCGGTGACGACGCCGCGGCCGACCGCTACAGCAAGATCGCCGCGTCCGGTTCCGATCACCTGGCCGGCAAGCTGTTCAACGAGGACTACGGCTACTTCGTGCAGAAGACCGATCCCGATCATCCTTCGGTGAACAGCAACCGCGGCTGCCACATCGACCAGCTCTACGGGCAGGCCTACGCCGCCCAGCTCGGGCTGCCCCGGGTCTTCGACGGCGAGCAGTCCAAGACGGCGCTGGGCAGCGTCTACGCCAACAACTTCCTGGCCGACCCGGGTTCGTACCGGCCGCCGGGGGTGAACCCGGGCCGGGTCTACGCCACCAAGGACGAACCGGGCGTGATCATGACCACCTGGCCGCACGGTGGCTCGGCCGACTCCGGCGGACTGATGTATTTCAACGAGGTGTGGACCGGGCAGGAACACCAGTTCGCGGCGCACCTGTTCGCCGAGGGGATGACCGCCGAGGGACTGGCGGTGACCAGGGCCGTCTACGACCGCTACCACGGCAGCAAACGCAACCCGTACAACGAGATCGAGGCCAGCGACCACTACGCCCGGGCCATGATGAGCTTCGGTGTCTACCTGGCCGCGATCGGGTACGAGCACCACGGGCCGAAGGGGCATCTCGGCTTCGCCCCGCGGTTCGGGGCGGACGACTTCCGGTGCGCCTTCACAGCGGCCGGCGGCTGGGGCTCGTACCGGCAGACCCGGCGCGGCCGGCGGCTGGTCGCCGACATCGAGGTCAGGTACGGCGAACTGACGCTGAAGACGCTGGCCTTCCAGGCGAAGGAACCGGTCCACCTGGTCACCGTGCGGTACGGCGGCCGCCGGGTCGCCGCCGAGGTCGAGGCGGACGGCACCCGGGCCGTGGTGACCCTGGCCAAGAAGGTCACGATCCCGGCCGGCCACACGCTCCAGGTGGAACTGACCTGACCGGACGGAATTCGCCACCGCCGCCGCGCGACCGGTAGCATGCACGGCAGTCGACGGCAGTCCGCCGACTCACCAGCACGTTCACATTTCATTCTGGGTAAGAGGGTTCACACGTGGGTTCGGTCATCAAGAAGCGTCGCAAGCGGATGGCGAAGAAGAAGCACCGCAAGCTGCTCAAGCGGACGCGCATCCAGCGTCGTCGCGCCGGCAAGTAGTTGCCGTAGGAGTTCAGGGCCGGGAACCCAGCTGAGGTCAGGGGGTACGCCGCGATGACCACGGTCATGATCACTGGCGTGTCCCGCGACCTCGCGGCGCGTTTCGCCCGGTCACAGGCCGCCGACGCGGACGTCACGGTGGTCGGCGTCGATGTCGTACCGCCGCGGCATGATCTCGGCCGGGCCAGTTTCGTACGAGCCGACATTCGTGCCCCGATCATCGCCAAGGTGATCGCGGCGCACGAGGTCGAGGTCGTCGTGCACATGGCTGTGCTGGCCAGCCCCGGCCGGGTCGGTGGCCGCTCCTCGATGAAGGAGATCAACGTCATCGGCACCATGCAGCTGCTCGCTGCATGCCAGCAGGCGTCCAGCGTCCGCAAGCTGGTGGTGCAGGGATCCGTGTCGGTGTACGGATCCTCACCCCGCGACCCGGCCCGGTTCACGGAGGGCATGGGGCCGCGGACGACGCTGCGCAGCGGTTTCGGCAAGGACTCGGCGGAGGTCGAGTCCTATGTCCGCGGGTACGCCCGGCGGCGCGAGGACGACATCGTCACGACGCTCCGGCTGGCCCCGCTGATGGGTGCCGGCGTGGACAGCACCATCACTTCCTATCTGGCGCTGCCGGTGGTGCCGAAGGTGGCCGGCTTCGACGCCAGACTGCAGTTCCTGCACCCGGCCGACGCCGTCGAGGCCCTGCTCACCGTGACCCGGTCCGACCTGCCGGGGACGTACAACGTGGGCGCCGACGACGTACTGCTGCTCAGCCAGGTGCTGCGCCGGCTCGGCCGCCCCTGGGTCGAGGTGCCCCGGCCGGCCGGACCGTTGCTCGCCGGCCTGGCCCGGCGGATCGGCTTCACCGACATCTCCGACGAACAACTCGACGTGCTGACCTACGGCCGGGTGATGGACTGCTCCCGGTTCGCCGAGGCGGCGGACTGGCGGCCTTCGTACGGCTCGGTCGAGGCACTCACCGATTGGGCCCAGGCGCTGGGGCCGGGACTGCTCGGCCCGGAGCGGGCGGACGGCCTGCTCGATGCCGCGGCCGGATTGCTGACGGGAGGCCGAGCCGATGGACGCTGAGCCCGAACCGACCGGCCCGGACGCCGAGATCTACGACTTCGCGCCGCGCCCCAGGTCCAAGCCCGACCCCGATCCCGACCCGGACGACCGGGCGGACGAACCGGCCGGCTCGCTGCTGGACGGGCTGCGCCGGACCGCGGCCGGGCTGGCCCAGTGGGCGGGCGCCGAATGGGTGGCGGCGGTCGAGCAGGCGGCGGAGTTCGCCCGGTCCCGGCTGCACGGCGACTACCCGACCGACCAGTTCGGTTTCGATCCGGAGTTCACCACCAAGGTCTACCTGCCGCTGCTGCGGCCGCTGGTGCGGCACTGGTTCCGGGTCGAGGTACGCGGAGCGGACCGGCTGCCGGCCGACGGTGCCGCGCTGCTGGTGTCCAACCACGCCGGCGCCCTGCCGCTGGACGGGATGGTGCTGCAGTCCGTCGTGTACGACGAGATCGGCCGGCACGTCCGCTCGCTCGGCGCGGACCTGATCTTCGCGACGCCGTACTCGCACGACCTGGCCCGGAAGACCGGCACCACGCTGGCCTGCGCCGAGGACGCCGAGCGGCTGCTGGACGCCGGCGAGCTGGTCGCCGTGTTCCCGGAGGGTTTCAAGGGCCTCGGCAAGCTCTACACCGACCGGTACCGGCTGCAGCGGTTCGGCCGCGGCGGGTTCGTCTCGGCGGCGGTCCGGGCCCAGGTGCCGATCGTGCCGATCTCGATCGTCGGGTCGGAGGAGATCTATCCGATCCTGGGCAAGGCGCCGGTGCTGGCCCGGGCCCTCGGGCTGCCGTACTTCCCGCTCACGCCGACCTTCCCGTGGTTCGGTCCGCTCGGCGCGATTCCCTTGCCCAGCAAGTGGATCATCGAGATCGGCACCCCGATCCCGACCGATCAGATCGCGCCCGCCGCCGCGGACGACCCGACCGTGATCTTCAACGTCACCGACCAGGTCCGGGAGACCATCCAGCAGACCCTGCACGCGCTGCTGGTCCGCCGGCCCGGCATCTTCTGATCATGCCCGATCTTCTGATCATGCCCGGCCACCGATGATGTACGGGCCGATCGCGGTGATCTTGATCGCCGTCGGGGTGTTCCTGGGCCTGATCCTGCGGTACGTCGACCGCGCCGGTGATCATCGGCCGGCCCACGAGCAGGCCCGCGGCTTCGGCCTGGTCGGCGCCGGGGCGGCCATCACGCTCGGCGGGCTGGTCCTGATCGTCGGGGTGCTGGCGCCGCCGAACGGGACCGCCGAGACCCTCGGCGTGCTGGCCGTGTTCGGCTTCGTGCTCTATCTGGTGATCGCCGGGACGGTGATCATGGTCTCCGGCCGGGTGGTCCGGTGGTCCTGGGGCGAGAAGGCGATCTGGGGCGATCGTGGCTCAGCGGCGCCGCAGCATCCGCCGTACCGCCAGTCCGGCGGAGACGGCGCCGGTCACCCCGCCGACCACCGCGGCCCCGATCAGCCCTAGCCGGATCGCCCGGCGGCCGCTGCGGAAGTCGCGGATCTGCCAGTCCAGTTCCTCGGCGTGCTCGCGCAGCCGCCCGTCCGGGTTCACCGCGCACGGGTGCCCGACCGAGGACAGCATCGGCAGGTCGTTGAACGAGTCCGAGTAGGCGAAGCAGCGGGCCAGGTCGAGATCCTGGGTGACGGCCAGCTCCCGTACCGCATCGGCCTTGGCGGTGCCGTGCAGCAGGTCGCCGCGCAGCTTGCCGGTGTAGACGCCGTCGGCGTGCTCCGCCACCGTGCCGAGGGCACCGGTCAGGCCGAGCCGGGTCGCGATGATCGTCGCCACCTCGATCGGCGCCGCGGTGACCAGCCAGACCTGCTGGCCGACGTCGAGATGCACCTGGGCCAGCGCCCGGGTGCCGGGCCAGATCCGGCGCGCGATCGACTCGTCGTAGATCTCCTCGCCGGCCGCCTGCACGTCGATCACCCGGTGCCCCGCGATGAACGACAGCGCCGCCGACCGGGCGTCGGCGATATGTTCCGGGTTCTCCCGGCCGACCATCCGGAAGTACGTCTGCAGCCAGAGCCCCTTGACGATCAACCGGGTCGGGAAGAATCCGCGCCGGTACAGGCCCTTGGCCAGGTGGAACAGCGAGGCGCCCTGGATCACCGTGTTGTCCAGGTCGAAGAACGCCGCGGCCCGGGGATCGGGACCGATCACCGGGGGCGGCGGTGCAGCGACGGATCGCCGCTGCTCTGAGCGAGACACGGCGACCACCCTAGCTGCAAGGAAGCCGTGCCTGCCCGGGCGCGGAGCGGAGCGAGGTCCAAGGGGGTCGTCCCGCTTGCTTTCGAAATCCGTGTGCAACACTCGGCGACGTGGGAGAGTCCGACGACCTGCGCAACCTGGCCGACCTGCTGACCGCACGGGCGGAGCAGGCGCCGGATGTCGTTGCGGTACGGGACGCGGGCTCCGACGGACTGACCTGGGCCGAGGTGGATCGCCGGGTCACCTCGACCGCCGCCGGGCTGTCCGCGGCGGGGCTGGTCGCCGGGCAGCGGGTGCTGATCGCGCTGCCGAACTCGGTCCGGCTGGTCACCGACTACCTGGCCTGCCTGCGCGCCGGGCTGGTCGCGGTGCCGGTCGATCCTCGTACCGCCGACGACGAGCGCGCCCGGCTGGCCGAGCGGGTCGGGGCCCGGCTGGTGCTGACGCCGGACTCCGATCATGACCGCGGCGGGAACGCCATCGTGGTCCCGCCGCCGGACCCGGACTCGCTCGCCGTGCTGCTGCGCACGGCGGCCACGTCGGCCGAGGCGAAGATCGCGATGATCAACCACCGGTCCCTGCTGCTGCCCGCCCGGGAGCTGGCCCGGGCCGGCCTGGTGACGGCGGGCGACACGGTGCTGGCGGCGCTGCCGCTCTGGCACGTGTACGGGCTCGGCGTGGTGATCGGCGGCTGGCTGGCCAGTGGCTGCCGGCTGATCATCACCGGCCACGATGCCGGACCGGAACTGGCCGAGGCTGTCGCGGCCGACGGGGTGACCGTGCTGCCGGTGGTGCCGGCGCTGCTGGAGCGGCTGCTCCGGGCCCCGGACCTGGCCGACCGGCTGCGCGGCGTCCGTACCATCCTGTCGGCGGCGGCTCCGCTGTCGGTCGACCTGGCCGACCGGTTCACGGCGGCCAGCGGACGCCGGGTCGAGTCCGGCTACGGGCTGACCGAGGCCGCCGGCGGGGTCACCACGACGCTGCGCCCGGACGGCTCCGGCGGCACCGGTCACCGGATCGGGCATGTCGGCCACCCGATGCCGGGCGTCGAGGTACGGATCGGCGACGGCTCCGATCCCGGCGAACCGGACCGGATCCGGATCCGGTCCGCGCAACTGTTCGCCGGCTATTGGCCGGACGGTGCCGGTGGCCCCGACGCCGAGGGCTGGTACGACACCGGCGACCTCGGCTACCTGGCCGACGGCGAGCTCTACCTGGTCGAGCGCAGCCGCGAGTTGATCATGGTCGACGGGTTCGGCGTCTATCCGGCCGAGGTGGAACGGATCATCGCCGAGCTCGACGGCGTGCTGGAGGCGGCCGTGATCGGCGACCCGTCCGGCATGATCGCGTTCGTGGTCACCGGACCCGAGCTGGACCGAGACCGGATCGCCGAGCACTGTGCCGGCCTGTTGCCGAAGTTCAAGCGTCCGGCGTCGATCCGGCTGGTCGACGCCCTGCCGCGCGGAGTGACCGGGAAGGTGCAGAAGTCGGTCCTGCGACGGCTCATCGACCAAGATCAGGAGACGTCGCGTGGCTGACCAACCGAGGGTGCGGGTGCTGGTCCGGGAGAACTGCCACCTCTGCGAGGAGGCGGTCGCGGTGATCACCGCGGTCTGCGCCGAGACCGGTGATCAGTGGACCCTCGAGGACGTCGACGCGGATCCGGACCTGGTCCGCCGCTATACCGACCAGGTGCCGGTGACGTTCGTCGACGGCGCCCAGCACGACTTCTGGCGGGTCGACCCGGACCGGCTCCGGGCCGCCCTCTCAGCCGGCTAGTCCACTCATCCCGGCAGCACCGCCGCCACCGCGGCCACCTCGATCAACGCGCCCGGGACACCGAGCCCGGCCACGACGGCCGCGGTGACCAGCGGCGGCGCCCCGTCCCGGGCGAGCTTCGGCGCGATCGCCCCGTAGGCGGCGCCGAGGTCGACCCCTTCCTTGATCAACACAGTCCAGGTGATCACGTCGCCGAGCGAGGCGCCGGCCGCCGCCAGCGCCGTCGCCACGTTGTCGACCGCCCGCCGGGACTGCTCGGCGACGTCGTCGGACACCACCGCTCCGGTCTGGTCGATGCCGTTCTGGCCGCCGACGTAGATCGTGGTCGCCTGGGGCGGCACCACCGCGACATGGCTGAAGGCCGGGCTCGCGACGAGGCCCTCGGGCTGCAACAGAGTGAGTTCCATGATCACCATCCTTCCCGGCAACCCTGACAGAAACTGTCCGGGTATACCGGGATAATCGAGGACATGACCGCGACCGGCCGACGGCTCGAACTGCTGACCCTGCTGCAGGCGGAGCCGGGCATCTCGGCCGGCGCGCTGGCCCGGCGGCTCGGTGTCACCGAGCGGACCGCGCGCCGCGACGTCGGCCAGCTGCGCGACCTCGGCTGCCGGATCGAGGGCAGCGCCGGCCGGGCCGGCGGCTATCGGCTGGCCCCGGGCAGCATCGTGCCCGCCCTGATGCTGAACGAGGACGAGCTGCTCGCCGTCGCGCTCGGTCTCCGTACCCTCACCGGGGTCCCGGACGGCGACACGGCCGCCCTGACCGCGCTGACCAAGATCGCCGCCATCGTCCCGTCCCGGCTGCGGCACCGGCTCGGCGCACTGTCCGGGATCGCCCGGGCGGACGCTCCGCGCCGGGCCGTCGACGGAGCGGTGCTGGTCACCCTGGCCCTGGCCTGTCGCCAGCGCGAGGCCGTACGGCTGCGGCGGCGGGGCGAGGAACGGCCGCGCGCGGTGCAGCCCTGGCAGCTCGTCCACGCCGGCACCACCTGGTACCTGATCGCCGCCGAACGCGACGTCGGCGAGTGGCGCACCTGGGCCCTGGACCGGATCGAGCGAGCCGAGCTCCTCGGCACCAAGCTCCCGGCCCCGGACCCGCCGGACGACCCGGTCGCCTTCGTCACGCGCTCCCTGGCCCGCGGCCGCCGGCACCAGGTCCGGCTCCGCGTCGACGCCCCGGCCGAGGTGGTCCGGCGCGCGGTCCCGGCCACTGTCGCCGAGGTGATCGAGGACGGCGACACCTGCGAACTGCACCTGGCCACCGACGAACTCGCCGGCGCCGCCCGCTGGATCGTCTCGCTCCGCCTCGACGTGGATGTGATCGAGCCCGCCGAGCTGCGCGACCACCTTCGTCGGCTCGGAGCTCAGCTCCTCGACCGCTACGCCGACGCTCCGCCCTGATGATCATTCGTTCCCCGGCGAATCACGGGTGGGTGACACAAATCTGCAACGGAACCCTTCGAAATAGCTCGAAATCGGCCCCGGCGAGGCGTTGCATTGCAGATTTGTGACAGCAAGCCCGTCGGACCCTTCCGTCCTCAGCGGGCGGTCATCCTCGCGGCCAGCAGTCGTCGCTGGCGTTGCCGCCAGGGGCGTCCGCTCTCCCGACCGGCTCGGACCCGCCAGTCGTCGACGGCCAGGTCGAGGTCGGCGATCACGACAGACGGCTGCTCGCCGGGCGTTCCGCGGACCAGCCACCGGTAGCCGGGCCAGGCCACACTGCTGCCGAGCCAGTCGGGTTCCAGCGCAGACGTGGGTTGCAGGACCCAGAGGTCGGCCATCTCGGCGAGGGCAAGGACCCGCTGGTCCTCGTTCGAGGGGTCGGGGCCTTCCGTCATCGTGGCCAGGACGAGCGCATCGGCCTCGAGCGTCTCGTACTCGATCACGAGCTCGGGGAGCATCCCTTCGATGCAGAGCAGGCAGCCGAAGCGAATCCCGTCCACGGTGAAGATCAACGGCTCGCTGCCGCGGGTGAGCTGATAGACCGCGTCCTCGTTCCGGGACACGTGACGCTTGTCGTACCGGCCGATCGTCGTTCCATGATCATCGATCACGACCAGGCTGTTACAGGGATGGCTCGGATCCACCTGACGGGTGAGGCAGCCGACCACCACCCAGATCGAGTGTTCGGCCGCGGCCTTGGCGATGGCCCGCAACTCCTCCTCGACCGCGTCCCAGGCGTACTTGGTCCAGTCCGCCACGGTCACGCGGTCGGGGTCGGCGGAGATCGCCCGTTTCGTCGGGTACGAGAGCGCGCCCTCGGTGAAGGTGACCAGCCGGGCTCCCGCAGCGGCGGCTTCGCCGATCAGCGTCCGGATGATCGCGCCGTTGCGGCGGACGTCCTCGGCACTCACACCACGGTGCGCGCCGACGCCTTGCCCCAGCGCGACGCGAAGCCTCGCCGGCTTGCTCGGGTCCGTCATCGCGCCTCGCCTCCGGCCGTCTCGGGGATCGCCCACGATCGTGCCACCTGCGCCGCCGAACAGACGCCAAGGGCCCGATCCGAGTGTCGGATCGAGCCCCTGGCCTTCCTTCAGTACGACGAAGCCGGGCTAGATCAGCCCCTGCTCCTTCAGCCACTCCTCCGCGACGTCCCGCTCCTTCTCGCCGTCGAGGTCAACCCGGCCGTTCAGCTGGATCATGACGTCGGCGGTCAGCTTCTCGCTGATCGGCGCCATGATCTCCGCGATCGCGGGGTGCTGGTCGAGGGTCTCCTGGCGCAGGGTGACGGCGCCCAGGTACTCGATGAAGAAGTTCTGGTCGTCCTCCAGCACCAGCAGGTCGTTGGCGGCGATCCGGGCCTCGGTCGTGGTGACCTCGCCGAAGGCGCAGTCCTTGCCGATCTGCGGGTAGACCAGGTTGAGGTCGAGCTCGACGACGTTGGAGAACTTGAAGCCGTACGCCTTCTGCAGGCCGGGCAGGCCGTCGTCGCGGTTGATGAACTCGCTGGCCGCGCAGACCGCGCCCTGGTCCGGGTTCTCCTTGATGAACTTCGCCGCGTCACCGAGCGTCTTGATGTTGTTCTCGGTGGCGAAGGCGTTCTTCACCGCGATGCCGTACGCGTTCTCGAACTTGGCCGGCGGCAACCAGGCGACCCCGTTCTTCGCGTCGGCCTGCTTCACCTGCTCGTACAGGTCGTCCGGGACGTCGGTCGGCTCGTTGCCGAGGATGTTCACCCAGCCGGTGCCGGTGTAGTCCCAGTAGAGGTCGATCTGCTTGGTGGTCAGCGCCTCCCGGACGGTGGCGCTGCCGGTGATGCCGGTCTTGTCGTTCACCGTCGCGCCGGCGTTCTCCATCGCGACGGCGGCGAGCTGGCCGAGCACCTTCGATTCGGTGAATTCCTTGGAGCCGACGGTGACCGTCACTCCGGACAGAGCGCCGTCACCGCCCGGCTCACCTGCGTTCTGACCGCCGCCGCAACCGGCCAACAGGCCGAGCGTGGCGACAGCTGCGACCAGGATGCTGGTCGATCGTGCCCTGAAGTTCACGTTGTCTCCTTGGTTCCGTACGGGCTTCACATGGGTTTCATCGCAAAAAAGATCAAGAAGGGGTGTGACTACAGGCCGGAGGGACGCACGGCGTCCTCGATCACCCCGGCCAGGTAGTCGATCAGCAGCGCCAGCACCGCGGTCAGCACGGCGCCGGCGATCTGGATCAGCTGCCGGTTGGTCGCCATGCCGGCGACGATCACCCGGCCCAGCCCGCCGGCGTCGATGTAGGCGGCCAGGGTCGCGGTGCCGACGTTGATCACCAGCGCGGTACGGACCCCGGCCAGGATGATCGGCACCGACAGCGGCAGCTCGATCCCGAACAGCACCTGCCGGGACGACAGCCCCATCCCGCGACCGGACTCCAGCACGGCCGGGTCGACCTGCTGCAGGCCGACCACGGTGTTCAGCATCACCGGGATGATCGCGTAGATCACCAGCCCGATGATCGTCGCGCCGAACCCGACGAACGAGAACGCGACCGCGAACAGGACCAGGATGCCGATCGTCGGCAGCGCCTGGCCGAGATTGAACAGGCCGATCAGGAACGGCCGGATCGGCCGGAAGAAGCTGCGCGAGAAGAGGATCCCGAGCGGCAGCGCGATGATGATCACCAGCACCGTCGAGACCAGCGTCAGGGCCAGGTGCTCGCCGATCGCCGCCAGCAGGTTGGCGGACGACAGCGCACGCTGCTCGATGGTGTCCAGCGGCCGGGAGTTGATCACCGCAAACAGCACGACCAACACCGCCGCGCACAGCAGCGGCCGGATCAGGTAGCCGAAGACGGTCCGCCGGTGGGTCTCGACGGGAACGGTCGGCGGGGTGGTGGTGACCCGCGGGACCGACGGCGCGGCGACGGTCATCGCCGGACCCGCCCGTTCTGGGCGGTGCTGTTCAGGGTCTTGATGTCGATCACCCCGCGGTAGCGGCCCTGATCATCGACCGCGACCCCGAGCGCGTAGTCGGCGGTGATCATCTCGTTGAGCGCGTCGTGCAGGGTGGCCTGCGGGGTCAGGATCGCCTCGGCCGGGACGCCGGCCTGGTCCAGCGGCTGACCGTTGAAGTTGTGCAGCGCGGTCAGGTCCAGCCAGCGGCGCGGCCGGCCGTCGGTGTCGAGGGCCAGCAGCGCCGGCCCGCCGTCCCGGCGGAGCAGTTCGATCGCTTCCTGCCGCGGCGTGTCCGGCCCGACGGTGACCCACTCGGCGAGCTCCAGGTCGGCGACCCGGGTCAGGCCGAGCCGGCGCAGCGAGGCGCCGGAGCCGACGAACTCGGCCACGAAGTCGTTCGCCGGGTCGGCCAGGATTTGTTCCGGGGTGTCGAACTGGGCGATCGTCGAACCCTCCTGCAGGATCGCGATCCGGTCGCCCATCTTGATCGCCTCGTCGATGTCGTGGGTGACGAAGACGATGGTCTTGTGCAGTTCGGCCTGCAGCCGGAGGAACTCGTTCTGCAGCCGTTCCCGGGTGATCGGGTCGAGCGCGCCGAACGGCTCGTCCATCAGCATCACCTCGGGATCGCCGCCGAGCGCACGGGCCACGCCGACCCGCTGCGCCTGGCCACCGGACAGGTGCTTGGGGTAGCGGTCCCGGTAGGTCGCCGGGTCCAGATTGACCAGCTCCAGCAGCTCGTCCACCCGGGCCTTGATCCGGGCGCTGTCCCAGCCGAGGAGCTTCGGCACGGTGGCGATGTTCTGGGCCAGCGTCCGGTGCGGGAACAGGCCGGTCTGCTGGATCACGTACCCGATCCGGCGGCGCAGCTGGTCCGGGTCGGCCCGGGTCACGTCGGCGCCGTCGATCACGATCCGGCCGGACGTCGGTTCGATGATCCGGTTGATCATCTTCATGGTCGTCGTCTTGCCGCAGCCGGACGGTCCGACCAAGATCACGATCTCGCCCTCGTACACGTCGAGGGAGAGGTCGTCGACGGCCGGCTTGCCGGAGCCGGGGTAGACCTTGGTCAGGTTCTCCAGTTTGATCATCACGCGGCGCCTGTCGTCGTTCGGCAGGCTCGGGCTGGTCATCGGATTCCCTTCGAGGTCGTGAAGATCCGCAGCAGGTTGAGGACGATGTCGTACAGGACGGCGACGATCATCACGCCGATGATTCCGGCCAGCACCATGTTGACGCCGACCGGCGTACCGACCCGGGCCAATCCGGTGAAGATCAACTCCCCGTAACCGGGACCGAGGACGACGTTGCCGATGGCGGCGATCCCGATCAAGATCAGCGTGGTGACCCGGATCCCGGTGATGATCACCGGCCAGGCCAGCGGGAACTCGATCGTGGTCAACTGCCGGAACCGGCTCATGCCCATCCCGCGGGCCGACTCGACGATCGCGGGGTCGACCGACCGGAGCCCGGTGATCGTGTTGCGCAGGATCGGCAGCAGGCCGTAGAGGGACAGGGCCAGCACCACCGGGGTGGCGCCGAGACCGAACGGCCCGATGAACAGGACGAAGAGGGCGAACGAGGGGATGGTCAGCGTGACGCCGGCCGCCGCGAGGAGAACCTCGCGGGCGCGGTCGGTCCGGTAGACGGCGGCGCCGAGCCCGATCCCGAGGATCGAGCAGATGGCCACCGAGATCGCCACTATCGCGACATGTTGGAGCCCCAACTCCAGCATGTCGTCGCTGCGTCGGATGAGGAATTCGCCGAAATTCAGGACCTCACTCCCGTCCATGAGCTGTCACTGAGGTTCTTTCCTACACGATTCAACGAGCCCGTGCACCTGAGCCACCCCTGGGCAACCGCTCCATCACAGAGTTTGTGCAAGTATTCACAAGCTCGTAGAGTGGGCTCTGTCCGAAGGAGTGATGTGCCGACAACACCGCACCCGAAATCGGCCGACAGGCCGGCTTCGGAGAGCATGTCGGCAGGAATCCCGGACGCCACCATCGCGCGCCTTCCGGTCTATCTCCGGGTCCTCACCGCGCTCGCCGAGAGCGGTGTCTCGACCGTGAGCAGCGGTGCACTGGCCAAGGCTGCCGGCGTCAATTCGGCCCAGTTGCGCAAGGACCTCTCCTATCTCGGTTCGTACGGCACCCGCGGCGTCGGCTACGACGTGGACTACCTGCGGATCCAGATCGGCCGCGAGGTCGGCTCGGCGCACGAGTGGCCGGTGCTGATCGTCGGGATCGGCAACCTGGGCACCGCGCTGGCCAACTACTCCGGCTTCTACTCCCGCGGCTTCCGCGTGGTCGGCCTGGTCGACCCGTCGCCGCAGCTGATCGGCCGGGAGATCCACGGCCTGGCCATCTCCGACCTGGCCGACCTGGAACAGGTGGTCCGCGGCACCGGCGCGGTGATCGCCGTGATCGCGACCCCGGCCGAGGCGGCCCAGGAGATCGCCGACCGGCTGGTCGCCGCCGGCGTGACCAGCATCCTCAACTTCGCCGCCACTGTGCTCGCCGTGCCCGAGGGCGTCACCGTGCGTAAGGTCGATCTGGGCCAGGAGTTGCACATCCTCGCCTATCACGAGCAGCGTAAGGCTGAACTTGCAGGGAAAGGTGAGCAGCCGTGAGCATCCTCGCGGTCGGCGTCTCGCACAAGACGACCTCGATCGAACGTCTGTCCCGGTTGGCGCTGGACGCGCCGACCGCGGCCAAGCTCGCCGACGCGCTGGTCGCCGCCGAGCACGTCGACGAAGCCCTGGTGCTGTCGACCTGTAACCGGACCGAGGTGTACGCCTCGGTCGCGCGCTTCCACGGCGGCCTGGACGAGGTGACCGCGGAGCTGTCCGCGGTGGCCGGCATCGAGGTCGCCGAGCTGCGCGACGAGTGCGCCGTCTACTTCGACGAGGGCGCGGTCGCACACGGGTTCGCCGTCGCGGCCGGCCTCGAGTCGATGGTGGTGGGGGAGAGTCAGATCCTCGGCCAGCTGCGGCTGGCACTGACCTCGGCGCAGCGGCACGGCACCGCCGGCACCACCCTGAACGCCCTGTTCCAGCAGGCGCTCCGGGTCGGCAAGCGGGTCCAGACCGAGACCACGATCGGCTCCGCCGGGCGGTCCCTGGTGACGGCCGCCTACGACCTGCTGGAGTCCGAGTACGGCTCCCTCGACGGGGCCCGGATGGTCGTCCTGGGCGCCGGCACCATGGCCGGCCTCGCGGCCCGTACCGCGGCGGCGCAGGGGGCCCGGCTGACCATCGTGAACCGTACCCACGCGAAGGCGGAGCGGCTCGCCGAAGCGGTCGGCGGCACTTCGGTCGGGCTGGCCGACCTCGACCGCGCGCTGGCCGACGCCGACGTCCTGCTCACCTGCACCGGCGGCCGCGACCTCAAGCTCGGTGCCGACCGGCTGGCCGGGACCGGCGTCCGCGCGGTGATCGACCTCGCCGTTCCGGCCGACCTCGACCCGTCCGTCGCCGCGGCCGGGATCACCGTGATCGACATCGCCCGGCTCGGTGACCGGCTGCGCGGCTCCGCGGTCGACGGGGCCGAGGCGGCGCGCGAGCTGGTCCGGACCGAGGTGGCCGACTTCCTCGGCTCCCGGCGGGCCGCCCAGGTGGCGCCGACCGTGGTCGCGCTGCGGTCGATGGCGACCGAGGTGATGGCCGCCGAGCTGGCCCGGCTGGACGCCCGGCTGCCCGACCTCGGCGAACGCGAGCGGACCGAGATCCATCGGTCCGTCCGGCGGGTGGTGGACAAGCTGATGCACGCGCCGACGGTCCGGGTGCAGGCGCTGGCCTCCGGCGGCGAGACCGTGGACTACGCGGCCGTGCTGAGGGAGTTGTTCGCGCTCGATCCGGAGGCCGTGAACGCGGTGATGAAGCCGGAGGTCGGACCGTGAAACTTCGACTGGGGGCACGCACGTCGCCGCTCTCCCGCGCGCAGGCCGACTGGGTCACGGCCCGGCTGGCCGAGCACGGAGTGGCGGTCGAGTTCGTCGGGATCACCACCAAGGGCGACGTCGACCGGCGTGACCTGGCCCAGATCGGCGGCACCGGCGTCTTCGCCGCTGCGGTACGGGAAGCGCTGCTGGCCGGCACGATCGATCTCGCCGTGCACTCATTGAAGGACCTGCCGACCCTGCCGGAGCCGGGCCTGCGAGTCGCGGCCGTACCGGAACGGGAGGACACCCGCGACGTGCTGGTCGGGCTGCGGCTGGCCGACCTGGCCGCCGACCGCCCGACCCGGATCGGGACCGGTGCCCCGCGCCGGGCGGCCCAGCTGACCGAGTACGGCCGGGTCAACGACCGGCCGATCGAGACGGTCCCGGTGCGCGGCAACGTCGGCACCCGGGTCGACCTGGTCCGGTCCGGCCGGGTCGACGCCGTGGTGCTGGCAGCGGCCGGACTGCGCCGGCTGGGTCTGCTCTCCGGGGTCGGCGCCGAGCCGCTCGAGGTGGCCGGCCTGCCGGCCGAACTGCTGCCGGAGGAGGTCATGCTCCCGGCGCCCGGTCAGGGTGCGCTTGGGCTTGAGATCGCCGAGTCGCTCGCCCCGGAACTGGCCGCGGCGGTGACCGCCCTGAACGATCCGGTAGCCGCCCTCGAGACCCGTACCGAACGGGCTTTTCTGGCTCGTTTGGAGGCCGGCTGCACCGCTCCGGTGGGTGCCCGTGCGAAAGTCAAATCGGTCCATGGTAAAAGACACGATTTGACTCTGACCGCGGTGGTTGGGGGAAGCTTAGGGAGCAACCCGCCAGAGTCGATCGGAGACGGTTCCGTCCTGCGGGTGGAAACCAGTGGACCCGTCGATGATTCGTTCGACGTACCGCTGCGCTTCGCCACTGAAGCCGCCGATCGTGCCCTGATCGAGTTGAGACGTACCGCCCAGGACTCGGCGCGCGCGGCGCGGCGAGGCTGAAACAACAGAACGCGAGATATGCCGTGAGTACTACGTCGGTCCGCAAATCGTCACGTCAGCCTGCCCAGGTTCCCACTGCGCCGTCGCCTCGCGGCCGCGTCATCTTCGTCGGTACGGGGCCCGGCGATCCCGACCTGCTCACGCTCGGTGCGATTGCGGCTCTGGCCGACGCCGGCGCGGTGATCCTCGACTCGGAGCAGCAGCAGGAGCTCCTCGGGCACCCGGCCATCACGCTCAGCCCGGATGCCGAGGTCAGCACCCTCGGCCCGACCGAGGCCGGCAAGCCGCTGACCCCGTCGGCGCGGGCCAAGCTGGTGCTCAAGCACGCGTCCGCCGGAGCCCGCGTGGTGCGGCTGGTGACCGGGGATCCGTTCCTGGACAACGGTGTGGCCGACGAGGCCGCCGCCTGCGTCCGCGGCGGGATCGACTTCGAGGTGGTGCCGGGAGTGTCCCGGCTGACCGCCGTTCCCGAGTACGCCGGCGTCGACCTGAGCCACAGCGGCGGGGTGCACTTCGTGTCCGCGCCGGAGGGCCGGTTCACCAAGACGGCCACCGCCCAGTGGGCGGCCGCGGCGACCCTGGTGATCAGCACCCGGGCCGGCGTGGTCGCCGACCTGACCGCGGCGGCGATCGCGGCCGGCCGGCCGGACGGCGACCCGGCCCTG
The DNA here is from genome assembly GCF_042666975.1 of Microlunatus sp. GCM10028923. NCBI lineage: Bacteria > Bacillati > Actinomycetota > Actinomycetes > Propionibacteriales > Propionibacteriaceae > Microlunatus > Microlunatus sp. GCM10028923. The sequence goes on along the minus strand of NZ_JBHTFF010000015.1, from coordinate 166,766 downwards.
ATCACGCTGCACGGCGGCAGCACCGAGCAGACCAGCGTGACGACCACGCTGGCCGAGCTGCCGGCGACGCTGAAGGCCTCCCGGGCCCGCGGCGCCGACCCGGTGCACGTCGTGCTCGGCGTCGCGGTGGAGCAGCGCGACCAGCTCAGCTGGTACGAGACCAAGCCGCTGTTCGGCTGGCGGGTGCTGGTGCCGCGGACCAAGGACCAGGCGGCGCCGATGGTGGCCCGGTTGCGGACCTACGGCGCGCACAGCGAGGAGGTGCCGACCATCTCGGTCGAGCCGCCGCGCAGCCCGCTGCAGATGGACAAGGCGATCCGTGGCCTGGTCGAGGGCCGCTACGAGTGGGTGGCGTTCACCTCCGTCAACGCGGTCCGCGCGGTGAAGGAGAAGTTCTCCGAGTACGGCCTCGACGCCCGCGCGTTCTCCGGGCTCAAGGTCGCCGCGGTCGGCGAGGTCACCTCGCAGGCTCTGCAGGCGTGGGGGATCGAGCCGGACCTGGTGCCGTGCGGCGAGCAGTCCGCCGCCGGCCTGGCCGCCGAGTTCCCGCCGTACGACGACGTGCTGGACCCGATCAACCGGGTCTTCCTGCCGCGCGCCGACATCGCCACTGAGACGCTGGCCGCCGCACTGGTCGAGCTGGGCTGGGAGGTGGAGGACGTGACGGCGTACCGGACCGTCCGCGCCGCGCCGCCGCCCGCCCCGATCCGCGAGGCGATCAAGACCGGCCGGTTCGACGCGGTGGTCTTCACCTCCTCCTCGACCGTACGGAACCTGGTCGGGATCGCCGGCAAGCCGCACGCCAGCACCGTCGTCGCCGCGATCGGCCCGGCCACCGCGAAGACCTGCGCCGAGCACGGCCTCCGGGTCGACGTGATGGCCGCCAAGCCGAGCGCGGTCGACCTGGCCGACGCGCTGGCCGCGTTCGCCGCGGAGCGTCGCGACGCCCTGGTCGAGGCCGGTGAACCCGTGGTCCGGCCGTCCCAGCGCAAGACCAGCCCCCGCCGTCGCTCATGACCACCCCCGCAAAGCCCGCCGACCCGGCACAAACGCAGCCGTTTTCGCGGCGTGTCGCTGCTGAGGTGCCCAGTCGGCAGGTGGCGGAGGGAGCGCCCTCGACGGCCGCCGGGCCTGATGCAGGCTCGGCACGGGTGCCGTTCGGTGTCCGCCGGCCGATCACCCAGCGGCCGCGGCGGTTGCGGACCAACCCGGTGATGCGCGGCCTGGTCCGGGAGACCTCGGTCGAGCCGCGCCAGCTGGTGCTGCCGCTGTTCGTCGGCGAGGGACTGACCGAGCCGCGGCCGATCGCCTCGATGCCGGGCGTGGTCCAGCACACGATGGATTCCCTGCGGGCCACGGCGGTCGAGGCCGCCGAGGCCGGGCTGGGCGGGCTGATGCTGTTCGGCATCCCGGAGCACAAGGACGCCACCGGGTCCGGCGCGCTGGCCGACGACGGCATCCTCAACGTCGCCGTCCGGGCCGTCGCGGAAGAGGTCGGCGACGACTGCCTGGTGATGACCGATGTCTGCCTGGACGAGTTCACCGATCACGGCCACTGCGGCGTGCTGACGCCGAACGGCACGGTGGACAATGACGCGACCCTGGAGCTGTACGCCGAGATGGCGGTGCAGCACGCCGAGGCCGGCGCCCACGTCGTCGCCCCGAGCGGGATGATGGACGGCCAGGTCGGCGCGATCCGGTCCGCGCTGGACGCGGCCGGGCATTCCCAGATCGCGATCCTGGCTTATGCGGTGAAGTACGCGTCGGCCTTCTACGGCCCGTTCCGGGAGGCCGTTTCCTCTTCCCTGCAAGGGGATCGGAAGACCTACCAGCAGGATCCGGGGAACCTCCGGGAGGCCCTGCGGGAGGTCGCGCTGGACGAGGCCGAGGGCGCCGACATGGTCATGGTGAAGCCCGCGCTGGGCTATCTCGACGTGATCCGCGCGGTCCGCGAGGCGACCCAGCTGCCGGTCGCCGCCTACAACGTGTCCGGCGAGTACTCGATGGTCGAGGCCGCCGCCGCGCAGGGCTGGATCGACCGCGACGTCGCCGTACCGGAGTTGTTGACGTCGATCCGTCGGGCCGGCGCCGACCTGATCCTGACCTACTGGGCGCTGCAGCAGGCGCGCCGATGACCGAGCCGGTCCGGTCGGCGGAGCTGTTCGAGCGAGCCAAGCAGGTGACTCCGGGCGGGGTGAACTCGCCGGTACGGGCGTTCGCCGCGGTCGGCGGCACGCCGCGGTTCATCGCCTCCGCGAAGGGCGCCTACCTGACCGACGTGGACGGCAACTCCTACGTCGACCTGATCTGTTCCTGGGGCCCGATGCTGCTCGGCCACGCCCATCCCGAGGTGCTGGCCGCGGTGCAGCGGGCGGCGCAGGGCGGCACCTCCTTCGGCGCTCCGACGCAGGCCGAGGTCGAGCTGGCCGCGGAGATCATCGACCGAACCGCCGCCGAGCAGGTACGGCTGGTCAACTCCGGCACCGAGGCGACCATGTCGGTGATCCGGCTGGCCCGTGGGGCCACCGGCCGGAACAAGATCATCAAGTTCGCCGGCTGCTACCACGGTCACGTCGACGCCCTGCTCGCGGCGGCCGGGTCCGGGGTCGCCACGCTGGCGCTGCCGGGTACGCCGGGCGTGACCGCGGCGACCACGGCGGACACGATCGTCCTTCCGTACAACGATCGTGCGGCCGTACGGGAAGCCTTCCAGCAGTACGGCGACGAGCTCGCGGCCGTGATCACCGAGGCCGCTCCGGGCAACATGGGCGTGATCGAACCGGGCACCGAGGACGGGGTCGGCTTCAACGCCTTCCTGCGCGACCTGGCCCATGATCACGGAACCTTGTTGATTTTGGACGAGGTGATGACCGGGTTCCGGGTCAGCCGCTCCGGTCAGTTCGGCCGGGACGGCGTGGCGGGCGACCTGGTCACGTTCGGCAAGGTGATGGGCGGCGGCTTCCCGGCGGCGGCGTTCGGCGGCCGGGCCGACCTGATGGCCCACCTGGCCCCGGTCGGCGGGGTCTACCAGGCCGGAACCCTGTCCGGTAACCCGGTCGCCACCGCGGCCGGACTGACCACGCTGCGGCTGGCCACCGACGACGTCTACACCCGGATCGACCGGACCGCCGCGCAACTGCAGGCCGAGGTGGCCGCCGCGCTGACCGCGGCCGGGGTGCCGCACGTGATCAACGCCGCCGGCAACCTGTTCAGCGTGTTCCTGGTCGGCGACGGCGTGACCGCGGTGACCGACTACGCCGGGGCGCAGGCCCAGTCGACGAAGGCGTACGCCTCGTTCTTCCATGCCATGCTGGACCGCGGCGTCTACCTGCCGCCGAGCGGGTACGAGGCGTGGTTCCTGTCCACGGCCCACGACGACGAGGCCCTGGACCGGATCGTCGCGGCGCTGCCGGCGGCGGCGAAGGCCGCGGCGGAGGAGCTGTAAGGAGATCAATGCCGACGAAGACCATCGTGCATCTGCTGCGGCACGGCGAGGTGCACAACCCGGACGGTGTCCTGTACGGGCGGCTGCCCGGCTTCCACCTGTCCGACCGGGGCCGGCAGATGGCCGACCGGGTCGCCGAGACGCTTCGCGATCATGACCTGACCCACCTGCGCTGCTCGCCGCTGGAACGGGCCCAGGAGACCATGCGGCCGCAGCTGGAGTTCCATGATCTTCCGGTGATCACCGACGGCCGGGTGATCGAGGCCGAGAACTACCTCGAGGGCAGCGTGGTGTCGTTCGGCGCCTCCTCGATCCTGAAGAACAAGCGGAACGCGATGCGCAGCCCGCGGAACTGGCTGCTGTTCCGCAATCCGCTGCGGCCCACCTGGGGCGAGCGGTACCCCGAGATCGTGGAGCGGATGCGGCTGGCGATCCGGGACGCGGCCGAGGCCGCGGAGGGCCACGAGGCCTTGATCGTCTCGCACCAGCTGCCGATCTGGATGGCCCGCAGCGACATCGAGGGCCGCCGGCTGGCGCACGATCCGCGCAAGCGCGAGTGCACCCTGGCCAGCCTGACCTCGATCACGATCATCGACGGCCGGGTGGCCGGCGTGAAGTACACCGAGCCGGCCAAGGATCTGCTGCCGGCCAAGCGCAGTGAGAAGTTCGTCGCCGGTGCTTAGCCGCAGCCGTTCCCTGAGCCTGTCGAAGGGCCTGAGCTTGATCGCGGCCGTGGTCCTGTTGATCACCGGCTGCAGCGTCAGCACGGCTGACGAGCCGACCCGCTCGTCCGGCGAGAACGGCTACGTCGGCGTCCAGCCGCAGCTGACCCAGATCAAGCCGGCCGACCGGAAGCCGGCCCCGGTGGTGTCCGGGCCTGAGCTGGGCACCGACAAGACGATCTCCACGGCGGACTATGCCGGCAAGGTGTTGGTGATCAACGTCTGGGGTTCCTGGTGCGCGCCCTGTCGCAAGGAGGCGCCGGACCTCAGGGAGGCCAGCGAGGAGACGAATGGCAAGGCCCAGTTCCTCGGCATCACCTCCCGCGACTTCGCCCAGGCGGCGCCGATGCGGTTCGTCGAGGAGCAGAAGATCACGTACCCGAGCATCTTCGATCCGGACGGCGCGACGCTGCTCCAGTTCTCCCGGGAACTGCCGCCGTCGGCGATCCCGACCACGTTGATCATCGACGCCGAAGGCCGGGTCGCGGTCCGGATCCTCGGCCCGATCACCAAGACCACCCTGGTCGACATGATCGACGACGTCGCCGACGGCAAGTAGCGCTGTGATGTTCGACCTCGGCGGCTGGGCGGCCGCGACGATGGGCGGGTCGATGCTGCTGGCCGTGCCGGTGGCGCTGCTGGCCGGCCTGGTCTCGTTCTTCTCGCCCTGCGTGGTGCCGTTGGTGCCGGGCTACCTCGCGTACACCTCGGGTGTCGGGGCCGCCGACGTGCTGGCCGGCAAGGGACGCGGCCGGCTGATCGCCGGCGCGAGCCTGTTCGTGCTCGGCATCGCCGTCGTGTACGTGATCATCGGCGCGGTCGTCGGTTCGGCCGGGGTGGCCCTGCTGCAGTACCGGGACCCGATCAACCGGGTGATCGGCATCGGCCTGATCCTGCTCGGGTTGATCTTCACCGGCCTGCCCGGCATCGCCCAGCGCACCCTGCGGACCGACTGGCGGCCCCGGGTCGGCGTCGCCGCGGCTCCCTTGCTCGGCGGGGTTTTCGCGCTCGGCTGGACCCCGTGCATGGGGCCGACCCTCGGTGCGGTGCTCGGCCTGGCCTGGAACCAGCAGACCGCCGTCCGCGGCGCCCTGCTGACGTTCGTCTTCACCCTCGGCCTCGGCCTGCCGTTCATCCTCGCCGCCGTCGCGTACGGACGGATGGCCCGGGCCATCGACGCCGTCCGCCGGCACCAGGTGGCGATCATGCGGATCGGCGGCGGCCTGATGATCGTGGTCGGGCTGCTGATGGCGACCGGGCTGTGGAAGTTGATCACCGAGTGGCTGCTGCAGTGGGCCGGCGGCTTCCTGCCGGCCCTGTAGGAGATGATCTTGCTGAAGTCCAAGGAACGCAAGGATGCCCCGGCCATCGGGCCGCTCGGGCTGCTGCGCTGGGGCTGGACCCAGCTCACCTCGATGCGGACCGCCCTGGTGTTGCTGTTCACGCTGGCCGTGGCCGCGATCCCGGGTTCCCTGGTGCCGCAGCGTTCGGTGTCGCCGATCGGCGTCAGCGACTTCATCGCCGCGAACCCGACGCTGGGCCCGATCTACGACCGGATCGGGATGTTCAACGTCTACACCTCGGTCTGGTTCTCCGCGGTCTACCTGCTGCTCTTCGTCTCCCTGATCGGCTGCATTCTGCCGCGCACCGCGACCTTCCTGCGTGCGCTGCGGGCCGAGCCGCCGCGGACGCCGCGGCACCTGCACCGGCTGCCCGTCCACGAGACCCGGCCGCTGACCGGCGACCATGATCAGGTTCTGGACGAGGCGGCCGAACGGCTGCGGAAGGCCCGCTACCGGGTGCTCCGCGACGGTGACGGTTCGGGGGAGGGGGACGCGGTCCGGGCCGAGCGCGGCTACCTGCGCGAAGCCGGCAACGTGGTCTTCCACATCAGCCTGGTCGTGCTGCTGATCGGCGTCGCGATCAGCGGCCTGTTCGGCTATCGCGGTAGCAGCCTGGTGATCACCGGGCAGGGCTTCTCCAACAATCTCTCCCAGTACGACGACCTCAGCGCCGGCGCCGCCTTCCAGGAGCAGATGCTGCGGCCGTTCACCGTACGGGTCAAGGACTTCGACGCCCAGTTCGAGCTCGGCGACGTGCAGACCGGCGCGGCCCGGGTGTTCGAGGCCCTGATCGAGGTGACCGAGCCGGGCCGGCCGCCGCGGGAACAGGTGCTCGAGGTGAACCACCCGCTGGCCATCGGCGGCACCTCGGTGCACCTGATCGCCCACGGCTACGCGCCGGTGGTCACGGTGCTCGACGGCGACGGCAACGTCGCCTTCTCCGGGCCGGTGCCGTTCCTGCCGCAGGACGGCAACTTCAGCTCGGCGGGCACGATCAAGGCCCCCGACGGCCGGCCGGACCGCCTTGCCTTCCAGGGCTTCTTCCTGCCCACCGCGGTCGTCGATGATCAAGGTCCGCGGTCCACCTTCCCGGACGCGATCGATCCCGCGCTGTTCCTGAACGCCTGGTACGGCCCGCCGAAGGAGGAGACCGGCGAGCCCGAGAACGTCTACTCGCTGGACACCCGCGGGATGTCCCAGCTGACCGACGAGAAGGGCGAGCCGGTCCGGCTGCAGCTGCGGCCCGGCCAGTCGATCACGCTGCCGGACGGCAAGGGCGAGATCAGGATGGACGGCTGGCAGCGCTGGGTGAAGCTGCAGATCAGCGAGACCCCCGGCCTGGTGCTCACCCTGGCCGCCGTCATCCTCGCCGTCGCCGGCCTGTGCCTGTCCCTGTTCATCCGGCCGCGCCGGGTCTGGGTCCGGATCCGTACCGGGCAGGACGGGACGCCGACGCTCGAGATCGGCGGCCTGGACCGCGTCGACGCCCGGACCGGGCTGGACGAGGACCTGGCCACCCTGGCCGACGACCTCGCCAAGACGAGCCCTGACCCTGTCGAAGGGCCGAGCCACAACACTGCGCCCTGAGCCTGTCGAAGGGCCGAGCCACAACACCGCGCCCTGAGCCTGTCGAAGGGCCGAGCCACAACACCGCGCCCTGAGCCTGTCGAAGGGCCAAGCCGGATGTGACCGGCCCTTCGACAAGCTCAGGGAACGTTGTGGTCAGAGGCCCTTGCGGTCGGACTGCAGATCGGCCTTGCCGAGGGTGCTCGTTCCGGGCGGCTCGACGGTCCAGTCCGGATGGTTCGGCATCGGCGGCGTCTTGGTGCCGTACAGCCAGTCCTCCAGGAACGGCCTCACGCTCGGGTCTCCGGAGACCCGAGCGGCGAGGTCGATGTACTGCTCGGTGCTCAGGGTGTCGTCGCGGTGCCGGCGCAGCACCTCCTCCTCGATCTCGGCGAAGGTGTCGGCGCCGACCCTTTCCCACAAGGCGTAGAGCACCAGCACGGCTCCGGTGTAGCGCTGGTTGTCGAACAGGTTGTCCGCGTTCGGCTTCGCCACCGGCCCGGACGAGGCGCGCCACAGGTCGCCCTTGCGGTAGGTGTCCTTCATCCGCTCGGCCAGCGACGTGAAGCCGCTGGAGTCCGGCCAGCCGCGCTCGTAGCGGTAGAGCAGCCCGTAGTAGTCCGCGTGGCCCTCGTTCAGCCAGAGGTCGCTCCAGCCGGCCGGGGAGACGCTGTTGCCGAACCAGTTGTGCACCAGTTCGTGCATCATGTGCGCGCCGATCTTTTGCTCCGGCTGCTTCAGGTAGCCGGGCTTGTAGAGCGTCAGCGTCTGCGTCTCCAGCCCGGTGAAGTCAAACGCATCGGGATCGTCGGTGTTGGCCGGCATGATGCCGTACGCCTCGAGCGGGAACCGGCCCAGCCGCTGCCGCAGCCAGTCCAACTGGCCCGGGGTCAGGGCGAGCGCGGGCTCGAGTTCGGCCAGCCGCCCGGTCGGCACGATGTCGCGGAGTACGGCCCCGTCGACCCGGCCCCGCTCGACCACCGTGAAGTCGCCGACGGCCACCTGGAGCAGCTCGGTCGCCATCGGGTGCCGGGTCAGATAGGTCGAGGTGGTGCTGCCGTCGTCGTTGGTCCGGTCGGACAGCTGCCGGCCGGAGGCGACGCCGAGCTTCCCCTTCGGCGCGGTCACCCGGATCAGGTAGCGCGCCTTGTCGGACGGGTGGTCGTTGCCCGGGAAGATCGTGTGCGCGCCGGCCGGCTGCGGCGCGGTGGCGAAACCGTCGTCGGTGACCACCCAGCCGCCGGCCGGTGGCGGGATCTTGGCCGGGTCGGCGGTGTAGTCCACCGTCACCGTGAACGCCCGGTCCTTGCGGATCGGCTTCGCGGGCGTGACGACCAGCTCCTCGCCGTCCTGCCGCGCGCCGGCCGGGGCGCCCTCGACCGCGACGGCGCGGATCGTCAGCCCGGCCGAGTCGAGGTTGAAGCTGGACAGGCTCTGGCTCGCGACCGCGTGGAGCTCGACCCGGCCGGCGACCGTCCGGTCGGCCGCGGTGGCGTCCAGGTCGAGTTCGTACCGGGTGACCTGGTAGCCGCCGTTGCCCAGGTTCGGATAGACCGGGTCGCCGAGACCGGGGGCACCCGGCGAGGGTTTCGGGTCCTCGTTCGCCGTCGCGGTCAGGGCCGGTCCGGTGAGCAGGGCGAGGATCGCCGCGGCGGCCGCGACGCCCCTGGTCGTGGCCTGGATCACTTCTCGTCTCCGCATCCGAGAACTCCCTCGCAGTGGGTCGGTCGTCCGCACAGGACCCACCACCCTAGTCATCGGGCGCGGCCGTAGGATGAACCGGTCGGTCCGGCCGAACGCTCCGGGCCCGGCGAGCGAGGACGGCTGATCATGAACTTCGAGTACTACTCCAACCTCGCGATCGTCTCCGCGGTCGTGGTGTATCTGCTGGCGCTACTGGCGCACGCGGCCGAGTGGGCGACCGCTCGCCGGGTCGCGGCCGCGCCGGCCGAGACGCGCGAACTGGTCGGCGCCTCGGTCGGGTCGTCGGGCGGGTCGGACACGTCGGCCGAGCAGCCCGCTGCCACCGAGCCCGCCGCCCCCGGCGGTGCGGTCGACCGGAGCGAGTTCGCCGGCCGGATCGGCCTCCGGCTGACCATGATCGGCTTCGCGCTCAGCGCCGCCGGTACGGTGCTCCGCGGGGTCGCGGCCGGCCGGGCGCCGTGGGGCAACATGTACGAGTTCACGATCAGCGCCCTGGCGTTCGCCGTGCTCGCGTACCTGATCATGGTCAAGCTGGTCGGCGCCCGCTGGCTGGGCCTCCCGGTCGCCTTGCTGGCAACGGTCGGCAACGGCCTCGCCGCGACCGTGTTCCACGTCGGCGTGGCGCCGCTGGTGCCGGCCCTGCACTCGGTCTGGTTCATCGTCCACATCGTCGCCGCGGCGATCTGCGGGGCGGCGTTCAACATCGGCGCCTGCCTGTCGGTCTTCTACTTGATCAAGCAACGGGCCGAGGCCAAGGGCACCGTCCGCGGTTACCTGGCGAAGCTCCCGTCGTCCCGCCGGCTCGACCTGTACGCGTACCGCTTCCACGCCTTCGCCTTCCCGCTCTGGACCTTCGCGGTCGCGGCCGGCGCGGTCTGGGCCGAGTACGCCTGGGGCCGGTACTGGGGCTGGGATCCCAAGGAAACTTGGGCTCTGGTGACCTGGGTGATCTACGCCTGCTACCTGCACGCCCGGTCCACCGCCGGCTGGCGCGGCACCAAGGCCGCAGCGATCGCGATCATCGGCCTGGTCTCGTTCTGGTTCAACTTCATCGGCGTCAACCTGCTCTTCTCCGGCCTGCATTCGTACGCCGGCGTCTGATCGGAACGAGCCCGGTCTACCGGGTGGTACCCCGGACGACGAGTTCGGCCTCGAGGAGCCGGTCCTCGGTTGCGACGTCCGAGTCGGTCTCGACCTGGGTGATCAACATCGTCGCGGCGACCCGGCCCATCTCGACGCCCGGTGAGGTGACGGAGGTGAGCGGCGGGTTGACCAGGCCGGACGCCGGCAGGTCCTCGGCGCCGATGATCGACAGGTCGTCGGGGATCCTTTTGCCGTCGGCCTGGGCGGCGCGCAGCACACCGTAGGCGAGCCGGTCGTGGACGCAGAACACGGCGCTGGTCTCCGGCTGGTCTGCCATGATCGTGGCGTACGCTTCGGCGCCGGCATCGGCTTCGAGGGTCTCGGCGACCGCCTCGGTCATCCGGGTCCCCGGCGCGCCGGCGACGGCAGCGCGGAACCCTTCGCTGCGGCCGGCGCTCCGCCGGATCACCCCCGGGGCGGTGACGACGGCCAGGTCCCGGTGACCGGTGGCCAGCAGGTGTTCCGCTGCCGTTCGGCCCAACTTGACCTCGTCGATGCGAACGGCCGAGATCCCGGGTAGATCCGGCGGGTGGCCCAGCCGCAGCACGGCGGTGCCGCGCTGCTGCAGGCGCTGGATCTGTTCCCTGAGGTGGTCGATGTTCCGGCCGGGGGAGAGGACGACCGCCGCGTAGCGGTAGCTCTCGAAGGACTGCAGGAAGCGTTGCTGATTGGTGACGTCGCCGCTCGGCGGAGCCAGGGTGAGCAGGTAGTCGCGTTCGGCCGCGACCTGGCTCAGGCCGTCGACGAAGTTGACGAACAGCGGGTCGTGGACGTCGATGAACATCAGCCCGATCACCCGGTTGCGTCCGAGGCTGAACTCCCGCGCGCGCCGGTCGGGTACGAAGCCCAGTTCGTCGATCGCGGCAAGGACCCGATCGCGCAGCCGGGCCCGTACGACGCTCGGATTGTTGAGCACGTTCGACACCGTTCCGACCGAAACGCCGGCTCGCGCCGCGACACTGCGGATCGTGGGGGTGGTCACGGCGTCGCTCCTGGATTCTCGGTGCTGCGGTGGTCGTTCCGGAACGGTATCCGGCTGGACCTGAGGTTGACAAACGTTTTGGACCGGTTCAAACTACCAGAAATTGGACCGGTTCAAAGAGGTCCAAGCCCTTCGGCAACGACGCAGCACACGGAGGAAAGGTGCGCAATGACGCGGCTCGCGGTTGACCCGAGGCCGGCCGCCCCGGACCCGGATCCCGGCCAGATCGGCGATGATCGAGCCGGCGCCAGGCAGGGTGCGGGGTCGAGGCGATCGGCGACCTGGCTGCACCGGATCCGACGGGACGGCATCCTGACCCTGTTCGTCCTCCCGGGCCTTGCGGTGCTCCTGGTGTTCCACTATCTGCCCCTGCTGGGGAACGTGATCGCCTTCCAGGACTACCTGCCGTTCCTGGGCATCGGGGGCAGCCCGTGGGTGGGACTGGAGAACTTCGGGGTGCTGATCAATGGCGACCCGGCCTTCCTCCGCGCGCTGGCCAACACCTTGATCATCACGCTGGTCCAGACGATCTTCGTGTTCCCGGTCCCGATCGCCTTCGCGCTGCTGCTCAACTCGCTGCTGTCCGAGCGGGTCAAGCGGGCGGTGCAGTTGATCACCTACCTGCCGCACTTCCTTTCCTGGGTGGTCGTCGTCGCGGTCTTCCAGCACGTGCTGGGTGGCGGTGGCATGATCAACAACTGGCTACGTGCCCGCGGGTACGAGAGTGTCGACCTGATCACCAACCCCGATGCCTTCATCGGACTGATCACCGCACAGGTGATCTGGAAGGACACCGGCTGGGCGACGATCTTGTTCCTGGCCGTCCTTTCGACCGTCGACACGGAGCTGTACGAGGCGTCGAGTGTGGACGGGGCCTCCAGGATCCGCCAGCTGTGGCACGTCACCCTGCCCGCGATGCGCGGCATCATCGTGCTGCTGTTGATCTTGAAGCTGGGCGACTCGCTGACCGTCGGGTTCGAGCAGATCCTGCTGCAGCAGAACGCGGTCGGGCGGCACGCCTCTGAGGTGCTGGACACCTACGTCTACAACAACGGCGTCGTCGGCGGGAACTGGGGCGTCGCCGCCGCGGTCGGCCTGGTCAAGGGCGTGGTCGGGGTGGCACTGGTGGTCGGCGCGAACCGGATCGCGCACGCACTCGGCGAGGCAGGGGTTTACCAACGATGATCACTCGACGGTTGCACAACGGCCAGACGCTGCCCTCGTGGCCGGTCCGGATGATCAAGGGCGTGGTCCTGCTCGTCGTCTGCGCGCTGGTGGTCCTGCCCTTCCTCGGCATCGTCTCGACCAGCTTGGCGCCCCGATCACAGGTCCAGGCCGAGGGCGGCTTCGTCCTGATCCCGGAGCAGATCACGTTCGAGGCCTACCGCGCCGTGCTGGCCGGCGGCGTGGTGGCGAACGCGCTGCGGGTCAGCCTGATCGTCACCCTTCTCGGGACCGTGCTGAGCCTGATCTCCAGCACCCTGCTCGCGTACGGACTGTCCCGGCCCAACCTGATCGGACAGCGGGTCCTGGTCCTGATCGTGCTGCTCAGCCTGCTCTTCACGCCGGGCCTGATCCCGCTGTATCTGGTGGTCAAGCAGGCCGGGCTGCTGGACTCGATCTGGGCGCTGATCCTGCCGTCGATGATCTCCAGCTTCAACGTGATCGTGCTCCGGGCGTTCTTCATGAACCTGCCGGCCGACGTGATCGACGCGGCCCGGATCGACGGCGCCGGCGAGTGGCAGATCTTCACCCGGATCGTGCTGCCGCTGTCCCGGGCGGTGACGGCGGTGGTCGGACTGTTCTACGCGGTCGCCTACTGGAACGCCTTCTTCAACGCCCTGCTCTACCTCAACGATCCGGCCAAATGGCCGCTGCAGATGGTGCTCCGGATGTACGTGGTCAACGACGGCCAGCTCGGCCAGTCCGACCTCGCCGCCGCGGAGACTCTGCCGGCCCAACCGTCGGTCCAGATGGCCATCCTGATCCTGGCCATGGTCCCGATCCTGCTCGTCTATCCGTTCCTGCAACGCCACTTCACCAAGGGCATGCTGACCGGCGCCGTCAAGGGCTGAGCCCCTTCCCCCGGTCACGCGACTCGTCCATCACCTCGACAAAGGAGCCAATGCCATGGGTCCCACCCTCGCTCGCCGTAGCCTGCTTCGGACCTCTCTTGCCGGAGCCGCCCTGCTGGGCCTCGGAAACCTCGCCGGATGCGGCGGCGCCCAGGGCGGTGCCGGGGCACCGACCGGCGACGAGCCTGCCGCCCTGCCGGAGTATCTCCGCTACGACGGTGTGAAGCCGGACTTCCCGGGCCAGGCCGGCCGGCTGACCGATGCGTACGCGAACTATCCGGCCGAACCGGTCCGGATGTACGACGAGGCTCCCGGCGACGGCCGTCCGCTGACCGGACTGTCCTACTTCAACGGCTCGCTGCGTCCGGATCTCGGCCAGAACCTCTATTGGCAGGCGATGAACGCCGCGCTCGGCTCCGACCTGGAGATCACGGTCGTTCCGGCCGCCGAGTACGCCAGCAAGTTCGCGACCGTCACGGCGGGCAACACGCTGCCCGACATGTTCACGATCCTGCCCACCCTGCCGGCGATCCCGCAGCTGCTGCAGGCCACGGCCGTCGACCTGACGCCGTACCTCGGCGGCGACAAGATCTCGGCCTACCCGTCGCTCGCGAACATCCCGACGGCCAGCTGGCAGGGTTGCGTGTTCGGCGGCAGGATCCGGGCGCTGCCGATCGAGCGCGGCCTGCAGACCACCAAGCTGATGTACCTGCGCCGCGACCTGGCCGACTCCCTCGGGGTCGACGCCGAGGTCGCTGACTTCGACGACTTCAAGAGCCTCTGTGCCGAGCTGACGGCGCCGGGAGCCAACCGCTGGGCGCTGGCGAACCTGCCACTGGACTACCTCCGGGCGATGTTGAAGGTCGCCGGGCCCTGGGCCCTGGACGGCGACACGATCGTCTCGACCTGGACCCGGCCGGAGCAGTTGGAGGCGCTGGAGGCAGCCCGGACGCTGTTCGCGGCCGGCTACCTCAACCCGGACGTGCTGGCGGCGCCTCCGTCGCAGAGCACCGAGTGGTTCCACTCCGGCGCCGCTGCGCTCAAGTGGGACACGTACAGCGGCTGGACCGGGTTCTATCTCTACTCGACCGTCGAGGGCTTCGCCGTCTCGGGGCTCCCGGTGCCCGGCTTCGACGGCGGCAAGGGGCAGCCGGTGCTCGGGGCGCCGAACATCGCCGTCGCCGCGATCAGCGCCGCCGCCGAGGACCGGATCGAGACGATCCTGAAGCTCGCCGACTGGCTGGCTGCCCCGTTCGGGACCCAGGAATACCTGCTCAACAAGTACGGCCAGGAGGGCGTCCATCACAAGATCAAGGACGGCAACCCGGTCCTGCTCGACGAGCACAAGGGCGAGTTCGGCCTGGGCCACATCTACCTGTCCGGCAGCCCGTCCGTCTTCTACTACCCGGGCTCGGCCGAGATCTCGCGGGAGCCGCAGGAGCACCAGCGCCGGATGCTGCCGGACGCGGTCGCGGATCCCACGGTCGGTCTCTACTCCGAGACCGGATCGCGCAATCTGGCCGGCATCCTGGCGACCGTCCAGTCGCTGGAGGCTGACATCGTCGGCGGCCGACGGCCGGTCTCGGATTGGAGCGCGGAGATCGACGGCCTGGTCAAGGGGAATCTTCAGCAGATTCAGGACGAGTACAACCAGGGCTACGAGCAGGCCCGATGAGCACCGACGCCGGATCCGCTCCGGATACGTACGATCTCGTCGTCGTCGGTGGCGGACCGGCGGGCGTCCCCGCCGCCATCCAGGCGGCACGGCTCGGTCGGCGGGTCCTGCTGATCGAGAAGAACGGCGGTCTCGGCGGCACCACCACAACGGCCGGGGTGAGTCTGCCGGGGCTGTTCCACGCGTGGGGCCGGCAGGTCATCGCCGGCATCGGCTGGGACATCGTGGAACGGGCCGTCCGGGTCGGCGGCGGCGAACTTCCCGACTTCACCGACTTCGAGCGGCCGCACTACCTGCTTCAGATCCGGGTGAATCCGTACGTCTACGGCGCCCTGCTGATGGAGGCCGTCGCAGCGGCCGGGGTCGTGCTCCGGCTGCACACCATGCTCGCCGCCGTGCACTGGGACGGAACCCACTGGCAGCTGCAGGTCTGCGGGAAGGAGGGGCTGAGCCCGGTCCGCGCGACTCGGTTGGTCGACTGCTCCGGCGATGCCAACGCCATCGGTCTGGCCGGCCTGCCCCGAACCCGCAACCAGGAGCGCCAGCCCGGCACGCTGGTCTACCGGCTATCCGGTTATGAGCCGGCCGGCCTGGATTACGAGGGCCTGGACCTGGCGTACGAAGAGGCCGTCGCGGCCGGTGACCTCGTGCCCAGCGACTTCGGGTCGCACGACCGGCCGCTGCGCGGCTTCCTGGCCAAGTTCGGGGATACCGCAATGCACCTGCCGGGCGTCGAGGGCGCGACCAGCGCCGGGCGGACCGCGGCGGAGACCGCCGGACGGAACTCGTTGCTGCGGGTGCTCCGGTTCCTCCGCCGGCAGCCGGGCCTGACGGACGTCACCGTGGCCTACTGCGCCACCGAGGTGGGCATCCGCGAGTCGATGATGATCACGGCCCGGCGGCAGGTCACGGCCGAGGACTACCTGGCCGGCCGGCGGTTCGACGACGCGGTCTGCCACAGCTTCTATCCGATCGACATCCACCGGCCCGACGGCAACGGCATCCACAAGATCCACCTCGAGCGAGGGATCGTGCCGGCCATCCCGCGGACCGCGATGGTGCCGCGGGACAACCCGTACGCGATCGTCGCGGGGCGGTCGATCTCGGGCGACCAGGCGGCCAATTCGGCCTTCCGGGTCCAGGCGACGGCGATGGCGACCGGCCAGGCCGCCGGCGCGCTGGCGGCGCTGTCCGCCGAACACGAGACGCCGATCGACGAGGTCGACCTGGCCGACCTCCGCCGAGTGCTGCGGGAGCACGGCGCGATCGTGCCCTAGCTCCTCCGTCTCACCCGTCCCGATCTCTCGAAAGGTGTCATCTCGATGTCGAGCTCCGCACCCATGCCGCTGCACCGACGGACCTTCCTGCAACTCGCCGGCGCGTTGGCCACGGCGGCCGCGGCCACCGGCCTCGGGTCCGCGCCCGCCCTGGCCAAGCCCCGACGATCCCAGGCCGGTGTGCCGGTCGCCTGCGACCTGATCGACGAGGACTTCTTCGTGATCTTGGACCGCAACGGCATCAACCCCAGCGGCTGGGACGTCCGCCAGGCCGGCGGCGCGACCAGTTACGCGTACGGGAAGTGGTTCCGGGTCGCCGATCAGAACGCGTACCTTCCCGTGATCATGACCCGGCGGATCCACCCGCAGACGGCCCCGGACCTGACGTTGGAGTTCCGGTTCACGCCGTTGGGGCCGATGGACGGGACTCGCTGGGAGCTGCGCGGCGGGGGTACGGCAGCGGTGGCGCTGGTGGTCGAGGGCGACGAGCTGCGACTGGTACTTCCCGGCGACACCCGGGTCGGGCTCGCCACCTGCTCGGTCGGCACCGAGGTCGGGGTCCGCGTCGTCCACGACCTCCCGGCTCGCCGGGTCTCGGTCGAGATCAACGGCGTCACGGTGGTCCAGGGTGCCGCGACGGTCGGGGTCGATTCCGTCGACAGCCTGGTGGTCACCTCGGGCCGGGACCAGTCCAGCGACATGTACTTCGGTCCGGTGCGGCTCTATCGCGGTTATCTGCTGCGCGAGACCTTCGTGCCGGCGGTGGCCGCCGCGCGGCCGGACCGCTGGAGCCTGACCGGGACCGGAGCCACGGCTGCCGTCGTCCGTCGGCCCAGCCAGGGCAACGCCGATCCGTACTCGCTGCGGGTGGATACCGGTCCGGCGACCGGCCCCGCGACGCTCGCCACAGCGGCGCCGGCCCTCACGGGCCTGGTCATCTGCGAGGCGCGCTGCTTCATCGGTGGCGCAGCCGACGGGTTCCGCGTCCGATTCCGGCTCGACGCGCAACACTTGCTCACGATCGATGTCGCCGCCGACACGGTGCGGGTGCTGAACGCGAGCGGCACCGCCGCGGCACTACGGCCCTATGCCCGCAACGTCTGGCTGCACCTGCGCGCCGAGGTCGATCTCGGCACCGGCACCGCAGCTCTCCGGGTGAACGGAAAGCCGGTCGCCGAGGGCGTCGACCTCGTCACCGCAGCCGATCCCGACGCCCCGACCGGAGTGATGATCACCGTGCCGCCGGGCGTCGCGGCGCTGATCGACGACGTGATCATCAAACGTGCCGACCCGGTCCCGGCCGACTACCCGGGCCCGCCGGCGGTGCAGCAGCAGACCGGGCTCGCCATCGGCGTCACCGAGTTCGCCGGCTGGCGGGAGGGGCACCACTTCGGCTGGGACGTGATCAATCCCTACCGGTCACAGCGCAAGCCGCTGCTCGGCTGGTACGACGAGGGATCGGTCGAGGTCACCGACTGGGAACTCAAGTGGCTGATCGAGAACGGGGTCTCCTTCCGGATGGCCTGCTGGTTCCGGCCGCACGACGGGACCGGCACCGCGATCAAGCTGCCGCGACTGCATCACGCGCTGCACGACGGCTTCTTCAACGCCCGCTACAGTGATCAACTCCTCTTCGCGATCATGTGGGAGAACGTCAACGGCGGCCGTACCGACAGCCAGGACTTCCGGACCAACGTCGTCCCGTTCTGGATCGATTACTACTTCACCGACCCGCGCTATCTGGTGATCGACAACAAGCCCGTCCTCTCCGTCTTCCGGGCGGCCGCGCTGATCAACTCCTTCGGCACGGTCGAGGGGGTCCGGGCCGAGATCGACTTCCTCGACCAGGCGCTGCGGGACCGCGGGTTCGACGGCGTCCACGTGATCACGGCGCTGGCCACCGCGACCACGGCCGCGATGGGAGTGGTCGGCGAGCACCGCTACAGCACCTCGGTCTATCCGTCGACGCAGCGGCTCGACCTGGAACGGCAACGAGACAGCGGTGCGGTACCGGTCGTGCCCACCATCGGCATGGGCCTGGACGGCGAACCGTGGACCGGCAATCCCGGTGCCTTCGTCGACCCGGCCGACTACCGGGAGCTGCTGGCGTGGCTGCGCGCCGAGTATCTGCCGTCCCTGGACGCCGGCGCGCTGGGCCGCAAGTTGTTGATCTTGGACAACTGGAACGAGTACGGCGAAGGACATTTCCTGATGCCTTCGACCCTGCACGAATTCGGCTATCTCAACGCGGTCCGCGACGTGTTCGGCCAGAGCAGTGCGCCGAACGTCAGCCCGACCGCCGCACAGCTGGCCCGGCTGCAGTGGCTCTATCCGCCCGGCCGCAGCTTCGCCGCGGCCGTCGCGACCGGGCCGGATCGCAGCACCGACTTCACGCCGGCCTGGGAGTTCGACTCCGACGGGGACACCGAGGGTTGGGCCGTGCTGAAGGAGATCGACGGTCTCTCGGTCACCGGCGGAGCGCTCACCGGCAGCACCGCGACGAACGATCCGGCGATCGAGCAGCAGGCGGTCCTCGGGCTCCAGGCGGCCGAGTATCCGTACGCCGAGGTGCGGCTGCGGATGAGCCCCGCCGTCGGCGCCCAACTGTTCTGGATGCGTGAGGGCGACACCGACTACCACGCGAACCGGTGCGTGACGGTCCGGGTGGAGTCCGACAACGCAGACTTCCAGACCGTCGAGCTGCCCCTGTGGCGGAGCGGCACCTGGACCGGCAAGATCAACAAGCTCCGGTTCGATCCGATCAACCACGTCCCCGGCTCTTTCGAGATCGACTATCTGCGGCTGATGAAGGTGCCGGTGCCGGCGCCGCGGCTGACCGTCGCCGGTGTGCTCTTCCGTACGCCCGCCGCGGTGGTCGACGAGTCCGGCCGTCATGCCGTGCCGCTCGAGGCGGTGGTGCGCGGGCTGGGCGGGCGGGCCGAACGCTCGACCGACGGGCAGGACCTCGCCGTCGTGCTCGGTCGGTCCACGCTGGAATGCCGGATCGGGCGGACCGACGCCCTCCGGAACGGCGCCGCGTACTCGCTGACCGCGGCTCCGGTGGCCGGCGCGGACGGCGTGCCGCGCGTGCTGATCAACGACCTGGCCGACGCACTGGCGGTCGACTGGTCCTTCGACGAGGCAACCCAGACCCTTGCCATTGATGTCGCCCCGCTGGGTCAGGAGTTGCGCGTGGTCCCGGACGGCAGCGGGGACTTCCGCTCACCGGCTCTGGCGGTCGCGGCCATCACCGATTCCGGTCCGGAGCGCCCGTACACGATCAGTGTCGCGCCCGGTACGTACACCGAGACCGAGTGGATCGTGCCGCCGTACGTCACGTTGCGAGGTGACGACCGTGACACCTGCATCCTGGCCGGCTCGCTGCCCGACAGTGCACCCGATTCTGCGATCAACGCGACCTCGACCTTGTGGCTACAGGGCACCGCAACGCTGGAGAACCTGACGATCACCGCGACCAACCTGCGGTACGCGGTCCACTCGGAGAAGTCCGGTGCCAACCGCGACGCCGTGCACGTCGTCACGAACTGCCGGATCGAACACACCGGAAACGACGGTGCGCGGGCCTGGCGCACCGCCCATCCGGAAAGCGGGCTGTCCCCGTCAACGGTCTGGGCCTCCGACCGCCCGTGGGGTTACGGCTCGGGGAGCGGGGTTCGGACCATGATCAAGGACTGTGTCTTCGTCGGGCCGAAGGAGCCGTGGTACCTCCACACGAACAAGGACTTCAGCAAGCCGACGATCAACGAACTCACCGGCTGCACCTTCACCCTGACCGGCGACCGGGCCCTGCCGGTGCTCCGGGTCCAGTCGATGGGGTCGGGCCAGCCGGACTCGGTCGTGATCACCGACTCGACGTTCACCGGGTTGATCATCCAGCACGACGACCGGCCCTGGATCTCCACCGCCCCGGAGCGCCAGGTCTCCGATCATGCCGAGATCGCCGTGTCGATCACCAGCACCAGCCTGCTCGGCTACCGGCCGAATCTTCGCTCTCGGGCCCTGCGGTTCGTGGCCGCGAACCCGGACGACTCTTCGCCGATCACCGTCTCCGGTGATGCCGCCCCACTCGTGCTGGGTGACCTGACCTTGCGGGCCGGCGGCGGCGGAGTGGCCGGCTACGGCTACGGCAGTTGGGACATCTCCGGCATCGCGGTCGGCCTCGGCAACGACGTCGTCGTCGCCAACACCCTCGGTCGCCGGCTCGGCGACTGCGCCACCCATCCCCGAAAGTTGATCTTGACCGTCGGGTCGAACGCTCCGGTCACGATCTCCTTCAGCACCGACGTCACCGGCGCCGACAACGGCACGATCCTCGAGCTGATCAATGATGCTCTGGCTGGAACAGCGACCGCCGAACTGTATGACGTCGGTCGTGGCGAGAGCTACCCGACCTTCCCGGATCGCGAACGATCGGTCGTCAACACGGGCCCGGCGGGGATCGCCCGCTGGTCGGCGGTGGCCGGCGGCGGCGACGGAGTCGTCATCCTGGGCGACGACGGTGCCGATCCGATCGGCGTCGTCGTGGAACAGCTCGCGCCGGGTGCCCGTGGTCGGCTGCTGACCGCCGGACTGCTCGCCAACGTTCAGCTGGCCGGACTGGCGGGGACCACCATCCCGGCCGGAGCAACGGTCTATCACTCGGCAACGCGCCCCGGAGAGTTCTCGCTCACGGGTGCCAAGACCTTCGGCACCGCGAAGATCGAGAACTGGGTGGAGTTCGATCTCCGGTAGCTGACACTCGGGGAGGCCGGTGCCGGCTCGCCTACGATGATCACGGCCGACAGCCGCATCGGAGGCGAACATGGAACTGGGGGAGGACGCCCGCGCGACCGTTCCGGAGACGGTCGCCCGGGAATTCGATCTTGGCCGGGTGTACGAGAGCCACGCGCTGCCCGGCCGGCCGGACGTCCTGCGGGTGCGGTGCTCGGCCGGCGAGTTCATGATCAAGAAACCCTGGGACCTGCTCGACGTGGAGCTCTACAGTCGGGTCGAGGTCCGGCTGAACGACCTCGGCATCCGGCAGGCGCGGCAGCTCCGGACGACCTCCGGGTCGCTGGTCGCCGGCACCGGTCACGCCGTGCAGGAGTGGCTGCCGGGCGAGATCCTGGTCCATCCCGAGCCGGACCTGACCCGCCGCTTCCTGACCCACCTCGCCGCGTACGACAGCGCCCTGGCCGGGGTCGAGGTCCCGCCCGAGCTGGCCGCCCGCGACTCGGTCTGGACCCGGGTGGTCCGCCCCGACTACCTGCTCGCCGAACTGCCCGGCCTGCTGGCCCGCCACCCGGACCTCGGTCTCGACCCCGCCCCGGTGGACCGGCTCCTCGATGCGCTGAGCGACGGGCAGGCGCTGCTGACTCCGACGGCGGACCGGCAGCTCGTCCACGGCGACCACGGCCCGGACAACGTCCTGCTCGACCGGGACGGGACGTTGACGATCATCGACTTCACCCCGTACCACGACTCCGTGCTGCTCGGCCTCGGCTCTGTGGTCTACTTCTTCGCCCTGCACGGCCGGAACCCCGACCGCGCGGAACTGGAGGCGGCCTTCGCCGCGTACGGCGCCGAATCCGAGGCCGGCTGGGCCACGCTGACCCGCGAAGCCCTGCGCCGCCTGGCCACCCCCTTCGCGGCCGCCGCGGCGCGCGGCACCGCCCTCGATGAGCCGGCCACCCTCCGGCGCTACTGCTCCGCCGTGACCTTGGCCGACCTGGTGGGTTAGGTCGCCGGACCGTTGGTGTCGAGGGTCGCCACGCCAAGGGTGTGCCAGGCGTCGAGGAGCTTGGCATCGCCGGTCGCGGCGACCAGATCGCTGTCGTTGATTCGCTCGGCAGCGGCGCAATGGACGGCGTCGTAGCCACGAAGTCCGGACCTGCGGGCCAGGATCGCCGCCCGCTCCATCAGGGCCTGATCGACCTCGATGACGTCCATCTCACGCCAGAACTCATCGACGAGCCGAAGGCTGGCGTCCAGCTGGGCCTCAGTCAGTCGGCCCATCCGTTGCGCCTGGGCCAGCGCCGCGGCGGCTTCGACGTACATCAGCTGGCAGGACACCACGTCGTCCGCGTCATCCCAGAATCGTCGGCAGATCCCGCTGGTCGGCTCCGCCACCAACAGCGGCACGAAGGCCGAGGTGTCGAAGTAGCCGATCACCGACGCTGATCACCGATCAGGTCGCTCACCGTGCCCGTCGCTGGTACCGGATCGGGGGCCGGTCGCTTGCGTCGACCGGCCGGCCTGATGTGACCTTCGGCGCGTAGCTGCTCCAGGCGTGTCGGTTGGTCCACCGGAACGATCCTGGCGAACGGACGACCATGATCGGTGACGGTGACGGTTCGCCCCGCCCGCACGGCGGCCAGCTGACGGCTCAACGTGTCCCGAAGCTCGCGGATCCCGATCTCCATCATGGCCTCCTGGCTACTTTGTTGAGCTCAATTGTAGCCACCGACCTGACCCCGATGATTCCTGGAGCCATGCCTGGTAGAGTTAGTTGAAGCCTCAATTAACAAACGGAGTCGGGTCATGGGAATCCATCAGTTGAATCACGCGGTGCTGTACGTCGGCGAGCTGGCTCGCTCGGTGGAGTTCTACACCGGGGTGCTGGACTTCGTCGTGGTCACGGAACTGCCCGGGGCGGCGTTCCTGCGGGCGGCCGACTCGACCAATGATCATGATCTTGGGTTGTTCCAGGGCAGCGGTGCTCGGCCGGCGCACGGGGCCGGGCTCTACCACCTGGCCTGGGAGGTCGGCACGCTCGGCGAGCTGGCGCAGACCCGGGATCGGCTCGCCAGTGCCGGCGCGCTGGTGGGCGCGTCCGATCACGGCACCACGAAATCCTTGTACGGCAAGGATCCCGACGGCCTCGAGTTCGAGATCGTCTGGCTCGTCCCGCGCGACCTGCTGACCGGCGACGAGCGGATGGGCATCGAACCCCTTGATCTCCCCGGCGAGATCGCCCGCTACGGCCGCGACACCCGCGGCGGCATCGGCGTCAGCATCCCCGTCCAGTAGCGCCCCGGCGGTTCGCCGCCAAGCCCGCGGTCAGCTCGCCGGCAAGGTGCTGATCGCCTGCTCAAGGCGCGGGGTGGGGATGTTGAGCCGACGCGCTTCGCGCAGCGTGTCCTCGAGGACGGCGCGCGCCTCTGGGGCATGGGGGTCCGTATGCGCCGCGAGGCTCCTTCGGGCGATCTGGATCAGCCGGGTCGCCCAGCCGGACGCCGCGGCAATCAGACGAGGATGCCGATACGGCATCATCGCGCCGCGGTGCCGACGGAGGTCGACACCCCGAGCCTCCAGAACGGGCAGCAATTCGCGGGTCGTCACGAAGGCCTCGCGGAAGGCGCGACGGTCTCCGATCATGTTCGCCAGCGACCCGCTCCGTAACCCTTGGGCGAACATGCCGGCGTCGGCGATGAAGTGAAGCCACAGCCACCCTCGCAGATCCTGCTCCTGGCGGACGGCGATGCCGGTCTGCCGGAAGGCCGTGAAGACTTCCTGTTCCCGCTCGCTCGGCGAGGCGTCCGTCGTGCCGACGATGACGGACGGCAACATCGCGCCCGACAGCACGCCGTCTTCCCGGAAACCGCCGCCCGCCTGCGGAAACCCGAAGACGAGGCGATCGGCGGGAAGCGGTGCGACCGCGGTGAGTGGCTCCTGCCAGAGGTTGCCGAGCACCAGCACGGTCGCGGCGCCGAGCCGGGGAGCCAGGAACGCGGCGGCCTCCGCGAGATGGTGGTGTCCGACGCTGAGCACGATCAGGTCGAAGCCGTCGTCCGCCTCGAGGGATTCACGCAACGCCGTACGGAACGTCTCGCGAACCCGCCGACCGAGGGGCTTGCGGCGCCCGTCGATCCAGTCCAGCTGAACGTCGTCCCCGTACTCCGCACTGCGCCCCGGCCGTACGTAGAACTCGACGTCGTGCCCGGCGCCGTGCAGCACGCGGCCGTAGATCGTCGCGATCACTCCGCGGCCGAACATCAGAATGCGCATGACGAGTTGCCTCCCTTGGCTCTCAGGGTGCCAGTGCCGGGCAACAGTCTCGCGGAGCAGCGAACCGGAGGCGTGAACGACCGCGCGCCGCCGGGTCAGGAAAGCCTGGCGAGGCGTTCCTTGCGGGCGAGCGCTGCGGCTTCGACCATGGCGGGTACGTCGACGCCGACCCGAAAGCCGAGGAGCTCGCAGGCGCGCTGGTTCGACGTCGCGTACGAAGGCGCGGCGGGAACGGTGACGTCGACGACGGGGAGGGACGCGGCAGCGGCCAGGCGGCCGACGAAGTCGGCGAGGTCGAGCGGCTGATCGGGGCCGAGCCCGATCACGGCGCCGCTCGGTACGTCCGGCCGGGTCAGGGCCAGCACCACGCCGGCGGCGAGGTCGGCGGTGGCCAGGATGCCCATCCGGGCCGGGCTTCCGTCGGCCCGCCGGACCGCGATCAAGGTGTCCGGGCCGGCGTCGGCGGCCTCCAACTGCTGGACCAGGGCCGTGTCGCCGGCCGCCCGTGCCCGGTCGAGGCGCGGGTGCAGGAAGAACCGCGGCCCGGAGAAGAAGCTGGTCTCGTCCAGCAGCTCGGCCGGGTCCTGGGTGTGGCAGAACCGCAGCGTGACCGTCGGTACGCCGCGGCGGTGGGCGAACTGGACGACCTCCTCGGCCATGATCTTGCTCAGCCCGTAGTGCCCGGTGGCCAGTCGCGGATGATCTTCGTCGATCCGCTCGCCCGGCGCGGCGGTCGTCTCCGGGTAGACGTCGCCGGTGCTGGCCAGCACGAACCGGCTGAGCGGCAGTCCCTCGACGGCCTGGAGCAGGGCGAAGGTCCCGGTCACGTTGGCCTCGAACAGGGCGCGGGCGTCCTCCTCCCGCCAGGACATGTACGCGCCGAGGTGGGCGACGGCCTCGACCCCGGCCAGGCGCGGGTCGGCGGGAGCGAGGTCGGCCAGGTCGCAGACCAGGTGCTCGGTCCCGGCCGGCGCCGCGGTGGGTGGCACCCGGTCGATGCCGAGCACCCGGTGCCCGGCCGCGACGAGTTGCCGGGCGACCTCGGAGCCGATCCGGCCCGATGCTCCGGTGACAGCGACGTACATCTGTGGATTTCCTTCCAGTACGGGGTTTAGGAGGGTGCGGCGCGGAAGCCGAGCCCGATGCTGATCTCGTCCGCGGCCTCGATCACAATCCCGGCCAGCTCGGCCTCGCGGTCCGGGAGACCGACGGCGCTGAGCGATCCGGAGACCGAGAGGCTGCCGCAGATCTCGCCGTCGGCATCGCGGATCAGTGCGGCGACGCAGGCTCGGCCGAGGGCCAGTTCCTGCCGCTCGATCGCGTACCCCTGGCGGCGGACCTGAGCAAGCTCGGCGTCCAGGGCTTCATGATCGACAACGGTGTGGCTGGTGTAGGCCTGCAGGTCGCCGAGCAGTTCCCGCCGCTCCCCGGGGTCGAACTCGCAGACCAGGCACTTGCCGAGCGCGGTGGCGTGCAGCGGTCCGGTTTGGCCCATGCTGTTCCACTGCTTGCTGCCGCCGGCGCCCTCGAAGCTGCAGAAGTAGAACAGGGCGTCGGTCCGGCGGGCGGCCAGGCTGGTGCCGAGATCGAGGGTCCGGGCCAACCGCTGCGCGACCGAGCGCCCCTCGCGATAGACGGGGCGCTGGTTCAGGGCCGTGCCGCCCAATGTGATCAAGGCGCTGCCCAGCCGGTAGACGCCGGTGCTCTCGTCGCGCAGCACGAAGTCCTGGCTCTCCAACACCGCCAGCAGCCGGGAGGTGGTGGAGGCGCCGAGGCCGGTGATCTTGGCGACCTCGGCCACCCGGAGGCCGGTCGGGGTCTGGTTCAGCACCCGCAGCACGGTGATCGCGCGGTCGATGCTCTGGTGGGTGCTCGTCTCGGTGGCCATGGTGGCTTTCTAGCGCACGTCCGCGAGCGCGGTCCGGTGGGTCTCCCGGGCGAACAGCACGGTGACGCCGGTGATCAGGGCGGCGGCCATCACGAAGAACGCGGGGGAGGTGTTGGATCCGGTGCTCGTGATCAGCCAGGCCGCGAAGTACGGGGTCGCGCCGCCGAAGATCGCGACCGACACGTTGTAGGCCACCGCCATGCCGCCGTAGCGGACCGCGGTCGGGAACAGCTCGGCCATCGCCGCGCTGACCGCGCCGTCGAAGATCGCCAGGAAGATGCCGAGCACGATCATGGCCGCCGCGGCCGGCAGGAACTGTCCCTGCCCCATCAACCAGAACGCGGGATACGCCAAGATCAGGAACCCGGCGGCGCCGGTGATCAACATCGGCCGCCGGCCGACCCGGTCGGAGAGCAGGCCCATCGCGGGCACCAGGATCGCGATCACCAGCAGGGTGATGGTGGTGATCGTGTACGACTGCAGCTTGGTGAACTGCAGCGTGGTGCTCAGGTAGCTCGGCATGAAGGTCTGCAGGGACCAGTGCCCGACCGCCTTCAGCACCACGAAGCCGACGCAGAACAACATCGGAATCCAGGCCCGCCGGAAGGTCTGCCGCAGCGGCGACTCGATCACCTCGCCGTCCTGCTCCAGCCGGGTGAACTCCGGCGTGTCCTCGAGCCGCTGCCGCAGATAGAGACCGGCCAGGCCCAGCGGTCCGGCGAGCAGGAACGGCAGCCGCCAGCCCCACTCCGCCATCGCGGGCTCGGACAGCAGCGCGGTCAGCAGCAGCACCAGCCCGGAGCCGGCGACGAACGCCAGGAAGCCGAAGTTGTCCACCCAGCTGGCGAAGTAGCCGCGCCGGTTCGGCGGTGCGTACTCGGCCAGCAGGGTGGTCGCGCCCGAGGACTCGCCGCCCGCGGCGAACCCTTGCACCAGCCGGAGCAGCACCAACGCGATCGTCGCCACCACCCCGACGTTGTGGTACGTCGGCAGCAGGCCCATCAGGAACGTCGCGCCGGAGGTCATCAACACCACCGAGGCGAGCACCTTCTTGCGGCCGATCTTGTCGCCCAGCGGTCCCCAGAACAGCCCGCCCAGCGGCCGCATCACGAACCCGGCGCCGAACACCGCGAACGCGGCCAGCAGTTTGACCTGCGGATCGCCGTCCGGGAAGAACAGCACCGCGATCGTCGCCGCCAGCGTGCCGTACAGGCCGAAGTCGAACCATTCGACGAAGTGGCCGATGCCCGCAGCGAGCAGCACCCGGCGTCTGGTCGAGGAAGGGACCTGGTCCAGGTTGGGAGCCGCGGTCTGCGGGTGCTGGGTGCTCATGGGTGCCTCTCTACGTCGGGAGATCTCTGCCGAGCATCAAATGCAACTATCGTGCATTCTATGCATCATCCGTGCATGGAGCACTATGCAGGAGTCGTGCCGAGCACGTCAAGGGCAGGCCAAAGCTCCCTGAGCCGGTCGAAGGACGAGCGAGGCTCAGGGAGCGGGTGGGCCGGTCAGGCTGGGCGGGCGGTGAGGGAGAGGTTGCCGGTGGCGGCGAGGAGAGCGGGCTCGGCCGTGAAGATCAGCCGGGTCAGCTCCGGTCCCCAGGCTTCACTGAGCTTGGGGTCGGTGAGGGCGATCGCCTGTGCGGTGAAGGCGAGCAGGTCGGCGGGATACTCGATGATCAGGTCCCGGCCCTCGTCGGCCTTGATCACCACGGTCCCGGCCTGCTGGGTGACCTGGCCGTTGACGATCAGGTGCCAGGCCAGTGACTCCGGAGCCCGGTCCAGTTGCCAGCGGTCGTTGATCACGACGGTGGAGCCGTCCAGGGTGACCTCGCGGTTCCAGGACTCGAGGCCGGCCTCGGCCGGGTAGGCGTCGGCCAGGTCGAGCGAGGCCCGTACCCGGTCGGCCGCCACGTCGGCGGACATCCCGCGGCTGCGGTGATCATGACCCGGCAGCTGCCCGTACCCGTTGATCACCGGGAGGTTGTGGAACTCGCTCTGCATGGTGAAGATCTGGTAGCGGTCCCGGCTGAACGTCTGCCGGGTGTACGTCCCGACGCCGATGTCGACCACCCGCGGCACGCCGTCGACCGCGACGACGACGTTGCCGACGTCGTTGTGGTTGTGCGACTCGGCGTTGTGGCCGCCCTTCGCGGCGAGCGTGAGACCGGCCAGCCTGGCCGTGATCACCTCGGTGTCCGGGAACCAGAAATGATCACCATCGGCCGGCCGGTCGGGCCCGGTCTCGCGGAGTTCCGGCGTGAAGATCACCTGGAGCACCCGGCCGAACGAGGCCAGCCGGCCGATCAGCCGGCCGCCGCGGGCGTTGATCATCGCGGCGTGCCGGAGCACCAGGTCGTCGCCGGTGTGCCGACCGAGCCGGTACACCGGTGCGGCCAGCGACCGCTCCCGCAGCCGGGCCGGGCCGTCGGCGAAGTTGACGTACCAGTCGTCGGCGATGTGGGCCGCCGGGAAGTAGCGGGCGATCGGCGCCACCTTCGGGTGGGCGAACCCGTTCAGCCGGCCACGCGTGGCGTCGTGCAGCAGCGCCAGGCAGTCGCCCAGCGAGCCGCCGGCCCGGCCCCAGTACGAGGCGCCCTCGTCGCAACCGCCGTCCATGGGATACGTGTCCAGGAAGAGATCCAGGCCCTCGACCGTCAGGTTGACGATCTCGGCGCGGGTCTCCGGCGCGAGGTTGAGCAGGAACGCGCAGGCGAGCACATTCGAGTGGATCCACGGGTTCCAGTTGTTGATCGACGTGGTCAGCCAGTGCCAGTCCCGCCGGGTCCGGTACGGCTCCAGCACCCGGCGGTTCACCTCGGCCCGCAGCCGCGGCCGGATCGTCGACGCGTACCCGTCCAGCGCGTCGCCGAGCACGTGATCGGTCCAGGCCAGCACGGCGCCGGTCTCGGCGGCGAACAGGTCAAGATCACAGTCGTCCGGTGACGGCACCGGGCTGTTCCGCTCCCGGTTCTTCCAGGCGTGCGCCGGAACCGTCCAGGCGAGTTCGTCGCAGATCAGGTTGATCCCGTCGACGGCCTCGGTCAGCCACCGTTGATCACCGGTCAGCGCGGCCGCGAGGGTGACGGCGGTGAGCCGGGTTCGGCGTTCGAAGTACGGCTCCTCGTAGCCGACCCGGTTGCCCTCCTGGTGGAACCGGGCGTACTCGCTGGCCAGCAGGATCGGCCACGGCCGCTCCGTCAGTTCGGTCGCCGTGGCGAGGATCTCGGCCCGGTCGGCCACGGAGACCTGGGCCCAGCGATCATGATCGCCGGCGGCCGGAGCCAGTCGTGGCGGCGGGTCGGACAGGGCCGCGGCGACCGCGCCGGGCGGCAACAGATCGGCAAGGCGGGTGGCGGGGGTCGGCGTCTCGGGCAGGTCGGCGGCCACGATCATCCTCTCGGCGATGGTCCTCGACATTCTAGAGAGGCAGCGTCCGGACGGCGCCTCCGTCCCGCTCAGCGGGCGACACTAAGATCGGGGCCCGCAGGCCGAACTTGTCGATCATGCCGCTGTCGACCAGGAGTTGATCATGACCGAAGTCTCCGGAATGCTGCACCGGCCGGACTGGATCGACACCCACGTGCACTTCTGGGATCTGCGCCATCCGGAGGTGAGCTACGACTGGCTCGGGCCGGACGCGATCCACCCGATCCTCGGCGCGATCGACCAGATGAAATCCGTCCGGTACGACCTCGACGCGTTGCACGCGGAATCCCGGTTCGCGGGTACGGTCGCGGCGGTCCATGTCCAGGCCGCGGTCGGCACCCCGGATCCGGTGCTGGAGACCGAGTGGCTCACCGAACTGGCCGCCGCAGGCCCGATCCCGCTGCTGATCGTCGCGGCGCTCGACCTGGCGGCCGCCGACGTCGACGCCCAGCTGGACCGCCACCTCGCCTCGCCGCTGGTGCGCGGGGTCCGTGACTTCGGCCGCGGCGACTACCTGGTCGACCCCGCCTGGCGCCGCGGCGTGGCCCGCCTCGCCGAGCGTGGGTTGCTGCTCGACCTGGACTGCGCCTGGCAGAACATGATCAAGGCCCGCGACCTCGCCCGGGAGCACCCGTCCGCGGTGATCGTGCTGGAGCACCTCGGCTATCCCCGGGAGACCGCCAGCCCCGAGTACTTCGAGCACTGGAAGCAGGGGATCACCGCGCTCGCCGAGGCCGACAACGTCCACTGCAAGATCAGCGGGCTCGGC
This sequence comes from Microlunatus sp. GCM10028923, assembly GCF_042666975.1. Taxonomy (NCBI): domain Bacteria; kingdom Bacillati; phylum Actinomycetota; class Actinomycetes; order Propionibacteriales; family Propionibacteriaceae; genus Microlunatus; species Microlunatus sp. GCM10028923. Next base: position 136,742 of record NZ_JBHTFF010000015.1, on the reverse strand, counting down.
ATGAACCGGGCTGGCTGGACGCCGGAGAGCCTGCGTCCCTGGGTCGAGCACTGCCTGGACTCGTTCACGCCGGACCGTTGCGTGCTCGGCAGCAACTGGCCGTTGGATCGGCTGTGGGCTTCCTATCCGGACTACGTTGACGCGCTGAACGTGATCTTGGCGCGGTACACGGAGGCCGAGGCGCGTGCCGTACGGGTAGACAACGCGCGGCGGCTCTACCGGTTCGGGTAGCGGGCCCGGAAGCCGCCGATCACGTCGGTCGCGCCGGTGATGCCGAGGTCCTGCAGCGCGGCTGCCGCGAGCGACGAGGTGTAGCCCTCGGAGCAGAAGATGATCACCGGGAGGTCGTACCCGGCGATCGGCAGCCGGGCGTCGCTGGCGGGGTCGAAGCGCCACTCGAGCACGTTGCGCTCGATGATCAACGCGCCCGGCCAGCTGCCCTCCTCGGCGCGCTGGACGGCCGGTCGGATGTCCACCAGGACTGCGCCCTCGGCGGCGGCCCGATCGGCCTGCTCCGGAGTGATCCGGTCCAGCCTGGTGCGGGCTTCGGCGAGCACCTCGTCGATGCTGCGCCGGGTGGTGGCGGTCACCAGTTCTGGCCGGCGAGCTGGGACGACGTCGCGATCAGGCGATCACCGTCGGGCCGGTAGGTCGTCATCGCGACCAGCGCCGGCGCGTACACATGCACGCTGACCGCGGGTTCCAGGGCGTCGTTGGTCACCCGGTGCACGTGCCGGGTTCCGAACGACCGCAGGGATCCGGTGGACAGCCGCCGCTCCTCCGGCAGGATCGTCGGCGTACCGGAGGAGTCCAGCCAGGCGTGCCGTTCGGTCAGGGTTCCCCGGACCGTGACGAAGGCGCCGGCCGAGCCGCCGTGATCATGCCAGTCGGTGCCCTGACCGGGCAGCCAGGTGAGTAGCCAGGCCTCGTAGTCGGCGGCGGCGACGAGCCGGGCGTAGTGCCGGCTGGCCGGCGTGTACCTGACCTGCGGTTGCCAGAGGGCGGTCTGGGCGGCCAGGCGCAGAGCGATCGAGGCCAGGTCGAGCCGCGGCGGTTCCGGAGCGTTCATGAACCCATAATGCATGGTGACACACTAGGGAATATCGGCATCTCACGATGTGCGACGGGACCGGCGCAGCGCCTCCAGGCCGTACAGGGCGAACAGTGGTTTGAGCGCGATCCACTCGCCGAACAGCGGGAGACGGTGCTGGACGTTCTCCCAGGTGGTACGCGAGCGGGCCTCCTGCACCGGGATTGGAGATGATCTTGATCCGGTCCGGTTCACCGATCAGGTCGCCGTCGAAGCCGAGCTCGTCGACCGCGTACCGGGCCATCAGGGTCGCCTCGGCCGGCGATCGGCTGCCGCCGGACATGATCACCCGGCTGGCCGGCGCGGCCGGGTCGATCGAGCGCAGCGCAGCCCGTACCCGCCAACGGTTCAGCGCGTTCGCCCGGCGCGGATTCCGGTTCCGGTAGCCGAGGCAGACGATCACCTCGGAACCGCGGCGGTCGGGCCCGGTCAGCGCCCGCGACGCGCGCCAGTTCACCCACTCGCCCCAGCCGAGTGCCGCCGCGGCGAGCCAGCCGATGACACCGGCGATCGCGGAGGCTCTCATGACGGAGAAGCCTAGGAGGGAGGTGTGATACCGCCCTCCTAGGATGGCCGCCGTGGCGCACCCGTTGACCGAGAGCATCGCCGCCGAGGCGGACCCGGAGGTCGCCGCCACCCTGACCCGGTTCTTCCAGGTCCGGCCCGGCGGCTACGGCGAGGGCGATCTGTTCGTCGGCGTGAAGCTGAGCCGGCTCCGGGTACTGGCCCGCCCGTACAGCCGGACGCCGGCCGATCCCGGCGACCTGCTGCCGCTGCTGCTCAGTCCGGTGCACGAGCATCGGATGGCCTGCCTGGTCGTGTGGTCGGAGCGGGCCGGTCGCGGGGACGCCGCCGAGCGGGCCGCGATCGCCGACCACTACCTCGCGAACACGGACCGGGTGAACAACTGGGACCTGGTCGACGCCAGCGCGGGACCGATCGTGGGCGGTCGGATCCTGGATCCGGACGGTGACCCTGGGCTGCTGGACCGGCTGGCCGGGTCGGCGCTGCTCTGGGACCGCCGGATCGCCATGGTGGCGACGCATCAGCTGATCCGGGCCGGCCGGACGGCGGACACGTACCGGATCGCCGAGTTGCTGATCCACGATGATCACGACCTGATCCACAAGGCGGTCGGCTGGATGCTGCGGGAGGCCGGCAAGCGGGTCGACGAGGCGGAACTGCTGGCGTTCCTGGACCGGTGGGCCGGCCGGATGCCGCGCACGGCCCTCCGGTACGCCATCGAACGGCTCGATCCGGACACCCGGCGGGCTATCTCCGGCAGGGGGCAGGATAGGGCCGTGCGTCATTTCGACCTGTGCATCATCGGCAGCGGCTCCGGCAACTCGATCCCGGACGAGCGGTTCGCGGACCAGAAGATCGCGATCGTGGAGAAGAACCCGGTCTACGGCGGCACCTGCCTCAACGTCGGCTGCATCCCGACCAAGATGTTCGTCTACCCGGCCGACCTCGCCGGCTCGCCCGAGCAGGCCCGCCGGCTCGGCGTCGACCTGGACCTCGAGGGGGTCCGCTGGGCCGACATCCGGGACCGGATCTTCGGCCGGATCGACGCGATCGCCGCCGGTGGCGCGAAATACCGCGAGGACAGCGACAACATCACCCTGTTCCGGGCACCGGCCCACTTCGTCGGCCCGCGCACGCTGGACACCGGGACCGGCGAGGTGATCACCGCCGACCGGTACGTGATCGCCGCCGGCAGCCGGGCCACCCTGCCCGAGGTGCCGGGGCTCGATCAGGTCACCGTGCACACCTCGGACACCGTGATGCGGCTGGACCGGCTGCCGAAGTCCATGATCATCGTCGGCGGCGGCTTCGTGGCCGCCGAGTTCGCCCACGTCTTCGGCGCGTACGGGACGGCGGTGACCATCCTGCAGCGGTCCGATGCCCTGCTGCGCCAGGAGGACCGCGACGTGTCCCGGCGGTTCACCGAACTGATGGCGCGCAAGGTCGATCTTCGGCTCGAGCACGCGGTCCGCCGGGTCGAGCCGCTGGCCGACGACCGGGTCGCGGTGATCGCGGCCGACGCGGCCGGCACCGAGCACCGGCTGGAGGCCGACGTGCTCCTGGTCGCGACCGGCCGGGTGCCCAACGGTGACACGCTCAACCTGCCGGCCGCCGGGGTCGAGGTGGACCAGGACGGGTACGTCGTCGTCGATGATCATCAGCAGACCACTGCCGACGGCGTCTTCGCGCTGGGCGACGTCTGCTCGCACCGTCAGCTCAAGCACGTGGCGAACCACGAGGCGCGGGTGGTGCAGCACAACCTGCTGCACCCCGACGCGATGATCGACGCCGACCACCGGTTCGTGCCGCACGCGGTGTTCGCCGAGCCGCAGGTGGCCTCCGTCGGCCTCACCGAGCAGCAGGCCGAGGAACGCGGGATCCCTTATGTGACGGCGATCCAGGAGTACGGATCGATCGCGTACGGGTGGGCGATGGAGGACACCGAGCACTTCGCCAAGATGCTCGCCGACCCGGACACCGGGCTGCTGCTCGGGGCGCACCTGATCGGGCCGCAGGCGTCGTCGCTGATCCAGCCGCTGATCCAGGCGATGAGCTTCGGGCTGCCGGCCCACCAGATGGCCCGCGGCCAGTACTGGATCCATCCGGCCATGGCCGAACTGGTCGAGAACGCGCTGCTCGCCCTGCCCTTGCGGACCTAGACCGTGACCAGGCCCCGGGTGTTGCTGATCGACAACGACGATTCCTACACCTACAACCTGTATCACCTGATCGGCGAGCTGACCGGGCGGCCGCCGCACGTCGTCGATCATGACGAGCGCGTCGATCCGCGTCGCTACTCGCATCTGGTGATCTCGCCCGGGCCAGGCCACCCCGCCGATCCGCGCCGGGTCGGCCGGCTGGCCGAACTGATCATGGACACCGACCGGCCGGTGCTCGGGGTCTGCCTCGGCCATCAGCTGCTCGGCCTGCTCTTCGGTGCCTCCGTGATCAAGGTCCGGCCGCACCACGGGCTGATCAGCCGGATCCGGCACGACGGGCGCGGGGTGTTCGCCGGCCTGCCGCAGGACTTCCGGGCCGTCCGCTACCACTCGCTCGCCGTCGTGGACCCGCCGGCCGAACTGGAGGTCACTGCCCGGGCCGCCGACGACGACGTGATCATGGGACTGCGGCACCGCAGCCGCGATCTGCACGGCGTACAGTTCCATCCCGAGTCGATCGCCGCGGAGTACGGTCGCGATCTCATGATCAACTTCCTGAATCTGACGTGCCCTGAGCCTGTCGAAGGGCCGGGCCCGGTGTCACCATCCTTGCCCTTCGACAAGCTCAGGGAACGTGGGGCTGTGGAGCTCAGGGAACGTGGGGCTGTGGAGCTCACGGAACGTGGGGCTGTGGAGGTCGGGGAGCGGCGTGGGCTGGAGTATCGCGAGCTGCCGTGGCGCGAGCCCGAGGACGTCTTCGTCGCTCACTATGCCGGCTGCGGTCCGGTCTGCTGGCTGGACGCCGCCCGGGTCGGGCCGCGCTCCCGGTTCACCTATCTCGGAGCCCCCGACGAGGTGCTGACCGGCCGCTACGACGCGCCGGCCGCACCGGACATGCTGGCCGAACTGGCCGGTCGGCTGGCCTCCGGACGGGTCGCCTCGGACGCTCCGTTCCCCTTCCAGGGCGGCTATCTGGGCTATCTCGGCTATCCGGAGCGGGGGCGCGGTGGCGAGGCGGAGTTCGGCCGGCTGGATCGGTACTTCGTCTTCGATCATGCCGAACGGCGCTGCTACGCGGCCGCGGTCGACTCGCCCGGCTGGCTGGACCGCGCCGAGGCGATGATCATGAACACCGGGCCGGCGGGCGAGCCGCCCCGCGACGGCCGGCTGGGGGAGCTCACCGAACCAGACCCGGACTGGTATCGCTCCGCGTACCGGCGGGTGCAGGAGCAGCTGCACAGCGGCGACAGCTACGAGGTGAACCTCACCTTCCAACGCCGGTTGGCGTATCGCGGCGACCGGGCCGCGCTGTACCGGCACCTGCGCCGGATCAACCCGGCGCCGCACGCGGCCTACCTCGAGCTGCCGTCGGCGACCGTGCTCAGCTCCTCACCGGAACGGTTCCTCGAGATCGATGATCATGGCCGGGTGCAGGCCCGCCCGATCAAGGGCACCGCGCCCCGCCATCCCGACCCGCTCCAGGACGCGGCGGTCGCCGAACGGCTGCGGACCGAGACCAAGACCCGGGCCGAGAACCTCATGATCGCCGACCTGCTCCGGCACGATCTCGGGCTCAGCTGCCGACTCGGCTCGGTACGGGTACCGGAGCTGATGGTCGTCGAGTCGCACCCGTCGGTGCACCAGCTGGTCAGCACCATCGAGGGCGACCTGGAACCGGGACTGAGTGCGGTCGACGGTGTCCGCGCCGCCATGCCGCCGGGCTCCATGACCGGCGCACCGAAACACCGCACCTGCGAGATCATCGACGAGGTGGAACGCGAACCGCGCGGCATCTACTCCGGCGTGCTCGGCTACTTCAGCTATTCCGGCACCGCCGATCTCAGCGTGATCATCCGTACCCTCGTCTCCCGCGACGCCGAGGAACTGACCATCGGCGTGGGCGGCGGAGTGATCACGTTGTCCGACCCGGACGACGAGTACGCCGAGGCCCTGCTCAAGTCCGAAGCCCTGATCGCCGCGGTCCGGCAGAGCTGCCGCGAGTCAGCCCCGGCCGGACACGTCGTTTCCTGACCTCGGATAGCCGCAGCGTAGGGTCTTTCGGCCCCACATCGGGTCGATCGTCGGCCGGCTGGTTCGGTCTGCCGTGCGGTGATCTTTGTCGAGGTAGCGTCGGCAGCAGTTCCGGAATCGACGACATCCCGGTTTGAGATGCCAGCCATCCCGGCCCGTCCAGGGCGGTCCACGATGGTCACGGCGCCCTGGTTCAGATCAGGAGCTCCACCATGCAAACCGAACAGTCGGTCGCCAGACGCGGCCAGTTCAACCAGCGTGAGTATCGGGTGACGGCGCGGATCATCGGTGTGCTGTACCTCGCCGGCATGGCGATCGGCATCCCCGGAAACATCGTCATCCAGTCCGTACTGACCGCGCCGGGTGGTCTCGCTGCCATCGCGGCCGGAAGCATGTTGCTGGCGGCCGGCGTGGTGTGCTGGTTGGCCACGGTGGCCGGGGATGCTGCGCACGGGGTGCTGATGTTCCCGGTGCTGAAGCGTCACAGCGAACGTGCCGCGGTCGGCTACCTGGCGGCCCGGATCATCGATGCCACCTTCATCGCCGTGATGGCGCTGTTGATCATGATCCAGATACCGATCGGTGCCGCCTATGTGGCTGCGGGAACAGCGGACACCTCGTACCTTCAGGCTCTGAGCATGGTGCTGACCGACGCGAACCTGTACGCCTACGACTTCGCCATGACCACGCTCGGGGTGTCCGGGCTGATCTTGTGCACCGCGCTCCTGCGTACCCACCTGATCCCAAGGCCGCTGGCCGTGTGGGGCCTCGCCGGCTACGCGGTGATCTTGCTCGGATCAGTGCTGCAGCTCTTCGGCCTGAACCTGATCTCGATCCACTCACTTCCCGGCGGACTGTGGGAGGTGTTCATCGGTGTGTGGCTGATCGTCAAGGGATTCGAGCCTCCCGAGCCGACCCTCGCCACATCGAGCCACGAGCCGTCGAGGCTGGCGACCACCACAATCTGAGGTTCAGGCGAGTTCGGAACCGGCCGGGATCGAGGTGCGCTGCTTGACCGTCACCCGGAAGCCCAGGTAGCGGCGGAAGATCAACCGGGTCTGCGCGTCGATCGCCGGGAAGCAGATGAACAGCGGAACGATCACCGGCATCAGCAGCCATTCGCCGATCACCTTGATCGACCACCACCAGGGCTTGTGCGCCGGGCGCTTCGGCAGCAGCAGCGTCGCCACGGCGACCGAGACAGTCAGGCCGATCGGCAGCACGATCGTGGACATCACGCTCGAGATCGCCGTCAGCAGCGGGCTGATGAAGGCGGCCACCAGATCGAACGGCAACGGGTGCAGTTCGCCGACCAGCCGCGGAATGATCAACAACATCAGCGGCGTGGTGGCCCAGAACTGGAACTGGAGGTACTGCCGGCTCAGCTGGATCGCCTTCGTCCAGAAGCTGATCTTGGGCGAGTTGAGGCTCTGCTCGGCGATGTAGGTGAAGTCGATCACCCCGTACGACCAGCGCCGCAGCTGCAGATACTGCTCCTTCAGCGACTTCTGGTACGACTCCGCCTGCACCGCGTCCAGGTAGACCGGCGTGTGCAGCGGCCGGACCACGGTGCGGCCATCGAACGCGAAGAACATCCGCCAGTACTGCCGGGAGTCGTCCGGGATCACGGTCTTGCACCAGTAGCCGACGTTGACCAGCGCGGTCATCCCCATCGCGTGCGAGGAGAAGATCTTCATCCGGTGCGGCTGGGTCGAGTCGACCATGGTCCAGAAGGTCGCGATCGAGCCGACGATCCGCGAGGCGATCGGCACGTCCCAGACGTTGTTGTGGAACAACAGGATCGGCTGGTACGCGTCGTAGTCGCGGTTCGGGTTGCTCAGGTGGGTGTCGGCGAGCGCGGCGAAGTAGTCGCGGCTGGCCCGGGTGTCGGCGTCGAACGCGGACACCACCACCTGGTCGTCGGTGTAGCCCTGCTTGTGCAGGACGTCGCGGGCGTACTGGGCGCCCCAGGTGAGGTTCGCCCCCTTGACCCGCTCCTCGCCCGGCATCCCGTCCGGGTGCCGGGTGGTCAGGAAGCGTGCGAACGAGCCGCGGAACCGGTCCTCCAGTTCGGCGATCGCCTCCGGCGTCCAGACCGGGGACCGCTCCTCGAAGGTGACGCAGACGGTGATCGCGCGCGGGTCGTAGTTGGCGTCCTCGATCGCGCCGATCGACTGGCGCAGGATCTCCGGGGACTCGCTGTAGGTCGGGAAGACGACCAGGTGGTGCAGCTGGTCCAGGTCGTCGCCGTGGTTGGCGCGGGCCTGGACGAGCCAGTCGACCCGGCTGCGCAGCCGCATCCGGACGAACTCCCAGACCTGGCGAACCGCGAGGTTGGCGTACTGGATCATCCAGTAGACGACGTAGAGCGGGAGAAGCCAGTGTGCGATGTGTGGGACCTGCGACCAGAGCACGAAAGGTGCCGCAAGGGTCAGCCACACCATCACACCCGGCAGTGACTCCAACACCCGGCGGACCCGGAACTGGGTCAGCGATAGGCAAGGGGTACCGGTGCTGGTGAGGTAGCTCTGCGCCGTCACGCCACGCAACATCCTCTCGAACCCGATTCTTCGCACGTTGTCTTCTGCGCTCGTGTCGATCGTGCCCGCACTCGACCGAACTTCCATCCTACTTCGGTCGTGCCCTCAGCCTTGCAGCGGGACCCGCGGTGGGTGGCGATCGTCACACTCGAACCAGGCCGGAACTCCGTGACTGTGAAGTCGATTGCCGCGATACGGAAAGCTCAGTCGCGACCCGACCGCCGGACCAGCGCCCAGGTGGCCGGCAGCAGGCCCGCGGCGAGCACGATCTTGATGACGTCGCCGATCAGGAACGGCGCCACCCCGAGGGTCAGCGCCTTGCCGAGGTCGGCGCCGAGGAAGGCCATCAGCCACGGCACGCCGGCCGCGTACACGACGACGTTGCCGAGCACCATCAGTCCGGCGGTCTTCAGCGGCGTACGGTCGGCGCCGCGCTCGGCCAGCCGGCCGACGAGGTAGGCGGCGACCACGAAGCCGAGCAGATAGCCGAACGAGGCGAACGCCCAGCCGCTGGCTTGGTTGGCGAACCACGGCACGCCGGCGACACCGAGTGCGAGATAGAGACCGAGCGAGGCGGCGGCGCGGTTGCCGCCGAGTACCGCGGCCGAGAGCAGCACCGCGAACGTCTGCAGGGTCAGGGGCACCGGGGTGAAGGGGAGATACAGCTTCACCTGCGCCGCCAGGCCGACGAAGCCGGCCGCGCCGACGATCAGGACGAGGTTGCGTACGAGTCCGCCGGGAATGACGTCGGCCAGGGTGCGCGGCCCGACGCTGCTGATGCTCGACATGGGTTCCTCCAGGTCTCACGAATTCAGGGGTACGGGCACGGTGGTGCCCGTCGCAGATGATCGTAGGCTGAGCGGCCCCGGGCGGTCGCGGCCTCGCCCGCAGTGTGAAACGACGGCGGGGTGAACTCCCGCCCGCGGGGCGAACCGGGCCGGGGTTTCGCTGCTCCGTAGGGTGGCCTCGTGATGATTCTCAGGAACCGGAAGGCGGCGGCCGGGCTGGCCGCGGCGGCGCTTTTCGGGGTGCTTGCGGGCTGTGCGCCATCCGCTCCGTCGGGAACCTCGACCCCGCCCGGGTCGGCTCCCGCGACCGAGTCCCCGTCCGGGCCGGGCTCGGGCACGGCCGGTCCGGAGACCCCGAGTCCGTCGAAGACTCCGGGGACTCCGAAGCCGAGCACCGCCCAGTGCGCGGCGCTGGTCGGCGGACTGGACCTCGACGAGCAGGTCGGTCAGCTGCTCATGGTCGCCATCGATTCCAGCGGTCTGGCCTCGTCGACCGGCAGCACCCTGGACGAGGTCCATGCGGGTTCGGTGCTGCTGCTCGGCAACACCGAGGCGGGCCGCCGGGCGGTGTCCTCGGTCACCACCGATGCCCGGGAGGCGATCAAGACGCCGCGCGGGATCGGCGTCCTGCTGGCCGCCGACCAGGAGGGTGGGCAGGTGCAGCGGCTGGCCGGCGACGGCTTCGACGAGATCCCGTCCGCCGAGGAGCAGGCCGACCAGTCCGACGGCGAGTTGCGCAAGAACGCCGAGGGGTGGGGCGAGGACCTGAAGAAGGCCGGCATCGACGTCAACCTGGCCCCGGTCGCCGATGTCGTACCGAAGGAGCTGGAGGACGTCAACGAACCGATCGCCGGGCTCGATCGCGGCTACGGCTCCGATCCCGACAAGGTGGCGAAGAAGGTCGCGGCGTTCGTCGAGGGCATGGCCGACGCCGGAGTGGGTACGTCCCTGAAGCACTTCCCGGGCCTCGGCAAGGTCCGCGGCAACACCGACTTCACCGCGAAGGTGACCGACACCAAGACCGGCCCGGACGACCCCGACTTCGCTCCGTTCCGGGCCGGCATCGACGCCGGCGCGAACATGATCATGATCGCGAACGCGTACTACGAGAAGATCGATCCCGATCACCAGGCCGTCTTCTCGAAGAAGATCATCACCAACCTGGTCCGCGGCGACCTCGGCTTCGACGGCGTCGTGATCTCCGACGACCTGGCCGCCGAGGCCGTCTCCAGCCTCAGCCCGGAGAAGCGCGCCGTCCGGTTCCTCGAGGCCGGCGGCGACCTGATGATCATCGGCGACCCGAGCGAGGCCGAGGACATGGCCGACGCCGTAGCCGACAAGGCCGAGGACGACCCCGAGTTCGAACGCCGGATCACCGAGTCCGCCACCCGAGTCGTCCAACTCAAGTCCCGCCTCGGCCTAGCCTCCTGCGGCTCCTGACCCCGCCCCCCAAAAAACCTCCGCTGACTGGGCACAAAAGCAGGCGTTCTGGCGGGGTGTCGCTGCTGAGCTGCCCGGTCGGTCGAGGGGTGGGTCGGTCGCGGTGAGCGGAGCTGGCCAGGCGTGGGGCGGTCGTTGGTC
>NZ_JBHTFF010000015.1:0-125929 GCF_042666975.1 Microlunatus sp. GCM10028923 | reverse complement strand
CGCGGTGAGCGGAGCTGCCCGGTCGGTTGAGGGGTGGGTCGGTGGTTGGTCGCGGTGAGCGGAGCTGCCCGGTCGGTTGAGGGGTGGGTCGGTGGTTGGTCGCGGTGAGCGGAGCTGCCCGGTCGGTTGAGGGGTGGGTCGGTGGTTGGTCGCGGTGAGCGGAGCTGCCCGGTCGGTCGAAGGGTGGGTCGGTCGTTGGCCGCGGTGAGCGGAGCTGCCCGGTTGATCCTCAGGAAAGCGCGGGTCGACGTCGGTCTTCACTCGGCTCGTCGACGATCATGCTCCGCCGGCGACCGCTGCTACGGCGGGGAGGGCAGACCGTGCGCCGGCGGGGACTTGATGCCCGCGTCCTTCGGAGCGCCGATCATCGAGTGTGACGATTTCGACCCGATCCGGCGACTTCGCGGTAGGAATCGTCACACTCGGGCCCGTCCGCGGAGAGCTCGGGCGCGCTTGGGCTGGGCGCGCTGGGTCCCGGACCGGCGGCCGCCCCGTGCCGATCCGCTCACCGCGGCCAACGACCGACCCCACCCAACCCCTGGATCGACCGGGCAGTTCTGCAGTGCACGCGCCTTTCCTCCTGAGGATCGACCGGGCAGTTCTGCAGTGCACGCGCCTTTCCTCCTGAGGATCGACCGGGCAGTTCTGCAGTGCACGCGCCCTTCCTCCTGAGGATCGACCGGGCAGTTCTGCAGCGCACGCGCCCTTCCTCCTGAGGATCGACCGGGCAGTTCTGCAGCGCACGCGCCCTTCCCCCTGAGGATCGACCGGGCAGTTCTGCAGCGCACGAGCCCTTCCCCCCGATGATCGACAGGGCAGTTCCGCAGCGACACGCCGCCAGAACGCCTGCTTTTGTGCCCAGTCAGCGGGTCTTTTTTGGGGGTCAGGGGCGGACGTTGTCGAGGTAGTAGATGCCGCCGTAGGCGTCGGGGTCGCCGGTAGTGAGGGTGATCTTGTCGAAGGTGTCGACCGCTCCGTTCGGGGTGGTGGCGGGGAAGGACTTGCCGTCGACGGTGAGGGTGGCGCTCTGCGGGGTGGCCTTCAGGGCGAGCGGGACGTAGCTGCGGGCGGGCATCACCCGGGGCAGGCTGCCGAGGGGCTTCCACTCGGAGCCGACGCGTTCCTGGACCACCAGCGGGTCGGTGGCCTTAGCTCCGTTGACCAGGCGGAACTCCCAGGGAGTGACGGAGTCGGAACCCTTCTTGCCCTCGGCGCGCAGGGTGAACGGGGCCCGGGTGTCGGTGGTCGCCCAATCCATGGCCAGGGTCAGCTCGGCGGTCGGGTCGAACCGCTTGCTGATCTTGGCCTCGCGGTCGGTCCACTTGTCCCAGAGGCGCAGCGCGGTCGCGCTGCGGTGGCCGCCGATGTCGGAGTAGGCCAGGTTGTCCGGTACGTCGGTGACCCAGCTGCCGTACGCGTCGGACCAGCCACGGGGGACGGCGAACGGGAGCTCGTTCTCGAACGTGTCGAGGCCCGCGGCGTACAGCTCCAGCTCGCTGACGGTGAGCTGCTTCGGGCTGCCGGACCTGATCTTGACGTACTGGGCGGACTTCGGGGTGAGGTCGGTGTAGCGCAGCGCGCGGTCGGAGCGGTCGGTCGCGGTGATCACCGGCCGGCCCCAGTCCTTGCCGTCGGCGGACAGGAACACCTGCGCGGACTGGGCTTCGCCGTGCCCCAGCATCAGCCCGATCCGGCCGATCGGATAGGCCCGGTCCAGCTTCATGATCAACTCGCCGGGCCGGGTGGATTCCTTGATCACCGCGTCGGCCCCGTAGTCGGTGCTGCCGTCGACGATGCCGGCCGCCCGGCGCTCGGGATGGACCGGGTCGGCGTCGCCAAGATCGCCGGTGATCGTGGCCAGCTTGTCGCGTACCAGCCGGGCCAGGTCGAGCTTGCCGGTCCCCGGCGTCACGGCGCCGACATAGCGGGCTGCGATGCCGAACTGCTGGTTGTACGCGCCGCAGCCCCAGACGTGGCACTGGTCGAAGAAGTGCACGGCCCGGTTGCCGGCGACGGTCTCGATGCTGGTGTTGCCGCTGGTCCCGTCGAAGCGGCCGTTGAAGCCCTCGGACGGGTAGTTCACGAACAGGGTCGTCTCGGCGTCCCAGGTCTTGCCGGTGCCGTCGTGGCTGACCAGGGCCCGGACGTCCTTCCGGCCGGTCGCCAGCAGCAGCATGCCGTTGGGCAGCAGCACTGGATCCGGATAGATGCCGTTGACCTTCCCGCCGTCCGGCCCGGTGATCGGCTTCGCGTCCGTCCAGGTCTTGCCGTCGTCGGAGGAGAACGCCGCCCAGAGGTACGCCAGCGCACCCTCACCGGGTCCCTGCGGCTGCTCGGTCTCCCGGAGCACGGCCATCAGCCGGCCGTCGGAGGTGTAGGTCCAGCCGACCTCGTTGGTGCCCGGCCGCTGCGGCGTCCCCGAACCAGGCGCCGGGATCTCCGAGCGCATCGTCCAGGTCTTGCCGCGGTCGGTGGACTGCAGCACGATGCTGGCCCAGCCGGGCAGGGTCTCCTTGAACGCGGTGTAGGCCGGCACCAGCAGGGTGCCGTCGGCCAGTTCGAGCACCCGGCGGTGCACCCGGAGACCGTTGCTCATCGGGCCGATCGTCCGGCCCGGCGACGGCGTGAAGGTGCCGCGGCTCGGCTTCCAGGTCTCGCCGTCGTCGGTCGAGGTCCAGAGCTTCAGGTCGGTCGTCGTGTGCGAGCTGTCGGTCCACTCCGGGATGAACTCGATCGAGATCAGCGTGCCGTCCCGCAGTCGGGCCATGTTCAGGGCGGAGAAGGGATAGTTGCGCTGGACGTCGAGGAACGTCTTGCCGGAGTCGTACGAGAACGCCATGTTGTTGATCGACGCGGCGCCGCCGACATCGGGGTTGGCCTGGCTGCCGACGAAGATCTTCTTCACCGTACGGCCGGACTCGTCGACGGTGTTCATGGAGAACGACGACGGTACGGCGGCGAGCTCACCGGGCGCCCAGTTGAGCACGTTCCACTGGGAGCCGCTGCCGAAGGCGTAGCCGTCCGGCGCGGCGCCGTCACCGGTCGCGAGCTCGTCGCCGGCCAGGGGGAGTGAGCCGCCGATCGAGGCGGTCGGCACGGAGCCGGGCAGCATGCCGAGCAGGACCGCCGCCGTGAAGCCGCCGATCGCGGCACCGGCACGGCCGGAGAGGAATCGGGTGATCATGGAACACCTCCGGGGACACGCCGACCAGCGCTGGCCGGTAACGTGGAACGAGGTTTCAGATAACCGGAAGCATGGTCAGCCGGTCGTTCCATGTCAAGGATTCGCCTGGGACCGGGCGGCGGAGGTGTTGCGTGGCTCAGGCCTCGACGGCGAGCTCGCGCAGGGCGGCCCGCGCCGGTGCGACGTACTGCGGGCCGGAATCGGGCAGGCCCGCATAGAAGAGGCCGGTGCTCGTCCCCGCGTCGACGATGACGATGATCATGGTCTCGCCCTTGGTCTTCAGCCCAGCGATGTCGTACGCCAGCCGGGCCTCGAGCAGCCAGCCGTCGTGCCCGTCGACCTTCGTCGGCTTGCTGATCTTGATCGTGGAGTCGATCCGGTCGTCTCCGTACAGGGTGCCCGTGATGCACTCCGCCATCAGCGTGGCCGCCCGCTCCGGCCCGAGGAACCCGTCACCGGAGTTCAGTTCGCCGACCAGCACCATGGCGGCCCAGATGTGGCCGTTCCTGGTGTTCCGGTCCGCGGTGACCCACTGGCCGATCAGGTCCCGGCCGAACGGAACCCGGTTCTCCGTCGTCGGTCCCGTCCAGGGCCGACCGAGCGCCGGGTACGACAGCGGGCCGCCGCGCACCCGTCCGTCGGCGCCGACCCGCGGTTCGGCCGTCGGCGGGGCCGAGTCGGCCGGCGGACACTCGGCGGTCGGGGTCCCGGCCGGCCGTTCTTCCGGGCCACCGGTGCCGAGCGCGCCACCGGCTCCGGAGCTGATCACCACGACGGCGACGATGATCAACACCAACCCGGCGGCCACGGCGCTGATGATCATCAGGAGTGGGGCACGGCGGCGTGCCGGCGGCGCTCCGGGGGTACCGGCCGTGTCGTTGGTCCAGCGGGTGCCGTCCCAGTAGCGGAAGCGGTTCGAGGTACCGGCCGGATCCGGATACCAGCCCGGCGGTCCGGTCATCGCGGTGCGGTCAGCTGATCTTGAGCTGCTTCAGCGCTTCCCGGGCGGGAGCCACGAGTTCCGGCGCGTTGTCCGGGATCGAGGCGTAGTAGAGGCCGGCCGAGCCGTCCTCGGCGCCGGTGGCGACGATCGCGACGATCAGCAGCTCGCCCTTGGCCTTCAGGCCTTCGATCTCGAAGTGGAGCTGCGACTCGACCAGCCACGCGTCGTGGCCGTCGATCTTGGTCTCCTTGTTGACCTGGACATCGCTCTGCACCGCTGCGTCGCCGTAGAAGGCGCCGAGGATGCACTTGACGACGACCTCCGAGCCCTGCTGCGGGGTGTAGAACCCGTCACCGGCGTTGAGCTTGCCGATCAGCACGGAGGCGACCCAGCTCTTGCCCGGCTGGTAGCTCGGTTCGATGGTGACCTGCTGCACCGCGACATCGGTGCCGAACGGCACCCGGTTGTCCGGCTGCGGCGAGCTCCACGGCGGCGCGAGCATCGGGTACGACAGCGGACCGCCGTGAACCCGCCCGTCGCCCTGCTGCTCCGGCTCGGAAGGAACGCCGGACGGGTCGTTGGTCGGGCACATGTCCTGACTGGTCTGGCCCTGGGGGTTGGCCGTGTTGCCGTCCCCGCCGCCGGCCAGCCGCGAGATCACCAGTACGCCGACCAGGACCAGCACCAGCACCAGGGCACCGGCGCCGATCCACCAGCCGATCGGCGACTTCTTCTGCGCGGTCTGTTGGTAGTTGGCGTAGGCGCCCTGCTGCCCGTACCCCTGCTGCCCGTACCCCTGCTGCGGCTGCTGTCCCGGCTGGCCCGGCTGCCCGGACTGGGGCTGCTGGCCGGGCTGGGGCTGCTGGCCGGGCTGGGACTGCTGGCCGCCGAGGGGCTGGGTCGGCTGCCCGGCGTTACCGGCGGCAGCCGTGGTCGGCGGGGCCGCGTTCGGGTTCGGCGTGGTCGCGGCGGACCAGGCCCGTCCGTCCCAATAGCGGTAGAGCCCTTGACCGCCGCCCGGATCCGGATACCAGCCTGCCTGCGCACTCACGGGGTCAGTTTAGGTGCTTGCGGTCCGCCACCGACCGGCGGCAGAGCATCGACAGGTTCTTCACAGGTTCAGCCGAACCGGCCGGTGATGTAGTCCTCGGTCGCCTTCTCGTCCGGGTTGGAGAAGATCTTCTCGGTGGAACCGATCTCGATCAGCCGGCCCGGCTTGCCCTGCGCGGCCAGGTTGAAGAACGCGGTCTGATCACTCACCCGGGCGGCCTGCTGCATGTTGTGGGTGACGATCACCACCGTGTACTGCTCCTTGAGCTCGCCGATCAGGTCCTCGATCGCGATCGTGGAGATCGGGTCCAGGGCCGAGCACGGCTCGTCCATCAAGATCACTTCCGGCTGGACGGCGATCGCGCGGGCGATGCAGAGCCGCTGCTGCTGGCCGCCGGAGAGGCCGGAGCCGGGCGAGTTCAGCCGGTCCTTGACCTCGTTCCACAGGTTCGCGCCGCGCAGCGACCGCTCGACCAGCTCGGCCGACGCGGCGGCGGACAGCCGCTGGCCGTTCAGCCGGACCCCGGCCAGCACGTTCTCCTTGATCGACATCGTCGGGAACGGGTTCGGCCGCTGGAACACCATGCCGACCGTCCGGCGGACCCGGACCGGGTCGACGCCGGGGCCGTAGAGGTTGTCGCCGTCCAGCAGTACCTTGCCCTCGACGTACGCGCCGGGGATCACCTCGTGCATCCGGTTCAGGGTCCGGATGAAGGTCGACTTGCCGCAGCCGGACGGGCCGATGAAGGCGGTGACGGTCCGCGGCTCGACGGTCAGGCTGACCCCCTCCACCGCCTTGAACTTGCCGTAGTACACGTTGAGGTCGTGGACCTCGATCCGCTTGGACATGGGTTCAGTGTTTCCTCTCGCCGCTCAACGGCCCTTGGGAGCGAACCGGGACGCGATCAGGCGCGCGGTCAGGTTCAGCACCATCACGATCAAGATCAGCGTCAACGCCCCGGTCCAGGCCCGGTCCAGGTACGCCTGCGCGTCCTGGCCCTGGTCGGCGTAGGACCGGAAGACGAACACCGGCAGCGTCATCATCGCGTTGCTGGACGGGTTGGAGTTCATGCTCTGGGTGAAGCCTGCCGCGATCAGCAGCGGTGCGGTCTCGCCGATCACCCGGGCCACGGCCAGCATCACGCCGGTGATCAAGCCGGCCAGCGAGGTCGGCAGCACGACCCGGACGATGGTGCGCCACTTCGGCACGCCGAGCGCGTACGAGGCCTCGCGCAACTCGTTCGGCACCAGGCGCAGCAACTCCTCGGCGGAGCGGACCACGATCGGGATCATCAACACGCTCAGCGCGACGGCACCGGCCAGGGCGGTCTTGGTGCCGGGACCGAAGAAGATCACGAACAGTGCGTACGCGAACAGGCCGGCGACGATCGACGGGATGCCGGTCATCACGTCGACGAAGAAGGTGATCGCCCGGGCCAGCCGGCCGCGGCCGTACTCGACCAGGTAGATGGCGGCCATGATCCCGATCGGCACCGAGATCACGGTGGCGATGCCGGTGGTCCACAGGGTTCCGGTGATCGCGTGCACCGCGCCGCCGCCCGCGCCGACGACGTTGCGCATGGAGTAGGTGAAGAACTCGGCGTCGAACCGGGGCAGGCCCTTCGACACGGTCTCGAACACCACCGAGATCAACGGCAGCAGCGCCAGACAGAACGCCGACGTGACCAAGATCGTGGCCAGTCGGTCCTTCGCCTTCCGGGCCCCCTCGACGGCGCTGGAGATCAACACCATCGCGATCGTGAAGAGGATCACGCCGACGACGGCGGTACGGCCGATGCCGAACGAGCCGATGGCGAGGAACAGAAGACCGGCCAGCACGAGCGCGGTGGCCAGGACGACGGGCAGCACCCAGACCGGCAGCTTGCCCGCGGTGTACAGATTGCGCCGAGCCGGCGCGGCAATGGTTGCCATCAGTTCGCCCCCGAGAATTCCTTGCGCCGACCGACGATCCAGCGGGCCAGCATGTTCACCGCCAACGTGATCACGAACAACACCAGACCGGTCGCGATCAACTGGTTCACGCCGAGCCCGTGCGACTCCGGGAAGCTGAGCGCGATGTTGGCCGCGATCGTGTTCGGGTTGGTGGAGCCGATCAGGATGAAGCTGATCACCGTCGACGGGGAGAGCACCATGGCGACGGCCATGGTCTCGCCGAGTGCTCGGCCGAGGCCGAGCATGGAGGCGGAGACGATGCCGGACCGGGAGAACGGCAGCACCGCCATCTTGATCATCTCCCACCGCGTGGCGCCGAGCGCCAACGCTGCCTCTTCGTGCAGGCGCGGCGTCTGCAGGAACACTTCGCGGGTCAGCGCGGTCACGATCGGCAAGATCATGACGGCGAGCACGATGGCCGCGGTGAGGATCGTTCGTCCGGTGCCGGAGGCCTGGCCGGCGAACAGCGGAATCCAGCCGGCGTTCTCCTCCAACCACCGGTAGACCGGCTGCATCAGGGGCGCCAGCACACCGATGCCCCACAGACCGAAGACCACCGACGGCACGGCCGCCAGCAGGTCGATCACGTAGCCGAGGCTGGTGGCCAGCCGCCGTGGCGCGTAGTGGGAGATGAACAGCGCGATGCCGATCGACACCGGCACGGCCATCAACAGGGCCAGCAGCGCCGCCCAGACCGTACCGAACGCGAACGGCGCCACATACTGCAGGAACGGCTGCTTGTACTGAAGCTCCTCGACCGGAGAGGTCAGGGCCGGCAGGCCCTGCATGATCAAGAAGCCGGCCACCAGGGCCAGGACCGCCAGAATCGCGATCCCGGACCCCGTGGACAGGCCGCTGAAGATTCGGTCACCGATCCGCCTGACCTCCCGGTTCTCCCGCTGTCCGAGCCGGGGGTCAGGCTGATCGGTTCTCACGCCGCCGGTCGGTCCGGACGAGCCAGTCGAGCTAGACAAGGCATCCCTATTGGTCGACGAAGCTGAGGTCTGAGTCATCGTAAACCCCGTCTCGGGCTTGAACGGCCGGCGACCAGCGCGCCGATTAGGAGATCGCCGCGATGGACTTGGCGACCTTGCCGGACAGGTCCGACGACAGCGGCGCAGCGCCCGCCTTCTCGGCAGCCGCGGACTGACCCTCGGTGGAGGTGATGTAGCCCAGGTAGGACTTCACCAGCTCGGCGGTCTTCGCATCCTTGTACTTCTCGCAGGCGATCGCGTACGCGACGAGGACGATCGGGTAGACCTCGCCCGACGCCTTCCGGTCCAGCTTGTAGGCGAGGTCGTTCGCGCTCCGCTCGCCGCCTTCGCTGTCCAGCGGCGACGCATCGACGATCGCGGCCGCGGCCTCCGGGCTGTACTTGAGGTACTTGTCGCCCACCTTGATGTTGGCCACGCCGAGATCACCGGCGCGCGAGGCGTCGGCGTACCCGATGGTTCCGGTTCCGTTGGTCACCGCGTCGACGACACCGGAGGTCTGCGGGGCAGCTTCGCCGCCCTTGAGCGGCCAGACGCCGTCCGGCTCGTGCGGCCAGTCCTGCGGAGCCAGCACGTTGAGGTACTCGGTGAAGTTCTCCGTGGTGCCGGAGTCGTCGGCCCGGTGGACCGCCGTGATGTTCAGATCCGGCAGCTTGGCCTCGGGGTTCTGGCCGGCGATCTTGGGATCGTTCCACTTGGTGATCTTCCCGGCGAAGATCTGGGCCACCGTCGACGAATCGAGGTTGAGCTCGGTGACGCCCTCGAGGTTGAAGATCACCGCGATCGGCGAGATGTAGACCGGCAGGTTGATCGCCATCGAGTCCGGCGCGCAGCGGGAGCTGGCCAGCGCGTCGGCCGCGGCCTCCTCCGGCTTCATGGCCCGGTCGGAGCCGGCGAAGTCGACGCCGCCGCCCGTGAAGGACTCGCGACCGGCACCGGAGCCGTCCGGTGAGTAGTTGACCGTGACGCCGGAGTTGGCGGACTGGAATCCGGCGATCCAGGTCTCCTGCGCGCTCGCCATCGCGGACGAGCCGGAGCCGGCCAGCTGGCCGGCGAGCCCGGTGTCGCTGCCGCCGGGCGCGGGTGCTTCGTTGGCCGCGCAGGCCGATAGGCCGAGCGACAGCGCGGCGAGTACGGCGACGGAAGCGCCGAAGCGTGAGATCTTCACAAGGTTCCCCTCTGGGCGTGAAACGTGGTTGTCGGCCCTGACTTTCGCCCCCGACAGTAGGAGTGGGTTGTGAAGCGACCGACCCACAAAGATGAACAAACGGTGAACGAAAGATGGCCTCACGGGTTGACCCGGTGCGTCTCCACCGCCGAGATGTACGACCTGTCCGGTTCTTCGCCCTCGCCCGGCCGGAGATGCGCCACGATCAGCTCCGCGGTCCGCAGCTGTCGCTCCGGTACGTCGAGCGCGGCCAGGACGTGCGGCAGCACCGGCCGGTGACCGCAGAGCGCCGCCGGCAGCCGCCGTTCGGTCACCCGGCCGGCCAGCTCGGTGATCACGGCCGCGACCCCGTCCGGATCGTCGGTGCCGCGCTCCTCGGTCAGCTCGGGCACCTGGATGATCTCGAGGTGCCGCTCCGCAGCGTACGGCTGCAGGGTGCTGACGCACCGGATCGCGGGAGAACTGATCAGCCGCTCGACCCCGTACGCGGCGAGCAGGGGGACCAGCAGCCGGGCCTGTCGCCGGCCCAGGGCCACGATCGGCCGGGCCAGGTCGGACTTCGACCAGTCGGAACGGTCCATCGCCTTCGCGTGCCGGACGATGATCAACGGCACCGTGTCCGGCACCTCGGCCAGTTGCCCGACCAGGTGCCGGTCGTGCGGATAGGAGAGCCGCAGCGCCGCGTCGGCCGCGGACCACCAGGCCAGTTCGTCCACCTCGTCGCTCGGGCGGAACGGTTCCTCGGCGACCACGTCGGCGCGCCAGTAGTCGACCCGCTTGTCCCGGCCGTCGTGCTGGTACCGGGCCGAATCGAGCGGCGAGCCGAGCCGGACCGTCAGGCCGGTCTCCTCGGCGACCTCGCGGACGGCACAGGCCGGCAGCGACTCGGCCGGACGGGGCTTGCCCTTGGGCAGCGACCAGTCCGCGTAACGGGGCCGGTGCACGACCGCGACCTCGGTCTCGGATCCGGTGCCGCGGCGGGTGATCACTGCGCCCGCCGCAGTGATGCTGCCCACTACTGCCCGGGCCGGGCTGAGCGTTCGGGGGGCGAGTTGGGCCGTCTGCGGGTCTTGGCGTTGATCAGGAATTCCTGCAGGTCGAGCAGCGGGTTGCCGTCGGCGTCGGTGGTCCGCGGCGTCCAGCGCCCGTCGGCGTCGAGCAGCCAGCAGACCGTACCGTCGTCGAAGGCGAGGTCGAACAGCCCGCCGATCTCGTCCAGGTGCGCAGGGTTGGTGATCGACACCAGCACCTCGACCCGGCGGTCCAGGTTGCGGTGCATCAGGTCCGCCGAGCCGATCCCGACCGACGGCGTGCCGCCGCCGGCGAACCAGAAGACCCGGCTGTGCTCGAGGAACCGGCCGAGGATGCTGCGGACCCGGATGTTCTCGCTCAGGCCGGGCACCCCGGGCCGGATGGTGCAGATCCCGCGGACCCAGAGGTCGACCGGTACGCCGGCCTGGGAGGCCCGGTAGAGCCCGTCCACGATCGCCTCGTCGACCAGGGAGTTGACCTTGATCCGTATCCCGGCCGGTCGGCCGGCCTGGTGGTTCGCGATCTCGGTGGCGATCCGTTCCAGCAGTCCGTTCCGGATCCCGTCCGGCGCGACCAGCAGCCGCCGGTAGTTGGTCTCCTGGCTCATCCCGGACAGGTGGTTGAACAGCCGGCCGATGTCGTCGGTGACGATCGGGTTGGCGGTGAGCAGGCCGAGGTCCTCGTACTGCCGGGCGGTCTTCGGGTTGTAGTTCCCGGTGCCGATGTGGGCGTAGCGGCGCAGCCCGTCCGGCTCGTCGCGGACCACCATGGACAGCTTGCAGTGCGTCTTCAGCCCGACCATCCCGTACACGACATGGCAGCCGTGCTGCTCCAGCCGGCGGGCCCAGGCGATGTTGGCCTGCTCGTCGAACCGGGCCTTGATCTCGATCACCGCGAGCACCTGCTTGCCGGCCTCGGCCGCCTCGATCAGGGCGTCGATGATCGGCGAATCACCGGAGGTCCGGTAGAGGGTCTGCTTGATCGCGAGCACGTGCGGGTCGTCGGCGGCCTGCTCGATGAACCGCTGCACGCTGGTCGAGAACGAGTCGTACGGGTGGTGCAGGAGCACGTCGCGCTGCTTCAGGGCGGCGAACATGTCGGCCGGCCGGGCCGTCTCCACCTCGGCCAGATGCGGATGGGTGGCGGGCAGGAAGGCCGGGTACTTGAGCTCGGCGCGGTCGACACCGGTCAGCGAGAACAGGCCACCCAGGTCCAGCGGACCGGGCAGCAGGAAGACCTCCTTCTCGCTGATGTCGAGCTCGGAGACCAGCAGGTCGAGCATCTTCGGGTCGATGTCGTCCTCGACCTCCAGCCGCACCGGCGGCCGGCCGATCTTGCGCCGCAGCAGCTCCTTCTCCAGCGCCACCAGCAGGTTCTCGGCGTCGTCCTCCTCGACCTCGACGTCCTCGTTCCGGGTCACCCGGAAGGTGTGGTGGCCGATCACCTGCATGCCGCTGAACAGCTGGTCCAGGTGGTGCGCGATGACGTCCTCGAGCGCGACGTAGCGGCCCTCGGAGAGCGACAGGAAGCGGGGCAGCACGGTCGGCACCTTGACCCGGGCGAACTGCCGGTTGCCGGTGGTCGGGTTGCGGACCAGGACCGCGAGGTTGATCGACAGGCCCGAGATGTACGGGAACGGGTGCGACGGGTCGACCGCGAGCGGGGTCAGCACGGGGAAGATCCGCTCCGCGAACAGCTCGTCCATCCGGCTCTGCTCGCCCGGCTCCAGCTCGTCCCAGCGCAGGATCTCGATGCCGTACTTGGCCAGCTCAGGCCGGATCTCGGTGGTGAAGATCCGGGTCTGCTCGGCGTACAGCTCCCGGGTCCGGTCCAGGATCTTGGTGAGCACCTCGCGCGGCATCATGCCGCTGATCGTCGGTACGGCCACGCCGGCGGCGATCCGGCGCTTCAGGCCGGCCACCCGCACCATGTAGAACTCGTCCAGGTTGGACGCGAAGATCGCCAGAAACTTGGCCCGTTCCAGCAGCGGGACCCGGTCGGCGTCACGGGCCAGGTCGAGCACCCGGTTGTTGAAGGCGAGCCAGGACAGTTCCCGGTCCAGGAACCGGTCCGGCGGCATCTCGGGACCGGACGGCAGCAGGTCGGGGACGTCGGCGGAGGGCCGGTCGTCGTCGTACACCTCGGCGAGGCCGGTGTCGAAATTCAGATCGGCGTCGAAGTCGCCAGCGCTCATGGTCTCAGCACCCTCCTGAGTCTCCTGGTCCGTGTGGCGGCTGCGATAACGGCGGAACCGTTCGACGATTCCCCCCGGTCCCCCGAAACGCATCGTAATCACCTACCGTGAATCGCAGTGGTTGAGTACATGACATCCCGGGAGAAGATCTCGAAGCCGTACCGCTGGTAGAGCGCGATCGCACCGGTGTTGTCGCCTTCCGTGTAAAGGATGACCTCGGTGTCGCCGCGCGACGCCAGGTGGTTCAGTCCGCGGGACAGCAGGGCGGAGCCGATCCCGCCGCCGGCCCGGTCCGGGTCGACGCCGATCACGTACACCTCGCCGAGCGGGCCCGGGTGCTGCTTGGTCCAGTGGAAGCCGATCATGGTCGGCCCGGCGTAGGCGACCAGGAAGCCGTCCGGGTCGAACCAGTCCTGGCCGATCCGCTGATCGAGGTCGGCCCGAGTGATCGCGCCCTGCTCCGGATGGTGCGCGAAGGCGCGCCCGTTCACGGTCAGCCATTGTTCCTCGTCGGTGCCGACCTGGAACGGCCGGATCTCAACCCCGGCAGGGATCGGCGGCGGTTCCGGAAGATCGGCGAGCGGCCTTTTCATGATCAACAACTCGCGGGTCCGGGCCAGGCCGTGCCGGGCCGCCAGCGCCTGGGCGGCGGCGGTGTCCCGGGTCGCCCAGAAGGAGACCTGCGCGCCCTGATCCGCAAGGGTCTCGAGCAACGCCGCCAGCAGCGCGCTGCCGACGCCGTGCTGCCGATGGTCGGGATGCACCAGCAGGCTGCCGGTCCCGTCGAGCAGCTGGCCGTACCCGATCAGACGGTCGTCCTCGACCGCGAGCACGTGCTCGGCCGGGCTGCCGGCGTCGAGGGCGAGCAGTCCGGCCTCGTTGACCGCGCCGAAGCCGTCCCGTTCCTCGGCCTCGGCGACCAATCGGCGGACCTCCGGCACCTCCGTGGGTGAGATCGAAGCGGTACGGACGATGCGGGCGGCCATGGGGGCAACGGTAACGGCAGCGGCGGTGTCGGGCTGCGTAGCACCGGGCGCCGCAGTACTAGGCTGACGCCCATGCTGGACGAGGAATACCGGCCCGACCAGATCGCCGAGTACGGGCGCGCGGTGCAGGACGCCGCCGTGGACCGGATGCGACCCCATCTGCGACTGACCCGGATCGGCGTCGCGGTGGCCGCGGTCGCCGTGGTGCTGGACATCGCCGCCCTGATCACGTTCCCGGTCTTCGCCGGCGGCACCGGTTCGGCGTCGGCGGTGGTCGCCCTGGTCGCCGGGATCCTGCTGCTCGCCGTCGCGGGCTGGCAGCTGGTCTGCTGGCAGCTGGCCTTCGCGGAATGGCGCGGCGGCCCGGACCGGAACCTGAATCAGCTCGCCCTGATCTCGTACGTGGCGCACTGGGCCTCGTACGCGCTCGCCGTGGTGGCCCTGCTGTCGGCGATGGCCGCCAGCCGGGAATCGGGCTGGTCCTCGACCTCGGCGGTGCTGACCACGCTCGGCCTGGTCTGCGCGATCGGCGGTCAGGTGCTGGCCGGCGTGCAGTACCTGCGGACGGCCGGCCCGCCCGGGACCATCCCGGCCCACATGCGGCGGCTGATCGAGCGGGAGCGGCAGCGGTCCGGCCAGGGCCGCCGCGGCTGACTCAGCTCGACGGGCCTTCGGCGTCGGCCAGGCTGTCGGCGGTCTCCGCGTCCTCCGCCTGGTAGTCCGCCTTGCGGTCGGGCTGGGCGACGAAGCGGTAGCCGACGTTGCGTACGGTGCCGATCACGGACTCGTACTCGGGGCCGAGCTTGGCCCGCAGCCGCCGGACGTGCACATCGACCGTCCGGGTGCCGCCGTAGTAGTCGTACCCCCAGACGTCGCTGAGCAGCTGCTGCCGGCTGAACACCCGGCCCGGGTGCTGCGCGAGATACTTCAGCAGCTCGAACTCGGTGTAGGTCAGGTCGAGCTGCTCACCGTCCAGCTTCGCCGAGTAGGCCGCCTCGTCGATCACGATGTGGCCGGTGTCGATCAGCGACTCGGACGCGGCGGTGGCGGTCGGCGCGAGTGCCAGCCGAAGCCGTACGTCGACCTCGGCCGGTCCGGCCGTGTTGAGCAGCAGGTCGTCGAATCCCCAGTCCGCTGAGAGTGCGGTCAGGCCGCCCTCGCTGGCGATCACCAGCAGCGGGCAATCCTTGCCCGTGGTGCCGATCAGCCGGCACAACGACCGCGCGCCGACCAGGTCCCGGCGGGCGTCGAGCAGGATCACCTCGGCCGCCGGAGCGTCCAGCAGCGCCGTCGCTTCAGCCGGCGCGATCTTCACCTGGTGCGGTAGTAATTCCAGCGCTGGAAGGATTTCCGCGGACGCGCTCGTGTCGTTGGTTAACAACAAGAGGGTGGCCATGTCGGTCTCCTTCTGTGTCCCCGATGTTCATATTCTGACCGGTCGGTGAAGCCGATCCCAAATCAGCCCCGACCCCGGGTGAACGATTTCCGGTGCGGATCGGCCACACTGGCGCCCATGGGCACGGTACGGATCCGTTACTGGGCAGGCGCGAAGGCGGCCGCCGGGACGGCGCTGGAGGAAGTCCAGGCCGACACTCCGCGGCAGGCGCTGGAGGACGCGCGCCGCCGTCGCGGCGACGCCGGCTTCGACCGGGTGCTGGCCGCGTCCTCGCTGCTGATCGACGGCCGGGCCGCCCATGACGCGGAACTGGACGGTCCCGTGGAGGGCGTCGTCGAGCTCGAGGTGCTGCCGCCGTTCGCGGGCGGCTGAGCGTCCGTGATCCGGACATCGTCCGGTGCTCCCTGGCTGGCGAGAGCGGCATTTCAAATAATGGGCACGAAGGTCAGGATGCGAGACGGCTCGGGGAAGGGCCGGATCGCGCCCGTACAGTGACCAGCATGTCCACGAACCGCCTTGGGGCCCTGCTGACCCGCCGGCTCGCGGTCGATCTCTGCCGCATGCGGTCGTCGTTCTGTCCGGGGTCGTGCCCCGCCGACCGCCGCTGACGCGCTTTCTCACTTCGCCAGTCACGGCCCGGCCCCGGGCCATCCACCCGGGCCGGGGTGTCCCCATGCCATCCATCCGAACTCAGGAGAAGCCACCTATGAGCAACACGCAAACCGCCGTCGACGCTCTCGTCGACGCCGACTGGGTCGCCGCGCACGCCGATGACCCGAAGGTCGTCCTGGTCGAGGTCGACGAGGACACCAGCGCCTACGACGGCGGCCACATCGCCGGCGCGATCAAGCTGGACTGGAAGACCGACCTGCAGGACCCGGTCCGCCGCGACTTCGTCAACAAGGCGCAGTTCGAGAAGCTGCTGTCGGAGCGGGGCATCGGCAACGACAACACGGTGGTGCTGTACGGCGGCAACAACAACTGGTTCGCCGCGTACGCGTACTGGTACTTCAAGCTGTACGGCCACGCCGACGTCCGGCTGCTCGACGGCGGCCGCAAGAAGTGGGAGCTCGACGCCCGTGAGCTGACCACCGAGGCGCCGAACCGCGAGGCCACCAGCTACACCGCGCAGGAGCCGGACCTGAAGATCCGCGCCTTCCGCGACGAGGTCGTCTCCTCGATCGGCCAGCAGAGCCTGATCGACGTCCGCAGCCCCGACGAGTACGCCGGCCGGCTGCTCGCCCCGGCGCACCTGCCGCAGGAGCAGGCGCAGCGCGGCGGTCACGTGCCGACCGCGGCCAACGTGCCGTGGAGCAAGGCGGCCAACGACGACGGCACCTTCAAGAAGCCGGAGGAGCTGACCGAGCTGTACAGCGAGGCCGGCCTCGACCTGGACAAGGACATCATCGCCTACTGCCGGATCGGCGAGCGGAGCGCGCACACCTGGTTCGTGCTGCACGAGCTGCTCGGCAAGCCGAACGTGAAGAACTACGACGGTTCCTGGACCGAGTACGGCTCGCTGGTCGGCGTGCCCGTGGCCGTGGGCGACGAGCCCGGCCAGGCCTGAGCCCGGCGAACGACGAAAGGACATTGATCATGTGCGGTGCGACCACGGGCGGGCTTGAGCTCGCAGGCGTCGACGTCACGAAGGAGGCCGTGATCCAGGGCCGGGTGCTGCGCGGCGGCACCCCGGTCCCGGGCGCGTACGTCCGGCTGCTCGATTCGGGCGGCGAGTTCACGGCCGAGGTGCCCACCTCGGCGACCGGCCACTTCCGGTTCTTCGCCGGCGACGGCAACTGGACCCTGCGTACCCTGGCGCCCGGCGCCAAGGCCGATCGCGCGATCGTCGCCGCCCGCGGCAGCGTCGCCGAGATCGACGTGGACCTGGACGCCGCCTGACCCACCCCCGCACCCCCACAATCCCCGCCGACCGGGCACAAAAGCAGGCGTTCTGCCGGAGTGTCGCTGCGGAGGTGCCGGGTCGATCGGGACGGGGCATAGGGGCGAGCAGGCGGAGGGCATGGAGTTCGGATTGTGATCAGCCCTGCCGGGATTTCCGGCAGGGCTGTTCCATGTCTTGGGCCGAGTAGCGGGTGCCGCAACCGCCTTCGCCCATGACATCCGCGCCGCGCTCTTTGCACCCGCGACCGCCGCAACGCCAAACACGCGGGGCCCGGTCACGGGCTTCGCCGAGTGTGACGAAACGACCAGCTGAAATCGATCTTTTGGGTACGCAACGTCACACTCGATGCGCTCAGCAGGTGATCAGGGCGGTGGGGTGATCTCGGAGTGAGGCAGGCGAACCCGGCGGGGGTGCCCGCTGGCCGGCGTCTGGGACCTTGGGCGCTCGCCTGCCGTCCGTCGCTGCGCACCGTCGCCGCGTGCCCGAAGGCATTGGCCCGCGCACCCTCGCCCTCGCCCGGCCGGCCATCCGCACTGTCGCCACCTGGCCGGCCGCCGCTATCTGCGTGGATGGGGGCCTCTTGAGCCTGCGCAGGTCGGACCCCTCGAACTCGCGTCGATCGGATCTCTCGGTTCGCGTCGATCGCCTCTGGGTCGGCCGCGGCGGCCGCCGACCTGGGCACCCGGGGACGGCGATCTGGCCGGTTCGAGCAGGACTCGACTTCGACGGCGAGCCCGCAAAGACTTCCCGCCGAGCCGGGCGCGGGACGAACTCGCGTCGATCGGATCCCCCGACTCGCGCAGATCGGATCTCTCGGGTTCGGGTCGATCGGAGCTTTCGGGGTCGCGTTGGGGCCGGAGCTTCGGGTTCGCGTCGATCGGATCTCTCGGATACGCGTTGGTTGGGTCCCTCGGGTTCGCGTTGGCCGGTTCTCCCGGGCTCTCGCCGATCGCATCTCCGGGCACCCCGATCAGGATCTCCGGACACCGCGATCAGGCGTCTCCCAGCCCGCACCGACCGGGCACAACTGCAGCGACACGCCGTCGAAACGCCTGCTTTTGTGCCCAGTCGGCGGTCTCTTGGGTTAGAGCGCGGCTAGGGACCGGATGGTGGCTAGGGCGGCTTCGGCGGCTTCGCGGCCCTTGTCCTCCTTCGAGTCCGGGAGGCCGGCGCGGTCCAGGGCCTGCTGTTCGTCGTCGCAGGTGAGGACGCCGAAGCCGACCGGGACTCCGGTTCGGATGCTGACCTCGGTGAGGCCGACGGTGGCGGCCTGGCAGACGTAGTCGAAGTGCGGGGTGCCGCCGCGGATGACCACGCCGAGCGCGACCACGGCGTCGGCGCCGGCCGACGCGGCCCGGGCGGCGGCGACCGGGAGCTCGAACGAACCCGGGACCCGGATCAGTTCGACCGTGGCGCCGGAGGGTTCCAGGGTGCCGAGGGCACCGGCGATCAGGCCGTCCATCACGGTCGTGTGCCAGCTGGCTGCGACGACCACGATCCGGAGCCCGGTGCCGTCGGTGGTCAGGCTGGGTGCGCCTTCGCCGCTCATCGGTGCGATCCGCTCTCGGTCAACGTGGAGCCTTCCTTGATCATGATCTTGTCGTCCTCCAGGGTGCTGCCGAACCGGTGGCCGAGCCGGTCCCGCTTGGTGATCAGATAGTCGCGGTTGTGCGGGTCCAGCCCGACCTGCAGTGGTACGGCCTCGGTCACCGCGACGCCCGACGCCACGAGCGCGGTGATCTTGTCCGGATTGTTGGTCAGCAGCCGTACCTCCGCGACGCCGAGCGTGCGCAGGATCCGGCCCGCGGCACCGAAGTCCCGGGCGTCGGCGGGCAGGCCGAGCTCCAGGTTGGCGTCGACGGTGTCCCGGCCGTCGTCCTGCAGCCGGTAGGCGTTGATCTTGTCCAGCAGGCCGATCCCGCGGCCCTCGTGCCCGCGCAGGTAGACGATCAGGCCGCCCTCCGCCGCGGTGGCCCGGAGCGACGCCCGGAGCTGGGGGCCGCAGTCGCACCGCAGTGAACCGAAGGCGTCGCCGGTCAGGCACTCGGAGTGCACCCGGACCAGCGGGGTGCCGGTCGCCGGGGTGGCCGAGGTCAGCACGAGATGATCATCGCCGGTCGCCGGATCGCGGTACGCCTGCACGGCGAAGTCGCCGAACTCGGTCGGCAGCGTCGCCCGTTCGCTGGTGCCGAGCACGGCCTCCAGGTCCGGGATCTGATGATCATGCTCGCGGCGACAGGCGATCAGGTCGCTGATCGTGATCAAGGGCAGGTCGAACCGCTGGGCCAGCAGCTCACCGTCGGCGAGCCGGCTCATCTCGCCGTCCTCGTTGGCCAGCTCGGCGATCCCGGCGACCGTACCGGTGCCGGCCAGCCGGACCAGGTCGGTCGCCGCCTCGGTGTGCCCGGCCCGGGCCAGCACGCCACCGGGCACCGAACGCAACGGCAGTACGTGCCCCGGGCGGATCAGCGACTGGGGGACGGACTCCGGGTCGGCCAGCACCCGCAGGGTGCGGGTCCGGTCGGCGGCCGAGATCCCGGTGCTGATGCCGGTGGCGGCGTCCACGGTCACGGTGTACGCGGTGCGGCGCGGATCCTCCGAGTGCGGCACCATCAGCGGCAACCGCAGCGCGTCCGCGCGGGCCGAGGGCATCGGCGCGCAGACGAAGCCGGAGGAGTGCCGGATCGTCCAGTTCAGCCAGTGCGGGGTGACCCGGTCGGCCGCGACGATCACGTCGACCTCGTTCTCCCGGTCGGGGTTGTCGGCGACCAGCACCGGCAGGCCGTCGCGCAGCCCGGCCAGCGCCTCCTCGACGGAGTTGATCATGATCCCACCCGCTCGGTCTGCTGCAACAGGCGCTCGACGTACTTCGCGATGACGTCGACCTCGAGATTGACCGTGATCTCGGGCTGCAGCTTGCCCAGCGTCGTCACCTCGAGCGTGGTCGGGATCAACGAGACGCCGAACCAGTCGTCGCCGACCTCGGTCACGGTGAGCGAGACCCCGTCCACCGCGACGGATCCCTTCTCCGCAACGTAACGCGCGAGGTCGCGCGGCACCGTGATCACCACGTCGTCCCAGCGCGGGCCGGGGGTGCGGGACCGGATCGTACCGACGCCGTCGACATGCCCCTGCACGATGTGGCCGTCCAGCCGGCCGCCCGCCACGACCGCGCGTTCGAGGTTGAGTCCCTGCTCCGGCCGGACCCCGCCCAGCGTGCTGCGGCGCAAGGTCTCCGGCATCACGTCGACCGTGAATCCCCGGTTCGCCTCGTCGTCCAGGTGCAGTTCGATGACGGTCAGGCAGACGCCGTTGACGGCGACCGAGTCGCCCAGGTGAAGGCCGCCGAGGACCTGGTCGGCCCTGATCCGCAGCTGGGCCGCCCCGTCCAGTTCGAACAGGGCAACGGCGGCGCCCTGCTCCTCGATGATTCCGGTGAACATCCATCCCCTCCGGTGCTCCACGGCAGTCGGGATCCGGGGGATGGTCGAAACGCCGGCGCATGATCACGCCGACGCAGGACAGAGCCGCCGCAACCCGGAGCATCATCAACTCATGCCGGCGGGTATGCCGCGGCCCGCGTGCTGCCTCCCATCCGGACTTTCACCGTCGGTTCTGGAGTTTCACCAGATCAACCGTTCCAGCGAACTGGAGCGGGTCGCGGACTGTCACCGCCGGCTCGGAATTACACCGACCCCGGAGCACGTCGTGCCTTGCTTGTACGCCAAGTCTGGCACGGTTCTGCGCGATTCCGTACGGCGTCCGGCCTGTGAGCACGTCGATGTGACGAAGCGAACAGGCCTAACGAGCGGTGTCGACGATGATGGTGACCGGCCCGTCGTTCACGGACGAGACCGCCATCGAGGCGCCGAACCGGCCGGTCGCGACCTCCGCCCCGAGCCCGCGCAAGGCGGCCACGAACGAGTCCACCAGCGGCTCGCTGAGCTCGCGCGGCGCGGCGGCGCTCCAGGAGGGCCGCCGCCCCTTTCGTACGTCGGCGTAGAGCGTGAACTGGCTGACCACCAGGATCGGCGCGCCCTCCTGGGCGGCGGACCGCTCGTCGTGCAGGATCCGCAGATTCCAGATCTTGTCGGCCAGCCCGGCCGCCGTCGCCGCGGTGTCGTCGTGGGTCACCCCGACCAAGATCAACAAACCGGGCCGGTCGATGGCGCCGACCACCTCGCCGGCCACCTCGACCGCTGCCGAGGTCACCCGCTGCACCACCGCCCGCATCAGTGCCGGGTCTCTTCGACGATCCAGTCCAGGTAGGCGGGCAGGCCGGCCGAGATCGGCAGGAACACCAGCTCCGGCACGTCGTAGGAGTGGTGCTGTTCGATCCAGGCGATCACCGCGTCCTGCCGGTCCGCGGCGGTCTTGATCCACAGTTGCCATTCGCGCTCGGAGTGCAGTTCGCCCTGCCACCGGTAGACACTGCGCACCGGCCCGGCGACCTGGACGCACGCGGCCAGCCGGGCGGCGACCAGGCCGTCCGCGATCCGGCCGGCCTCCTCCTCGCTGTCCGTCGTCGTGACGGCCACCAGCTGATCGGTCATCGCACCATGATGCCCGACCGGTACTGTGCTGGGCAGCGGAGCGAAGGGAGCCGGACCATGGCACGTTCACTGGTCGTCAAGATCACCTGCGGTGCGGAAGCGGCGGAGCGGGCCAACCAGGGCTGGACGGTCGCGGCGATGGGGCTGGCCGCCGGGGCCGAGGTGACGGTCTGGCTGACCGGCGACGCGACCTGGTTCGCGGTGCCGGACCGGCAGCCGGATCTCGCGCTGCCGCACGCGGCCGACGTCGCCGAGCTGGTCGAGACGGTCCGGTCCGGCGGCACGGTGATCGTCTGCAGCCAGTGCGCGGCCCGCCGGGAACTGACCGAAGATCAACTTCTGCCCGGGGTACGGATCGCGGGCGCGGCCGTGTTCGTCGAGTCGGTGCTCGCCGACGGCGTCCAGGCCCTCGTCTACTGAGGGTTCTCCGCTCCGGCGAGGCCGAGGTCGCGGCCGAGCTGCTCGGCGGTGACGTCGCCGGGGCGGTGCCCGGTTCGGGCGGCGGCCCGGGCCAGCGCGGCGACCCGGGTGTTGATCGGCGCCGGAACCCCGTACTCGTTGGCGATCCGGACGATCTCGCCGTTCAGGTAGTCGGTCTCGACCGAGCCGGAGCCGCGGGCCAGTGACTGCCAGGTCGACCCGCCCAGCTGCTCCGGCTGACCGGGCACCGGCCGTACGGTGAACCCGCGGGCCCGGGTGGCGGCCTCCTCCTCGTCGGAGGTGACGGCGATCCCGGCGGCCGCGAGCACGGTCCGCGCCTCGGCGACGGCCGCCGCGACGAGCGCCCGGTGATCACCGGAGCCACCGTCCAGGGCCTGGAAGATGTTGCCGAGGTTGCTGATCAACTTGCGGTACTTCCACGGCATCACGTCATCCGGCAGCGGCACCACCAGCGCCGCGCTCTGCCAGTCCTGCTTCAGCTCCTCGAGCAGTGCATGATCATCCGGGCCGGCGGCGCGGGCGGGCATCCGGCCGACATGCAGGATCCCCGTGGGCGTCGCGCGCAGGATCACCTCGCCCGGCACCAGGTGGACGGCGGGCAGCCAGACACAGACCCCGTAGACCCGGCGGAAGTAGCGCAGCGCGATCCGCTCGCTGGACACCCCGTTGAGCGCGGTCAGCAGCGGAAGCAGTTCGCCGGCGGTGCCGAGCACCCGGCCGTCCGCCTGCACCGGCCGGTCCACCCACTCCGCCAGCGCGGCCTGCGCCTGGTGCGTCTTCGTGGACAGCACCAGCACGTCGTCCGGTGTCAGCTCCAGCTCGTCCGGCGCGCCGACGGCGGTCACCGGCACGGTGACGTCGGCGTCCGGGTCGCGCAGCCGCAGGCCAGTGGCACGGAGGGCGGCGAGATGATCACCGCGGGCCACCAGCACGGTCGGCAGTCCGGCCTGGATCAGCCGGCCGCCGATCGCCCCGCCGATGGCCCCGGCTCCAATGATGATGTAGCGACGCACGGTCGGAATTCTATTTCACCAGGCCGGACACCGGTTCCCCGGTGTTCCGGGGTACCCCCACTAGACTGCCGCCATGACGATCACCGCCGTCTTCGTGACGTTGTTGATCGGGGGATTCGCTGCCATCGGCCTTGCCGCGCTGGCGTACTTGACGTTGATCTTGATCAACAGTACGCGACCGCCGCAGACCGAGCCGGACCAGGATGTGATGGACACGGAGTTCATCGAATCCCCGACGGTGAAGATCGTCCGGCGGCAACAGACGGTCGAGTCACCGACGGTGAAGATCGTCAGACGACAACGGACCGACGACGGGAAATGATCAATGGCCTTTGAGATTCCGGACGGCTTGCACACCGACCTGTACGGGCTCGCCTGGATGATCGGACGCTGGGAGGGCCGCGGCAAGGGCAGCTATCCCGGCACCGAGGACTTCGACTTCGGACAGCAGATCGACTTCGCGCACAACGGCGGGAACTACCTGCACTATCTGTCCCAGACCTTCGAGGTCGGCGAGGACGGCCGTGCGGTCCGCCCGCTCGGGATGGAGACCGGCTTCTGGCGCCCGAAGCCGGACGGTGCGATCGAGGTCGTGCTCTGCCAGCCGGACGGCTACGCCGAGGTCTGGTACGGCAAGATCACCGGGGCCAAGATCGAACTCGCCACCGACGCGGTCGTGCGTACGGCGACGGCCGACGAGTACACGGCCGGTCAGCGCCTGTACGGCAACGTCGAGGGCGACCTGCTCTGGACGTTCGACAAGGCCGCCGGCGGGCACGACCTGCAGAACCACCTCTGGGCCCGGCTCCGCCGCGCCTAGGATCGCCGGCCGACGATGAGGATTCGACGGGGAGCCGTCGCCACGATCGCGCTGGGCCTCCTCGTCGCGCTGATCGGCTGTACGCCGTCCGGGCCGGCCGCCCAGCCGCCGACGACCGGGGACTCCGCTCCGCCCGAGGCGCCGCCGAAGGTCGAGCGGCCGAAGAACCTCGACATGGCCAAGGCCGACCCGTGCGAACTGGTCGACGGCCTGCCGCGGAAGACGTTCGGCCTGGACGACCGGAAGGGCCTCGCCGACGACGACTCCGCCGTCTTCCCCGGCAACCCGAGCTGCTTCACCCTCGGCTTCCGGACCAACCTCGGCCTGTCCGTCGTCACGGTCAGCACCGAGGGCGTGACGTCGTACATCGAGTCGGTCAACGTCTACCCGACTCCGGTGACCGTGAAGGGCTATCCCGCCTACGTGCTGGCGCCGGAGCGGCAGCCGGAGAACTGTTACGGCGTCGTCGACGTCAACGACGGCCAGCTGCTCTACCTCTCGTACGGCCTGAACATCCCGGACGAGGAGCCGATCACGCCGCAGCAGAAACTCTGCGAGCAGGTGCCGCAACTCGCGGAGGAACTGCTCGCCGGCCTCGGGGCCTAGTTAACAGTCATTGAATGTATGATTCATGTCATGACTGTTAGTCCGGATGGTCACCGGTTCTTCGGCCGACGCGAGGTGCTGAGCGTGCTGCGCCGCCACCTCCAGGATGTCGCGGTGAGCAGATCCGGGCGCCTCGTGGCGCTGCGGGGGCGGCGTCAGGTCGGGAAGTCGACGGTGGTCGAACGGTTCGTTCAGGCCGCGAAGACGCCGTACGTCTTCGTCACTGGAGTCTTCCAGGCTTCCATGATCAAGCAGTTGGATGACGCCACGATCGCGATCAATGAGTCCACCCGCCG
Organism: Microlunatus sp. GCM10028923; assembly: GCF_042666975.1. Classification (NCBI taxonomy): domain Bacteria; kingdom Bacillati; phylum Actinomycetota; class Actinomycetes; order Propionibacteriales; family Propionibacteriaceae; genus Microlunatus; species Microlunatus sp. GCM10028923. The sequence continues at coordinate 101,399 of NZ_JBHTFF010000015.1, read as the reverse complement.
ACTGCCCGACGCGGAGTTGCTGACCCAGTCCGTCGCCGGATCGTGGCGGGAGTGGTTCGGTCGACTCGCGATAGCTGCGCGAGAAGGGCCTGTCATCGCGGTTCTCGACGAGTTCCCGTGGCTGACCGACGCCGATCCTGCCCTCGAGGGCGAACTTCAGGCGCAGTGGGACCGGACCTTGGCCAAGCTGCCCGTTCTGATGATCATCATCGGGTCCGATGTGGCGATGATGGACCGGTTGGCCAGTCACGGCCGGCCTCTGTTCGGCCGGCTTTCGCCCGTGGTCGTTCCCGCCCTGAATCCCGCTGAGATCGCCGAGGCGGTCCCAAGGCGCTCTGCGCTGGAGGTGTTCGACGCCTATCTGGTGACCGGTGGCTATCCGCGGTTGGTCACCGACCTCAGCCGTCATCCGGGAAGCGTCGCCGACTTCGTTCGGGACTCGCTCTCCGATGCCTACAGCGCCCTGGTCACTACGGCCCGATTGAGTCTCGACTCGGAGTTTCCCGAGCCGCAGTTCGCCTATCGGGTCCTGTCTGCGATCGGCGCCAGCGACAGTGCGAATCCGGGTTTCAAGGACGTGCTCGGGACGATCAGTGATGCCGACGAGCGTAAGCGTGCCGAGACCTCGACAACGCGCGCGTTGCGGACTCTCACCGAAGTGAAGGGCCTGATCGAGCGCGAACTACCGGCCTGGGCCCCCGCCTCGTCGAAGATCCGGCGCTACCGCGTCACCGATCCGTACCTGCGGTTCTGGTTCCGCTACGTCGAGCGCAACGTCGATCGCATCTCCCGAGGCCGGGCCGACCTCGCCGTCGACGCCTTCGCCCGCGACTGGGAAGGGTGGCGCGGGCAGAGCATCGAGCCGGTGGTCCGGGACGCCATGTTGCGGTTGGCCCGCACGGACGACAACCTCGACGGGGTCGATTCGGTGCTGCCTTGGTGGGTGCGGGACAACAGCGTGGAGGTCGATGTTGTTGCGGCCACGGCGAAGCGAACCGCGCTGGTCGGGACCATCAAGTGGCGTGCCCGGGGCGGCGTGACCGCATCCGAACTCGAACAGCTCAGACAACACCGCGATCGGGTGCCGCACAGCGACACGGCCTTGCTGGGCGCGATCAGTCCCAGCGGTCGATCACCGAAGGGCGCCGATGTCGCCTACTCGGCGGCGGATCTGCTCGCGGCCTGGGAATGATCAATAGAAAGCCGGGTAGAGCGGCCAGGGTCCCGCGGCTTCCGGCCACCGCCGGACCATCGCCTCGGCCAGGTCCCCGAACCAGGCGGCCAGGCCGGTCAGGTGACCGGTGGGTTCGGCCAGCCGGAGGAAGACCTCGATCTGCTGCCGGAGCTGGCCGCGGCGCCGACGGCGGTCCTGGGCCGACTGGTCCGGGTCGGCGAGCCTGGCCAACCGCAGGGTCCGGCCGATCAGGACGATCGCGGCGCCGTCGGTGAGGACCGCGTCGTCGAGGAGTACCCCGCGGCTGTAGTCCTGCCACGCCTCCCGGTACGCAGCGTCGGCGGCGGTGATCACCTCCGCAGGCAGGACTCCCCAAGGGTTGCTGTGGTGCGGAAAGGGATAGAGCAGGAAGCAGGCGTCGATCCCGGGCCGGTCGAACCGGGAACACTCGAAGTCGATCAGCCGGACGCCGGCGTCGGTGATCACGACGTTGGTCGGATTGAGGTCTGCGTGGACGAGCACGTCGGCGCGGCTCGGCTCGCGGTTGCGGCGCAGCAGGGCTTCGACGTCCGGCCGGGCCGGTCGGGCCGACGGCAGTTCCAGGTCGGCACAGGTTCGTTCGAGTTCGTACCAGCGGTCGATTCCGTACCGGTACGTCAGTCCCGCCGACTCCGGCCCGTCCGCGGGCTGATCATCGGGACCCAGCCCCAGGGTTCCGCCGTGCAGCCGTCCCAGCGCGGTGCCGAACTCGATCATCGCCGCCCGCGCCGCCGCGGCATCGGAGCCGAGCAGCAGGTCCTGCAGCGTCGGCCAGTCGCCGAGGTCGGACTGGATCGTCAGGTCCGCCGTCGGATCGACGTACAGCAGCCGTGCGGCGACCCCGCTGAAGCCGGCGTAACCCAGCCCGCTCGCCTCGCGGCGGAGGTAGGCCGGGCCGCCATGCCCGGAGCCGTCCACCCGGCGCGTCTTGACCACGACCGAGTCGCCGATGCCCGGCAGCTCGCGGTCCAGGGTCAGCCGGGTCACCGGAGCCCAGTCGTGGCCGAGGTGCTGTTCGGCGACGATCGCGACCGGGCTGCCCTCGGCCAGGCCGCGCAGCGCGGCCAACGCGGCGGCTCGGCGAGCCGGGGTGAGCGGATGGACCGACATCGCGCCAACGCTACCGGGACCGACCGGTGATCAAGATCGCGAACGGGGTACGGATCGGGGGACATAGGCTGAGGACGTGAGTGTGCAGGTGACGGAAGGCATCGACCAGGGCGCGGTCTGGCATTACGGCGACCCGATGCGGGAACAGCGGCGGCTGGAGGAGGGGACCGCGCTGGTCGATCTGTCGCACCGCGACGTGATCACGATCACCGGTCCGGACCGGCTGACCTGGCTGCACTCGCTGACCACCCAGCACCTCGAACAACTGCAGCCGGGGGTCGGCACCACGACGCTGGTGCTGGATCCGCAGGGCCATCTCGAGCACGCCCTGTACGGGGTCGACGACGGGACCACGTTCTGGGCGCACACGGAGCCCGGCGCGGGCGCGGCGGCGGCCGGCTGGCTGGACCGGATGCGCTTCATGATGCGGGTCGAGGTGGCCGACCGGTCGGCCGAGCTCGGCCTGGTCTGGGCGCCCGAGACGCTGGGCCTGCCCGAGGACGAGGTCCTGGCGACCAGGGCGGGCGAGGACTCGCTCGGCGGCCGGGAACTCTTCCTGCCGCGGGACCGGGTGGCCGGCCTGCTGGCGGGCCGTGAGTTGGCCGGGACCTGGGCGTACGAGGCGCGCCGGATCGCCGCCGGGGTGCCGCGGCTGGGCCCGGACACCGACGAGCGGGCGATCCCCAACGAGCTGGGTCTGCTCGGCGTCGCCGTACACCTGGACAAGGGGTGTTATCGCGGTCAGGAGACGGTGGCCCGGATCCACACGCTGGGCCGGCCGCCGCGCCGGCTGGTGCTGCTGCACCTGGACGGCAGCGTCGACGCGCTGCCCGAACCCGGTGCGGCGCTGCAGGCGGGCGGCCGGGCGGTCGGGTTCGCCGGCAGTTCGGCCCGCCACTACGAGCTGGGCCCGATCGCGCTCGGCCTGGTCAAGCGCAACGTGCCGACCGATGCCGAGCTGACCGTCGCGGGCGAGGTCGAGATCGCCGCCGCCCAGGAGCCGCTGGTCGATCCGGAGGTCGGCCTGCACGTCCGCGCCCGGCTCCGCTGATCCTTCGACGGGCTCAGGACACGGCTACTCTCGCCTGGTGAGAGATCCGGTTCTGGTCGAGGTGGTCCGCGGCGGGTTCACCGAGAGCGTGCACCACGGCCGCGTCGCGATCACCGGACCGGACGGTTCGCTGACCGCCTCCCTCGGTGACGCGGGCAGCGTGTTCTTCCCGCGCAGCTCGGTCAAGCCGCTGCAGGCGGTCGGCATGATGCGGCTGGGGCTCGACCTGCCGCCCGAACTGCTGGCCCTGGTCTGTGCGTCGCACACCGGCGAGCCCTTCCACGTCGCGGCGGTACGAGAACTGCTCGCCAGGGCCGGTCAGACCGAGGCGGCGCTGCAGACGCCACCGGACTGGCCGATCGACGACGACGCGCGGCTGACCGTCCAGCAGGCCGGCGGAAAGCCGCAGTCGATCACCATGAACTGCTCCGGCAAGCACGCCGGAATGATCATGACGGCCTCGGTCAACGGCTGGCCGGTGGACAGCTACCTGGACCCGGAACACCCTGTCCAGCAAGGGATCTTGGCCGCGATCGCCGACCTGACCGGTGACCGGCCGGACCCGGTCGCCGTGGACGGCTGCGGTGCTCCGCTGGTCGGCATGACCCTGACCGGCCTGGCCCGGGCGTTCGGCCGGCTCGGTGCCGCGACCGGAACCTCGGCGGAGGCCAGGGTGGCGGCCGCGATCCGTACCCATCCGGAACGGGTGTCCGGCACCCACCGCGACGAACGGGCGCTGCTCCGGGCGGTGCCCGGGCTGGTCGCCAAGAGCGGCGCCGAGGCCGTCTACGCGGCCGGGCTGCCGGACGGCCGCGGGATCGCGCTGAAGATCGACGACGGCTCGACCCGGGCCCGGCCGGTGCTGATGGCCGCGCTGCTGCTCCGGCTCGGCTTCGACCACGAGACCGTACGGCAGCAGGCCCGGCCGCCGGTGCTCGGTCGCGGGGAGCCCGTCGGCGAGCTGCGCGCGGCGCTACCGTCCGACTGGTGAGCCGCAGGGTGAACCACTCGTTACGCTTTACGCCGTGACTGACTCCGAACCAGCCCGGACGGACCCCGCCGGCCACCCTCCGCAGGTCGACTTCACCGGCTATGCGGCGGTTCTGTTCGACCTGGACGGCGTGCTGACGCCGACCGCTGAGGTGCACATGCGCGCCTGGCAGCGGATGTTCAGCGAGTTCCTGGCCGCCCGGGGCGTCGCGGAGCCGTACACGGACAACGACTACTTCGACTACGTCGACGGCAAGCCCCGCTACGAGGGTGTCCGGTCGTTCCTGCGCTCGCGCGGCATCGACCTGCCGGACGGCAGCCCGGACGACCCGGCCGACGCCGAGACGGTGTGCGGGCTGGGCAACCGGAAGAACGACCTGTTCGCCGCGGTGCTGGCCACCGACGGCGTGCAGCCGTACCCCGGTTCGGTGGACCTGCTGGACCAGCTTCGGGACGCCGGGCCGCAGCTGGCGGTGGTCTCGTCCTCGAAGAACGCGCCCGCCGTCCTGGCCGCGGCCGGCCTGGCCGAGCGGTTCGGTCTGGTCGTCGACGGCGTCGTCGCGGCGGACGAGGAACTGGCCGGGAAGCCGGCGCCCGACACGTTTGAATTCGCGGCGCGTCGGCTGGGCGCACCGGTCAATCGCAGTATCGTGATCGAAGACGCCATCTCGGGCGTCCAGGCCGGATGCGCTGGGGGATTCGGACTCGTAATCGGGGTTGACCGCGGTGTCGGTCCGGAGCGTCTCCATGCCGCCGGAGCAGACCTCGTGGTCGCTGACCTGGCGGAGTTAATCAAGGAATGATCAAGCAATTCACGGAGTCCGATCCGATGGACCGGACTCGCTTCGGCCTGGACGAGTGGGAGCTCAGCGAGAACTCCTACAGCGCCCATGATCTCGGCCTGACCGAGACCTTGTTCGCCGTGGGGAACGGCTATCTCGGCATGCGCGGCAACGTCGAGGAGGGCCGCGACGCGCATGCGCACGGGACCTTCATCAACGGCTTCCACGAGACCTGGCCGATCCGGCACGCCGAGGAGGCGTTCGGCTTCGCGCGGGTCGGGCAGACGATCGTCAATGTGCCCGACAACAAGGTGATGAAGCTGTACGTCGACGACGAGCCGCTGCTCTTGTCGGTGGCCGATCTCGAGCACTACCAGCGGACGCTGAGCTTCCGGGACGGCGTGCTGCGGCGCAGCGTGATCTGGCGTACCCCGGCGGGGAAGCGGGTCCGGGTCGAGTCGACCCGGATGGTCTCGTTCACCCAGCGGCACCTGGCGATCATGACCATCGAGGTCACGATGCTGGACGACGCGGCTCCGGTGGTGATCTCCTCGCAGATCCTGAACCGCCAGGACGGCAAGGACGAGTACCACGTCCGAGCCGCCGCGATGGGCGAGGGCGTCGACCCGCGGAAGGCCTCCGGGTTCGAGTCCCGGGTGCTGCTGCCGGAGGCGCACTGGTGCGGCGATCGCCGGATCACCCTCGGCTACCGGTCCGCGAACTCGCAGATGACGCTCGCGGTCGGCACCGACCACGAGATCGAGACGGCCTGCGAGCACACCGAACTGATCCACGCCGACGAGGACACCGGGAAGATGGTGTTCCGGATCGACGCGGAGCCCGGCGTCCCGATCAAGATCACCAAGGTCGTCGCGTACCACACCTCGCGCGGGGTGCCGGTCCGCGAGCTGGTGGACCGCTGCCGGCGCACGCTGGACCGGGTCAAGGAGCACGGCGTCGAGCTGCAGCTGAGTGATCAGCGGGCCTGGCTGGACGAGTTCTGGAAGCGTTCCGACGTGGAGATCCCGGGCTTCCCGGCGGTGCAGCAGGCGGTCCGCTGGAACCTGTTCCAGATCGCCCAGGCGACCGCGCGGTCGGAGCAGTCCGGCGTCCCGGCGAAGGGCGTGACCGGCTCCGGCTACGGCGGTCACTACTTCTGGGACACCGAGATCTACGTGATGCCGTTCCTCACGTACACCACGCCGTGGGCGGCCCGGAGCAATCTCCGGTTCCGCTACAACATGCTGGACGCGGCCCGGCGCCGGTCGGCCGAGCTGGCCCAGCGCGGCGCGCTGTACCCGTGGCGGACGATCAACGGCGAGGAGGCCTCGGCCTACTACGCCGCCGGCACGGCGCAGTACCACATCGACGCCGACATCGCGTTCGCCCTGTGCAAGTACGTGGCGGCGAGCGGCGACGAGGACTACCTGCGCCGGGAGGGCGTGGACATCCTGGTGGAGACCGCTCGGATGTTCGCCGACCTCGGGTTCTGGCGGGAGGATGGCTTCCGGACCTTCCACATCCACGGGGTGACCGGTCCGGACGAGTACACCACGGTGGTCAACGACAACCTGTTCACCAACGTGATGGCCCGGTTCAACCTGCGCAAGGCCGCCGAGGCGGTACGGCAGCTGGCCGCCACCGACGAGCTGGCGTACCAGCGGCTGGTGTTGCGCTGCGGCCTGAAGCCGGAGGAGCCGGACGAGTGGGAGGAAGCCGCCACCGCGATGGCGATCCCCTACGACCCGGTGATCGGGATCCATCCGCAGGACGCGCATTTCCTTGATCGCGAAGTGTGGGACCTGGCGAACACGCCGCAGGACAAGCGGCCGCTGCTGCTGCACTACCACCCGTTGGTGATCTACCGGTTCCAGGTGCTGAAGCAGGCCGACGTCGTGCTGGCGCTGTTCCTGCAGGGTGATCATTTCACTCTTGATCAGAAGCGGGCCGACTTCGACTACTACGACCCGATCACCACCGGCGACTCGACGCTGTCCGGGGTCGTGCAGTCGATCATCGCGGCCGAGGTCGGCTATCACGAACTGGCGCTGAAGTACTTCCAGAGCTCACTGTTCGTCGATCTCGCCGACCTGCACGGCAACACCACCGACGGCGTGCACGTCGCCTCCACCGGTGGTGTCTGGGCCGCCCTGGTGTACGGCTTCGGCGGCATGCGCGACTACAACGGCACGATCACCTTCGACCCGCGGCTGCCGGACGGCTGGCCGTCGCTGACCTTCCGGGTCACCATCCGTGGCACCCGGCTGCGGGTCGACCTGGAGCACACCAGGATGACCTTCACGGTCGAGGACGGCGGCAGTGCCGCGGTCGTGGTCCGTGGTCAGGACGTGCTGGTCGACGAGGCCGGCCCGGTCACCGTCGCCCTGGACGGCCAGGGCCCGCGACTGACCGACGTACCGCGGCTGCGGACCGGCGAGAAGCGCCCGGACGGCACCTTGATCACCGCCACCGTCCCGGCCGCCACCACCGCCTGATCAACGGGAGCGGTGTGGTTTCCGACTAGTCCCGGTAGGGCGCCGATTTGCGCCCTACCGTTGGCTCATGGAGGAGTGGTTCGAAGCCCGGGTGCTGCCATCCACGACGCCGCCCCGTAGGTCGGGCTGGGTCTCGCTCGCCCTGGAGATCCTGGCACCGACCGATGTCTGGGCGCTGGACAACCTGGATCGCTTCATCTGGACCCTGGGGATCGCCCGCCAGTTGGAATCGCTGGCTGTCCTCGGCTGCTGGGTGATCAGCCCGACCCGGTTCGCCGCGGTCTTCCGGAGCGCGGAGCTGGGCACGTTCGGGATCGTTGTTGATCAAGATCCGGAAGGCGACGCGGGCCGGGCGGCGGCGGACCGACTCGTTGCCCTGTCGTCCGCGGAGCTGGCTGCATGGCGCGATCGAGGCTGGGTCAAGGACGGCGTGGTCTGGGACCGTGACCCGGCCGCGCTGGTCACGCCGTGGCAGGAACGGCCGCCCGAACCCGGAGATCCCCTGCGCAGCCCGGACGGTGATCACTCCTGGAGCAGACAGCCGCCCTCGACCGACCCCGACCCGGTCGAAGCGGCCATCAACGATCTGCAGCGGCGGGTGGTCCACGACATGTGGTCGAGCACCGCGCTGACGCTCCTGATCACGTACCCAACCGGTTACCGCCGGTCGGCGCTTCGCCTGTCGGCTGCCTGGTTGTGCGCACCGGACAGCTTCGCCTATGTCGAAACCCATCTCTGGCCGCGCGGACCCGGCCGCTTCCAGGACCCCGTGTTGCTCGAGAGCCTGAGGCTCCCCGGCCAGCGGTTCCTGCGCTTCGGCGAGTACATCTCCCCACGGACGAGCCCGGCGCAGTCAGCCCTGATCTGCGCCCGACATGCCGAAATGGAACTCGACGGGATCGCCTACCCGCGCGGCGTGGATCAGTACCGGACGCTCCGTGACGGAATCCTGTGGGACGAACGGATCCCGCCGGTGACCTACCGGACCGACCGCGACGCCGCGAGTCGCATGGCGGCAGTTCTGCACGCTGCGCTGGACGCGACCTAGTCCGACTGTCGTCAGACCTCTTCAACGCGACCGGTTCAACGTTGGAATGGCCTCCAGCGCGTCAGCTCGAGCGCTTTCGCGACATCGAGCCGACGCGACGGGTCAGTTCTGCGGACCGTCGGTGTCCAGTGCCTCCGGGTCCTTGAGGTAGGTCTTGCGGCCGTAGATCGCGCGGTTGAAGAACCAGGTGATCGCCCAGAGCACGACGCCGATCGCCAGCAGGATGCCGCCGATCACGTACTGGAACGAGGCCCGGCCGGTCCAGGGTCCGACCAGGAAGGCGCAGCACACGGCGCCGATGATCGGCAGTACGGTCGGGGCCACGAAGTGCTTGTGCGGTTGGGGATCCTTGCGCAGCACCAGGCAGGCGATGTTGACGATCGTGAAGACCGCGAGCAGCAGCAGCGCCGTGGTGCCGCCGAGGTCGCTGATCTGGCCGACGAACGTGATCAGGCCGACCGCGATCGCGGTGGTCACCAGGATCGACACCCAGGGGGTCCGGCGGCCGGGCAGCACCCGGCCGAAGATCGGCGGCAGCACCCGCTGGTTGGCCATGCCGTAGAGCAGCCGGCTGGCCATCATCATGTTGATCAAGGCCGAGTTGGCGACGGCGGTCATGCTGATCAACGGGAAGATCGAGTTGAAGAACGGGCCGGCGCCGCCCTGGTCGACCACCAGCAGCAGCGGTGTCGAGGAGGCGGCCAGCTCGCCGACCGGAACGATCGCCACCGCGCAGATCGACACCAGCAGGTAGATCACGCCGGTGATCGTCAGGCCGGTGAGCAGGATCTTCGGGAAGATCCGGGACGGGTCCTTGGTCTCCTCGGCCATGTTGACCGAGTCCTCGAAGCCGACCATCGCGAAGAAGGCGAGCGTGGTGCCGGCCGTGACGGCCAGGAAGACGCCCTTGTCCTTCGGGTCGTCGAACAGGACCACCTGGGAGAAGTCCGCCTTGCCCTGGGTCAGCGCGAAGAGCCCGACGAAGATCACGATCAGCAGGCCGGTCAGCTCGACACAGGTCAGCACGACGTTGGTCCAGACGCCTTCGGCGACGCCGCGCAGGTTGATCAACAGGACCAGCGCGATGAAGCAGATCGCCAGCACGGTGATCAGTCCGTCGCTGACCTCGACCTCCTCAAGACTCATCGCTCCGCGGACCACGTTGATCGTCGCCTCGAAGTTCGCGGCGAACGCGCGGGCGGCCGTCGAGGCCGAGGTGATGCCGGAACACATCACCGTGAACGCGACTAGGAAGGTCACGAAGTGCACCCCGAACGCCTTGTGCGTGTAGAGCGCCGCACCGGCCGCCTGGGGATACTTGGTGACCAGTTCCAGGTACGAGAACGCGGTGATCGTGGCGACCAGGAAGGCGACCAGGAACGGCGCCCAGACCAGGCCGCCGACCTCCTTGGCCACGTTGCCGGTCACCGCATAGATGCCGGTGCCCAGGATGTCGCCGACGATGAACAGCAGGAGGAGCTTCGGCCCGAGCACACGTTTCAGCTCGGGTTGACCCCCCGGGGTCTCGGTTTGCGCGGTCGGTTCAGCCATCTCGCTCGCTCCTCCACAGAAATTCGCCCCTGAACGTGCCCTAACTCTGGCCGATCGGCTGCCCGGGGCACAAGAGACCGCGCCGTAGCAGGCGGGTGCCGGGGCCCCGGGAGTGGGGTGCTCTTCAGGTGGTGGAGCGGCGGTCGGGGCATCGTCGGCGATGCCCGGGAACGGGCCACTGAGGTGATCAGAAGAGTCCGAAAACGCTGACCGCCAGCCCGATGATCACAAGGACCAGGATGACGATCAGGAGAGTGCGTACGGTGGTATCCATGAAGCAGTCAGTACCCGGACCCGGTCGTTCCGAAACGATCACGACGTCTTCCGGCCAAGATCATCGAGACGCTCCGCGGCCGGTTCGGGCGGTCCGTGGCGCCGCGGCCTAGGCCGGCGGTGGACCGGGTCGCGGTGGTCTACAACCCGCGGGCCGGCGCGTTCCTCTCCGACCGGGAGCCGCCGGCGGAGCGGCTGGCGGAGCTGTTCGGCCGGCACGGCGTGACGGCGGCGCTGCGGCCCTTCGATCCGGTGACCGTGGCCACCGACCTGCGGGAACTGCTGGCGGACGACCCGCAGGCGGTGATCGTCGCCGGCGGCGACGGCACGGTACGGACGGTCGCCGCCCGGCTGGAGGGGAGCCCGGTGCCGCTCGGCGTACTGCCCGCCGGGACGGTCAACGTCCTGGCCCAGGACCTGGGCGTGCCGGCCGAGCTCGAGGCCGCGGTCGCGGCACTGATCACCGCACCGGTCGGCCGGATCGATGTCGCCTCGGTGAACGGACTGCCGTTCCTGTGCAGCTCCACGCTGGCGATGACGCCGCACCTCGGCCGGCTCCGCGAGCGGTTGCGCGGCGGTGCCGGTTGGCAGACCGTGCCGCTGCTCGGCCGGATCGCCCGGCTGCTCTGGCGTTACCCGCGGATGCCGCTGACCGTCACCGTCGACGGCACCGAGCACTCCGTCAAGACCCGGCTGATCGTCGTGGCGGACAACCCGCTGTCGACCAGCAAACCCTTCCACCGCAGGGATCGACTGGACACCGGCCGGCTCGCGGTCTACGTCGCGGCGGACCGGGGCACGCTGGGCCGACCGGCCGGTCGGCGGCTGTGGGACCTGCTCGTGATCACCGCCCGGCTGCTGGACGGGAGCTGGCAGCAGGACCAGCGGGTGATCGCGTTGGAGGGGCGCGCGGTCGAGATCTCCTCGCCGACACTGTCGTACATGAGCGTCATGAGCGACGGCGAGATCAGTCAGCTCGAACTGCCGCTGCGGTACGAGATCCGGCCGTCGGCGCTGACCGTCCTGATGCCGGGAAGTCGATCATGACCGGCCCGACCGTGCGGATCGCGCAGCTGTCCGACCTGCACTTCGGCCGGCACCTGCCGGCGGTCGCCGAGGCCCTGCTGGACTCGCTCCGCGAGGTCGCGCCGACCATGATCGCGATCTGCGGCGACCTGACCCAGCGGGCCCGGGCCGGGGAGTTCCGCGCCGCCCGTGACTTCCTGGACCGGCTCCCGGCACCGGCGCTGGTGGTGCCGGGCAATCATGATCTTCCCGGCTGGCGGCTCTGGTCGCGGTTCACCCGGCCGTGGCGCCGGTGGCGCCGACACATCGGGACCGACCCGCACGGCGCCGTCACCTGCACGGCCGACGGGGTCCTGGCGGTCGGCGTCAACACGGCCCGCCAGTGGGGCCTGCACCCGGACTGGTCCCGGGGCCGGATCAACACCCGGCAGCTGGCCGGGATCCTGGCGGAGTTCGACCGGGCCGGGCCCACGGACCTGCGGGTGGTGATCGCCCACCACCCGTTCCTGCTCACCCCGGCCGGTCTCCGCCGGGGCCTGGTCGGCCGGTCCGGACTGGCCCTGCGACGCCTGCACCGCCGGGCCGACCTGCTGCTCGGCGGGCACATCCACCTGGCCTACAGCGACGTGGTCGACGGGATGGTGGTGGCCCAATCCGGCACGGCGATCTCGGACCGGCTGAAGGGCGAGCCGAACAGCTACAACGTGATCGACATCGTCGGCGACGAACTGACCGTGGAGACCCGGCACTTCGACGGTACGGCCTTCACGGCGACGACCCGGCACCGCTACCGGCGCCAGGACCGGCACGACTGGCAGGTTGGCTAACCGGGCTGAGACACGGGCGTGACGGCAGTCACGCTAACCAGAGTTTGCATCTGCTTGCAATTGCAAGCACTATGGGTGCGTGACCAGCAAACGTTCCCCGCTCGACTCGCTCGGCGGGTTCATCGCCGAGCAGAGGCGGTCGGCCGAGTTGTCCCTGCGGCAGCTGGCGGCCAAGGCGGGCGTATCGAACCCGTACCTGAGTCAGATCGAACGCGGCCTCCGCAAGCCGTCCGCCGAGGTGCTGCAACAGCTCGCCAAGGCGCTGCGGGTGTCGGCCGAATCCCTGTACGTGCGCGCCGGGATCCTCGACGAGGAAGACCGGCCGCCGACCGGGGTCGAGGAGGCGGTCCAGGCCGACCCCTTGATCAACGAGCGGCAGAAGCGGGTGCTGCTCGACGTGTACACCTCATTCGTCAACGAGAACGCTGCGGGCCACCGGCCATCCAACGATTCCAAGGAGAAATGATCACCATGGCAACCACCACGAAGCGCAAGCGGGTCAACGAGCAGGTCCGCAAGGCTGCCACCTCTTCCGAGCTGGCGCCGCTGTACGCCGTCGCCGGCCTGACCGAGGTCGTCGCCGAGCGTCTGCTGGCCGCCGCCACCGAGTCCCGGCAGCTGGTCAACGACCGGATCGCCGCCCTGCGGGCCTACTCCGACGAGCGGGTCGCGCGGGCCACCGACCGGGTCAACGAGGCCGGCGAGAAGCTCAACCAGGCCACCGGTGAGCTGAACGGCCGGTCGCTGCCCGAGCTGGTCCGCGGCATGCCCGAGTTCACCAAGCAGCAGCTGACCCGGATCGGCGACTACGCCGACGACCGCCGGGTCAAGGCAGGCAAGACCTACGCCAACCTGGCCGGCCGTGGCAAGCTCGGTGTCGAGGGTGTCCTCGGTGACGCCGCGGGCTCGCTCGACCCGATGCTCGAGCGGCTGCAGGACGGCGTCGCCAAGCTGCGCGAGACCGTTGCCGGCAAGGCCGAGGCGCCGACCGCTTCCCGTACCGCGAAGAAGTCGACGCCCGCCGAGTGAACCTGAAAGCAGCCTGAGACCCAGAACAAGACCTGAGCCTGTCGAAGGGGTCCTTCGACAGGCTCAGGTGTGTGTTCGGGTGGCTGGTCAGCTGCGGTAGACGATCACCGGGTCGCCGACGTCGATCCGCTTGTAGACCCAGGCCAGGGTCTTCTTGTCGCGGATGTTGACGCAGCCGTGGCTGCAGCCGTTGTAGCCGCGGGCCTTGAAGTCGGACGAGTAGTGCACGGCCTGGCCGCCGCTGAAGAAGATCGAGTACGGCATCGGCGAACCGTAGAGGTTCGAGATCACGTGCTTCTTCTTGCGCAGAACGGAGAACCGCCCTTCCCGGGTCCGGCTGTTCGCACAACCGAAGCGGGCGTCCATGGTCTTGATGATCTTGCCGCTCTTCATGTAGTAGACCTTGTCGCGGGTCTTGTCGATGCAGAGCACCTCGCCCTTCTTACAGCGGCGATCGATCTTCTTGCTGGACTTCTTGGCCTTGCTGATCTTGATCTTGCCGGTCTTCGCGACCAGCTTCTTCCAGGTGGCCTTGGTGACCTTGCCGGTGGCCTTGAGGTCGACCTTCTTCTGGAACTTCTTGACGGCCTTCTTGGTGAGTGGCCCGTAGTAACCGGTGACGTACTTCTTGGCCAGCACCTTGGCCTTGACCAGTCGCTGTTGCAGCGCCGTGACGTCCTTGGAACGCTCGCCGTACTTCGGCGAGGAGTACTTCGTGGATACGTACGATGCCGCCGCGGCCGGAGCCACCAGTGACGGTGCCACCAGCGCCGGTGCGGCGGAAACGCCGACCGCCAACGCTGTTGCCGCGATGACCCCCACGATCACGCGCGCAAACTTCTTCAACATGGTCCTCCCCCTGTCCCGCGAGCTTTGCTGCTCGTACCTCGAATACGGCGGGGAAGGACCGTAGGTTGCATGCTTTCGGGTAACGAACTTGCTGAATAAATCCTGAACCATGGCGGGCCGGTCTGGCGAACGGTTCCCGCGGTCAGGGCGTCACGGTTACGTAACGGAGCGGCTCCGGGAGCGGCTGCGGGCCCGCTCCGAGGCATTCAGGACGACCTTGCGGATCCGGACCGCGTCGGGGGTGACCTCGATGCACTCGTCCTCGCGACAGAACTCCAGCGCCTGCTCCAGCCCCATCGGCTTCGCCGGCACCAGCCGCTCCAGCTCCTCGCCGGTGGAGGAGCGGACGTTGGTCAGCTTCTTCTCCCGGGTCGGGTTGACGTCCATGTCGTCGCTGCGCGCGTTCTCGCCGACGATCATGCCCTCGTAGACCTCGACGCCCGGCGCCACGAACATGGTGCCGCGCTCCTGCAGGTTGAACAGGGCGTACGCGGTCACGGCGCCGGTGCGGTCGGCGACCAGGGAGCCGGTCGGCCGGGTCCGCAGTTCGCCCGCCCACGGTTCGTACGTCTCGAACACGTGGTGCATCAGGCCGGTGCCGCGGGTCTCGGTGAGGAACTCGGTCCGGAAGCCGATCAGGCCCCGGGCCGGCACCAGATACTCCATCCGGACCCAGCCGGTGCCGTGGTTGATCATCTGTTCCAGCCGGCCGCGGCGCAGGCCGAGCAGCTGGGTGACCACACCGACGAAGTCCTCCGGCGCATCGATGGTGAGCCGCTCCACCGGCTCGTGCAGCTTGCCGTCGATCTCGCGGGTGACCACTCGCGGCTTGCCGACGGTCAGCTCGTAGCTCTCCCGGCGCATCATCTCGACCAAGATCGCCAACTGCAGCTCGCCGCGGCCCTGCACCTCCCAGGTGTCCGGCCGCTCGGTCGGGAAGACCCGGATCGACACGTTGCCGACGAGTTCCTGATCAAGACGCGCCTTGACCAGCCGGGCGGTCAGGTTCTTGCCGGACCGGCCGGACAGTGGTGCGGTGTTGATGCCGATCGTCATCGAGATGCTCGGCTCGTCCACCGTGATCAACGGCAGCGGCCGCGGATCCTCCGGATCGGCCAGGGTCTCGCCGATCGTGATCTCCTCGATGCCGCCGATCGCGACGATGTCGCCCGGCCCGGCACTGTCGGCGGGGACCCGGTCCAGCGCCTTGGTGATCAACAACTCGGACAGCCGGACGTTGCGGACGGTCCCGTCGGCGCGGCACCAGGCGACGGTCTGGCCGCGCTTCAGTTCGCCGGCCACGATCCGGCAGAGGGCCAGCCGGCCCAGGTACGGCGAGGCGTCCAGGTTGGTCACGTGGGCCTGCAGCGGGGCGCCCTCGATGTAGCTCGGGGCGGGGATCCGCTCGCAGATCGTCGCGAACAGCGGCGCGAGGTTCTCGCTGTCGGGCATGCCGCCGTTCTCCGGTGCCGTCAGCGAGGCGCGGCCGGCCCTTGCGCTGGCGTACACCACCGGGAAGTCCAGCACGTCCGTGTCGGCGTCGTCGAGCAGATCGAGGAAGAGTTCGTACGTCTCCTCGACGACCTCCTCGATCCGCGCGTCCGGCCGGTCCACCTTGTTGATCACGAGGATGATCGGCAGCTTCTTGGCCAGCGCCTTGCGCAGCACGAACCGCGTCTGCGGCAGCGGGCCCTCGGACGCGTCGACCAGCAGCAGCACCCCGTCGACCATTTCCAGGCCGCGCTCCACCTCGCCGCCGAAGTCGGCGTGGCCGGGGGTGTCGATGATGTTGATCACGATGTCCTCGCCGGCCGGCGTCCGGTGCTCGACCGCCGTGTTCTTGGCCAGGATGGTGATGCCCTTCTCCCGCTCCAGGGCCATCGAGTCCATCACCCGGCTCTCCACGTCCTGGTTGGCCCGGAAGACACCCGACTGCCACAGCATGGCGTCCACCAGCGTGGTCTTGCCGTGATCGACATGGGCGACGATCGCGACGTTACGCCGATCTTGACGAAGGGGCATGCGTGATTACTTCCGTTCAATCAGGTGGAGGGCCGTCCGAAGTCGAGAGGACGGGCGCGGCGATTCTAGCCGTTCCACCTGACCGGAACGAAAACGTCGGTCAGCCGGCGATGGCCTGCTGGCTCTCGGTGAGCCATTGCTTCGCGGCCTCGGCGGGGGTGATCCGCTCGAACAGGACGTCGGTGCTGACCCGGCTGGTGATCTCGGCCACCTTGGTCGAGCCGACCGGTCCGATGTACGTCGGAGCGAACTTGATCTTGCCGATGGCGTCGACGTAGTCCACCTCGACCTTGCCGGCCGGAGTCAGCTGACCGGCGATCGCGGTCCGGATCTTCGGGTTGGCCGGGACGCCGCGGTCGGTCAGCAGCACGGTGGCGGCCCGCTCGTCGTTGACCAGGAAGTTGATCAACTTCGCGGCGGCGTCGGCCTGCTCGGTCTTGGCCGAGATCGCGTAGTACTGCGAGGACTGCAGCCAGATGCCCGGGGTCGGCGTCTCGCCGGGCAGCTTGAGCAGCTCGAGTTTGGTGCCGGTGGCGGCGCCGAGCGCGTTGACCGAATTGCTCCAGGTCAGCATCATCCCGGCCTGGCCGCGGCCCATCAGGGTCTGCTCGGTGCTGGCGCCCTCCTCCTCGACGGTGACCGTCGCCGGCGGTGCCGCCTGCTGCTTCATCAGCCGGAGCGAGAAGTCGAAGAACGCGGCGACCGTCTGCTCGGTCAGCCCGAGCTTGCCGTCCTCGGTGTAGAGCGACTCGCCGCGCTGCCGGGCGTACGCGTCCAGGGAGTCGTGGGTCAGCGGCGTCGCGGTGCCGTAGGTCCCCTTCGGGCTCTTCTCGGTCAGCTCGGTGGCCAGAGCGGCGTAGTCGTCCCAGGTCCAGCTGTCGTCGTCGGGCAGCTCCACGCCGGACGCGGCGAACACCTTCGGGTTGGCGACGATCGCCAGCGCGTTGGCGCCGGTCGAGACGCCGTACTGGGTGCCGCGGACCTGGCCGTTCTGCCGGGCCGACGGGTCGAGCGCGTCGAGGTCGAGGCTGCCGGACACCGAGGCCAGGTCGAGCAGGGCGCCGCGGCCGGCGTATTCGGCCGGGTAGGCGCCGCCCAGGGTGAAGACGTCCGGGGCGTCACCGGCCGCGACCCCGGTCGCCAGCTTGTCGAAGTACGCGCCGAACTCGGTGGATTCCCCGACCACGGTGATCCCGGGGTTGGCCGCCTCGAAGGCGCGCAGGGTCTGCTGGGTGGCCTCGGCCCGCTTCTCGTTGCCCCACCAGGCGAACCGGAGGGTGGTCTTGCCGTCCTGGGCGGGCCCGGCGCTGTTCCGGCCGCAGCCGGTCCCGACGAGCGAGAGGACGAGGACGAGCGCGATCGCGCCGAGCGTGCGCAGGGGTGTGGTGCGAGGGGACATGACGCGACTCCGAGTCGAGAGAAAGCGGTTTCTCGCCACAACCTAGCCACCCGGGCTCACCCGGTCAACACCCCCACCACCCCCCACCTCCCGCCGACCCGGCACAAAAGCAGCCGTTTGGCCGGCGCGTCACTGCAGAGGTGCCCACTCGATCGGGTGATCAGGGTCCTGGTCCGGGGTGACTCGGGGATGAGAGAACGGTCTCCTGGCCGGTGGCGGGACGGCCGCACCGTACGCTGGACGCGTCCTAACCCGGTGCCCGCGGAGGTGACCATGATCGATCCACCCGACTGGTTCACGGAGACCTTCCGTCAGGAGTTCGACCGCCAGTCCTCGTCGCTCGGCCGGTTCAACCTGGCGATCTTCGGCAAGACCGGAGTGGGCAAGTCGACCTTGATCAACGCGATCTTCGGCGAGGAGGTGGCGCGGACCGGGATCGGCGAGCCGGTGACCCGGGGCAGCCACCTCTATCTGGACAAGGTGGGCCACCTCGGCATCGTCGACACCCAGGGCCTCGAGGTCGGCCGCGACGACAAGGCGATCATCGCGGACCTGGACAAGGTGATGAAGGAGATGCGCCGGCTGCCGCTGAGCGAGCAGCTGCACGTGGCCTGGTACTGCGTGCGCGGCATGGACCGCCGGTTCGAGGACACCGAGGCCGAGTTCATCCGCCGCCTCGACGAGCTCGGGCTGCCGGTCGTGCTGGTGCTGACCCAGGTGCCGATGCGGGACGGCCGCTACCACCCCGACGCCGTCCAGCTGGCGGAGTTGATCATGGCCAAGGGGCTGCCGATCGCCGGCGGCCGGCCGTTCCTCACCAACGCCCGGTACGACGACTTCACCGGACAGCAGCCGCACGGGCTGAAGGAAGTCCTCGATGCCACCTTTCGCGTTGCGCCCGAAGGAGTCGAAGGAGCCCTCACCGCGGCGCAGACCATTGATCAGGCTCGGAAGGCGCAGCAGGCGCAACGTGCGATAGCGGTCGCGGCCACCAGTGCCGGGGCCGCGGCGGCGACCCCGATCCCGTTCGCCGATGCGACCCTGCTGGTGCCGATCCAGCTTGGCATGATGGCCAAGATTGCGCAGCTCTACCAGATCAAGTTCGAGCGGGCGGCGCTGATGGCGATCGCCTCGACGACCGCGGCCACCCAGGGTGGCCGGGCCGCCTTCACCGGCCTGCTCAAGCTCATTCCCGGTGCGGGTACGGTCGCCGGCGGCGCCATCGGGGCCGCGGTGGCGTCCTCGTTCACGTACGCGATGGGGCAGGCCTGGCTCGGCGTATGCCAGCGGGTCGCCCAGGGCAAGCTGCAGACCGCCGGCAAGATGCTCGACTCGGCCGAGCTGCGCAAGGCGTTCACCGAGGAGTTCAAGAAGCGGCTGCCGGTCAGCTCGAAATGATCATGACCGGCGCAGGCTCTCGAAGATCCTGGCAAAGCCGTGATCACCGAAGCCCGCGTCGATCTGCCGCTTGATCAACAACTGCACGCCGTTGATCAGGACCGGATCGACGCCGGCCGACTCGCTGGCGGCGACGAACTTGGAGAGGTCGGAGAAGTCGAGGCTCTGCTGTCCCGGGACGGCGAAGTCGCCGCCGTCCACCACCTCGGCCGAGTGCCGTACCGACGGCTCCACGACGGCGGTCAGGAACGGGCCGGCGAGTTCGGCCAGTTCGGTGGCCGGGACGCCTGCCGAGGCCACCATGGCAGCGCCGTGCAGGAAGCCGGCGAACGCCGTGTACATCGGGGTCAGGATCGCCAGGTCGTAGAGCGGGGCCAGACCGGCGTCCGCGCCCAGGTAACGGCTGCGGCCCCACAGCGAGAGCACCGCCTCCTGCTGGTCGAAGGCCTCGGTGGAACCGCTGTACAAGATCAACGAGCCGGGGCCGCCGATCATCGCCGGTACCGCCATGATCCCGCCGTCCAGGTACGTGATCCCGTGCTCAGCCGCCCAGGCGGCGAGTTCGCGGGACTCGTCAGGCGTGGTCGTGGTGACGTTGATCACCGTACGGCCGCGCAGTCGGTCCACGATCGGATCGAGGACCTGGTGCACCGACGCGTGGTCGTACAGGCAGGCGATCACGACCGGGCTCGCCGAGACCGCCTCGCCCGGGTCGCCGGCGGTCCGGGCGCCGTCGGCACGGAGGGCCTCGGCGCGGTGGGCGGTGCGGTTCCAGACGGTGGTCGAGTGGCCGGCGGCGAGCAGGGCCCGGGCGAGGGCGGAACCCATCTCGCCGGCGCCGAGGAGGGAGTACGCGGTGTGGTCGTTGGTCATGCAGCCATGCTGCGGCGCCACTGGTGTCTGGACAAGTACCGACTATTATGTTCAATACTCACCTATGGGTAAGTCTTGAACGCTGGTGGAGGATTCGATGACACGCAACGAACGACGAGGGCCGTACATCTGCGGGATCGACGCCGCGATGGACGTGATCACCGGCAAGTGGAAGTCCCTCATCCTGTGGGAGTTGGAGGCGCACGGCGTGCGCCGGTTCGGTGAGCTGCGGCGCGGTCTGCCGGGGGTCAGCGAGAAGATGCTGATCCAGCACCTGCGGGAGATGGAGACCGACGGCCTGGTGCATCGCGAGGTGTACCGGGAGGTGCCGCCGCGGGTCGAGTATTCGCTGACCGACCAGGGGCGTTCGCTGAACGAGGCGCTGGCTCCGCTCGGTGCCTGGGGGCAGGGCCGGATCGCCCGGGTTGGTGCCGAATTGGTGCCGCATCCGGACCGGGTCGGTTGAGCCGGGTTCCGGCGCGGCGGTACGACTTCGCGGCGCGCATACCCTGGAACGACAGGGAGGTCACGATGGACAGGGGACAGCAGCAAGCCCCGCTGATCATGGTCGGCGGGGTTCCGGGAGCCGGCAAGAGCACGGCGATGGCCCGCGTGCTGCCACACCTGCGCGGGGTCGACGCCCTGGACTCCGAGGACGAACGCCGCCGGCTGTCGGCGATCGCGCCCGGCGTGCCGTATCCGTACCTGCGGCCGATGGTGCACGCCCTGCACCAGACCCGCGCGCTCGCCGAGCTGCTCCGCGGCCCGGCCGGCCGGAACGGCCTGATCGTGCACGACCCGGCGACCCGGCCGGCCCGGCTGAAGCTCATCGGCAGCCTCGCCCAGGCCCGCGGCTGGCGACCGGTGTTGATCTTCATCGAGGTGGACCGGGAACAGGCGCTGGCCGGGCAACGCGAGCGCGGCCGGGTTGTCGACCAAGATCGCTTCGAGGGGCACTGGCGCCGCTGGGCCGACCTGGACGGGTCGCCCGACGATCCGC
Organism: Microlunatus sp. GCM10028923; assembly: GCF_042666975.1. Classification (NCBI taxonomy): domain Bacteria; kingdom Bacillati; phylum Actinomycetota; class Actinomycetes; order Propionibacteriales; family Propionibacteriaceae; genus Microlunatus; species Microlunatus sp. GCM10028923. Next base: position 80,463 of record NZ_JBHTFF010000015.1, on the reverse strand, counting down.
AGGCCGCGGATTGGCGGGACGCGCTGACCGTCTGGCCGGAGCACTACCGGGTCTCCCGCGACGAGGCGGTCGGGCTGCTCGGCCGGCTGGCCGGAGCGGAATGGGTGCCGCACGCACCGGGCGCCCGCGCCGCCTGACCGCCAAGCCGGTGGGTGCGGCAGGATGGGCGGATGTTTGACAGCGAGGTGAGCCGGCGGCTGGGCCGGGCGCTGCGGCTCGAGCAGTCCCGGAGCCGGGCGCCGTCCCTGGTGGCCGGCGTGGTGCGGGACGGGACGGTGGCCTGGGCCGACGCGGTCGGATCGGCCGACGGGCACGGGAACGGCGCCGTCGGGGTGGACCGGCAGTACCGGATCGGTTCGATCACCAAGACCTTCGTCGCCGTCGGCGTGCTGCGGTTGGTCGACGAGGGCAGGATCGACCTCCATGATCAACTGGACCGGCACCTGCCCGGCATGCCGATCGGCCGGACCTTGATCATCGACCTGCTGGCGCAGGGGTCCGGCATCCGCGCCGAGACCGGGGCGCCCTGGTGGGAGCGGTCGGCCGGGATCGACTGGCCGGCGCTGGAACCGCAGCTGGCGCTGCGGCCGGAGGCCCGCGGGGTGTTCCACTACTCCAACGTCGGGTACGGCGTCCTGGGCCGGTTGATCAGCGAGGTCCGCGGCCGGCCCTGGCTTGACGCGCTCACCGACGAGATCCTGGCTCCGCTGGGGATGACGCGGACCACGGCGCGGCCGGAACCGCCGCACGCCGACGGCTACGCGGTGCACCCGCACGCGGAGTTGATCATGGTCGAGCCGGAGCACGACGCCGACGCGATGGCGCCGGCCGGGCAGCTCTGGTCGACCGTCGATGATCTTGCCCGGTGGGCGGGCTTCCTGCATGCCGGGAATCCGGCGGTGCTCTCCGACGAGGCCCGGCTGGCGATGCGGGTGCCGCGCACCATGATCGACGTGCCCGGTCAGCCGTGGACGAGCGCGTACGGCCTCGGGCTGCAGGTCTTCAACACCGACGGCCGGCGCCGGTACGGGCACGGCGGCTCGATGCCCGGCTTCCAGGCCAGCCTGCGGTTCGACGAGGACGGCGACGCCGTGATCATGCTCGCCAACACCACCGCCGGGCTGTCCGGCCGGCTGGTGCCCGAGCTGTACGACCTGGTTGCCGAACATGCGCCGAAGGACCCGCCGGTCTGGACCGCCGATCCCGGTCAGCGGGACCTGGTCGAGCTGACCGGCACCTGGTACTGGGGGCCGGCACCGTTCGAGCTGCGGACCGCGGCCGACGGCTGGCTCGAGCTGAGCCCGTACGGGAACGGCCGCGGGTCGCGGTTCCGCCCGGCCGGGCCGGACGTCTGGATCGGGCTGGACGAGTACTACCTCGGCGAGACCCTGCAGGCGATCCGGGTCGACGGCCGGGTGAGCCATTGGGACCTGGCCTCCTTCCGGCTCACCCGGACGCCCTACGACCCGGCGGCGGACCTGCCCGGCGGTGTCACCGGCCCCTGGACCTGAGCCGCTCCGTTCCCTGAGCCGCAACGTTCCCTGAGCTTGTCGAAGGGCAAGGGCCCATCAGGCTTGGCCCTTCGACAGGCTCAGGGCGCGGGTGGTCGGGTCAGCGCCACTGATCGGCGTTCGCCTCGGCCCACTGGGCGAACGTGGTCGCCGGCCGGTCCAGCAGTTCGGCCAGGCTCGGGTCGACCTGCTGCGGATGCTCGACGAGCTGGCCCGCCCCGTCGACGTACCACTGCGCGAACTCGCCCATCGAGGGCTCCCACAGGGCGATCGCGGCCTCCCGGTCGATCTCCAGGTACGGCACCTCCGCACCCACCACCCGGCCCATGATCGCGACCTTCTCGGCCCGGGTCAGGGTCTCCGGGCCGGTCAGCGGATAGGCCCGGCCGGCATGGCCGTCGTCGAGCAGCGTGACGGCCGCGACCGCGGCGATGTCGGCCAGGTCGATCAGTGCGTTGGCCGACTTCGGGTAGGCGTCCCGGACCTCCCGCGCGGTCTTGATCTGTTCGGCCCACATCAGCGCGTTGTGGGTGAACTCGCCCGGCTTCAGGTGGGTCCAGCCGAGGCCGGACGCCTCGACGACGGGCTCGATCTCGTCCCACCAGGAGCCGGCCGGGCCGGTCAGGTCCACGATCCGCTGCACGCCCGCGGCGACGGCACGGTCGACCACCGCCTGCGCGGTCGGCGGGTGCGGGGCCAGGTAGAGCGTGCTGATGCCCTGCAGGGCGGGCACCACCGTGTCGGGCTTGTGGATCGAGCCGATGGCGACCTCGACGCCGTCGGGCAGGTCGGCCCGGGCCGGGTCGACGGTGAGGGCGCGGACGGCCGGCGCGCCGCGGGCGATGAGTTCGTCGATGACCAGACGGCCGACGTTTCCGGTCGCTCCGGTGACCAAGATCGACATGGGATCCCTTCGGGTTGGGGAGGAAGGTCGATCATCGTACACCCTACGGTGAAATGCCTGCGTACCATGCAGCCATGGCAGATCCACGGACGGCGGCGATGGCGGAGATCCGGAGTGCGCTGGCCGAACTGGGGCTGGACTGGTCGGAGTCGGAGCCGGGACTGTTCCTCGTCACGCTGCCCGGGACGCGCAAGCTCCGCACCGAGTGTGCCCTGGCCGTGGGTCGTTACCAGGTGGGGATCCGGGCCTTCGTCGCCCGCAATCCCGACCAAGATCACGAAGTGGTCTACCGCCGGCTGCTGGAACGCAACCTCAAGCTCTCGGCGGTGGCGTTCAGCGTGGATTCCGACGGCGACATCCACCTGACCGGCGGCCTGCCGCTGGCGGCCGTCACGGCGGCGGAGATCGACCGGGTGCTCGGCATCGTCGCCGACACGGCGGACTCGATGTTCAACATCATTCTCGAGCTGGGCTTCGCCGACAGCATCCGGCGGGAATGGGCCTGGCGCCGGTCCCGCGGCGAGTCGACCGCCAACCTGGCCGCCTTCCGCCACCTCGACCCGGGCGACGAGTCCTAGTCCAGGGCGTCGAGCTTGGCCGCGACGTCGGCCGGGAAGCCGCCGCGGGCGATCGGGCCCCAGCGGGTCGGCGTGATCCGGATCAGCGACTTGTCCTGCAGCCGCATCGCCTCCCGGTACTCGTCCCAGTCGGGATGCTCGCCGGAGATACAGCGGAAGTAGTCGACCAGTCCGTCCAGGGCCTCCGGCATGTGCAGCACCTCGGCGTCGCCGTCGACCTGCACCCACGGATCGCTGAAGTGCTCCGAGAACACGGCGACCGAGACCAGCGGGTTGCGCGCGACGTTGATCGACTTCGCCCGGCCCGGGTAGGTGGAGATCACGATCCGGCCCTCCCCGTCGACGCCGCCGCTGACCGGCGACAACTGCGGCCGGCCGTCGGCGCGGGTCGTCGCCAGCACCATCGAGTGCCGGGTCCGGAGGAAGTCGAGAAGCTCTTCGCGTTCGACGGTACGAGACGTTGCGATGCTGCGGGCCATGTTCGCGACGTTACTCCCTAGGCCCGGAAGATCTTGTGCTGGGCCGCCTGCGCCCGAGGCCGTACGGTCATCCGGTCGATGTTGACGTGGGCCGGCCGGGTCGCCACCCAGCCGATGCAGTCGGCGATGTCCTCGGCGGTCAGCGGGTCCGGGACACCGGCGTAGACCGCGTCGGCTCGTTGTTGATCACCGCCGAACCGGGTCAGCGAGAACTCGTCGGTGTGCACCATGCCGGGCGACACCTCGGCGATCCGGACCGGCCGGTCGTACAGCTCCAGCCGCAACGTCTGCACCAGCGAACGCTCGGCGGCCTTGGCGCCGCAGTAGCCCGCGCCGCCCTCGTACCCGCCGTCCGCGGCGACCGAGGTCACGAAGATCACCTGGCCGGCGTTGTCGATCAAGGTCGGCAGCAGGGCCTTGGTGACGGCAGCGGCGCCGAGCACGTTGGTGGCGTACATCCGTTGCCAGGCGTCGAGATCGGCCTCGGCGACCGGCTCCAGGCCGAGCGCGCCGCCGGCGTTGTTGATCAAGAGCGTGGTCTCGCCGCCGGCCCGCTCGGCCAGTTCGGCGACCTGCGCGGGGTCGGTGACGTCGCAGCGCACCGCGATCCCGCCCAGCTCATCCGCCAGCGCCTCGATCCGGTCCAGCCGTCGCGCCGCACAGACCACCCGGTACCCGTCGGCCGCGAGCCGGCGTGCCGTCGCCGCCCCGATCCCGCTGCTCGCCCCGGTCACGACGGCCACCCCACGTGTCTCTGTCACGGTCGCCGAGTATGTCAAGGAGGTACGGTGACCGCCGCCAACGGCCGGACCGTGGACGCTCGATAGGCTCAGCGCCATGACGTCTACGTTGATCCTGATGCGGCACGGCGAGAGTGAATGGAACGCCAAGAACCTGTTCACCGGCTGGGTCGACGTCGGCCTGAACGACAAGGGAATCGCCGAGGCCGAGCGTGGCGGCCAGCTCCTGGTCGAGGCCGGCCTGCTGCCCGACGTGGTGCACACCTCGCTGCTCCGCCGGGCGATCCGTACCGCCGAGATCGCGCTCGGTGTCGCCGACCGGATGTGGATCGAGACCCGCCGGTCCTGGCGGCTCAATGAGCGCCACTACGGAGCCCTGCAGGGCAAGGACAAGGCGGCGACCCTGGCCGAGTTCGGCGAGGAGCAGTTCATGATCTGGCGCCGTTCCTACGACACCCCGCCGCCCGCGATCCAGCAGGACGACGAGTTCGCGAACTTCAACGACGCCAAGTACGCCAGCCTGCCCAGCGATGCCCGGCCGGCCACCGAGTGCCTGAAGGACGTGCTGGTCCGCGCGCTGCCGTACTGGTACGACCAGATCGTCCCCGATCTGCGGGCCGGCAAGCTGACCCTGATCGCCGCCCACGGCAACTCGCTGCGCGCCCTGGTCAAGCACCTGGACGGGGTCAGCGACGCCGACATCGTCGGCCTGAACATCCCGACCGGCATCCCGCTGATGTACGAGCTCGACGACGACCTCAAGCCGGTCACCCCGGGCGGTCGCTACCTCGATCCGGAAGCGGCGGCGGCCGCGATCGAGGCCGTCAAGAACCAGGGCAAGAAGAAGTAGGAATTTCACCTCGAGGGGTGGACGACCCGGGCGACCGTGGGTCAGGATGGTGTAAATCCATCCGCTTGATTAAGTAAGGACAATGATGGTCCTGCTCCGTCGCCTGGGTGCCACCCTCTTCACCGTCGTCCTGATCGCCGGGCTCACCGCGCCCGGTGCTGCCCGGGCGGAACCGCCGGGCGGGGACGGAGTCCCGCCGGAGACGGCCCTGGCGCGGGCCCGGGTCGCGGCCGACGTGCTGATGAGCTCGTACGACCAGAAGAAGGCCTGGTTCCCCTCCAGCTGGTGGAACTCGGCGGTCGCGCTGCAGACCATCGGCGACTACATGCAGCGCACGGGGGACCGGCGCTACCTGGAGCAGCTGGACCACACGTTCGAGACGAACAAGGGCCCGTTCCCGGCCGGCGAGCTGTCCACCGACGAGATCTACGGCAACTTCACCAGCCGGGCCATCGACGACGCCGGCTGGTGGGCGCTGAACTGGATCCAGGCCTACGACCTGACCGGCCAGCAGAAGTACCTGGACATGGCGGTCACGATCGCCGAGTTCATGAACGACTTCTGGGACCCGAGCAGCTGCGGCGGCGGCATCTGGTGGAACGAGGAGCGGACGTACAAGAACGCGGTGACCAACGGGCAGTGGATCCGGCTCACCGCCGAACTGCACAACCGGATCCCCGGTGACAGCGCGTGGCTGGACCGCGCCGAGGAGGCCTGGGACTGGTATCTGGGCAGCGGCATGATCAACTCCGACGGCCTGGTCAACGACGGGCTGAACGACGACTGCCAGAACAACGGGCAGACCGTGCACACGTACAACCAGGGCCTGGCGATCGGCGCCGGCCTCGAACTGTGGCGGGCGAACGGTGACAAGGCCGTGCTGGCCAAGGCCCGGGAACTGGCCGACGCCGCGCTGGCCGACGGCGGGCTCCTGGTGGACGGCGTGCTCACCGAGGCCTGCGACGCGCTGAACCGCACCTGCGACGACAACGGCAAGCAGTTCAAGGGCATCTTCCTGCGCTACCTGATGGACCTGGCCGACAGCACCGGTGCGGACCGCTACCGGGACGCGGTCCGGACTCAGGCGGCGAGCATCTGGGACCATGATCGCGACGTGGCCAACCGGCTCGGCTGCCGCTGGGCCGGCGGTACGAACGATGATCATCCGAACGCCTTCGACTGGCGCACCCAGGCCAGTGCGCTAAGTGCCCTGATCGCCGACGTGCCGAAGCGCGCCCCCGAGCGTTCGCTGGCGGCGACCCTGAGCCCGGCCCGGACGGCGATCCTGCCCGCCGCCGGGGAGCCGACCGAGGTGCACCTCGAACTCGCCCTGTCGGCGACCGGCCGGCGCGGAACCCCGCTCGACGGCAAGATCATCCTGGACGCGCCGGAGGGCTGGACGGTCGAACCCGAGCGGGCCACGTTCCGGTTGATCACCGGCGGAGCCGCCAAGCCCGCCGAACACACGATCCCGATGACGGTCAAGATCCCGGCCGACACCGCGAGCGGGAAGTACACCGTGACCGCGAAAGCCTCGGCGTCGCCGGGCCTGGAGTTCACCGGGCAGGCGGAGATCGAGCTCGCGAACAAGATCGACTTCGACACCGGTACGGCCGCGGAGCTGCCGTGGCTCTTCGACGCCGACGGCTCGGGCAACAACGGACCGCAGAGCCGGTTCGCCGACGGCAACAGCTACTTCGTCTACCGGTTCCCGTTCCCGGCCGGCACCACGGCCGCCACGGCGACGGTGACGATCGAGAACCAGTACCTGGTCGAGGTCAGCTCCGACGGCGAGACCTGGACCACCGTGCTGCGCGAAGATCAACCGATCCGGGACGGGTCGAACAAGGCGGCGCTGGAGATCGACCTGACGCCCTACCTGGCCGAGGGCGACGCGGCGCAGCCGGTCTACCTCCGGTTCCGGGACTCGTTCCCCGAGGACGGTTGGGGCGGCCGGGTCTACCACGTGACGGCCGAATTCAGCTGATCAACGAGCGAGCCAGCCGCCGTCGACGGCCAGCACGGTGCCGTGCACGTACCGGGCGGCATCGCTGGCCAGGAAGACGGCGGCTCCGGCGACATCCTCGGCCGTGCCCCAGCGGCCGGCCGGGATCCGGTCGAGGATCTGCCGGGACCGTTCCGGGTCGTTGCGCAGGGCCACGTTGTTGTCGGTGGCGATGTAGCCCGGGGCGATCGCGTTGACGTTCACCCCGGATCCGGCCCACTCGTTGGCGAGCGCCTTGGTGAGCCCGACCAGCCCGTGCTTCGCCGCGGCATAGCCGGGCACCGTGATCCCGCCCTGGAAGCTCAGCACCGACGCGGTGAAGATGATCTTGCCGTAGCCGCGCGCCACCTGGCTCCGCCCGATCGGCCTGGTGAGCAGGAACTGGCTGCCGAGGTCCGTGGCCAGGACGTGCTCCCAGTCCGCCCGGGAGTGATCGGCGGCCGGGCCGCGCCGGATGGTCCCGGCGTTGTTGATCAAGATGTCGATCGGCGGGTGGCGCTCGGCCAGCTCGGCGCCGAACGCCTCCGCGGCATCGCCGTCGGACAGGTCGAGCCGCCGGGTCTCGCAGTGCCGGCCGAACGCCGCCACCCGGCGCTCGACCTCGGTCCCGGCCGGCTCGATGCTCGAACTGACCGCGATGATGTCGGCCCCGGCCCGGGCCAGGGCCTCGGCGATGGCCAGGCCCAGGCCACGGTTAGCGCCGGTGACGAGGGCCAGCCGGCCACCGAGGTCGAGCTGGAAGCCGGTCATCGCAGGTCGGCCACCGCGACCGGATCCATGTCCGCGTAGTCCTGGTTCTCGCCGGCCATCGCCCAGATGAACGAGTACGCCCGCGTCCCGGCCCCGCTGTGGATCGACCAGCCCGGACTGATCACCGCCTGATCATCCGCGACGATGATCGGCCGGGTGCTGTCCGGCGGCCCGGCCAGATGCACGACATGATCATCGGCGCCCAGCCCGGTGTACAGGTAGACCTCCGTCCGCCGGCCGTGGGTGTGCGGCGGCATGGTGTTCCAGACGCTCCCCGGGTGCAGGGTGGTCACGCCGAGCACCAGGTTCGCCGAGGCCACGCCCTCGGTGTGGATGTGCCGCCGGATCGTGCGCCGGTTGGCGTGCTCCGGCTCGCCGAGCTCGGTGGCGTGGGCCTGCTGCCGGCCGGCCGGTGTCGTCGGGTAGGCGCGGTGGGCGGGCGCGGACACCAGGTAGACCCGGCCGATTCCCTCCAGGCTGACCTCGGCGGTGCCCAGCCCGACGTACAGGACGTCCAGCGGCTCGAGGGCGTACGGCGTCCCGTCGGCGATCACCGTGACCCGGTCGGTCAGCGGCACGACGGCGAGTTCCCGACGGTCGCAGAGCGCGCCGCCGGTGCCCAGCTGCGGCGGCGCCGTGACCGGCCGGGCCGGACCGGACAGCGTGATGCCGCCGAGCAGCAGCCGGTCGTCCTGGGCGTTGACCCAGCTGACCCGGTCGCCGTCGAAGAGTCCCTCGACGAGGAAGCGGGCCCGCAGCTCGGTGCTGTCCAGCCGGGGGAACTCGTGCGGATGGGTGGCGGGGAGGTTCTTCACGTTGCTCCTCAGTTGGTCCGGTCCGGTACGGGGAGGCCGAATCCCGGCCGGTCGGGCACGGTGATCACGCCGTCCTTGATCGAATAGGGGCTGGTGTCGACGTCCGCGGTATGGCCCGGAACCCCTTCCACGATGGGGATGTTGCCCAGCCCGGCGGCGAACTGGGCCGCGTAGAGCGACTTCAGTGGCAGGCCCCAGGCATGCGGGGAGGCCTGTGTGCCGGTGGCCGCGACCGCCGGCATCAGCCGGCGCCAGGGCGTCAGGCCGTACGAGACGACATCCATCAGGAGGATGTCCAGGCCGCCGTCCGCCGCGATCTTGAGCAGGTCGTCGACCTCGGGGTTGGACTCGCCGTCGGCGATCAAGGTCTCAGGGCTGACCCGGTCCAGGTGGGCCCGGAGCGCCGCGAGGTCGGCAGCGTTGTCCAGGAACGGCTCCTCGACCCAGTAGAGGTTGCAATCGGCGACGGCGTCCAGATAGGTCAGGAAGCCGTCCAGGTCGTAGCCGTCGTTCGCGTCGACCAGGATCCGGCCGTTCGGGTACGCCTCCCGCACCGCCCGGGTCACCTCGATGTCGCGCCGATCACCGGCCGCCCGGTCCTGCCAGCGGTTGCCGCGGCCGATCTTGAGCTTGAAGTCGGTGAACCCGAGACCGGTGTCGGCGGCGCAGTCGGCCAGTACCGCTTCGATGCCGCGCGGTGCGTCGTCCGGATCAAGATCGGCGAAGTAGATGCCGCCGTCGTAGCAGGGCACCGAGCGGGACCCGGCCGCGCCGAGGAGTTCGTACACCGGCAGGTCGAGGATGACGCCGGCGAGATCGTGCAGCGCGAAGTCGAGCCAGCGGTGCTCGTCGGGGACGCCGGTCGCCGGGTCGATCAGCTCGCCCACCGGACGGCCGACGACGGTAGCGGGGTCGGCTGCCCGGCCGCCGGCCAGTCCCCAGCCGACCCGGCCGGTGTCGGTGCGGATGATCACGGCGTTGCTGGTCGGGCCGTCGCCGTGACTGCCCAACCGGGCGTTGCGTCCGATCGTCCGTGGGTATCTGGTCGTGATCTCGAAGGTCTCCACCGAGGTGACGGTGTGATCGAGGAGGGACATGATCACCTTTCTGGTCGATCAGCTGTTGAAGTAGGACTGGCAGACATCGATCTGGTAGAAGGGCTGAGCCGGGTCGACGGGCACCGGCACGTTGCGGAACCGTTCGCTGGCGATGCCGTAGCTGACCGGGGTCAGCACGGTGCCCATCACCCAGAAGTTCTCCTTGGCGATCTTGAGGATCTCCTTGGTCAACTCGACCTGCTTGGCCCGGTCGGTGGTGGCCTTCACCTGGTCGTACAGGTCGAACTGCCGCTTGATCTCGCTCGGCGGCTCCATCGCGTCCTCGGCCTTCGGATCCTCGGACCAGATCGACCAGCCGCGGGCGAAGGTCAGGTAGGCCGGGTCGGGGAAGTACCAGTCCGGCACCTGGGTCGGGTTGAGCCCGCCGTCGCCCTCCCAGGCGTACACGTCGCTGTCGTTGGATTCGTTCTGGGACGCCAGCAGTGATCGTTCCTGAGGCTGCAGCCGGGCATCGATGCCGACCTCCTGCCAGTGCTTGCGGACCAGTTCCAGGGTGTCCGAGGGCTTGGCCACCGAACCGGCCGCGAACGCCATGTTGAAGGCGATCGGCTTGCCGTCCGGCCCGATCCGCCGGCCCTGGCCGTCCTTCCGGTAGCCGGCCTTGTCGAGATGCTCGTTGGCCTTGGCCAGGTCGAATTCGGTGTACTGCTTGGCGAAGGCCTCGTCGTAGAACGGAGACTCCGGGCGAGGCGCGGCCTGCCACGGCTCGCCCTGGCGCTGGTGGGCGACCTGGATGATCTCGTCCCGGTTCAGCGCGTACGACAGCCCGATCCGGAAGTCGAGGTTGTTGAAGATCTCCCGCCGGACCGGGTTCTTGTGGCTGAGGTTGAAGATGATCAAGGCGTTGTTCATGATCTCGGGGCTGGTGTCGAAGAACCGGTACGTGCCCTTCTCCCGGCCGTCGGCCAGCACCGGCTTGTTCTGCGACGTGTTGAAGTGCCGGAAGTGCATGTCGAACTGCCCGCTCTGCGCCTTGAGCAGCATCACCTCCTCGTCCTGGATGATCGAGAACTCGACCGTGTCGATGTAGGGCAGCTGGTTGCCCTCGGTGTCGGTCTTCCAGTAATAGGGATTGCGGACGAACGCGGTGCTGCCGCCCTCGCCGAGCACGGTGGCGGGACCCCAGGCGTGCAGCCGGGGCAGTTCCGGGTTCTGCCACACCGCGTTGTACGGGGTGCCCTCGATGCCGCCGCCCTTGCGGCCGAACAACTCGACCCAGTCCGCGGCGCCCTCCTTCTTCACAAGATCATTGATCTTGGAGTTGTACTTCTTGTGGAACTGCTCCAGGTAGTGCTTGGGCTTGGTGACCAGCCCCGAACCGAGCCCGCTCTCCAGCCACAGCGAGTCCGGCTGGCTCAGGGAGAGCGTGACGGTCAGCTCGTCCACCTTGGTCGCGGTCACCACGGTGTCGCCGACCACCGACAGTTCCTCGTTGTTGTAGACATCGTTCTGCGCGAAGACCACGTCGTCGGCCGTGAACGGCTCGCCGTCCGACCAGCGCATGCCCTCGCGCAGCTTGAAGGTGTACTTGGCGCCGGTGGCGTCGGCCTCGAAGGACTCGGCGACATTCGGCAGCAGTTCGTTCATGTTCGGGTTCCAGCGGACCATCGGCTCGCTGAACAGTTGATCAAGCCAGGCGGCGTCGGCCGGGCCGAGCAGGGCGGTCCGCCACTTGCCGCCGTACCGGCCGATCTGCTCGACCGGCGTGATCACCACGGGCGCCTTCGGCAGCCGTTCCGCCAGCGGCGGCAGCTTGCCCGCCTCGACCTGTTGTGCGAGGTCGGGTGCCTCCTTGCCCTGGATGCCCGAGGCCGGGCCACGGGAGGATGAGTTCGAGGTCGGCGCGGTGGACAGCAGGCTGCAGCCGGGCAGCGCGGTGAGCGCCGCGGCCGTACCGCCGACCTGGAGCAGGCGGCGCCGGGGGAATCCGGAACGGGGGCTGATCTGATTCATGGCTCGGGTACCTCTTCTTCGGGGTGGTGATCCGGAACGGGAGCGCGCTGCGCGATGCTCGATCGCGTGGGTGACGCGGTGACGGGACCGATGCCGGCCAGCTCGAGCTGATCAGCGAAGTGGCAGGCGACGGAGCGGTCGTCGGCGAGCGGGGTGAGGGCCGGGGATTCGCTGGTGCACAAGGGTGTCTGGCTGTGCGGGCACCGGGTGTGGAAGCGGCAGCCGGCCGGCGGATTGCCCGGGTCGGGAAGATCATCATCGAGATGCCGGCGGCGGCCCTGCCCGCGCAGTCTCGGGTCGGGCCGGGGCACCGAGCCGAGCAGCGCCTCGGTGTACGGATGCCGGGGCGACCGGAACAACTCGCGGGTCGGACCCTGCTCGATGATCTTGCCGAGATACATGACGGCGGTGGTGTCGCACAGGTACTCCACCACCGAGAGGTCGTGCGAGATGAACAGGTACGTCAGCGCGAACTCCTCCTGGAGATCGCGCAGCAGGTTGAGGATCTGTGCCCGGACGGAGACGTCGAGCGCGGAGACCGCCTCGTCGGCGATCACCAGACGCGGCTCCAGGATCAGCGCCCGGGCGATGTTCACCCGCTGCCGTTCGCCGCCGGAGAACGCGTGCGGGTAGCGGCGCATGTAGTCGGGACGCAGGCCCACCTTGCGGAGCATCGCCGCGACCCGGTCCTCGAGCTCCGACCCGGAGGCGATCTTGTGGGTCCGCAACGGCTCGCCGACCAGGTCCCGCAGGGTCATCCGCGGATTGAGCGAGGAGAACGGGTCCTGGAAGATCAGCCGTACCTCGCGCTGGTAGTCGCGCAGCGGGTCGCCGGTGAGGTCCGCGACCTCGATCGTGCGGCCGCCGGCGTCGCGGTACTGCAGCCGGCCGGTCGTCGGCCGGTGGCTCCGGACGATGCAGCGGCCGAGGGTCGTCTTGCCGCACCCGGACTCGCCGACCAGACCGACCGTCTGGCCGGCGGCGATCTCCAGGTCGACCCCGTCGACGGCGCGGACGTGGCCGACGGTCCGCTTGAGCATGCCGCGCCGGATCGGGAAGGTCATCGACAGGTCGCTGATCGTGAGCAGCGGCTGGCCGGTCATCGGGCCGCCGCCTTCGGCCCCGCGGCCTCGGTGGCCCTCCGGCCGGTGGAGCCGCCGTCGTTCTCGTACAGGTGGCACTGGACGGTCGCTCGGTCGTCGAGCGGGGTGGTGACCGGCGCGGTCTGCTCGCACAGCCCGGCGATCGCGACATCGCAGCGCGGATGGTACGAACAGCCTCGGGGTCGCCGGCCGGGATGCGGCACCAGGCCGGGGATGGCCTCGAGCCGATGCCCCCGGTCCAGCCCGAACGTCGGGATGGACCGCAGCAACGCCCGGGTGTACGGATGCGCAGGCTGGTGGAAGATCTGGTCGACCGGGCCGAACTCGACCACCTTGCCGAGATACATCACGGCGACGTCGTCGGCCACCTCGGCCACGACGCCGAGATCGTGGGTGATGAAGAGCATCGACATCGCGAGATCCTCCTTGAGCTCGAGCAGCAGATCGAGGATCCGGGCCTGGGTGGTGACGTCCAGGGCGGTGGTCGGTTCGTCGGCGATCAGCAGCGCCGGCTGGCAGGCCAGCGCGATCGCGATCATGGCCCGCTGGCACATGCCGCCGGACAGCTGGAACGAGTAGGCGTCCATCCGGTCCTCCGGCCGGGGGATCCCGACCCGGCGGAGTTGCTCGATCCCGCGCTGGCGGGCTTCCTTCTTGGACACGGGCTGGTGCAGCCGGATCGCCTCGACGATCTGATCACCGATCGTGTGCATCGGCGACAGCGAGGCCATCGGCTCCTGGAACACCATGGCGATCTCGTTGCCGCGGATCCTGCGCATCGCCTCGCCGCGCGGGTCGAGCCCGGCCAGATCGATCACCCGGTCGCCGTTCCCGGATCCGCTTTTCGCGGACGGGGAGGCCCAGCGGATCTCCCCGCCGACGTGACGGCCCGGCGGATCGACCAGCCGGAGCACCGAGCGCGCGGTGACAGACTTCCCGCAGCCGGACTCGCCGACCACGCAGACCGTACGGTTGCGGCCCACCGTCAGATTCACCCCGTCGACGGCCGGGACGGTGCCTTCACTGCTGACGAAGTGGGTCCTGAGGTCGACGACCTCGAGCAGCGGGTCCTGGTTCATGGCCATCCCGATCACTGGTAGGGGTCGGCGGCGTCGCGGAGCCCGTCGCCGAGGAAGTTGAGGGAGAGCACGGCCACCACGACGGCGACCCCGGGCAGCAACAGCCAGGGCGCGTCGGCCAGCGTGCGGATGTTCTGCGCCTCCTGCAGCAGCACACCCCAGGACACGACCGGCGCCTGCAGGCCGAGGCCGAGGAAGCTGAGCGCCGTCTCGGCCAAGATCATTCCCGGGATGGACAGGGTCAGCGAGGCGATCAGATGGCTGCTGAACGACGGCAGCATGTGCCGGAAGATCGTCCGGGCCCGCCGGGAGCCGTCCAGCGTCGCGGCCTCGACGAACTGCTCCTCCCGCAACGACAGGAAGCGCCCGCGGACGACCCGCGCCAGGTCGGTCCAGGCGATCATGGACAGGATGATCGTGATCGCGAAGTAGCGGGTCAGCGGTCCCCAGTCCGCCGGCAGCGCCGCCGCCAGCCCGAGCCACAGCGGCAGCGTCGGGAAGGACATGAAGAACTCGACGATCCGCTGGATGATCGTGTCGGTACGGCCGCCGACGTAGCCGGAGACACCGCCGAGCGTGACGCCGATCAAGAACGCGATGGCGACGCCGAGGAGCCCGATCGACATCGAGATCTGGGTGCCCAAGATCATTCTCGACAGCAGGTCGTGACCGGTCCGGTCCGCGCCGAGCAGGAACATCGGCTGCCCGGGCGTCACCGGTCCGATCAGATGGACGTCGGCCGGCAGGAACCCGAACAGCCGGTACTCCTCGCCCTTGACCAGGAACCCGACCGGGATCTTCTGGCCGGGATCGACGGTATAGGTCAGCTTCAGCGTCTCCCGGTCCTGCACGCTGGTCAGCCCGTTCACGTACAGGCCGAACTCGGTGCTGCCGCCGGACCGGTCGACCAGGTGCAGCTGCTGCGGCGGGGCGTAGGTGTACTCCGGGTCGAGATGGCCGCTGGAGTACGGCGCCAGGAAGCCGGCGAACAGTGCGACCAGGTAGATGATCACCGTGATCACCAGGCCGGCGACGGCCATCCGGTGCCGCCGGAAGCTCCAGACGACCAGCTTCCACTGCGGGGCCAGGGCGACGACGTCGTCGCGCTCGTCGAGCAGTTGTTGATCAGCCATGGCCATGCCTCACTCGGGGATCGATCCAGGCCAGCAGCAGGTCGGACAGGAAGGTGCCGACCACGGTGAGCACGCTGACGATGAACAGCACGCTTCCGGCGAGGTACATGTCCTGACTGAGCAGCGCCTGCAGCATCACCGGCCCGGTGGTCGGCAGCGACAGCACCTGGGCGACGATCACCTCGCCGGAGATCAGGGCCGGCAGCACCCAGCCGACGGTGGAGATGAACGGGTTGAGCGCGACCCGGAGCGGATACTTGATCACCAGCCGACGCTCGTGGGCGCCCCGGGCGCGGGCCGCCACGACGTAGGGCTTGCGCAGCTCGTCGAGCAGGTTGGCGCGCAGGATCCGGATCAGGCCCGCGGTGCCGGCGGTGCCGAGCACGACGACCGGCACCCACAGGTGGGAGAACAGGTCCAACAGCTTGCCCAGGTTCCAGTCCGAGGCCGCGAACTCGGGAGAGAACAGCCCGCCGAGGTCCTGCCCGAACGCCTTGAACGCGACGAACATCAAGATCAACGCCAGCAGGAAGTTCGGGATGGCGAGGCCGAGGAACCCCACGGTCGTGAACGCGTAGTCGCCGATCGAGCGCGGCCGGACCGCGGAGTAGACACCGATCGGGAAGGCGACCGCCCAGGTGAAGAGCAGGGTGAGGACCGAGATGGCCACGGTCAGCGGCAGCCGGTCGGCCAGTAGGTCGGCGACCGGCCGGTTCCACTCGAAGGACTGGCCGAAGTCGCCGTGCAGCAGGATCCCGCCGATCCACTTCAGGTACTGCAGGTAGATCGGGTCGTTCAGCCCGTAGCGCTCCTCGAGCGCCAGCAGCTGCGCGTCGCCGATCGAGTCGCCCTGCGAGGCCAGCTGTGCCTGCAGCGCGGTCAGGTAGTCGCCCGGCGGCAGCTGGATGATCGCGAACGAGGCGATCGAGATCGCCAGCACCGTGATCACCATGTAGCCGATCCGGCGGAGCAGATAGGCGATCACGATGCGCCCGAGGTGGGCCGAGGACTCCCCGCCATCTGCGTACTCCTTCGTCGTTGACGGATGCGTCTACATTCATGGATCGAGTCTGCATATGTAGACTGCAGCCAGCGACTTAGAATGTAGGATCCGTCCAGACCGCTGTCAAGGCCTGGTGTCACGGAAGGTGGATCGATGGACTATCGCCCGGTGAAGTCGGCCGAACGCGCCATCCGGGTCCTCGAGGTGCTGGCCGCATCGCCGGAGTTGCTGACCCTTCCGGAGCTGCAGGACCGGCTCGGGTATCCCCGTTCGAGCCTGTACGCGCTGGTCCGCACGCTGCGCGACCTGGGCTGGATCGAGTCGGATCTGACCGGCTCGGCGTTCGGGATCGGTCCGTACGCGCTCTCCTCCGGGAGTGCCTACCTGGACCGTGATCCCGCGACGACGTACGTGGCCAAGGCCCTGGACGCCCTCGTCCGCGACGTCAAGCATTCGGTCCACTACGCGCGCCGGGACGGTGCGGCGGTGCTCTACCTGGCCACCCACGACTACGACGACGGGGTCTACTGCGCCTACCAGGTGGGCCGTCGGCGCCCGGCCCACATGACCGCCCTCGGCAAGGCGCTGCTCGCCGAGCTGACCACGGCCGAGGTGGACGCGCTGCTGCCGGAGCGGCTCGAGGCGGCGACCGAGCACACGGTGACCGATGCCGGGCGCCTGCACGAGGAACTGGAGCTGGCCCGCCACCGCGGCTGGGCCTTCGAGCGGGAGGAGGGGGTGCTCGGCGTGGCCTGTGTCGCCACGGTCGTCAGCTACCGGATCCCCGCCACCGACGCGATGAGCTGCACCCTCCCGGTCGAGGTCGCCGACCGGCCCGACGAGCTGGCCCAGGTGACCGACGCCCTCGTCGATCACGCCCGACGGCTGGACCGCACCCTCCGCGCCGCCGGGATCCGCTGACCGGACTCCGCCGGCTCAGCGGGATTCGTCCGGGCGACCGTTGATCTTGGTCCGGCCCTCGGGCAGGTCGGGTCGCTGGGCGGTCAGATCGCGCGGCAGCAGCGTGAATCCCTGCCAGTGCAGGTCCATCGGGCTTTGATCTTCGTCCCGGACGACGTGGTGGAAGCCAACGGCGACCCAGGACACGACGTCGTCCAGGGCCTGTTGATCACGCAGGTAGCCCATCACGCTGCGCTCCGGGCAGCTCCGGTTCTTGGTCGCGAAGAGCTCGCACGCGGCGTACTCGGTGAAGGCGATGTCGTAGGCCGGTTCCGGTGCGTCGTCATGATCACGAGCCTCGTCGGTGAACCGGTAGGAGTCGGTGTCACCGATCTCGATCTGGTACGAGATCGGGTGCCGGTCCTCGTTCAGCACGGCGGGGTTGACGATCCGCCACCAGCGCCGGTTCTCGATCTTGCGGGTGGTCTCCTCGGTGATCGGGGTCAGCTCGCCGGTCAGCTCCGGCGACTTCGGTCCTTGATCACCGGTGAGGTCGGCGTCGTACTGCTCGGCCCGCTGGCCGCCGCGGCCGCCGAGTGCCCAGTGCAGCCGCCAGACCGCGTTGTGCGAGTGGCTGGCGGCATGGTGGCTGTCGCCCGGCCCGATCGGCCGACCCTGCGACGGATCGTCGGTGTAGTCCTCCGGGGACAGGTCGCCGGTCGCGCCGAGGGCCGGCCGGATCGAGCCATCGGCGCCGAACTGGTAGCTGTTGACGTACTCGTACCAGCCGACCTTGGAGATCGTGCTCAGGTTCAACGCGGTGCCGCGGGCGACGTCGACCTTGCCGCCGGACTGGGCGCGGTAGGCGATGCCGGTGTCCACCTCCGCCTGGCACAGCACGCCCCGGTCCTCGCCGCCGCCGACCTTGCCGTCGCCGAAGTTCGGCACGTGGGTGGTCAGGATCTCGCCGGCGCACTCGGTGCCGGACAGGGTCTGCAGGTTCCGGCCGCCGAAGCCGTGGTCGGTGATGTCCTCGGTGGTCCGCTCGCCGGTGTCGTACGGCACCTCGAGCTGACCGATCGCGAGCGAGGCCAGGACCATGATCGGCGCCCGGCCGACCGGCGTGAAGTGGATGTTCTCCAGCGTCAGGCCGGAGTACGGATCGATCCGCCAGCACATCGCCCAGGAGGACCCGCTGGACAGGGCGGTGGCGATCGGCTGGTTCTGGGCGCAGTCCAGGGTGGTGGCGATCGGCTTGTCCGCGGGACCGCCGGCGGCCCGGGTCACCGCGATCACCACGCCGGCGACGATCAGGCCGATGATCATCGCCGAGATGATCAGGATCCGGCCGCGGCCCTGCACGTACTTCATGATCAAAGTCCCCGCTTCGTACGAAAGCGTCGGCCCTCCGGGAGATTCCCGGAGGGCCGACGGTCCTTCTTTCACAGATGGCCGGTCAGTGTGGCCCGGCTACCCGTCCGTTCTCAACAACCCTCAGGGGTGAACCGGGTCGACGAGTTGCCGAAGTTCACCCGGCCACCGTCGGCCGAGCGGGCCAGACCGAGGCTCAGCGCGGAGAGGTCGAGACTGTTCGTCACGTCCTCGCCGGCGCTGTTCTTGCAGGTGCCGATCTCCTGGTGGTTGACCTGCAGGGAGACGAACTCGTTCAGCACGTCGAACAGCGGCGACAGCATGTTGACGATCGTCGAGGTGAACCCGAACTTGATGTCGTTGATCGCCAGTTCGAAGATGTGATCACCGGCGTCGCTGATGATCAGGTCGTAGACCGGGCTGACCACCGTGCCGAGCGTGCTGCCCAGCGTGTTGATCGTCGTGGTCAGGGTGCTGCCCGTGGTGCCGCCGATCAGGCCGGAGCTGTTGTCGACGACCTCGCCGACCTCGCCGGAGGCCACGTCGGCCAGGCTGAAGGTCCAGGACACGTCCAGCTTGCCGCCGACCAGACCGTAGTCGTCGGTGAACTGCAGGGTGATCGTGACCGAGTCCAGCGAATCCTCGATCGCGCCGACGATCAGGTTCGTCGCGTCGTGCATGATGTCGTGCACGCTCTCCGCGATCAGCGGGTAGATGTCCGACGAGATCAGTTCGGCGTTCGGCTCCTGCGCGTTCAGCCCGCCCTTGCCGGCCAGCTGATCCAGGTGGATCTGCAGCTCACCGGTGGAGAAGTCGATCGTGACGAGCTTGCTGTGCGAGGTGAGCGGCTGGTTCAGCACCCGCTGGAACAGCGTGTCCTGCATGTTGCTGTCCACGGTCACCTTGGGCTCCGGGATGGCCGGAACGGCCGACAGCAGCCCGGTCAGTGCGGAGACGTCGAGCTTGTCGTTGATCAGGTCCTCGACGGTGGTGTCCACGGTGCCGGCGGCGCCGTAGATGCCGTTCGCCGCATCGCTGACCAGCGGCGAGCGGACCAGCAGGTCGGCCTGAGCGGCGCGGTACTGGCCCGGGCCACCGACACCGTCCGGATCGAGGATCTTCCCGTCCTCGACGACGACCTCGGAACCGAACGCACCGAGCTTCAGCTCGAGCTGGTCGATGGCCAGGTCGGTCAGGCCCTCGACATCGGCCGCGTCGGACAGCGACAGCAGGTTGATCGTCGCGGCACCGAAGGACGCGTCGTCACCGGACAGGGTGACCGAGCCGCCCTCGGCGACCAGGCCGCTGACCGAACGGGTGCCGGTGGCCGAGCTGGCCTCGCTGGAGCTACCCAGGGCGCCGATCGAACCGAAGTCGATCAGGTCGTTCAGCGGGATGGACACGTCGCCCAGCTGGACGACCTGATCACCGGCCAGATCGACGTTCAGCGCATCGTTGTTGGGTCCGGGCGAGGTCTTCAGCCCGGCAGTGGTCGACGCGGCACCGAGGAGCTTGTCCTTCATGAGCGTCGACGCGAGCACGCTCGCGGACGCCTCCGAGGCCTCGTCTGGGTAGTTCGCGACAGCCGCCGAGGGGGAGAGCCCAACGGTGCCGATCAAGAGGGCCGTAGCCGAGGCAATGGCAAGTGGCCTGCCCCACGGCCTCCAAGACGACTTCAAGAAACTCACTCCTTATGGATCCGAGATGGTCGTATGCGTTCCCCGACCCCCGCAATTCCCCGAGCCCCCGAGTTTCTCCCTGCGGATGAACATAGCGACATCGAGATCGGTTGTCACCATTCGTATTCGGCCCGGTCGGGAACTCGTCTGGAGGGTGCCTCGTTGAAGCCCGGTCCGGGGTTACCCCGCGGGATCGGCGAATCGGCTGGAGTGCCTTGCGTACAAGGAAATCAGGGCGTCGGTGGACGCCCGAACGGATGGTAGGACACCCGAGGAAAGAGGGCGTCGCCGAATTACCGGATCCCTAGCAGAACGATTGGTGTCGTTCCACTTGAAAGGGGGTCACTGAGACGCAATGTCCAAAACGGACACGGTTTAGGACACAACCTGGTTGTCGTCGTCCGGATAACTGCCGGTGACGATGTAGATGATCCGTCGTGCCATCGACGATGCGTGGTCCGCGATCCGCTCGTAGTAGCGGCCGAGCAGGGCCACGTCGACCGCCGCCTCGACGCCGTACTCCCAGTCGTCGCTGAGCAGCACCCGGAACTGCGACTTCCGCAGGTCGTCCATCTCCTCGTCCCGGTCGCGCAACTCCTGAGCGAGCTCGAGGTTGCGGTCGCTCAGCGTGTGGCCGGCGCTGATCACCATCTTCTCGGCGACGTCGCCCATCCGGACGAAGTTCGGCCGCAGCCGGTCCGGCACCGCCGGGTCCGGGTAGCGCATCCGGGCGATCTTGGCGACGTGGACCGCGAGGTCGCCCATCCGCTCCAGCTCGTTGACCATCCGCAGGGTCGCGACGAGGGTACGGAGCTCGCCGGCGACCGGGGCCTGCCGGGCCAGCAGCGAGAAGGTCCGGTTCTCGATGTCGTGCTGCCGCTCGTCGAGATCGTCGTCGCGGCTGATCACCTGCTCCGCCTGGTGGATGTCCGACTCCAGCAGGGCCGTCGTCGCCGCCCGCACCGCCTCGGCGACGAGCTGGGACATCTCCACCAGGTCGTTCAGGATGTCTTCCAGCTGTTCCCGGTACGAGTCGCGCATGCCGAATCCACCTCGTCTCGCCGGGCGGCCCACCTGGCCGCCTCGCATCGGCCCAACCCTATGACAGCGCGTTGAAGCGCCGGAAAACGCCATTCGTGAACGCCGGGTGAACATCGTTGGAACGCTCGGCGGCCCGGTCGCCGACTGCTGGGCAAGTGGTGAGGTGACCGCGAGCTTTCCCTTTAGTATCGGCTGTGTGAACCCGATCGGCGCCACGTTCATCGCCCTCGTCGTCGGGATCATCATCGGCGGCTTCGCCGTCTGGATCTGGTCCCGGCGCACGCCTTTCGACGACTCCGAACTCCGCTACACCGCTCCGGTGATGCCCGACGGGGTCTCCGCCGTGCTGGCCGTGCTGCGCTCCTCCGCGATCGTGGTCGGGCCGCACGACGAGGTGCTGCGGGCGAGCACTCCGGCCCACAACCTCGGCCTGGTCCGCGGCTCCCGCGTGGTCAACGAGGAACTGCTCGGGCTGGTCCGGGAGGTGCGGCAGACCGGCGAGCCGGCGGCCGCGGATCTGCAGATCGAGCGCGGCCGCGGGAGCGCGGCCACCTACCTCTCGGCGCGGGTCGCCCCACTGAACGCGGAGCTGATCCTGGTGTTGGCCGAGGACCAGACCACCTCGCGCCGGATCGAGGCGACCCGGCGCGACTTCGTCGCGAATGTCAGCCACGAACTGAAGACCCCTATCGGCGCGGTGTCCCTGCTGGCCGAGGCGATCGAGGACGGTGCCGACGACCCGGTGGCGGTCCGCCGGTTCGCCAGCCGGCTCAGTCTCGAGTCGGCCCGGCTGATCGACCTGACCGCTCAGATCATCGACCTGTCGCGGCTGCAGGCCGACGATCCGCTGTCGCAGCCCGAGGAGGTCGACGTCGATGAGGTGCTGGCCGACTCGGTCGACCGGTGCCGGGTCGACGCGGAGAACCACCAGGTCGAGCTCACCGTCGCCGGCGAGCGGAACTGCCGGGTGCTCGGCAGCGCGCGGCAGCTCAGCGTCGCGATCAGCAACCTGGTCGAGAACGCGGTGATCTACTCCGATCCGGGCGCCCGGGTCGTCGTCGCCGCGCACCGGGTGGCGGCCACCGACGACGACTACATCGAGATCACCGTCTCCGACAACGGCATCGGCATCCCGCCGAACGACCTGGAGCGGATCTTCGAGCGGTTCTACCGGGTCGACTACGCGCGCAGCCGGGCCGACGGCGGCACCGGCCTCGGCCTGGCGATCGTCAAGCACATCGCGGCCAGCCATCGCGGCGACGTCGGCGTGTGGAGCCAGGTCGGTCAGGGCTCGACGTTCACCATCAAGATTCCGGCCCATCTGAAGCCGGGCACTGCGGTTGATCAAGGGTTGCCGGATCTCCCGGCAACCCGGGATCCGGCGATGCTTCCCGATCGTAAGTCGGGATCGTCGGCGTCCACCTCGGCTCCGACCGACCGCCCACCGGTGGCGGCGGAGTCGTCACCCATCATCCGACCGGGCGCTCCACGCCAAGGCCCGGCCTGAGCAGCAGGAGACTGAACGACGATGACCCGCGTATTGGTGGTCGAGGACGAGCAGACGTACCGCGAGACGCTCGCGTACATGCTGCGCCGGGAGGGCTTCGAGGTGGTCGAGGCCGCCGACGGGACCGAAGGCCTCGCCGAGTACGACCGTGTCGGCGCCGACATCGTGTTGTTGGACTTGATGATGCCGGGGTTGCCGGGCACCGAGGTGTGCCGGCAACTGCGGACCCGAGGCCCGGTGCCGGTGATCATGGTCACCGCCCGGGATTCCGAAGTGGACAAGGTGGTCGGGCTCGAACTGGGCGCCGATGACTACGTCACCAAGCCGTTCAGCCACCGGGAGCTGGTGGCCCGGATCAGGGCCGTGCTGCGCCGCGGCCAGGACGTCGAACTGGTGCCGGACGTCGTCGAGGCCGGCGCCGTCCGGATGGACGTCGAGCGGCACGAGGTGTCGGTCAACGGGGAGCGCGTCAAGCTCGCCCTGAAGGAGTTCGAACTGCTGGAGATGCTGCTCCGCAACGCCGGCCGGGTGATGACCCGGGGCCAGCTGATCGACCGGATCTGGGGCGCCGACTACGTGGGTGACACCAAGACGCTGGACGTCCACGTGAAGCGGCTCCGGACCAAGATCGAATCCGATCCGGCGAATCCGAAGTACTTGATCACGGTACGGGGCCTCGGCTACAAGTTCGAGGGCTGACCTTCCGTGCCCTGAGCCATCTTCCGTCGTGCCCTGAGCCAGTCGAAGGGCCCGGTCTGCGACACTCGGACGATGATCGTGATCACGAACGATCGGTGACCCCGATGTCGTCAGCCCGGGCCGACCAGCCGGACGAGGACCGTACCGCGGAGACGATCAAGGCGCTCGACCTGGCGCTCCGGGTCGGCGAGGCCCTGCTCGCCAACGGGGCCGGCGCGGCCGACGTCGCCGCGACGATGGACTCGATCCTGCGGCACCAGGGACTCGCCGGCGCGGACGTCGACGTCACGTTCACCGCGCTGGTGGTCGCGCACCAGGAGTCGCCCGACGAGCCGACCCTGGTCCGCCGGCGCAACGTCGCCCAGCGCGACGTCGACTACGAGGACCTGACCCGGGTGGATCACCTGGTGAAGGCGCTGCTGCTGGACCGGATCGACCGGGACCGGGCGCGCGACGAACTGGCCCAGATCACCTCCTCGGGGCATCAGCGGCCGCGCTGGGCGGTCACCGTGGGCTGGGGGATGCTCGCCCTCGGGATCGCCATGCTGCTCGGCGGCGGCCCGCTGGTGATGCTGATCGCGCTGGTCACCTCGATCGCCGTGGAGCGGCTGCAGCGGCTGCTCACGATCGCGCGGCTGCCGTCGTTCTACCAGCAGATGGCCGGCGGGCTGCTGGCGACGCTGCTCACCGTCGGCATCGCCGCGACCCCGCTGCCGCTCAATCCATCCGTGGTGGTCAGTGCCAACATCACGGTGCTGCTGGCCGGGCTGGGGCTGATCGGCGCCGCCCAGGACGCGCTGACCGGGTTCTACATCACTGCCAACGCGCGGCTGCTCGAGGTGATGCTGTCGACCGCCGGGATCATCGTCGGCGTCAGCGGCGGGATCACCGTGGGCCGGCTGGTCGGGGTCGACCTGACGCTGATCCCGGGGGCGGCGGGGCTGGCCGAGGCGCCGTGGGTGCTCGGCGGTGCGGCGATCTGCGCCATGGCCTTCGCGTACGTGGCGTACACCCCGCTCCGGGCGCTGCTGCCGATCGGGCTGATCGCCGGCGCCGGCGAGGTGGTCTACTCGGTGCTCATCGCGGTCGGGCTGGGCCGGCCCTGGGCGGCCGCCATCGCCGCCGTCGGCATCGGTGTCGTCGCGTACGGGGCCTCCGGGCGGGTCCGGGTCCCGCCGCTGGCGATCGTGGTCTGCGGGATCACGCCGTTCCTGCCGGGCCTGTCGATCTACCGGGCGTTGACCCTGTTCACCGCCGGTGATTCCGGCGGCGTGGTCGACCTGGTCACCGCCGGCGCGGTCGCGATCGCCCTGGCCTCCGGCGTGATCCTCGGCGAGTACATCGCCCAGCCGGTCCGCCGGGAGGCCCGCAAGATGGAGCGCCGGCTGTCCGGCCCCCGGCTGGTCGGGCCGCCGCGGATCCGGACCCTGCGGCGCCAGCAGCGCCGGCGCCGCTGACCCCGGCCGCGATCAGCCGCGGCGGATCGGGTTGCTCAGCTCGCCGACGCCCGGGATGGTGATCGTCACCCGGTCGCCGTCGGCCAGTGTGAACGGCAGCTCGGGCACCAGCGACGTCCCGGTGGAGAGCCAGGCGCCGTCCGGGAAGTCG
Source organism: Microlunatus sp. GCM10028923 (assembly GCF_042666975.1). NCBI lineage: Bacteria > Bacillati > Actinomycetota > Actinomycetes > Propionibacteriales > Propionibacteriaceae > Microlunatus > Microlunatus sp. GCM10028923. The sequence goes on along the minus strand of NZ_JBHTFF010000015.1, from coordinate 55,637 downwards.
AGTTCCCGGCCCAGCCAGTCGACCAGCTCGTCGAACCGGCGGTGCAGCTGCGCGGTGCTCGTAGTGCCGCTCCAGACCTCCTCGCCGCCGCGGGTGATCACCAGCGCCAGTTCCAGCGCGTACGGATCGTCGACCTGCCAGACCGGCGTGACGCCCGGGCCGAGCCCGCAGGATCCGTTGTAGATCTTGGCCTGCGGAAGATAGAGCGGGTTCTCGCCCTCGATCGAACGGGAGCTGAGGTCGTTGCAGACGCCGTAGCCGATGATCTCCCCGGCGCTGTTGATCAACAACGCCAGTTCCGGTTCCGGGACGTCGATCTCGGAGTCGGCCCGGACCCGCAGCTCGCCGCCGTCGCCGACCACGCGCCAGGCGACGGACTTGAAAAAGATCTCCGGCCGGTCCGCGTCGTAGACCTGCTCGTAGACGGTCGCCGAGGTCTCGCTCTCCGCCATCCGGGCCGTCTGGGAGATCTTGTACGTGACCCCGGCGGCCCACACCTCGGTCCGCCCGTCGACCGGCGGCAGCACCGTCACCCGGTCCAGCGGCACCTCCGGGCCGGCCGGCTGCTCGACCGCCTCCCGGAACTCGGCCAGTGGCAGCCGGGTCAGCGAGGCAAGATCATCTCCGATCCGCCGGACCGTGTCGCCGGTGCGGACACCGACCGCGATCGTGCCGTCGAGTGCGTACCGGATGATCATGGTCAACCTCCAGGCTCGGTGAGATCTCGATCCTGTCACACCTCCACCGCCGTCGCCGGTCCCGGTCCCGGGATGCGGGGCAGCACTGACAGAGTTGGGGCATGCACGCAGACCAGTTGACCGATCCGATCGTCGACCACGGCGAGGGCCCGGTCTTCTCGTCCCGCTGGGCCGGTCCGCGGTGGGTGGACCTGCTGGCCGGAGACATCCTCGAACTGGGGCCGGACGGCGGGACGGCCCGGCACCACGTCGGTACGGTCGCCGCGGTGATCCGGCCGCGCCGCGGCGGTGGCCACGTGATCGCCGGCGAGCGCGGCCTGCTGCTGGCCGACGACGACGCGCTGGACGCGCCGGTCCGGGCGCTGCCGGAGGTGTGGGCCGGCACGGAGGTCCGGAGCGAGGGGGTCCGGAACGAGGGGGTCCGGATGAACGAGGGCGGCTGCGACCCGGCCGGCAACCTCTATCTGGGTTCGATGCCCTACGACGGCCGGGAGGGCGGCGGCAACCTCTACCGGTTCGGGCCGGACCTGACGCCCGAGATCGCCGTGCCGGAGGTGACGATCTCGAACGGCCTGGAGTGGAGCCCGGACGACGCGCTTGCGTACTACGTGGACACCCGGACCGGCCGGATCGACGTCTTCGACTGGGACGCCGAGGGCGGGCTGCGGAACCGCCGGCCGTTCGTCGAGATCGACGGCGAGGGCGGCCCGGACGGGCTGACCGTCGACGCCGAGGGCGGCGTCTGGGTGGCCCTGTACGGCGGCTGGGCGGTCCGCCGCTACACGCCGCAGGGCCGGCTGGACGCGGTGATCGAGGTGCCGGCCCGGCAGGTGACGGCGGTGACCTTCGCGGGCCCGGACCTGGACCGGTTGATCATCACGACGTCGCGGCACGGGCTGGCCGAGGACGACGTGGGACCGGCCGGAGCGCTGTTCGGTGCGAGCCCCGGGATCCGGGGCAGACCCGTCCGAGAGTTCGCCGGGTAGACCGTGTCCCAACTGCGGGAGGACACGATCGGCCTGGCGCGATCGGCACGCATTCGATCGGTGGCCCGGGGCAATGTGCCGGGCGCGGCGGCCCTGCTGGCCGCCGGGATCGGCGTGCTCTGTTATCACCTCGGCTCGGACCGGCTGGATTTCGCAGCCCACTACGTGGCCGGGCTCGGCGGCACCATGCTGCTGCTGTCGCTGGTGACGATCCTGCCGCCGGCGCTGCCGCGGTCCTGGGCCGCGCTGGCCGTGACGGCACTGTCCTGCGGGATCGGCGCCGGCTGCGAGGCGTTGATCTTCGTCGAAGGCGGCTTCGACCTGGTCGACGTCTCGAACCAGAGCCTCGGCGCGGTGACCGCGGGACTGATCTTCGTCAGCTGGCCGGTGAACGGCGCCGTGGCCGTCGCCGTGTGGATCCTGCTGGCGCTCGCCTTTCTGGGTGGAGGAGCCTGCCTTGTCGGGACCTGGTAAGCCGGTCGTCCTGGCGATGATCATGATCGCGGTGCTGTTCTGGGCGGTCGGGATCATGATCACCTTGTCCCGGACGATCATTCCGTACGGCATCGACGCGGAGACCGTGATCACCATCCGGGTCCGGCAGGAGCACCAGCCCGGCCGCGACGACCTGACCCAGATCATGACCGACCGGCGCACCCTCCGGGTGGACCCGAACGCCGCCGCCTGCGTCAAGGCCGGCGACCGGGTCACCAAGGCGGCCTGGTCCATGATCGTCACCGGCCCGGACGGCACCGCCTGCACCCTGGGCTGGCCGCGTCAGCTGCGCACCGTGATGCTGGTCCCGCTGCTGGTCGCCGCCGGCTGCGGCGGATCCCTGCTGCTGGCCCGCTGGCTGCTCCGCCGGTCGCCGTGACGCCCGGATCCGTCAGCCGGGGGCCAGGCCGCAGTCGATCACGGCGCGGAGGCCGGACCAGTCCGGCCGGTAGTCCGGCTCGAGTTCAGCCCGCCAGCGGGCGTAGAGGTCGACCGTGCGCTCGACGACGTTGGGCCGGGGCGTGATCGCGAGGTCGGCCAGGTCGAGGCCGGCGACCTCGTCGGCCAGGGCATCCCGCTCGGAGCCGTACCGGTGGATCGTGGTTCCTTGATCACGATCGCGGAGCAGCATGGCCTGGACCAGCGCGAGCCGGACCAGCTCGAGCGTCAGGTGCAGGCCGATCAGGCGATCACCGCGACCGAGCTTGCCGGCCGCCTGTACGGCGAGGGCGCGGACATCGTTGTCGGCGGCCGGCTCCGGCAGCGACAGTCGGCCGCCGGTGATCACGAAATCGACCCGGCGGCCGTCGATGATCACCGCCCGGACCACCTGCCGGTCCGCCGCCAGCTCCTCGGTGAAGGCCCAGATCTCCAACCCACGCAGAAGATCGACGGGTTGGGCCGATCGCGGCAACGCAAGCTGGAGATCGAGATCGCTCCAGCCGTCCAGCGTTTCCGGCCGCAGCGCGGACCCCGCCGGGGCGCCCTTCGCTCCGGCGGGCAGCCTCATGATCAACTCACGGGCCAGCTCGGCCTGCCACGGCATCGCGGTGCTCAGAAGAGTCGGGCGATCTGGACCTTGACCTCCAGGGTGCTGCCGGCGCTGCCGGAGTAGAGGCCCTTGAACGGCGTGACGTCGCCGTACTCGCGGCCGTGGCCGACGATCACGTGGCGTTCACCGGCCGGGATCGCGTTGGTCGGGTCGAAGGCGGTCCAGTCGCCGTCCCACCACTCCACCCAGGCGTGGCTCTGACCGGTCACGGTCTCGCCGACCTCGGCATCGGCCCGCGGATGCAGGTAGCCGGAGACGTACCGGGCCGGGATGCCGGCCAGCCGGAGCAGGGTGATCGTCAGGTGCGCGATGTCCTGGCAGACGCCCTTGCGTTCGGACCAGACGTCGCCGATCCGGGAGTGCACGCCGGTCACGCCCGGCACGTAGTCGATCTTGTCGTGGACGAACTCACTGGCCGCCCGGGCCGCCTCGCCCGGCGTCGTGCCGCGGACCACCTCGGCGGCCAGGTCGCGTAGCTCGGCGTCCGGCTCGGTCCGGCCGGTCTGGATCAGCCACTCGGCGTACCCGTCCCTGATCTTGGGATCCTTGAGGCCCTCCCAGCCGGCCGACTCGCCCCGGCGGTCGGTGCCGGACCGGGTGTCCACCAGGCTGGACGCGACCACCCGCAGCTCGCGGTGCGGCGCGCTGGTGTCGAACGCGTGCACGATGGTGCCCCAGTAGTCCCGATAGCGGTACGAGGCCGAGGTCGGCCGCACCTCGATCCGGTTGTCGGCCGCGGTCTGGTGATCATTGCTGACCGGCGTCATCCGCACCTCGTTGTACGACGCGGAGACCTCGGCGTCGTAGCTGAAGATCGTTTCGTGCCTGATCCTCATCCGCCGGGCGAGCACCGGTTCGGTCTGGCTGATCATGCTTCCCCCTGAGCCCAGGCCATCGCGTGCGAGGCCTCGAAGAACGTCCGGCTGACCGCCTCGCTCACCTCCGAGCAGGTCCGCTCGAGATCGATCAGCACGGTGGTCAGATCGCCCAGCAGGTCCTCCGGGCTGCGGAACTCCAGTTGGGTCCGGGCCCGGCCGAGCCGGCGCCGAGCAAGATCAGGAACGCCGGCCCGGGCCCGGCCCGGGGTGAGCTCGTTCAGGCAGGCCTCGGCGGCGGACAGGGCGAAGAACACCGACCGCGGGAACAACCGGTCCAGCAGCAGGAACTCGACCGCAGCCGCCTCGTCCAGGTCGCCGCGGTAGGTGCGCAGGAACGCCTCGTACGCGCCGCAGGACCGGAGCAGGGCCGACCAGGACGGCCGGCCCCGGCCGGGCGCACCCGGGACCGCCCGGGTGAGCAGCAGCCGGGCCGTCATGTCGGCCCGCTCGAGGCTGCGGCCGAGGGTGAGGAACCGCCAGGCGGTGTCCCGGCTGATCGCCAGATCGACCACCCCGGCCAGGGTCGCCGTCTGCTCCCGGATCCAGGTGAAGTAGACGTGCGGCCCGAGCCGCTCGGCCATCCGGCGCGCCTCCGGCAGCCCGAGCCAGGTGCTGTTGAGCGCCGACCAGAACTCCGACGACAGGATCTCCCGGGCGCCGCGGGCGTTCTCCCGGGCGGCCATCAGGGAGCCCCGGATGGCGGTCGGCTCGGCACTGTAGGCGAGCCGGTCCAGCACCACCGTCGTACTCACCGCGACGTCGTCCGGCGGCCGGATGCCCATGATCGACAACAGCGACCGGCAGGCGGTGTCCTCCTCGACCCACGGGTCCTCCAGGACCAGCTGCAGGTGGACGTCGAGGATGCGCGCGGTCGCGTCGGCTCGTTCGAGGTTGCGGCCGATCCAGAAGACCGACTCCGCGATCCGGCGGAGCAGGCCGCTCCGGTTCGGGTCCATGGAGGCTCCCAACGTCGTCGTTGTCATGATCACTGCTGCTGTTGGGAGGCGGCGGACTCCAGGGCCGGGCCGGGATCCTGCGGCCGGCTCGGCTCGGCCGGCGGCGGTTCGTCCGATACGGCGAGCGGCACGTCCCGGCCGCCGGAGTCGGCCGGCTGATCCCGGGCGGCGAGCACCCAGGTGTCCTTGGAACCGCCGCCCCGGCTGGAGTTCACCACCAGCGCACCGTCGCCGAGCGCGACCCGGGTCAGCCCGCCCGGCAGCACCCAGACCTGGTCACCGTCGTTCACCGCGAACGGGCGAAGATCGACATGCCGCGGCCGGAACCCGTCGTCGACGAACGTCGGCACCGTCGACATCGGCACCACCGGCTGCGCGATCCAGGCCCGCGGATCGGCGATGATCTTGGTCCGCAGCTCGGTCAGGGTCGGCTCGTCGGCCTGCGGCCCGATCACCAGCCCCTTGCCGCCGGAGCCGTCGACCGGCTTCAGTACGAGTTGATCAAGGCGGCCCAGCACGTCGTCGAGGACGTCCGGATCGCCCAGCCGGTACGTGTCCACGTTGGGCAGCAGCGGTTCCTCGGCGAGGTAGTAGCGGACCAGGTCCGGCACGTAGGTGTAGATCAACTTGTCGTCCGCGACGCCGTTGCCGAGCGCGTTGGCGATCACCACGTGACCGGCCCGGGCGGCGTTCACCAGGCCCGGGCAGCCGAGCATCGAGTCCGGCCGGAACTGCACCGGGTCGATGAACTCGTCGTCGATCCGGCGGTAGATCACGTGTACCGGTCGGTCGCCGGACGTGGTCGGCACGAAGACCCGGTTGCCGGCGCAGATCAGGTCGCGCCCCTCGACCAGTTCGACGCCCATCAGTCGGGCCAGCAGGGCGTGCTCGAAGTAGGCGGCGTTGTGCACGCCCGGGGTGAGGACGACGATGGTCGGGTCGGCCACGCCGGCCGGCGCCGCGGCGCGCAGGGCGGCCAGCAGCTGGTTGGCGTACCCGGCGACCGGGCGGACCCGCGAGGTGCCGAACGCCTCCGGCAGCACCTGGGTCAGCGCGTGCCGGTTCTCGATCACGTAGCTGACCCCGGACGGCACCCGGACGTTGTCCTCGAGCACCCGGAACCGGCCGTCGACGTCGCGGACCAGGTCGATCCCGGACACCTGGATCCGGACCCCGTTGGGCGGCTCGATGCCGTACGTCTCGCGGTGGTAGTGCCGCGACGTGGCGATCACCTCGCGCGGCACCACGCCGTCCCGGATCGCGTTGCCGGGTCCGTAGACATCGGCCAGGAAGGCCTCCAGGGTCCGGACCCGCTGCTGCACGCCGCGGTCGATCAGGTCCCACTCGGCGGCGTCCAGCACCCGCGGCACGATGTCGACCGGGAACGGCCGCTCCTGGCCGTCGTAGGCGAACGTCACGCCCTGCTTCATGAACGTCCGGGCCAGCGCGTCGACCCGCGGCCGCAATTCCTCGGTGCCGAGCGGCCGCAAGGCATTGAGTACGGGCTCGTACGAGCGCCGGGTCTCGTCGGACGCGCTGAACGCCTCGTCCCAACTCACCCCCGCCGGGTATCCGTCGAAGAGGTCCGCCATGACCGGACTCTAAACCCGATGCGTTACGCGCGGATTGCGATGCCGCAGACCGGCGTTTCGCGCCGGGCGCGGGCAGCGGATACGGTGACCTTGTGACTGGCGATATCACCGTCTTCTCCGGTTCCGCCCACCCCTCGTTCGCCAAGGAGATGTGCCAGATTCTTGGCATCCCACTCTCCCCGTCGCGGACCACCCGGTTCAGCAACGACTGTCTGCAGGTGCAGTTGCGGGCGAACTGCCGGCAGCGCGACGTCTACCTGGTGCAGCCGCTGGTCGAGCCGGTGCAGGAGCACCTGATGGAGCTGCTGCTGATGCTCGACGCGGCCCGCGGTGCGTCGGCGGCCCAGATCACCGCGATCATCCCGCACTACAGCTACGCCCGGTCGGACAAGAAGGACGCGCCCCGGATCTCGATCGGCGGCCGCCTGGTCGCCGACATGCTGGCCACCGCCGGCGCCGGCCGGGTGTTGACGATGGCGCTGCACGCGCCGCAGGTGCACGGCTTCTTCTCCGTACCCGTTGATCATCTGAGCGCGACCGCCGAGCTGGCCGAGCACTTCACCAGCCGCGACCTGAGCGAGTCGATCGTGGTCTCGCCGGACCTCGGCAACGCCAAGGTGGCGACCGACTTCGCCCGGATCCTCGGCCTCGAGGTGGTGGCCGGCTCGAAGAAGCGGATCGCCGACGACAAGGTGATCATCGAGCGGATCGTCGGCGACCTGCACGGCCGCACCCACGCGATCGTGCTGGACGACGAGATCGCCACCGCGGGCTCGATCGTGGAACTGCTGGCGATGCTGCGGTCGGAGGGCATCAAGCGGTTCTCGCTGGCCTGCACCCACGGCCTGTTCACCGGCCCGGCGATCGACCGGCTGCGGGCCGAGGCCGACGTCGAGGAGATCCTGATCACCAACACCGTGCCGCTGCCGGTGGAGAAGCGGCTGCCGCAGATGGAGACCCGGTCGGTCGCGCCGCTGTTCGCCGAGGCGGTCCGCCGGATCCACTGCGGCGAGTCGGTCAGCAGCCTGTTCAGCGACGAGGTCACCTACGGCGCCTGAGTTCTCACGGCGCCAGCCCGTCGTGGAACCGCAACGCCTTGCGGTGGACCATCCGCGGGCTCGACATCGGTACCGAACCACCCGCTCCCGGGCCCGGCCGCGGACCGTCGAGCAGCCGGTCCCGGACGTCCTTCTTCAGCACCTTGCCGAGGGTCGACCGCGGTAGGTCGTCCCACACCTCGATCTGCTTCGGAGTCTTCACCCCGCCGAGCCGTTCCCTGGCGTAGCTCCGGGCCGCCTCGGGATCGATCGTCCGGCCCGGATGGGGCTGCAGTACGGCGGTCACCCGCTCACCCCACTTGTCGTCCGGCAGCCCGACGACCGCGCAGTCCCGAACGCTCGGATGGGTCATCAGTACCTGCTCGACCTCGGCCGAATAGACGTTGAAGCCGCCGGTGATGATCATGTCCTTGGCCCTGTCGACGATGGTCAGGTAGCCGTCGGCATCCAGAAAGCCGATGTCGCCGGTGTGGTGCCAGCCGAACCGGCTCGCCTCGGCGGTCGCCTCCGGGTTCTTGTAGTAGCCGGCCATCACCAGCGAACCACGGACCACGATCTCGCCCCGGGCTCCGGTCGGCAGCAGCGTCCCGTCGTCGTCCATGATCGCGACCTGGGTCAGCGGCGTCGGGCGGCCCGCACTGGAGAACCGCTCCACGGCGGGACTGCCGTCCGCGTGCAGATGGTCGGCCGGCGCCAGTGTGGAGATCATCATCGGTGCCTCGCTCTGGCCGAACAGCTGGCCGAGCACCGGCCCGAGCTTGTCGATCGCCTCGGTCAGCCGGGCGGTCGACATCGGCGCCGCTCCGTACCAGAGGCATTGCAGGGAAGAGAAATCCGTGCCCGGCAGGTCCGGATGATCAAGCACCATGTAGATGATCGTCGGGGTCAGGAAGGCGTGCGTGATCCGGTGCCGCTGGACCAGGGCGAGGAAGCGGCCGAGATCCGGCTGGGGCATGATCACGATCTCGCCGCCGAGGGTCATGATCGGAAAGCAGAGCACCCCGGCGGCATGGGTGAGCGGCGCGAACGCCAGGTACCGCGGCCGGTCCCGGAACGGGTAGCTGATCAAGGTCAGCGCCGTCATCGTCTCCAGGTTCCGGCCGGTCAGCTGGACCCCCTTCGGCCGGCCGGTGGTGCCGCCGGTGCCGACCAGCATGGCGACGTCGTCGACCGGCGTGGCCGGGTACGGCTCGTCGCCGAGCCCGTCCAGCCACTCGGCCAGCCCGACCGCCCCGGTCGGCTCACCGTCCAGGCAGACGACCGTACGCAGGCGAGGCAGGTCCGGCAGGATCGCCGCCACCAGCGGTGCGAACGACTCCTGGAAGATCAGGCAGGTGCAGTCGAAGAGGTCGAGCAGGTCCCGGTTCTCGGCGGCCTCGCTGCGCGGGTTCACCGGGCACCAGACCGCTCCGGCCCGGGCGATGCCGAAGACGCAGCCGAACGAGGTCGGGTCGTTGGCCGACAGCACGGCGACCTTGTCGCCCGGCCGGACGCCGGACCGGTCCAGGGCCCGGGCCACCCGCCAGGAGAGCCGCTGCACGTCGCCGTAACTGAGCGTGGCGTCGCCCAGGGTCAGGCAGGGCGCGTCGCTTCCCAGCGACGCGCCCTTGTCCAGATAGTCCGTCAGTCGCACGATCGTCCCCGTCCGTTGGGACCTAGTGCCGTGTCGCCGAGGAATCGCAACGTTTGCCGGCGCCCAGGCACGCACATCGCTGCGTTCTCCTCAGTCGTGATACGACCCCGGTATCCCTTCCTCGTCGGCCTTGCGCTGCACGCACCTGGACACCGGCCAACGTCACGCTTCCTCGGCGACACGGCACTACGTCGTCGTCAGGACTGGATCCTGGACCAGGCCGAAGGTGCGCAGCGCGCCGAGCAGTTCCCGGTGCCCGAAGGCCTGGCAACCCGACGCGAAGCCGACCCGACCCGGGGATCCCTGCAGCAGCGCGTACGCGGCGTACGCCTGCAGCAGCCCGGTCTGTTTGTAGTTGTTGACCCCGTGGATCACGCAGTGCGCCCGGCCCATCGGGCCGGAGGCGTGCACGGAGTCGAGCGAGGTGTTGATCCGGGTGTTCTCCCGGGGCGGCATCTCGCTGCGGACCGCCGCGGCGGTCTGGTTCAGCACCTGCTGGGTCTCGTCGGCGGACAGGCCGGCGGTCTGCTCCAGCGTGGCCTTGACGATCTGCGGCACGGCCTGCATCAGTTGCCGGTCGAACACGCCGCCGAGCACCTTGACGTTGGCCACCCGCGGATCGCGCTTGAACCAGACCGGGTGCGAGGTGCCGCCCCAGGGCAGCGCCAGCCCGACCTCGTGGTGGCCGGGCACGGCGACCTGATGCAGCTCGCCGTCGGCCGGCCATTCGACGTAGGCGTTCTGCTCCAGGTAGTACGCCTTCGCCAGCGCCGCGTTGGCCAGGATGGTCAGCGTCGAGGCGACCGTGGGGAAACCCTTCCAGAACACGAGGATGTCGAGCGTGTCCAGGCCCGGCTGCTCCAGGCAGAGCTGGGCGGCGATCTCGCCGGTGGTGTACATCTGGGCCAGCCCGGGGGAGAGCAGCAGGCCACGTTCGGCCATCCGCGCCCCGTACTCGGCCTCGCTGGTGATCAGCCAGTCCTGCTCGCCGGTGGTGTCCAGGTAATGGCAGCCGGTGGCCAGGCACGCCTCGACGACCACCCCGCCGAGACCGGCGAACGGGCCGACGGTGTTGCAGACCACCTCGGCGCCCTCGAAGAGCTCGCTCAGCGGCCCTGCCTCGTGGGCGACCTCAACCACCTCGTGCTCGACGGTGTCGATTCCGGGGATCCGGTCCAGGGCGTCCTGGATCCGGGCCTTGTCCCGGCCGGCGGCGAGGAACGGTACGCCGTACTCGCGGAGGTATTCGCAGATCAGCCGGCCGGTGTAGCCGGACGCGCCGTACACGACGACGGGGAATTTCGCGCTCATCGGTGCCTCACATCCCCATGCCGCCGTCGACCGGCAGGCCGGCGCCGGTGATGAAGCGGGCCGAGTCCGAGACCAGGAACACGACGGCATCCGCCATGTCGGTCACGTCGCCGAGCCGGCCCTGCGGAGTCAGCCCGATGACCGCGCCGACGGCCTCCTCGACGCTCGGGAAGAGCCCCAGCCGGGCCACGTCCTGGGCCAGCTGGTTGCCCATCTCGGTCGGCACCAGGCCCGGATAGACGCAGTTCACCCGTACCCCGTAGCCGAGCTTGCCGGACTCCATCGCGGCCACCCGGGTCAGCCGGTCGACGCCGGACTTGGTGGCCGAGTAGACGGAAATGCCGGGGAACGCGATGGTCGCAGCAACGGACGCGATGTTGACCACCGCGCCCCCGGCGCCGGCCGGTCCGCCCGGCCGCATGGCTCGGAAGGCGTGCTTGATGCCCAGCGCCGTTCCGAGAAGATTCACGTCGAGCATCTTGCGGACGCTCTCGGCGTCCAGGTCCACCACCAGGCTGGTGACCTCGACTCCCGCATTGTTGATCACGATGTCGAGGCCGCCCAGTTGTTCGATCGCCTGCCGGACGGCCTCCTCCCAGCTGGCGTCGTCGGTGACGTCGAGCCGGACGAAGCCGGCCTTGCCGCCGTCGCCCGACGCGTTGAGCTCGTCGGCCGTGGCCCGGCCGAGGTCTTCCTGGATGTCGCCGATCACGAGATCGGCACCCGCGGCCCGCAGAGCCTGCGCCATTCCGGCGCCGAGGCCACGGGCCCCGCCCGTCACCAACGCTTTTCTGCCGGTCAGATCGTAGGAACCCATGAACATCTCCTCCTCGAGATGACGGATGGTGTGCCGCTCAGCGTATTGGCTCCTTGACAGTTGTCAAGGAAAACCTGGACAACTGTCAAGACGAACTCGGAGCCGGGCCCCGGGCAGCGCTAAACTCACGTTCAGCCCCCTGGGACGGGGGAGCCTGGCTGATCGGGAGACCACCGTGACTGAGGTGTCGGAACGCCATCGCGACCCAGCCTCACGCCGCCAGGTCGACAAGTTCACCGAGCGGCGGGCGGAGCTCGCCACCGCGACCCTGCAGACGCTGGCCGAACTCGGCTACGCGCGGACCAGCCTGCGCGAGATCGCGCAGAACTCGCCCTTCTCGCACGGTGTGCTGCACTACTACTTCAGCGACAAGGTCGACCTGATCACGCAGGCCGTGCGGCAGTACGAGGAGGTCTGCGTCACCCGCTACGACGAGCTGGTGGCCGCCGCGACCTCCGCCGACGGCCTGGAACGCGACTTCGCGGCGGCCATGGTCGCGACGCTGAGCAGCGACGCCCCGATGCACCGGCTCTGGTACGACCTGCGCAACCAGAGCCTGTTCGAGGACTCGTTCCGGACCGACGTGATCGACATCGACGCGCGCCGGGAGGCGATGATCTGGAGCGTCGTGAGCAGGTACGGGGAACTGGCCGGCACCGATCCGGTGCTGCCGCCGGCGGCCGCGTACGCGGTATTGGACGGACTGTTCCAGCAGGCCCTGCTGCGGCACCTGGCCGGCGACGCCACGGCAACCGGCGCCCTGCGGGACGCGGCGATCGACGCGCTGCGGATGCTGGTCCCGCGCGCCTGACGCTGAACTAGCCGGAGGGCGACGGCGAGGCGGACGGCGACGGCGACGGCGAGATGGTCGCGAACTGCGGATCGTCGGCGCTCACCACCGGCACCCGTACGGTCACCTCGCCGGCGGTCGCGAAGGTGAGCGTCAACTCGGCCTCCAGGCCGGCCTTCAGGTCGTTGCCGGTGACCTCGATCAACTGGGTGCTGGTCAGCTGGGTCAGCACGCCCGCGTTGACGCTGACCGGGGCGGGCAGTGCCGCGGTGAGCGGGGTGCCGGCGGATCCGTCGGACAGGTAGGCCCGCCCGGTGATCCGCTGCAGGACGTCGTTCTTGGTCGCGGTGAGGCTCGCCGAGACGAAGCCCTGGCCCGGCTGCTTGCTGACGATCAGCAGGTTGCGCACGGACACCGGCTCGCTGCGGCTGCCGACGTTGGCGTTGATCCCCTCGCCCGGCGTGTACGGCTGGTTGGTCTGGACGTTGAATCCACAGCCGGCGGCCAGGCTCAGTGTCGCCGTAAGGATCACCACTGCTCCGGCCCGGGCGAGACGGCGGGGACGGGTCGCGGAGGACAGCGACGCGAAGGGCACCGACGAGGGCACGATTCACTCCTGAGCAAGTCAACGGAACGGTCGGCTTAGCCTAGCGGTCCATCACGCGGAGGTCTCGACGGGCGTGCTTCTTCGGCGGTACGATCCTCATCCGCGGTCGGCGGGGCCGCATTGCAGAACCGGCCTGGAGGTGTCGACAAGCGGTGACAGGACGCACAGTTGAAGTCCTTTGTCAAGCTGTGGACAGCGCTCGTTATTGGCCTCTGGCTAGCGAAAACATCTCCCGGGGAGGCCCCGTCTCCGTGGTAAACTTGAGCCTGCGAAAGGGGTACAAAACAACATGACCTTTACAGTCGGCGAAACGGTGGTTTACCCCAATCATGGGGCCGCTGTCATCGAGGACATCGAAACCCGCCAAATCAAGGGCGAAGACAAGCTGTATCTGGTTCTGCGCATCGTCGGTCAAAATGATCTGGTTGTCCGGGTTCCCGCCTGCAACCTCGACCTCGTCGGCGTGCGTGACGTCGTCGATGCCGACGGACTCGAACGGGTGTTCAACGTCCTGCGGGCCCCACACACCGAGGAGCCGACCAACTGGTCCCGGCGCTACAAGGCCAACCTCGAGAAGCTGCACTCCGGCAACGTCATGAAGGTCGCCGAGGTCGTTCGTGATCTCTGGCGTCGCGAGCGTGAGCGCGGCCTCTCCGCAGGCGAGAAGCGGATGCTCGCCAAGGCCCGGCAGATCCTGGTCTCCGAGCTCGCTCTGGCCGAGCGGGTCGAGGAGGACAAGGCGGAAATCCTCCTGGACGAGGTCCTCGCGTCCTGATCTAGCCGTAGTCATCGACAAATCCATCGCCCGTCTCCACCCGAGATGAACGTACGCACCGGTATTGGTGTCGACGTCCACCGTCTCGAGCGGGGGCGGGCGATGGCGCTTGCCGGGCTCATCTTCCCCGATGAGCCCGCTGGCCTGCACGGTCACTCCGACGGCGACGTCGCCGCCCATGCCGCCTGCGACGCGCTGCTCGGCGCCGCCGGCCTGGGCGACCTGGGCTCCAACTTCGGCACCGACCGCCCCGAGTGGAGCGGCGTCAACGGTGTCGCCTTCCTGACCGAGACCGCCCGCCTGGTCCGCGCCGCCGGCTACGAGATCGGCAACGTCGCGATCCAGGTGATCGGCAACCGGCCCAAGCTCGGCCCCCGCCGGGCCGAGGCGGAACAGGTGCTCGGGGCCGCCGTCGGCGCGCCCGTCTCCGTCTCCGGTACGACGGCCGACGGCCTGGGCCTCACCGGCCGCGGCGAGGGCATCGCCGCCGTCGCCACCGCCTTGATCTACCGACCCTGACGACCCGCCTCAAGATCACGAGATCTTGAGGCCGGAGGGAAGCGTCTCGCCCGCATCTCGGCGCGGAACAACCACATCGTCGGACGGCTCGGCCAGTCGTAGATGGTGGATCCGCTCGGCGGCGATGCACGCGCGGCCCAGGCCGGCCCGGATACCAGGTCCCTGGATGCTGCACTTGATGACGTAAAGCTGGACGACGTTGACGAGAGCGATGAGCGCGACGTAGACAGGCGTGTCGTGGGCGAGTCCGATCTGCAGCAGGACCGCAATTGTCCAGAGCATCACGGCGTAGAGCACGTTGCCAGGAATCCAGGCGCGGAACGTGCTGATCCCACTGATCCGGCTGGGGACCGTCGACAGCTTCAGGTCGCCGGCCTTGCGGACCACCGCTTGTCCGAACGACGCGGCCAGCCAGTTGCAGATCGTCACCAGCGTCATGCCGGCTGCCGCGAACCAGGCCCACCACAGTGGCTGGATGAGCAGGATCGGCAGCACCAGGATCAGGCACGCGAACATCGTGATCCGCATGGCGATCTCCGCAGCGACGGCGCGGACGCCGAGCCTGCCGGCGCCACGGCCGAGCGCGAGCGGCGAGGCGCTGGCGAACAGGCTTTGGTAGTACTTCACGCCGATCAGCGTGAAGGTGATCGCCAGCACGCCGAAGGTCACCGGAGGCGTATCGGCCGGGAATCCGTAGCCGGGAACCTTCAGCTGGTCGATGATCGGGAACTCGTCCGGCCCGGCGCCGAACAGCCGCTGCAAGGCGACGATGATGTCGTTGTCCCAGTCCCACCCGACAGCGCGCCGGATCCAGATGCTGATCAGCACCATGGTCAGGGTCGCCAAGACCGCCGCTACCACCGAACACAGGAACAGCCAGCCCTGCCAGGCCTCGGTCGCACGGCCTGCGTTCTGCCGGCGGCGCTCGAGCCACAGTCGGCCGAGCCGCGAGACCGTACCGAAGAACGGGTCGGCCAGCGCCGCGAAATCCGACCACCACCGCCGTCCCGACACACCGGTGCGGGCGGCCGCGAGCTCGTTGGTCAGGTCGGTCCACAGTTGCTCGTACGGCAGGCCGTCCGATCCCTGTCGGGCGCGGAACAGCAGCAGCCGCTGCTCCGGCTTCGCGTCGATCAGGTCTTCGACGAACCGAGCGATCAGCGGAGTCTGCGCGTAGAACGGCTCCGGCACGTGCCCGCCGGTCGCAGGCGAGCCGCAGCCCAGCAGGATGATCAACTGGCCGAGTGAGTACAGGTCGCTCAGGCCGAATCCGTCGTCGGACTCCTCCTCGTCCGAGGGCTGGTCTTCCCGGTCGCGGATCTCGGGCGCGACGTACTCCGCATCGACGCCGCCGTGACCCGGCATCTTGCGGAGGTAGAGATAGTTGACGCCGAGGTCGACCAGCCGCAGCTTCTCCAGGCCGTCCCGTTGCTCGACCATGATGTTCGACGCCGTGAGATCGCCGTGGTGCTTGCCGAGCCGTTTCAGGTCGCCGAGCGCTCGGAACAACTCGCTGCCGAACTTCTCGATCAGGTCGAGCCTGATCTCGGCCGTGGCGGTCAGCTCGTTCGGGCGCTGCGGCGGGAACTCCAGTTCGAGGCGTTCGGCGAGCGTCTGGCCGGGGACGAAGTCCATCAGGATCCAGCTGCCGGAGCTGGCCCAGACACTTACCAGGTGTTCGAGATCTCCGGCCGGCGGGTTGAACTCGTTGGCGTAGTCCCGGGTGGCCCGAGCGATCGTCGGAATCCGCAGGAACGGATAGATGATCAGCTTCAGCGCGAACGACGGCAGCCGGCCGTGGGTGGGGTCCCGGAGTCGGCCCGACAGGATGATCGAGGTCGTGCCGTGCCGGTGGAACCGCAGAGTGTCGAAATCGAAGCCGTCCCATTCACGCAGCACGGCCGGGTCGACGGACTCGGTCATCTGGGGCGCGTACAACTCGCGCAGGGCCGCTTGGACGGCGGGCGTCCTGACCAGCCGATGGCAGGTCTCCGAGCAGTCGGCGTGCTCCACCTTTCGCGGCATCCCGCCGTCGCGGTTGCCCCAGGGAGCACGGCGGAGTTCGGAATGGCGTAGGGCGAGCAGGGTGATCAGCAGGACACCGACATAGCCGTGGACGTGTTCCGGGTGGCGGTCGCCGAACCGCCGGCACCAGCCGTCCAGCGTCGTGATCGCGACGTCCCAGGAGATCTCCAGCTGGGAGGCGAACGTGCTGCTATCGATCGGGAGGTCGAGCAGGACGTCTCGCCAGTCGTACGCCGACCACCGCATCACCACATCGTCGAGGGCGAGGTCGGGCGCATCACGGTGGACCCGGTGAATGGCCTGGAAGAGCGTTCTGGTGTCGTAGATCAAAGCCGGCTATCCCCCTTGGATCGAGTGAACCGGACGGCGGTGCGAAGGACCTCGGGGTCCTCGTCCTCGATCGCAGCCGTCAGCACGTTGTGGGCCCAGCGAGCGGCGGTGATCAACCGCTCCGTGCGCAGCTCGTACGGAGTGACGCTCGGCATGCCCGGCAGCAGCGCGATGTCGATCACGTACGGCGGCTCGTCCGGCGACCGACTCCAATTCACCAACGCCGGCCGGTCCTGGCGGTAGTCGCGCTTGGCGCGGGCGTTGGCCTCGGCCAGCCCCGGCTCGAGCTGGTCCAGCCGCCACCGCCAGAAGGACCGAGTCAGGGGGAGTTCGAAGGTGCTCGCGTCCAGCGGGCGGGAACTGAGCGACAGGACATGGGTGCATCCGTCGGCGAGGGCCATTCGGTACGGGTGCACGGTGAGGACCGACCCGTCGATCGCCCGCTTGCCGCGGAAGGTAGCCGTTCCGCGGACGGCGACCGGCAGCCAGGTGGTCGCCCGCAGCGCATCGACCAGGTCCTGCTTCGACTCGTACGCCGAGACGACGTCCGTGCGCAACTCGTCGACCAGCGTCAGCGCGACGTGCAACGGCACCTTCGAATCGAGGACACTGTCGTAGTCGAGCGGCTCGAGCTCGCTGAGCACGGTGTCGAACGCGTAATCGAGGTCGAGCACGTCGCCGGTGAAGAACCGCCGCGCGTCAACGAACCGCCGCGTGCGCAAGTGGTTCCAGTAGATCTGCAGCGGGCGCCAGATCCCGCCACCGATGAAGCCGGCGCCGTTCATCGCCCCGGAAGACGTGCCGTAGATCGCGTCGAACGCGTGGTGCAGACCGAGATCCTCCAGTGCGGCGAGCATCGCACCGGTGATCACACCGCGCATACCGCCGCCTTGGATCGCCAGGCCGACGCGAAAGGGATCGCCGCGCTCGGCCTCCAGATCGCCACGCCGACGCCGAGCTCGCAGGACTTCCAACACGGGATGTTGTGGAGACCAGTATCCGGCGGCCATCTACGTCCCCCACAGGGTCGTCGCGTGTTGTGCCTCTAGACAACCCAGATTATCGGAGGCAGCGACCACCCTGCTGCGGACGAGCAGGGTTGTTCATGCTCGGTGGGGCTCAGCGGACGAGCTTCT
Organism: Microlunatus sp. GCM10028923; assembly: GCF_042666975.1. Taxonomy (NCBI): domain Bacteria; kingdom Bacillati; phylum Actinomycetota; class Actinomycetes; order Propionibacteriales; family Propionibacteriaceae; genus Microlunatus; species Microlunatus sp. GCM10028923. The sequence continues at coordinate 37,980 of NZ_JBHTFF010000015.1, read as the reverse complement.
CGTCCGCCGTGTACGTGTTGCAGGTCCCGACGTGGCTGCTGCCGAGGCCCTGGTTCGCCCAGTAGAGGCGGGACTGGGCCAGGCCGTGGTTGCCGACGACGTTCTTCTTCCCGGTCAGGGTGTCGTCACCGATCGCCTTGTAGGTGTCCTCGATCCCCTCGAGATCGGACTGCTGGATGTCGAGCGAGCGGGACACGGAGCGCAGGAACATGGACGACAGGCAGTCGGCCTGGACCTCGATCCGCCGGCTCTGCAGTAATTGCTCCTGCTCCGGCTCGTCCTGGACCAGCGCCTTGGCGGAGATCAGGATGTTGGTCCGGGCCTGCAGGGCGTGACCGAACTCGTGCGCGATGATGATGTACGCGACCCACTCGTTCTCCTTGACCGCGGGCAGGGCCCGGACCAGCTGGTTGGAGAAGTAGACCTGCTGGTCGGCGCCGCAATAGGCCGCGTTGACCGGGATCTCGCCGCACTTGGTCTTGATCTTCTCGCCGTACACGGTGACGGACGGGCGGACGATCTCCCAGCCGGCCGCGGTGACCGGCGGTTCCCAGACCCGGGTCAGGCATTCCATCAGGTTGTTCAGGTGCTCTTCGAGCTCGGCGTCGTCGGCGGTGGTGACGTCGATCGGCCCCTCGTCGCAGCGGACCGGGATCGGCACGTCCTGGTCGTAGTACGGGTTGTTCTCGATCGCGTCCTTGGCCTGCTCGACCGTCTGCGGCTGGGGCAGGTCCGGCGGGTTGAGGTCCGGGTCGGGAACGCGGTAGCCCTCATTCTGGTACGCGGCCTGGGCCGGGTTCGCGATCAAGGTCACGACCAGCCCGATCGACGCGATCACCGCGAGCACGATCATCGCTCCGAGCAGCTTGGCCACCGGGCTGCCCTTGCGGCGCTGGGTGGGGGCCTGCGGCGGCTGCCCGGGCTGCGTGAACCCGCTCGGTGCGCCGAACGCGGGCCGCGCCGAGGGCTGCGGGCCGGGCCAGGACTGCTGTCCGAGCGGACGTTGACCGGGCGACGGGGCACCCCACTGCGGTTGCGTCACGGCGGCCACGATAGTCGGCGCGAGCGTCGGGCGCGACGACCCTCCGCCTGGCCGGGGCCGGAAAACGGGGCGCGCCGCCGGGTCCACGTCGCCAGGAACCTCGTTTGATGGGAGGCTGTACGGCGTGTTGAGATCACCGCGCTCCGTGCGCCTGGTTCGGCTGACCGTGTTTCCGCTGCTGCTGGCGGCCCTGGCCGTGGCGCTGCTCGCCGGCCCGATGGTCCGGCCGGCCCACGCCGAAGGCACCGCGTCATCGATGGACGTCCAGGCCCAGCTCGGTCTCGACGGCGTCCTGAAGGTGCAGCAGAAGATCGTCTTCAGCGGCTCGGTGCCGGCCCAGGTCACCCAGCGGTTCGCGCTGCGGCAGCTGCTGAAGCAGGACAGCGACCGCGAGCGGGTGCTGCAGATCGGCGAGTTCACCGCGAAGGCCGGCGGGGCCGACGTCGCGGTCGCCGAGGACCGGGACAGCAAGGCGGTCACGGTCACGCTGCCGACCAACGGGGCGACCGAGCTCGAGCTGAGCTACCAGGTCACCGGTGCGGTCATCGCGGCCGACTACGGCACCAGCGCGCTCGACGTACGGCTGCTGCAGGGACTGAGCCTCCAGGTCTCCGAGTTCACGGCGACCGTGGCGGTCCCGGCGCAGCTGGCCAACATCGACTGCACCGCCGGTCCGCCCGGGTCCGAGGTCAGCTGTGACTTCGCCGCCGGCGGCACCCACGACAACCCGAACCCGACCTTCCAGGACGGGCCGCGCGGCGAGAACGAAGAGGTCGCGATCCGGGTCGACTTCGGGCCGGGCGCGATCGCGCCGAACGAGCAGATCGAGACCCGGTGGACCCTCGGCCGGGCGTTCACGGCCGGCCCGCTGCAGCTCGGCATCGCGCTGGCGTTGCTGGTGCTCGGCGGCATCGCCCTGTTCGCACTGCACCGGATGGCCGGCGCCGACGCGCGGCCCGGTGGCCAGGTCGCCAAGGTCGGCGAGTTCGCGCCGGTCGGCGAGGGTGAGTCCGAGTTCCGCATCGTCGGCGACATCCGGCCCGGCCAGGTCGGCACGGTCGTCGACGAGCGCGTCGACCCGATCGACGTGACGGCGAGCCTGCTCGACCTCGCGGTACGGGGTCACCTGCTGATCACCGAGCTGCCGCGGGAGTCCGAGTTCGCCCGTACCGACTGGGTGCTGACCCGGCCCGCGAACGCCGACGCCGCGACCCTGCACCCGTTCGAGGTGGAGCTGCTGGACGGCCTGGCCGCGTCCGGTGGTCAGGTGAAGGTGTCCGAACTGGGCGACAAGGTCCGCGCCTCGATCGACAAGGTCCAGGACAAGCTGTACGACCAGGTGGTCAGCAACGGCTGGTACGAGCGGCGGCCGGACTCCACCCGGAACCGGTGGACCCAGCTGGCTCTGGCCGGCCTGATCGTCGCCGTCGTGGCGACCGGCCTGCTGGCCGCGTTCACGACCTTCGGCCTGGTCGGGCTGGCGCTGGTGATCCTCGGGCTCGGCCTGGTCTTCGTGGCCCAGGAGATGCCGGCCCGGACCGGTAAGGGTGCGGCCGTGCAGGCCGGCCTGATGGCGCTGCGGTCGGACCTGCTCAGCCAGCCGACCGACCAGATGCCGCCGGGCCAGGAGCTGCGCGAGCTGTCCGAGGTGCTTCCGTACGCGGTCGTGCTGGGTGGCGCCGAACGGTGGCTGGACGCGATCGTCGCGACCGACGCCGACGAGGATCCCGACTCCACCGACCTGTCCTGGTACCACGGCCCGGACAACTGGCACCTGCGCGACCTGCCCGACTCGCTGCGCAACTTCATCGGCACCGTCGCGGGGAACCTGTTCGCCCGCTGATCTTGATCATGAACAATTCATGATCATGATCAGTGACGGACGTGCTCCGGTCGGACGCCGAGGCCGATCACCCGGCTGAGCAGCCGGCGGATCGGCGGCATCAGCAGGCCGGGGACCGGACTGCTGCTCAGTCCGCCGCGCAGCGCGCGTTCGACGCCGAACCGTTGGACCGCGCGCTGCAGGAGCTGGGTGATCTTGGTCGGCCAGCCGCGCCGGCGCTGGACCGCGGCCAGGACGTGATCATCGACCGGTGACCCGGTGCGCTGGTGATCCAGCAGCGCCGGCGTGAGCAGGTTGGCCGCCGCGACCGCGTCCTGGACGGCCAGGTTGATTCCGACTCCGCCGACCGGCGACATCGCGTGGGCGGCGTCGCCGAGGCAGAGCAGGCCCGGCCGGTGCCAGCGCCGGAGCCGGTCGATCCGGACCTCGAGCACGCTGGTCCGGTCCCAGCCGGTGACCTCGCCGATCCGGTCGGCGAGTTCCGGGACCGCGGTCCGGAAGTCCTGGTGCAGCGCCGCGATATCGCCGCCGAGCAGATCGGCCGCGGTGCCCTTGTCGATGATCCGGGCGACCTGCCAGTACGTGTTCCGCGGGACCACGACGTAGGCCGTACCCTTCGCGACCCGGAGCCCGAGCGCGGACAGCTGGTCCACCTCGGTCCGGGAGACCCGGAACCACAGCACATCGAACGCAGCCCCGAACTCGCGGGACGGCAGCTCCGCGGCACGGCGCAGGGTCGAGTGCCGGCCGTCGGCCGCGACGGTCAGGGCCGCGTGCACCTCGAGCGGCTGGTCCTGGTCCGGTCGCCGTACGGTGACGCCGGTGACCCGGCCGCCGGACGTGATCAGGCCGGTCGCCTCGGCCCGGTGCAGCAGCCGGAAGCCTGGGTAGCGCGCGGCCTCCTCGGCCAGCAGATTCAGCAGATCCCACTGCGGCACCATCGCGATGTAGGGGTACGGGGTGCGCAGCGCGCCGAAGTCGGCCAGCGTCAGCGGCCGGCCGTCGATCATGGTCTCGGCCCGGTCCACCCGCTGGTACGGCAACTCGGCGAACCTATCGGCCAGGCCGAGCTCGTCGAGCACCTGCTGGGTGGAGGGATGGACCGTGTCGCCGCGGAAGTCGCGCAGGAAATCGGCGTGCTTCTCCAGGACGACCACCTCGACGCCCCGCCGGGCCAGCAGCAGGCCGAGCATCAGCCCGGCCGGTCCGCCACCGGCGATGCAGACGGTGGTCCGGAGCATCGTGCTGTCCATGGCGATCCTCACTAGTAGACGGATGCGTTCCTTATTCCGCCAGCGTAGATCCGGACCTCAAGGAACGCAAGCGTCTACTATCGGTCCATGGTGAACGAGGCGGCCGCGGACCGGTCCGGAACCCGCCGTCGCGGCGCCGCGCTGGTCCAGGCGATCCACGACGCGACGCTGGCCGAACTCTCCGGCACCGGATACGCCCGGCTGTCGATGGAGGCGGTCGCCGCGCGGGCCGGGACGGGCAAGGCGGCGCTCTACCGGCGCTGGCCGACCAAGCAGGACCTGGTGATCGACGCCCTGAACGCCACGCTGCCCGACCTGACCCGGCCGATCGAGACCGCCGGAACGCTCCGCGACTCCCTGCTGACCTGCCTGCGCGGGATGCGCGACGTGCTCGCCGGCCGGACCGGCTTCCCGGACGTGACGGTCCTGGTCGAGCTGATGCGCGAACCCGGCGTGGCGCAGGCGTACCGGGAGAAGTTGATCACCGCCCGGATGGCGATCCTGCGCTCGGTGCTGGAACGGGCGGTCGAGCGGGGCGAGCTGCGGGCCGACAAGATCACGCCGCTGGTGGTCCGGACCGGTCCGGCCCTGATCCTGCAGGGCCTGCTGATGACCGGCACGCCGCCGCCCGATGCCGAGTTGCGCCGGATCGTCGACGAGATCCTGCTGCCGCTGCTCGGTGCGGGCTAGCGGTTGGCGGCCGGGGCCACGATGCGGTCGATCTCGACGAGTTCCTCGGCCGCGAAGTCGAGCCGGTCGAGCGACCCGAGGTTGGCCTCCAGCTGAGCCACGCTGCTGGCACCGATCAGGGCCGACGTGATCTTGCCGTGCCGCAGCACCCAGGCGATCGCGAGTTGGGCCAGGGTCTGTCCGCGACGGCCGGCGAGTTCGTTCAGGGCTTGGGTTCTGGCGAGCAGCTCGGGCGTGATCGCCTCGCCCGGCAGGAAGACGCTGGTCGCGGCGCGGGAGTCCTCCGGCACCCCGCGCAGATAGCGGTCGGTGAGCAGGCCCTGGGCCAGTGGCGAGAACGCAATCGACCCCAGGCCGAGCTCGGCCAGGGTGTCCAGCAGTCCCTCCTCCGGCCGGCGCTGATAGAGCGAATAGGCGGGCTGGTGGATCAGCAGCGGCGTTCCGAGCCGATCCAGGATCTCCTTGGCCTGCCGGGTCTCCGCGGGCGGGAAGTTGGAGACTCCGACGTAGAGCGCCTTGCCCTGCTGGACCGCCGTGTGCAGCGCGCCCAGGGTCTCCTCCAGCGGAGTGTCCGGGTCCGGCCGGTGCACATAGAAGATGTCGACGTAGTCCAGGCCGAGCCGGCCGAGACTTTGATCAAGGGAGGCCAGCAGGTGCTTGCGGGAGCCCCACTCGCCGTACGGGCCGGGCCACATCTGATAGCCCGCCTTGGTGGAGATGATCAACTCGTCCCGGTACGCCCGCAGGCCGTCCGCCAGGTGCCGGCCGAAGTTGCGCTCGGCGGCGCCGGGCGGCGGGCCGTAGTTGTTGGCCAGATCGAAGTGGGTGATCCCCAGGTCGAACGCCCGGCGCAGGATGGCGCGCTGGGTGCCGAACGAGCGGTCGTCGCCGAAGTTGTGCCACAGCCCGAGCGAGATCGCCGGCAGCCGTAGTCCGCTGCGACCGACGCGGCGGTACGTCATCGACGCGTAACGATCGTCGGCGGCGGCATGGCCGTCAGTCATTGAAGCCCATCCTTTCCTTGATCAACTGTACGGACCTGGCCAGACTCTGCAACGGCCGCAGGCCATGATCATCGCGCTCGCCGTCGGGCGCCATCCGGCTGGTCGTGCCGAGGCGGAGCCCACGCGCCATCGCGACGTACTGCTTGGCCGAGGTCGGATAGCCGGTCCCGATCATGGCTTCGGCCATGGTCACGATGTCCTGCACCTGTTGCCGTTCCGGCCGGTCGGCGTTGGCCGGATCACAGAGCCAGGCGACGAGTTCGGGATGCAGGTTCGCCGAGATGCCGGAGTGCCCGGCCGTCCCGAGCGCGATGCCCTCGATGATCGAGGAGGTCTGCGCGTTGAAGAGCCGGAGCCGGCTGCCGGCCGCGAGTTCGACCCGGCGCGCCATGATCGACTGATCATGGCTGGTGTCCTTGACGAAGGTGAACCGCTGCGACTGCGCGGCGAAGCCGTACAACCGGTCCGACAACAGCCGCTTCCAGGGCGTCGGGCACTCGTAGAAGCCGAGATCGACCTCGCCGGTGCGGTCGAGCACGACCTCGAGCCGGGTGATCAACTCCGACTCGGACGCCTCCCGCGGGCCCAGATGGCTGGTGATGATCACCACCGCGTCGACTCCGGTCTCGGCCATGGCGAGGATGAAGTCGGCGTCCTCCTCGGCGGAGCGGCCGAGGCTGCCGGTCGCGACGACGGGCACCCGGCCGCGGCTCAGCCGCACCACGGTCCGGGACAGCTCCAGCCGTTCGGCCGGCTCCAGATATTCGAACTCGCTCGACCTCGAGTTGGTGAACAGTCCCGCCGACCCGGCGTCGACGTACCAGTCGACGAGCGACTCCAATGCGGCCGGGTCCAGCCGGCGGTCGGCGTCGAAGGCGGTCAGCATCACCGGGTACGAACCCGTCGGCAGCAGCTCAGACATGGACGCTCCCGGCAGTCGTCGGCCGGAGCTCGATCAGCCCGTCGGCGGCCAGCTGATCGGCGAGGTCGAGCAGCGGATCGGTCTGGTGCGGCGTGAACGCCTTGTGTCCCATCCGGCTCAGCGGCCGGATCGGCACGCCGAACCGTTCGGCGATCAGGAACTTCGCCGAGGTCGGGTAGTTGAAGCCCAGCCCGTGCTCGGCGACGCTGAGCAGCCGCTGCACGGTGGCCACCCGCGGATCGCCGGAGTCCCACTGCTCGCAGAGCCAGCCGACCAGTCCCGGATAGATGTTGGCGGCCAGCCCGGAGAAGCCCTGCCCGCCGGCCCGCTGGGTCGTCACCAGGGATTGGATCTCCGCGTTGTAGAAGGAGATCCGGCTGCCGGCCAGGGCCTGGATCCGCTCCGTCATCGTCGGCACCGCGTGCGAGGTGTCCTTGAAGTAGACGAACCGTCCGGTGCCGGCCGCCCAGCGAAGTTGATCAAGGGAGAGCAGTCGCTTGTACGGCACCGGGCACTCGTACAGGCCGAGATCACCCTCCGGTGCCGCCTCGAGGATCGCCTCCAGCCGGGACTGCAACACCCAGTCGGAGTCGTCCGGATCGGCCAGCAGGGACGTGATCAACACCGCCGCGTCGACGCCCAGCCCGAGGCACTCCGTCACGGCGTTCCGCCAGGACGCCACGTCGCCGGAACCGATCGCGGCGGCGATCACCGGGACCCGGCCATCCACCCGGGCGACCACCCGTTCGGTCAGCTTGCGTCGTTCCTCGGGCAGCAGCTGGAACACCTCGCTGGACATCGAGCAGGTGAAGATGCCGGCCACCCGCTGCTCCAGATAGAAGTCGACCACGGCGTCCATGGCGGACAGGTCGAGCGTGAGGTCGTGGTGGAAGGCGGTCGGCAGGACCGGCCAGGCGCCGGACGGCAGCCCGAATGAGGACATCAGAGTTCCTTCGTGTGTGGACAGGACGGGGGTTGGAGCCGGTCATCCCTTGAGGGCACCGGTGGCAAGATCAAGACGCCAGAAACGTTGCAGGAGCAAGAACAGCGCGATCAGCGGGATCACGGCGAGGAACGCCCCGATGATCACCATGGTGTAGATCGTCTCGTGCTCCAGCCCCATGTTCATCATCGAGTAGAGACCGACGGTGAGCGGGAACCGTTGATCATCGGCGAGCATGATGAACGGCAGCAGGAAGTTGTTCCAGATCCCGACGAACTGGAGTAGGAACACGGTGATCAACCCCGGCACCATCGTTGGAACGGCGATCACCCCGAAGGCGCGCAGTTCGCCGGCGCCGTCCACCCGGGCCGCCTCCAGGATCTCGTCCGGCACCGACGCGGCTGCGTAGACCCGGCACAGGTACATGCCGAGCGGGCTGATGATGCCGGGCAGCAGTACCGACCAGGAGGTCCCGGCCAGGCCGACCGCCGAGAGCAGGAGATATTGCGGCACGGCGAGCATCACGCCCGGCACCAGCGCGCCGAGCAGCAACAGGACGAAGACGAACTGCCGGCCGGCGAACCGGTACTTGGCCAGGGCGTAGCCGGCCATGCCGGAGACCGCGGTGGAGAGCAGGGCACCGCCGCCCGCATAGAGCAGGCTGTTCAGCACCCAGCGGCCGTACACCCCGCCGCGGAACTCGGCCAGGTCGCGCAGGTTGCCGGTGAAGCCGCCGTTGAAGCTCGGCGTGAACGAGAATGTCGTGAACAGCTCACCCGGTGTCTTGGTCGACGCCGTGAAGAGCCAGATCAACGGCAGGAAACAGTAGAGCGCCCCGAGGGCCAGCACGATCGTCGGAACGATCGCCATCGGCCGGCCGGACCTCCGGGCCGGGGTGCGCAACGGCGTGCTCACGGCGCGCGGCAGCGTGGCGGTCACGATTCCTCCCGGAAGGCTCGGCCCTGCAGGGCACGGAGCAGCAGCAGCGAGATGATCACCGTCGCGCCGGTGATCAGGACGGCCGTCGCGGTGGCCGTGTGCACGTCGTTCAGAATGAACGCGTCCCGGTAGACGGTCATCATCGGCACCCAGGTCGTGGAGATCGTGTTGGTGATCTTGGCCAAGGTGGTCGGTTCGCTGAACAGCTGCAGGGTTCCGATCAGGGAGAACAGTCCGGTCAGCACCAGTCCGGGAATGATCATCGGCACCTTGATCCGGAGCGCGATCTGCGTCTCGTTGCAGCCGTCGATCCGGGCGGCGTCGTAGATCTCGGCCGGTACGGACCGCAGCGACGTGTAGAGAATGATCATGTTGAACCCGACGCCGCCCCAGATCGCGATGTTGGCGAGCGAGCCGAAGATGGCGCCGTCGGCGAAGAAGTCCGGTGCCGGCAGGCCGACGGCCTCGAACGCCTGCTGGATCGGGCTCACTCCGGGCAGATAGATGAAGCCCCAGTTCAGCGAGGCGATGATGCCCGGCACCGCGAACGGCAGGAAGATCAGGATCCGCGAGATCTTGCCGCCGCGGATCCCGGGATGGTCGAGCAGCAGCGCGAACAGCAGGGCCAGGCCGAGCGTGATCGGGACCGAGATCAGGCCGAAGATGATCAAGCGCTGCACGCCGGCCCAGAGTTCCGGATTGGTCAGGGCGGCCAGGTAGTTGTCCAGTCCGACGAACACCTCGGTCCGCCGCCCGAGGCCGCCGCCGGACACCCGGCTGCCGCGCAGGCTCAGGAACAGGGCGTACCCCATCGGAATGATCAACAACCCGACCGTCAGCAGGATCGCCGGCGCCAGCAGCAGCCAGGCGGCACGGGTCCGGGCCCGGCCGAAGTCCGGTCGCCGGCGGCGATCGGCCCGGCCGGTCCGGGTGGAGCGGACGGCGGTCATCCGCCGGCTACCTCGTAGCCGCTCTTCTTCAGGTCGGCGACCACCTGCTCCTGGACCCGGTCCAGGGCGGCCTGCAGTTGCTCGGTGTCACCACCCGCGACCAGGGCGGCGCCCAGTTCCTTGCCGAAGATCTCCTGCGCGGTGGCCGCGTTCGGACCCCAGGTCACCGGCTGGCCGTGCCGGTCGATGTCACCGGCGAGTTGGTAGAAGTCGGAGACGTCGGAGATCAGCGGCGGCGGCGTCCGCAGTTCGGGGAACGACCGGGCCGACAACTTGGCCGGATAGATCGACACCTTCTTGATGTAGGCCTGCAGCGATTCGTCGCTGTAGTTGAGCCAGCGGGCGAACTCGGCGGCCTCCTTCGGATGCTTGGAGATGCTCGACACCACCGTCGCGCTGCCGCCGAGCACGCCGCTGACCGGCCGCTCGGGGTTGAGCTGCGGTGCGATCGTGACGCCCCACTGGTTCTTGGTGTCCGGGGCGTAGCCGGCCATGCTGATCGGCGCCCAGACCGAGTCGATCGTGCTCAGGATCTTTCCGTCGGCGACGGCGGCGTTGAGCTCCGGGCTGCCGGACTTGTGGGTGGCGATCACGCCGTCGGCGATCAGATCACCCCAGATCTTGATCATCTCCTTGGCCTCCGGCGAGTTCAGCCCGACCGTCCAGGTACCGTCGGCGAGCGTCCACGGCTGGACGCCGTTCTGCTGCCCCATCGCGGTGAAGAACCCGAACGCACCGCCCAGGTCGATGTTGGCGAGAAAGACGTCCGGATCCTCGGCATGTACGGCGCGGGCCGCGGCGGCGTACTCGGTCCAGGTGGTCGGCGGCTCGATGCCGTACTTCGCGAAGAGATCCTTGCGGTAGAAGAGCAGGTTGGGCGTGGTCGCCTGCGGCACGCCGTAGACGGCGCCGTCGAAGCTCACCATCTGCCAGGCGACCGGCGAGAACTCCTGCTGCAGCGGCCCCATCGTCTCGGTCAGGTCGGCGACGACCCCGTTGCTGACCAGGAGCGGGAGGTTCTGGTAGCTGGTGTTGTTGACGTCCGGCGGGTTGCCGGCCTGGTAGGCGGCCAGCAGCTTGGCGTTGAACTCGGAGAAGCCCGCGGCGGTGCTGACCTCGACCTGGACGTCGGGGTGGTTCTGGTTCCAGATGGCGACGATCGACTCGATCTCCGGTGCCCAGGACCAGTAGACGAGCTTGACCGGGCCGGCGTCGGCCGCGGGCTCGCCGGGTCCGCAGGCGGCGAGGGTGAGGGTCGCCACCAGGGCGGCGGCCAGCAGGCGGATCCGTGCGAGGCGTTTCATTCCGTTTCTCCTGTGAACTCGGCACGCGGTGCATCGGGTCCGCGTGAACGTCGCGTATTCCATCGATGCAACATGGATGTCTGAAGGTTATAAGGGATAGACTTCGTGGTCAATACATCGATGCAAGGACCGGCTTGACCGGGTCCCGCATGATCAGAAGGGTGGACCCGTGGCCAGCACGATCTACGACGTCGCGCGGGTCGCGGGTGTCTCGCCGAAGACCGTCTCCAACGTGCTGAACGGCCATCGGTACGTCCGCGAGGCCACCCGGCACAAGGTCGAGCAGGCGATGGCCGAGCTGGACTACCGGCCCAACTCCTCGGCCCGGAACCTGCGGCTGGGGCGGACCGGCATCGTCACCATGGTGGTGCCGCAGCTGACCCTGCCGGCCCACGCCGCCTTCACCAACCAGATCATTCCGGCGGCCGAGGCTCGCGGCTGGTCGGTCCTGCTGGAGCAGACGTACGGAGATCGGCAGCGCGAGGTCCAGTGTCTGCGCGGCCGGCTGGCCCAGCTGACCGACGGAATGATCATGGCCCCGATCTCGCTCGGCCCGCACGACGTCGGCCCGATCGACTTCCCGTTCGTGATGCTGCATCCGCCCGTGCCCGACAGCCCGGTGGACACGGTCGCGACCGACGACACGGCGGCCTCCAGCATGGCCACCCGCCACCTGATCGAGATCGGCCGGACCAAGATCGCCACCATCGGCTGCTTCCCGGGCGAGACCGACGGCTACCGGGGCGCCCGGCTGACCGGCCACCTCGCGGTGCTGGCCGACGAGAAGTTGACGCAGGACCCGGCCGGCATGTTCGGCGCCCATTCCTGGGACCGCGAGTCGGGAGCCGCCGCAGCCAACGCCCTGGTCGATTCGGGCTTCGAGTTCAATGCCCTGCGGGCCTTCAACGACGCCCTCGCCCTCGGCGCGATGCGGGTCCTGCACGACCGGGGGATCCGGGTGCCGGAGGACGTCGCGGTGATCGGCTTCGACGACGTGGAGGAGGCCGGCCACAGCCTGCCGACCCTGTCGACGATCTCGCCCGGCCGCGACGAGGCCGCCCGGATCAGCATCGACCTGATCGCGGAGCAGTTGGCCGCCAAGACACGTCGCGATCCGGTGACCCGCACGGTCGGGTACACCCTGCGCAGGCGGGAGTCCACGCGGGTCTAGGAGGGTGGTGTCAAACGGTGGCGGCAGCGGGCGACGCCCAGGCACGCACTGGACTGCGTTGTCGTCGGTCGACGTAGAACACCGCTACGCCTCCCTCCTCCGCCTTGTCCAGCACGCACCTGGACGCCGCCCGCCACCACCACCGTTTGACACCACCTTCCTAGTGGTCCCGCTCAGTGCAGGAAGAGCCGGCGGCCGGTCCTGATCAGGGCGATGCCGTGCTCGGTGCAGGCCTGCTCGACCGTGTCCGCGGCGGTGGAGCCGCCCGGCTCGATGATCATGGTGGTGCCGATCCGGGCGGCATGATCGACATTGTCCCGGAACGGGATCGCGCCGTCGTGGACCATGATCACCCGATCCAGCCCGGCCAGCCACGCGGCGCGGTCCGCCGCCGTCGGAAGCCGGTCGCCGAGCTCGTCGAGCAGTTGCCCGGACTCGAGCGGGGTCGGGTCGCCGGTGGCCAGCGCCAGTCGCAGGTTGAGCCGGTCCTGTCGCCGGGTGCCGGGCGGGCCGGCGACGGACCGGGTCGTCGGGTGGCGGCGGAACCACCAGGCGGATGCCTTGCCGACCGCGAGCCTGGTGCAGTCCACCCGGGACTGCTGGCCGGCGGCCACCCCGATCGCGGCGCCGTCCCGGGCCGCGACCACCGTATTGGACGGCGTGTGCCGTGCCGTGATCATGGCCAGCAGTGCGGTGTCGCGATCACCGGGGTCGAGCTGGGCCGGCAGCAGATCGGCGGTGAGCTCGTCGTGGTCGGTCTGCTGGGTGATCATCAGCCCGCCGATCTGCCGGAGCTCCTCGGCCGGGTGTGCCGCGGCGGGGTCGGCCTCCATGATCAGGAACCGGCCGCGCTTCTTCCGGCGGAGCAGCTCCACCGCTCCCGGTTCGTAGCCCGGAGCCACGATGCCGTCGCTGATCACGCCGCCGAGGAAGCGGGCCAGGTCAAGATCAACCGAATCGGAGACCGCGACCAGGTCTCCGTAACTGCTGCGCGGATCGGCGTCCCGGGCCCGCAGATAGGCGGACAGCACCGGCGTGGGTGCGTCCTCGATCGGCCAGCTGTCCATGATCACGTCGTCCACCGGGCCGGCCGCGGCGGCGCCGGCCGGGGCGACGTGCTTGATCGACGCGGTGACCGGCCGGCCCAGCCGGGCGCGGGCCTCGGCGACCAGCTGCCAGCCGTTGCTCGCGTCCAGCAGATTGATCATGGAGGGTTCGCCGTTGATCATCCGGAACGGCGGCCGGCCGATCGGTTCGGCGGTCGCCCGCTGATGGGGATTGAGTCCGTACCTGAGGTGCATCGGGCACTCCTGAGGAGGTGCGCGAGAAGCCCAGGCGGACGACTTCTCGACCGGTGCTCCCCGATGGTTGCCCATCCGACGCCAGTCGCGGTGACGTGAGGAAGCCTAGCAATCGTGGCCTCAGCCGAGGTCGACGGCGTTCTTCACCCGGTCCACCGCCTCGGAGTCCGCCGCCTGGCGCTCCTCGCCGACCAGTGCCTGATTCGCCTCGACGAACGGCCGGAGCCGCTCCTCGTACGTCCGGAACGCCGCGAGGTGGCCGTCCGGCTCCGCCGCGTGCCGGGCGAGTTCCTGGGCGAGGACGTACGCCTGCACGATGGCGAGGCTGGTGCCCTGGCCGGTCAGCGGCGACGGGCAGGACGCGGCGTCGCCGATCAGCGCGACCCGGCCGCGGGACCACCGGTCCAGCCGGACCTGGGCCATTGCGCCGAACTGGAAGTCCTCCGATTCGTCGAGGGTGGACCGCATCGCCTCCGTCCGCCACGGGATCCGGGCGATCCGCTCCGCGATCAGCCGGCGGTGTTCCGGCTCGTCCCGGTGGTCGATCGGCATCGGCTCGGACTCGAAGCCGACGGTGATCCGTACCTCGGCGTTGTCCCGGGTCGGATAGACGACGTAGGTCGCCGCCGGGTCCTGCAGCCAGACCTGCCACTGGTCGAGCTCGAACAGGTTCGGGCCGCCGAACACGGCCAGGTAGGCGCCGAGGTGGTGCAGCCACTGCTCCGGCGGGCCGAAGGCGAGGCGCCGGACCCCGGAGTAGAGGCCGTCGGCGCCGACCACCAGGTCGAACCGGCGCGGCGCGGCCCGGGCGAACTCGACCGCGACGCCGTCGGCGCCGTCGGTCATGGCGGTGATCCAGTCGCCGTGGATCAGCTCGGTGGGTGCGTCGTCCCGCGCCTCGTCGACCCGGGCCAGGTCATCGGCGAGCAGTTCGGTGAGTTCGGCCCGGAGGATCTCGACGTCCTCGCTGTCCAGTCGGCCGCTGCTGAGGACGAACTCCTCGGAGCGCCATTGTTCGGTGCCGTTGCCGTCCAGCCAGGACATGCCGCGGAGCGTGGTCCGGCGCTGCTCCAGTTCGGCACGGCAGCCGAGCCGGTCCATGACCGCGAGGGCCGCGCCGCGCACGTCCACCGCCTGCCCGGTCGTTCTGGGCTTGGCCGCCCGCTCCAGCACCGTGACCGCGAAGCCGTGCCGCCGCAGTGCGCCGGCGAACAGCAGGCCGGCGATGCCGCCGCCCGAGATGAGCACTGACTGCATGAGATTCCCCCTGGGTCGAATACGTTGTATCCATCTGTCTGTACACTGTACGCACAGTTGGATTACTTTGACAACAGGGAACTTGGCGGCATACTGCTGACTCTGTACTAGGACAGATGGAGGAAGTGTGGCCGAGGCTCCGTATCGCGCGATCGCGGCCGACCTGCGGCGTCGGATCGCGGTCGGCGAGCTCCGGCCCGGCGATCGGGTCCCGTCCACCCGGCAGTTGGCGCGGGAGAGCGGGGTGGCGATGGCGACCGCGGCCAAGGCCCTGACCGCGCTGCGGTCGGAGGGCATCGTCGTGACCCGGCCGCGCAGCGGGACCGTGGTCGCGCCGGCGGACGGGTCGAGCGAGCCGGGCGCGGGATCGACGGATCCGGGGGCGGGGACGAGCGAGCCGACCCGGGACCGGCTGCTGCAGGTGGCGGTCGCGCTCGCGGACGTGGAAGGGCTGGGGGCGGTCTCGATCCGCGCCGTGGCCGGCCGGCTCGGCGTGGCACCGATGGCGCTGTACCGGCACATCCGGGACAAGAACGACCTGCTGGCCTCGATGAGCGAAGCCGTCTTCGCCGAGGCGCCGCTGCCGGACGAGCTGCCGGCGGGCTGGCGGGACCGCATCGAACTCGCTGCGCGCGGATTGTGGCGAGTGCACCAGCGGCATCCCTGGCTGGCTCAGGTGACTCCGCTCAGCCGGCCGTTGACCTCGCCCGGGCTGCTGGCGTACTCGGAACTGATGCTCGGTGCGCTGCTCGACCACGGCCTCGACCCGCTCGCCGCGTTCGACCTGAACGTGCTGCTCTACAACTTCGTCACCGGCATCGCGGTCAACCTCGAGGCGGAGGCGCGGGCCGCCGAGGGCAGCGGGGTCTCCGACGAGGAGTGGATCGACACGATCACGCCGGACCTCGGCCGGCTCACCGGGAGCGGCCGGTTCCCCGCGTTCGCCCGCGTGATGGCGTCCCTGCAGGAACGCGACGGCGGGTACGACCTCGACCTGGACCGCCTGTTCGAGCTCGGCCTGCGGCTGCTGCTGGACGGGATCAGGGGAGGTAGCTGACCCGGCCTTCCGTTCCGTCCCCGAGGAAGGCGGCCAGCCGTTCGGCCTCGGCGGTCAGCGCGGTCCGCTCCCGTTGGGGCAGCGGCCGGAACGGTTCGATCTCGACCGTGACGCCGGACTCCGCGTCGCCGGTACTGGTCCAGACGCCGGCGACCCGGCCGTCCAGCAGGACGAACCGGGCGCCGGCCACGCTGTGGTGCTTGTGCTCGTCGTCGATCATCCGGGACCGGTCGGCGTAGCCGAGGACGACGTTGTCGAAGGCGGGCAGGAATCGTGGCGGGGCGGGCCGGTCGGCCGGTGTCAGCTCGGCGTCGGCCAGGTCGAGCAACTCCCGGCCGGCGTCGTCGCGATAGCTGCGCAGCCGTGGTCGAAGCCGCTTGATCACCGCCGGCAGCCCGGCCAGGCCCGACCAGGCGCGGACGTCGGAGCTGGTCGCCGGGCCGTACGCCGCGAGGTAGCGCAGGACCAGCTCGTCCAGGACCTCCTCCGCCGGCGCCGGTTCGACGTCGCCGAGCCAGCCGGCCAGGGTCAGGTTGCGGGCCGCCGCCCGCCGGCCCCAGATCCCGCGCGGCGGCACCTGGACCAGCGGCACCACGACCGAGACCAGGTCGCTGAGCGCGGGGATGGGCACGTCCGGCCACTCGGCGGCGACGGCGCGGGCCACCTCCGAGGTCGTCCGCGGCTCGTCGAACCGGGGCTCGGCGACCTCGGCCAGCCGGTCCGGATCGAGGCCAGAGATCTCCCGGGCCCGGACCGAGGCGGTGCGCTGCACGATCATCGCGTGGTGCACCGGCCGGAACCGCAGCGCGTCGGCCGCCGTGTGCAGGTGCAGGGTGCGCCGCATCATCAGGGTCCGGACCGCCTCGCGTCGTTCGAGCAGGCCGACCAGTTCGGCCGGCGCGAAGGTGGCCAGCCGGGACCACAGGCCCACGTACGGCTCGAGGGGTTCCTGGGCCTGCAGACCGACCAGCCGCTCGATCATGGTCGCGGCGGACTCGTCGGCCCGGTCGAGCAGGGCCTGGCGGGCCAGTGTGGTGCGGTTCAGCGTGGCGCGGGAGACGGTCGTGGTGGCGGGCACATCAGGCATCCTGCCCGGATCCGCCGACAGATCGCTGGGATGATGTCGAAATGTCGTGGCCGGCCCCGTTCCAGGGGTGACGGTGCCGCCGGGCATCGCGCAACCACAGAGGAGAACGTCATGACCAAGTACCTGCTGATCGTGAACTTCGAGGGCGGCGCCGTGCAGGAGCCGATGGAGGAGTGGAAGCTCGAGGAGATCACCGCCCACCTCGACTACTACCGCCGGCTGAACGAGCAGCTGACCGCCAGCGGCGAGCTGGTCGGCGGGGCCCTGCTCTCCGGACCCGACGTGGCGAAGGTGGTCACCTCCGACGGTGCGACGCCGGTCGTCACCGACGGACCGTTCACCGAGTTCAAGGAGTGGGTGGCCGGCTATCAGATCATCGACGTCGAGACCGAACAGCGGGCGATCGAGATCGCGGCCCAGGTCTCGGCCGTGCCGGGGCCCGGCGGCCGGCCGACCCAGCAGCCGATCCAGCTCCGCCGGGTCATGGAACAGGGGCCGGGTTCGGCCGACGCGATGATGGACTATCTGTCCACGGCGGACGGCCAGCCCTGACCGTGGCCGAGCCCCAGCCCGCGATCGAGGACCTGCTGCGCACCCTGGCGCCGCAGGTCCTCGGCGCGGTCACCCGACGGTACGGAGACTTCGACGGCGCCGAGGACGCGCTGCAGGAGGCGATGATCACCGCGCTGGAACGGTGGCCCCGAGACGGCGTACCGGAGCATCCGCGCGGCTGGTTGATCACCGCGACGAGCCATCGGCTGATCGACCGGTGGCGTAGCGAGCTGGCCCGCCGGGAGCGGGAGGAGCAAGATCATCGGCGCGCCGTCGACGAGGCCGAGGTAGCCGACACCGACGACACGCTGACCCTGCTGTTCCTCTGCTGCCACCCGTCGCTCACCCCGGCGTCGGCGATCGCGCTGACCCTGCGGGCGGTCGGCGGCCTGACCACCGACGAGATCGCCCGGGCCTTCCTGGTCCCGTCGGCGACGATGGGACAACGGATCTCCCGGGCCAAGGGCAAGATCAAGAACGCCGGCGGCCGGTTCGCGCCGCCGACGCCGGAGGAACGGCCGGCCCGGCTGGTCGCGGTGCTCCGGGTGCTCTATCTGATCTTCACCGAGGGCCACACGGCAACCGCCGGCGACCGGCTGCACCGGGTCGACCTGAGCGACGAGGCGATCCGGCTGACCCGGCTGCTGCGGGGCTTGCTGCCGGAGGACGGCGAGGTGGCCGGACTGCTCGCCCTGCTGCTGCTGGTCGACGCACGGCGCGCCGCCCGGACCGGCACGGACGGCCTGCCGGTCCCGCTGGCCGACCAGGACCGGGGCCAGTGGGACCGGACGTTGATCACCGAGGGGCGGTTGCTGCTCGACGAGGTGTTCGGCCGGTGCCCGGTCGGCGAGTACCAACTGCAGGCCGCCATCGCCTCGCTCCATGATCACGCGCCGACCGCGGAGGCGACCGACTGGCCGCACATCGTCGCCCTGTACGGAGTCCTGGAGCGGATCACCGGCAGCCCGGTGGTGACCCTGAACCGGGCGGTTGCGGTGGGGCAGGCGGACGGGCCGCGGGCCGGGCTGGCCGTGGCCGCCGAGGTGGCCGAAGCGCTGGCCGGGCACCAACGCCTGTACGCCGTCCGGGCGCATCTGCTGGAGCAGGCCGGTGATCGTGAGGCCGCCCGGGCCGACTACCTGGAGGCCGCCCGGCTGGCTACCGGAGCACCGGAGCGGCGCTTCCTGGTGCTGCGGGCGGCCCGGCTCAACGCGGAGGCATCGGAGGCGTAGCCGCCGCCGGCGCGCCCGGAGCAGCCGGCGCGTTCGGGGCAGTCGGGGCTGTTGGGCCGGTCGCGAGGCGGAGCCGGTCCAGGCAGAGCGCCTGGATGGCGATCGCCGCGAGCCCGAGCACGATGATCAACGGCAGCGGCGTGCTGAGCGCCTGCGGGAGATCCTCGGCGCCCCTGAACTGGCGTTGGCCGCGGGCCGCGGCCAACGCGACCGGACCGGTCCACGTTTCCCGCCCGCTGCCGGTGATGTAGCCGATGATCAGGTCCTGGGCCTGGATGACCCAGAGCAGCACGAACGTGGTCAGCGTCGCGCCGAGCGCGGGAGCGAGAGCGGCCCCGGCGGGTGCGCCGCTGTCCCGGAGCCTGCGCACGCCGGCGAACAGCAGGGTGAACCCGACCACGGCCGGGATGTTGATCATGGCCTGGGGGAGCAGCGCCGGGAAGGTGTTGAGCAGGTCGAGTGTCTGCAGGAACTCGAAATGCTGCAGTGCCAGCACTCCCGGTCCGACCAGCAGCCAGGGCGCGAAGATCAGCAGGGCCCACTCGCTGGCCCGGCCCAGCGGTCGCAGCGCGCCGAGCCCGAAGCCGGCCGCCAGCGCGACGACGAGCTGGATCAGCGCCCCGATCAGCGACGGCAGCCAGGTGTTGATCACCGCCTCGGGCGGGAACCCCGGTGCCACCGGACGCGCGCTGCCGACCAGCCACGGCGCGACCAGCACGATCGTGATCACCAGGAACACCGCGGCGACGCCCAACCCGGCCCAGCCCAGTGCGGAGCCACGGTCGGGCAGGCCAGGCGGATCGATCTCGACCCGGAGCCGGGTGACCAGAATGATCAGCACCGCGAACAGGCCGAACAGACCGGTGAGCAGGCCGGCCACGACCGACGCCACGGCGCCGCTGCCGAAGTCCATCCGCTCGAAACCCTGCGTGAAGACCAGGCCGAGCGGGGTCTGGGTGACGCCCCTGGGTCCACCGCGGGTGAGGACGTGCGGCACCGCGAACAGCTGGATCGCCAGCCCGAGCCCGACGGCCAGGGTCAACGCGGCCGTGGCCAGCCAGGTGGCCGGGCCCGACGGCGACCGCCAGGCTGCGATCGAGACCAGCGCGCCCGCCGATCCGGCCGTGGCGAGCACCGTGACCGTGACGATCCCGGTCACCGCCAGCCCGATGGTGCCGATGTCTCTGAGCAGTTCGGTCTCGAACGTCAGCGCGACTCCGACCGGCGCGTAGCAGACCAGGAGCAGCCCGAGCATGCCGCGGGTGATCATCCGCACCGGCCGGGTGCCGCGCGCGACCAGCGGACCGACCGCCAGCCCAAGGACGAGGGCGATCAGGATCGCCGGCCCCGCGAAGATCAGCACGTGGGGCAGGGATTCGGCGAGCTCGGGCAGCAGCCGCTCGTAGAGCCTGAACCCGACCAGCTCGCCGCTGCCCGGGCGCATCGGGCTGGTCTGCTGCACGCTCATGATCATGGTTCGGATGGTCGGCAGCACCAGCTGGACCAGCCACAAGATCAACGCCGGGATGATCAGGAGCGCCCCGATCAGGCGCTGCACCGGCGTGATCGTGCTGCGAACGGCCGGCATCGTCGGATTCATGACGCCTGACCCTAGCCGAGCCGGGTCCCGCCGGGGTGTCGCTCGCGCGGCCAGCCGCGCGAGCGAACCCCGGAGGTCAGAGCTCGAGGCCGGGGTACAGCGGGTGCTTGTCCAGCAGCTCGGCGGACGCCGCCTTGGTACGGTCGGCGACCCCGTCGGCCAGCACGTACTTCGCCTTGCCCGGGGCGCCGGACTTCGTCGCGGCCGGCTGGGTGTTGGTCAGCACGTCGACCACCAGTTCCGCCACCCGGTCGAACTCCGCGGTGCCGAATCCGCGGCTGGTCAGGGCCGGGGTGCCGAACCGGACGCCCGAGGTGTACCAGGCGCCGTTCGGGTCGCTCGGCACCGAGTTCCGGTTCGTCACGATGCCCGCGTCGAGCAGCGCCGACTCGGCCTGCCGGCCGGTCAGGCCCATGCCGGAGACGTCGAGCAGCACCAGGTGGTTGTCGGTGCCGCCGGTGACCAGCTTCGCGCCGCGGCTGAGGAACCCGTCGGCCAGCGCCTTGGCGTTGTCGGCCACGTTCTGGGCGTAGCTCTGGAACTCGGCGGTCCGGGCCTCGGCCAGCGCCACCGCCTTGGCCGCCATCATGTGCGACAGCGGGCCGCCGAGCACCATCGGGCAGCCGCGGTCGACCGAGTCCGCGTACTCCTTGGTGGCTAGCACCAGACCCCCGCGCGGACCGCGCAGAGACTTGTGGGTGGTCGTCGTGGTGATGTGCGCGTGCGGCACCGGGTCCTCGTCGCCGGTGAACACCTTGCCGGCGACCAGGCCGGCGAAGTGGGCCATGTCGACCATCAGGGTCGCGCCGACCTCGTCCGCGATCTCCCGCATGGTCGCGAAGTTGATCCGCCGCGGGTAGGCCGAGTAGCCGGCGATCAGCACCAGCGGCTTGAACTCCCGCGCCGCAGCCCGGACCGCGTCGTAGTCGAGCAGCTGGGTCTCCGGATCCGTCCCGTACGACCGCTGGTGGAACATCTTGCCCGAGATGTTGGGCCGGAACCCGTGGGTCAGATGGCCGCCGGCGTCGAGCGACATGCCTAGCGCCCGCTGCTCGCCGAAGGCCCGGCGCAGCTTCTCCCAGTCGTCCTCGGACAGGTCGTAGACCGACTTGGCCCCGTGCTCGGCCAGCGCCGGCGTCTCCACCCGGTGAGCCAGGATCGACCAGAAGGCGACCAGGTTCGCGTCGATGCCGGAGTGCGGCTGCGCGTAGGCGTACTCGGCGCCGAACAGTTCCCGCGCGTGCTCGGCGGCCAGCGCCTCGACCGTGTCGACGTTCTGGCAGCCCGCGTAGAAGCGGTGCCCGATCGTGCCCTCGGCGTACTTGTCGGAGAACCAGGTGCCCATCGTCAGCAGCACCGCCGGCGAGGCGTAGTTCTCGGACGCGATCAGCTTGAGCGAGGCCCGCTGGTCGGTGAGCTCGGCTCGGGTCGCCTCGGCGATCCGCGGTTCCACCTGTTCGATCACCGACAGGGCGGCGCGGTAGGCCGTCGACGCCTGCTCGGCGTACTCGCTCGAGTTCGTGGTGGGCGCGAACACATCGGTCATGCGGCAGGTCTCCTCGGCTGGATCGGCAGTGCCTGCTCAGGGTATCGCTGCCCACCACGGTGCCTCACCGGCCCGACTGGGCCGGGACGGCCTCCCCCTGCCGGACGGATCGCGCCGCCCGGTGAAGCTCCCGCTCGGCGACCGCGCCGGGAGGCGCCGACACCCGGACCGCGACGCCGGGCTCGACCAGCCAGAACAGCTCGTCGTCGTCACCGAAGCCGGAGCCGTCCGGGTGCCGGTACGGCAGCGTCGCCCAGCCCGCCGGGTCCCGCTCCAGCCAGTTGATCAAGAACTCCCGGACCGCGGCCGGGTCGGTGAACGTCGGGCTGCGCATGATCGCCACCTGGAGGTCGACCCGGTAGCCGCCGTCATCGGACGGCCCGGACTCCCAGACGCGGGTACGGGAGCGGACCTCCTCCCATTCCGACGCGAAGTCGGTGACCAGGTCGCCCGCGCCGGGCGGCACCCAGCCGATCCGGAACCCGTCCAGCCAGCCGGGCGGCAGCGAACGCGGCGGGCTCGCGGCGGCAGCGGACCCCGCGCCGGTGAACAGCAGGACGAGGGCGGTGAGGGCGCCGGCAACGGCGGCCAGGGGATGACGCATCTCGGGGAACCTTTCATGATCAACACCGCGGCCGGACGACCGCAGCGGGTCCATCGTGGGCGACGATCAGCGGTTTGTCGGCGGCAGAAAAAAGTCTGTGGACAACGAAATTCGTCGGCCCCGAACTGTGGACAACCCGGCCGTCGGTCGTCGGCGAACCCACTGAGAGACTTCTGCAGCATGGGACCCGACACCCGCCGCGACCTGGTGGCGACGTTCGTCTGTTTCGGCCTGCTCGGGTTCGTCTCGGGGACCTGGTTCTCCCGGATCCCGGCCGTTCGTGATCATCTTCAGGCCGACCTGCAGACGGTCGGCCTGGTGCTGGTCTGCCTCGGCATCGGATCCTTCGCGAGCATGCCGTTCGGCGGCCGGCTGTCCCGTCGGTTCGCCAGCCGCCGGGTCTGCCTGGTCGCCGGCCTGGCGGTGGCCGCCACCTACGCCGCGTTGCCGCTGGTCACGTCGCCGATCGGGTTCGGCGCCGTGCTGCTGCTGGCCGGCGCCGCGACCGGGCTGTTCGAGGTGATGCTCAACGTGCACGGGGCCGACGTCGAGCGTGCCGTCGGCCGGTCCGTGATGCCGGCCCTGCACGGGCTGTGGAGCGGCGGCCTGCTGCTCGGCTCGGCGCTCGGCGCCGCGGTGACCGGCCTCGGGCTCCCGTTCGGCCCGCACCTCTGGCTGGTGCTGCCGATCTTCGCCGTCGCCAACACCGTCGGCACTCTGTTCTGGCGTGATCACCGCGCCCCGGTACGAGACGGACGGCGGGCCCGGCCGGACGCCAAGGCGCTCTCGCTGCCGGTGATCATGCTCGCCGTGATGCTGCTCTGCTCCAACATCGGCGAGGGGTCGGCGTCGGACTGGCTGGCCCTCTACGTGCACGACGAACGCGGCTTCAGCGAGGGCGCGGCGGCGGCCGCGTTCACCTGTTACAGCCTGATGATCACCGTCGGCCGGCTGACCGGCGGCTTCGTACTGGACCGGCTCGGCCGGGTGACCACGCTGCGGCTGTGCGGCGTGATCACCGCCGCCGGCGTCGCCACGGTGCTGTTCCTGCCGTCGCCGGCCGGGCCCTTCCTCGGCGCCGGGCTGTGGGGGCTGGGCCTGTCCGTGGTGTTCCCGGCCGCGATCACCGCCGCCGGCGAGCACGGTCGGGACAACTCCGCCGGCGCGATCTCCGCCGTCGCGACGCTCGGCTTCGGCGCGTTCCTGACCGGGCCGCCGTTGATCGGGCTGCTCGCGCAGCGGTTGTCGATCGGGATGGCGCTGGGCCTGGTCGGGCTGCTGGCGCTCGGCGTGACGGCGTTGGCCGGACTGACGGCGGGCTCTCGTACCAGAAGGGAGTGACAGTTCTTCCGGGTTTACGGCCGATGATCAGGTCTGCAGGCCCGCGACGAACGCGCGCAGGTCCGCGAGCAGCAGATCCGGTTCCTCCAGCGCCGCGAAGTGGCCGCCGCGGTCCACGACGTCGGTCCAGCGGACGATGGTGTGCTCCGCCTCGGCGTACCGGCGGATGCCGACGTCGTGCGCGAAGACGATCACCGCGGTGGGCACTCCGGACGGCTGCGGCGGCTCGCCCCAGGCCGAACCGTCCAGCGCGTAACCGACGTAGGCGGCCGAGCCCGCCGTCCGGGTCAGCCAGTAGAGCATCACGTTGGTCAGCAGCCGGTCCCGGTCGATGATCGCGTCCGGCAGCGTGGTCCGCGGATGGGTCCACTGCCGGAACTTGTCGATGATCCAGGCGAGCTGGCCGACCGGCGAGTCGGACAGCGCGGCACCGATCAACTGCGGCCGGGTGCTCTGGATCGCGATGTAGCCGAACTCGTCGCGGAGGAAGGCGGCCACCCGCTCCAGCCGGTCCAGCTCGACCGCCGACAGGTCGGCCCGGTCCTCCTCGCTCACGTTCCAGGGCATCCCGGCGTTGCCGTTCAGGTGTACGCCGATCACCCGGTCGGGCGCCTGCCGGGCCACCTCGGGCGACACCGCAGCGCCGATGTCGCCGCCCTGGGTGACGTACCGCCGGTAGCCGAGCCGGTCCATCAACGTGACCCAGGCCTTCGCGATCCGGGCGGTGTCCCAGCCGGGCCCGGCCAGCGGCGACGAGAAGCCGAACCCGGGCAGCGACGGAACAACGACGTGGAAGGCGGGTGCGCCCGGGGCGCCGTGGCCGTCCGGATCGGTCAGCGGATCGATCACGTCGAGGAACTCGGCGATCGAGCCGGGCCAGCCGTGGGTGAGCAGCAGCGGCACCGCGTCCTCCCGGGCGGACCGTACGTGCAGGAAGTGGATCTGCTGGCCGTCGATCACGGTCCGGAACTGCGGCCGGGCGTTGAGCTTCGCCTCCTCGGCACGCCAGTCGTAGCCGTCCCGCCAGTGATCGACCAGTTCACGCAGGTACGTCAGCGGCACGCCGGTGTCCCAGTCGTCGCCGGGCAGCGGCTCGGGCAGCCGGGCCTGGTCCAGCCGGCGCTGCAGGTCGTCCAGCTCGGCCTGCGGGACCTCGATCGTGAAGGGGTGGATCGCCTGATCGCTCTCGTTGCTCATGACTCCAGGCTGCCGAATGACCCGGACAGGTTCGGTCCGGAATTGCTGCAAGACTTCGGAACATGTGGGAAACCTCGGGACGGCTGCTCCGGCTGCTCGCGCTGCTCCAGTCCCGGCGCAGCTGGCTCGCCGCCGAACTGGCCGACCGGCTCGACGTGACCGACCGGACGGTGCGGCGCGATGTCGACCGGCTGCGCCGGCTCGGCTATCCGGTCATCGCGCTGCCGGGCGTCGGCGGCGGTTACCAGCTCGGTGCCGGCGCGGAACTGCCGCCGCTGCTGCTCGCGGACGACGAGGCGATCGCGGTCAGCGTCGGGCTGCAGCAGGCGACCGTGGCCGGACTGGCCGGACTCGACGAGGCCGCGATCCGGGCCCTGATCAAGCTGAAGCAGGTGCTGCCGTCGCGGCTGCGGCGCCGGGTGGACACGGTCTCGAAGGGGATCGGGGCGCTGCCCGGCGGCGGTCGGACGGCGGATCCCGACCTGCTGCTGGACCTGGCCCGCGCCGTCGAGGAGCACGACCAGTTGCGGCTCACGTACCGGACCCACAGCGGCTCCGAGATCCGGCGCACGGTGGAGCCGTACCGGGTGCTGCACGCCGGCCGCCACTGGTACCTCTATGCCTGGGACCTGGACCGGTCCGACTGGCGCACCTACCGGCTGGACCGGCTCCGGCTCCGTACCCCGAACGGGCCGAGGTTCGTCCCCCGGCCGGTGCCGGACGACCTGGAGCACGACCTCGTCCGCGGCATCACCACCAGCGCCTACCGCTACCAGTGCCGGCTGCTGGTCGAGGCGTCGGCGGACCGGGTCCGGGAGGTGTTCGGCCCGTCCGTCGTCGCCGTCACCCCGCTCCCGGACGGCCGCTGCGAGGTGGCGACCGGCTCGGCCTCGCTGACCGAGGTCGCGGTCTACGTCGGCCTGTTGGAGGCCGAGTTCACGGTCCTCGAGCCGGCCGAACTGACCGACGTGGTGGCCGCCGTCGCCGGCCGGCTCGGCCGCGCGGCCGCTCGTTCGGTCCGGCCTCAGTGATCGACGTCGCCGCCTGGACCGCCGCGACGGCATGCGGACAGTCGGGCTGCCTCGGGTCGTCGACGGCGAGCCGGTTGGTCGACTCGACGCCGCAGGTCAGACACCGGTGCACGACGGCGAGCCGCTTGCCGCGCGGCTGGACGAGCCGGACCGGCCGCATCGGGCCGCCGCAGTCGGCGGCGCGATCGCCCGGGCGGACGTCGACGTGCACCGACCACAGGCACTGCGGGCAGTGGTTGCGATAGCTGCCGCCGGCGAGCGGGCGGACTCCGGCGCCGCAATGGGCGCAGGTAAAGGACTGGTTTTCGCTTGCGCGAGACACTCTGCCGCTCCGCGGTCGAAGGAAAACGACTGCGAAGGCGGAGGGTTCCGTGGGTTCTTCCCCGGAATCGGGGTGCCGGGCTGGACGAGAGAGGGACGCGATTCACCGCCCGCTGCTGGGGCGATTACTTCCGGTTCCTGCTTCACCGCGTGAAACGGATCCGAACCTCTGTCAGGTTTGAGAACTGTCCTGACCACTGTCCATCAGCGCGTGCCAATGGCCACCGGTAGGTGTCATCTCGTCGCACCGGCCTCGGCGCCGTCCCCTCTCAGCAGGTGCAGCGACGGGTCTCCATCGCGACTCCTCCTCGGGCTTTCGGTCTGTGTGGCCGGACCAAGATCATTCAGTACGAGAGCATGCCGACACTCTGCCAACCACTCGGCCGGGCGCGCAACGCGATTACGAGCGGGACAACTCGTACAACGCGATCCCGGCGGCGACTCCGGCGTTCAGCGACTCGACGTCGGCGGCGATCGGGATCGAGGCGATCACGTCGCAGGCCTCCCGCACCAGCCGGGACAGCCCGGCGCCCTCGCCGCCGATGATCAACACCGTCGGACCGCCTGCATGATCACCGGTCAACTCGGCGATCGACGCCTCGCCGCCCGCATCGAGGCCGACCAGGGTGACGCCCGCCTCCGAGTACGCGCGCAGCGCCCGGTTCAGGTTCGTCGCCCGAGCCACCGGGAGCCTGGCCGCCGCGCCCGCGGAGGCCTTCCAGGCGGCGGCCGACATGCCGGCCGCGCGGCGTTCCGGGATCAGCACGCCCTGGGCGCCGAACGCGGCCGCCGAACGCACGATCGCGCCCAGGTTGCGCGGGTCGGACACCCCGTCCAGGGCCACGGCGAGCCCGCGATCACCGGCGTCCAGCACCTGGTCCAGCAGGTCGTCCGGATGGGCGTAGACGTACTCGGGCAGTTGCAGCGCCACGCCCTGGTGCACGGCATCGGCGGTCAACCGGTCCATTTCCGACCTGGACACCTGGAGCAGCGGCAGGTGCTGTTCGGCGGCGAGCCGGAGGATCTCCCGGAGCCGGTCGTCCCGGTCCGCGCCGTCGGCGATGTAGCCGGTCTTCACGGGAACGCCGGCCTGCAGCGCCTCCAGGACCGGGTTGCGGCCGACCACCCAGTCGGCGCCGCCGGACCGCTTCCGGTCCGGCCCGCGGTCGGGCCGGCCGGACTGAACCCGGTTCCGGGCCTGTTTCGCCTTGTGCGCCGGGTGGTAGGGACGGTCCTCGGCCTTCGGCGTGGGGCCCTTGCCCTCGAGGCCGCGGCGGACCCGGCCGCCGGAACCTGCGGTACGCCCCTTGCCCTTGCGGCGCACGGCTCCCTTGCGTTGGCTGTTGCCCGGCATCAGTCCTCCGTCGACGTGGTCGGTGTGGCGGCCCGCAGGGTCCACCGGGTCCCGTCCGGGGTGTCGGTCAACTCGACCCCGAGACCGGTCAGCGACGAGCGGATCGCGTCCGCCGCCGCATAGTCCTTGCGCCCGCGGGCGTCCGCGCGCTGCTTGATCAACTCGGCCACCAGGCCGTCGATCACCTGGCGATAGCGGTCCTGATCACCCGGGTCGGTGCCCCAGATCGGGTCGTCCGCGGCCAGCCCGAGTACGGCGAGCATGCCGCGCACCTGGCCGGACAGCCGAGCCACCTGATCAAGATCACCGGCGGTGATGGCCGAATTGCCGTCCCGGACGGTGTTGAAGATCACCGCGACCGCTCCGGCCGTACCAAGATCATCATCCATCGCGGCGGCGAACTCGTCCGGAAGTTGATCTTCGGCCGGACCGACCAGCTCGGCGGCCCGCTCGACGAAGTGATCGATCCGGGACAGTGCGGCGGCGGCCTCGCCGACCGACGCGTCCGCGTACTCGATCGCGGACCGGTAGTGCGGCTGGACCAGGTAGAACCGCACCGCACGCGGCGAATGGCGCTTGATCACCTCCGACACCAGCGCACCGTTGCCGAGGGACTTGCTCATCTTCTCGCCGGCGGCGGTGACCCAGGCGTTGTGCATCCAGACCCGGGCGAACTTCTGCCCGGCCGCGGTCGACTGGGCCAGCTCGTTCTCGTGGTGCGGGAAACGCAGGTCCAGCCCACCACCGTGGATGTCGAACTCGTCGCCGAGATACTTGCCGGCCATCGCCGAGCACTCGATGTGCCAGCCGGGCCGGCCGCGTCCCCACGGCGTCGGCCAGGACGCGGTGGCCGGCTCCTCGGGCTTGTAGCCCTTCCAGAGCGCGAAGTCGCGCGGGTCCCGCTTGCCCGGGAAGTCATGATCGGGATCGGGCTCCATGTCCTCGATCCGCTGTCCGGACAGGGATCCGTAGTCCGGCCAGGACCGGACGTCGAAGTAGACGTCGCCGGAGCCGTCCGCCGCCGGGTAGGCGTGCCCGCGGTCGATCAGGGAGGTGATCAACTCGATCATCTCCGGGATGTGCCCGGTCGCCCGCGGCTCGTACGTCGGCGGCAGGCAGCCCAGCGCCGCGTACGCGTCGTGCAGTTCCCGCTCGAACCGGTAGGCGTGCGCGAACCAGGGGCGGCCGGCCTCGGCCGACTTGATCAAGATCTTGTCCTCGATGTCGGTGACGTTCGCGATCACCGTCACCTCGAACCCGCGGTACGTCAGCCAGCGCCGCAGGACGTCGAAGTTGACCTCCTTGCGGATGTGGCCGAGGTGCGGCGCACTCTGTACGGTCAGCCCACAGTGGTAGATCGAGACCTTCCCGGGTTCCACCGGGTCGAAGGCCCGGATCTGCCGGGTAGCTGAGTCGTAGAAGCGAAGCACCCGCCAAGCTTAGTGGCCTAGTGGCGGCGCAGTGACATCAGTTTCAGCATCACGGCGAGCCCCTCCCGGAGCTTGGCCCGGTCCGCCTCGGACAGTTCGGCGAGATAGGGCTCGACGTTGGTGCCGAGCTGGTGCCGCATCGCCTGCATCTGGCGGCGGCCCTCCTCGGTCGTCGTGATGACCCAGACCCGGGCGTCGGCGGCGTCGGCGTCGCGGCGGACCAGTCCGTCGGCCTCGAGGCGCTTCACGTGGTTGGTGATGGTCGGCTGGGACGAACGTTCCAGGGCGGCCAGGTTGCTGATCCGGGTCGGCCCGTTGTCGATCAGCCGGGCCAGGATCCGGGCCGAGGCGAGGCTGAGTGAGTAGCCGTCCTTGGGCGTCCACCGCATGATCCGGGCCGAGGTCGTGACCAGGTCCTCGCCCAGCTGATGCAGGTCGTCGTCCATGCCCGAAGCGTAATTGGCCGAGTGCCGGCCCACTACCGTCGGACGGCAGCCACCACGAGCCGGGCCAGTTCCGTGTACGCGGCGGCGTCGGACAACCGGGTCGACGCCTGGATCTCGCCGCTGGTGATCCGCTGCATGGTGGCCGCGATCACCTCGGCGATGAACGCGGTCGGCACGTTCCGGAACGCACCGGCCCGGCGGCCGTCGTCGATCAGCTCGCGGACCCGCTGCGCCGCGGCCTCGGTGTTGCGCTGGTAGATCTCCCGGGCCGGCCGGAACGCGGCGACGTCGTCGTGGAACTCCCGCGACGCCGGAGCCAGTGCCGCGGCGACCGCCTGCAGGTAGGCGACGACCCGGCGGGCCGGCTGGCGGACCCGGCGGATCGCCGTCTCGACCTGTTCCGTCGCCGCGCGGAAGAACTCCCGTACCGCAAGCGTTGCCAGCTGTTCCTTGCTCCGGGCCAGGGTGTAGAGGGTGCGCTTGGAACAGCGCAGCCGGGCCGCGAACTGGTCCATCGTGAAGGTCGAGAACCCCTCGGCGAGGACCAGCCGGACCAGTTGATCGCGAAGCTGCCCCTGCCGCCGGGTCAGTTGGCGGGCATGCGAGCCGGAGAGCAACGGGATCACCTGATCAGGGTACTCGGGTAATTGAGCGGTACTGGCGTACTCTTTCCAGTACCGTTTGACGAGAGGGCGCTGGTCCGCCCGCTGAGCGTGCGGGGGATCGACAGGGGTTTACGTCCCCTCGGCTCGAACCCAAAGGAGCGATGATCATGGCGGTGGAGCGGCTGCTGCCAACACCGGAGGCTGCGGAGCTGGTCGGCCTGGTGTCGGAGATCGCCCGCGAGCAGTTGGCGCCCCGGGCCTCGGCGGCGGAGGAGGCGGGGGAGTTCCCGCGGGATGCGTTCCGGATGCTCGGCGAGACCGGGCTGCTCGGGATGCCGTACCCGGAACGCTTCGGCGGCCTGGATCAGCCGTACGAGGTCTATCTGCAGGCGCTGGAGGAGGTCGCGGCCAGCTGGATGTCGGTCGGGGTCGGGGTCTCGGTGCACGTGATGACGTGTTCCGTCCTGCTGCGGCACGGCACGCCGGAACAGATCGAGCGGTGGCTGCCGGAGCTGATCAAGGGCGACCTGCTCGGCGCGTACGCACTGTCGGAACCCTCGGCCGGGTCCGACATCTCGGCGATGACCACCCGGGCCAAGCGGGACAACGGCGGTTACCAGCTGGACGGCACGAAGGCCTGGATCAGCCACGCCGGGGTGGCCGACTACTACGTGACCTTCGCGCGGACCGGCGAGGACCCGAAGCGCGGGATGAGCTGCCTCCTGGTGCCGGCCGACGCCGAGGGGCTGAGCAGCGGGACGCCGGAACGCAAGATGGGGCTGACCGCCTCGCCGACCGCCCAGGTCTACTTCGACGCGGTCCGGGTGGACGCCGACCGGCGCATCGGCGACGAGGGTGACGGCATGCGGATCGCCTTGGCCGCCTTGGACTCCGGCCGGCTCGGCATCGCCGCCTGCGCGACCGGGCTGGCCCGGGCGGCGCTCGACTGCGCGGTCGACTACGCCAAGGAGCGGGTCCAGTTCGGCCGGCCGATCGCCGAGTTCGAGGGCCTGCAGTTCCTGCTGGCCGAGATGGCCGCGGCGGTCGACACGGCCCGTGCCACCTATCTCTACGCGGCCCGCAAGCGCGACGCCGGCCTCGATTTCACCCGGGACGCGGCCGTGGCCAAGCTGACCGCGACCGACGCGGCGATGCGGGTCACCACCGACGCGGTGCAGGTGCTCGGCGGTTACGGCTACACCCGGGACTTCCCGGCCGAGCGGTACATGCGGGAGGCGAAGGCCCCGCAGATCTTCGAGGGGACGAACCAGATCCAGCGCCTGGTGATCGCCCGCCGCCTGCTCGGCTAACGCTGCTCGGCTAGCGCTGGTCGGCCTGGTGCGGCACCGCGTCGGCGGTCTCCTGATACCAGGCGAGCAGCCGCAGGGACAGGGTTCGCGCGACGTCGGCGTAGCCGGGGTCGTTGATCATGTTGCGGGTCTCGGCCGGGTCGGCGCGAAGATCGTAGAGTTCGTCGGTCTCGTAGAGCCGGTGCACGTACTTGTGATCGGCGGTACGGCACATGGCGGCCTTGCCGTGCTCGGGTCCGTCCCCGGCCTGGAGCGACAGCCGCGGCCAGTAGAGCCCGGTCGGGTCGTCGGACGCTCGGCTCTCCCGTTCCATGGCCTGCCGCTCGCCGCGCAGCCGGCCGCCCTCGCAGAAGACGGCGTCGCGATGATCGTCGACACCGCCGGTGACCACCGGGAGCAGCGAGCGGCCGAAGTGGGTGTGCCCCGGCGTGATCCCGGTCAGCGCCTCGATCGTGGCCGGCACGTCGATCAACTCGGCCAGGGCGTCCCGGACCCCGGCCTCGGTGGGTACGGAAGCGGGCGGCTTGATGATCAACGGCACCCGGGTGAGGCAGTCCGCGAACGTGTTCTGGGTCTTCTCGACCAGGCCGTAGTCCCCGGTGAAGTCGCCATGATCGGAGAAGAAGAACAACGCCGTGTCGTCGTACAGCCCGGCGTCCCGGAGTGCCTGCAGCACCAGCCCGAGCTGGTGATCGACCCGCGCGCACATCCCGTAGTAGGTGGCCCGCAACTCCCGCCAGCGGTCCTCGGCCCACCCGGTCAACCCCTGCCTGGCCCGGATCCCGGCCAGCATCGCGGGCTCCCCGGCCGACGCTGGATCGGGCCCGGTCGGCCGGTCCGGCAGCAGCTCCGGATCGATCATGGAGAACCACGGTTCCTCGACCCCGTACGGCGGGTGCGGATAGGTCAGCGGCAGGTAGAGGCAGAGCGCCTCGGCCTCGTCGTGATCTTGGTCGGCCCAGCGGTGGATCTGCTCGATCGCCGCGTTCACGTGGGCCCAGTCGCTGTCCGGGTAGTGGCCACCGTCCTCGGCCGGCAGCCGCCCGACCTGGAAGGAGTAGTACGTGTCGGCGCCCGGCTCGCCGCGCCACTCGGCCTGCCGGTCCATCGCAAACATCGGCCGCAGCCCGTCCGGGTCGGGCCGGTGCTTGACGTGACAGTACGCGTCGAAGCCCGACTGTGCCGGCACAAGATCATTCTTGCCGCCCCACCAAACGAAGTAGCCGTTCTCCTTCAGCGTCCGCAGCAGCACCGGCTCGTCCGGTCGCATCATGTGGTGCATCGTGCGGTGGCCGCGGACGTGCGGATACCAGCCGCTCATGAACGAGCAGCGGCTCGGCGTACAGACCGGGTTCTGGCAGAACGCGTTCCGGAAGCTGACCGCGTCGGTCGCCACCAGTTGATCAAGGTTCGGGGTGACGGCGGCCGGGTTGCCGACATGGCCGAGCACGTCGCCGCGCCACTGATCGGGATTGAAGATCACGAGATGCGGTTTCGGCATGGCGGGTCTCCTCGGTGGGCTCAGGCGGTGCCGCGGATGATCAGTCGCCAGGGCACGGCGATGGTCCGGGTCGGCGTCTCCGGGTTCTCGATCCGGTCCAGCAGCCGGTTCAGCATCGGCCGGTAGGCATCCGTTTCGGTGCCGATGGTGGTCAGTGCCGGCGTGATCTCGGTGCCTTCGAGGATGTTGCCGATCCCGATGATCTTGAGCTCGTCGGGCACCGCGATGCCGAGCTGCATGGCGGCCCAGACGGCGGAGATCGCGGCCCGGTCCGAGTGCGCCATGATCGCGTCCGGCCGGCGTTTCGGCGGCTGGTCGAGCAGTTCGACGGCCTCCTGCCGGGAGTCGAGGAACCTGCTCAGGCCCTCCGGCCGGCCGACGATGGTGATCGCCGAGTCTGGGTAGCCGTGCTCGCGGAAGGTCTCGACGAAGGCCTTGGTGCGGTGGTGCATCTCGCCGAGCAGGACGCCGAGATAGGCGGGTCGCCGGATCCCGCTCCGGATCAGGTGCTCGGCCGCGACCCGGACCGCCGCGGCCTCGTGCTGGACCATCACGTCGAACCGGCGCGGCCGGTACGACTCGCCGGTGATCAAGGTCGGCACCCGGCTGCCGATCCGCTGTGCCCTCGCCGTCGTGAACTCCTTCGAGCCCAGGATCACCGCGGCATCGGCGATTCCGTCGGTGAGCAGGCTCTCCACCCGGTCGATCGCCTTCTCGGTGTGGCCGTAGGGCAGGATGATCATGCCGAGCCCGCGGTCGGCCGCCGTCTCCTCGACCTCGGTGATCAGATCGGTGGCCCAGGGGTTGAACGGCGAGAACGCGACCATGGCGACCAGGTCGGTCCGGTTCCGGGCCAGCACCCGGCCGGCCCGCCGCGGCCGGTAGTCCAGCTGCCGCATCGCCTCCTGCACCCGGGCCGCGATCTCGGGAGTCGCCGCGTTCTTCCGGCCCGGCCGTCGGCCGTTGGCGACGTAGGACACGGTCGCGACCGAGACACCGGCCAGCCTGGCCACGTCGGCCTGGGTACTCGGACGCCCGTTGCGCTGCTGCGCCATGCCCACTCCTCCCACCACTGTCTGCCGGATCGTAACCGAGCCGGAGTGCCGGACCGGTTGACATCGACTCGTCGATCGGGTTTGGTGATGCGCATAACCAATCTTATCCGGGGTCCCCGCGACGTTGTTCGGGGGAGCGAAGCGGAGGAGAAGAACGTCGTGGGGTGGATACGGCAAAGGAGCCGGGTCATGGCAAGCCCGAAGAGCCGGTTCGGCCCGATGAGACAGTGCAGCCTGTTCCCATTAATGCCTACTAGGATCATGGGAAATTTTGGCGAGGCGCTTCACCATCAGCTTCCATGCAGAGGAGTCAGACGATGACAACCCGATTGAGCCGCCGGACGCTGATCGGCGGACTGTCCGCGGTCGGCGCGGCCACCCTGGTGGGCTGCCAGGTTGACACCGGTCAGGGCCCGGCCCCGGAGGCGCCGGGCGGAGCCGAGATCACGATCCCGGACTTCGACACCCAGCTGCCCACCGAGGACGTCACGTTCCGCTGGTGCGACAGCGGTGATCTCAAGTCCGTGTACGAGAAGGCCGTGCTGGCCGCGTTCACCAAGAAGCACGCCAACATCAAGACCGACTACCAGGGCAGCGGCTGGGAGACCGTGAACCAGGTCGTCCCGCTCGGCATCCGCAACGGCAGTGCCCCGGACGTCTTCGCCGTACCCAACAACGTCCCGGCCGCCACCGCGGTCAACGAGGGGTGGGTGCAGCCGCTGGAGGAGGTGATCCCCGATTTCGAGACCTGGCGGGGCTACTTCCCCGAAACGGCCTTCGTGCCGGGGGTGCACATCTTCAACGACAAGATCTATTCGTTCCCCCTCAGTTCCGATCGTCGGCTCACGTTCATGTCGTTCTACGACAGCGCCAATCTGGCTGAAGCCGGTTACGACGACCCGGTCAACCAGCTCAAGTCCTGGGATGACCTGCACGCTTCGCTGAAGAAGGTGGTCGACGCCGGCAAGGTCGGAATGATCATCGGTTCGGACAGCCTGTCCGGGGTGGTCGAGATGCTGGCGCAGAGTGCCGGCTGGCGTGCCGTCGCGGGCATGGACATGGCCAAGGGGACGTACGTCTACGACGCGCCGCAGGTGATGCAGGCCTTTGAGTTCCTGCAGAAGCTGGTCACCGACAAGCTCGTGGTGCCCGGCTTCCTCAGCCTCAAGATCGCCGACGGCCGGGCCCAGATGCCGGCCGGCAAGGCGGGGATGATCTTCAACGGACCCTGGGACATCCCGTCCTGGAAGCGGTCCGCGCCGGACTGGAAGTACGCGATGGGCCCGGTGCCGAGCCCGGACGGCAACACCGACTGGGTGGTGCCGTTCGCGCAGACCGGTGGCAACAACCCGTGGGTGTACGCCAAGACCAAGCATCCGACCGTCGCCGGGCAGCTCCTCAACTACATGGGCAGCCCGGACGGGCAGAAGATGCTCGTCGTGCTCAGCGAGGGCAACCTGGTCTCACTGGAGCAGAAGTACAACGACGAGGCCGACCAGCCCGGCCTGCTGGACGCGAACGCCAAGTCGGCCTCGGACCTGGCCGCCAAGATCATGAAGGCGGCGCCGCAGGCGGCGATCCGGAACCCCGAAGTGGCCAAGGTGGCGCTGTTGCGCAAGGAGGTCCAGCCGCGCTGGCAGGACCTGATGGCCGGCATCTTCACCGGGCAGATCAAGGGATCGCCGGAGCAGCAGTTCGCCGAGTTCGGCGAGAAGCAGCAGGAGTCGCTGGAGACCGCGATCGAGGCGGCGCGCAAGGAGGGCGCCGACGTCTCGATCGAGGACTGGAAGTTCCCGAACTGGGATCCGGCGAAGGACTACACCAAGGCCGACTACGACGAGCTCGGGTGATCCGGTGACGATCGCTCCCTCTGTACCCGAGTTGCAGGAACGGGTCCAGCGCCGGGTCGGTGGCTGGTACGAGCGGGTCAACGCCCGCTGGTGCTACCTGTTCCTGCTGCCGGCTTTGATCTTGACCGCGATGTTCACCTTCTACCCGATGATCATGTCGTGGGTGTTCTCGACGATGCGCTGGTCCGGGTTCACCGATGAGATGACGTTCATCGGGCTGGACAACTACGCGGAGCTGGTGCAGGACCCCATGTTCTGGTCGGCGTTCGGTCGGTCGGCGATCTTCATGCTGGTCGGTACCCCGATCCGGGTGGTCCTGGCGCTGCTGGTGGCGATTCTGCTGAACCAGAAGGTGATGCGACTGTCCCCGTTGTTCCGGACCATGTTCTTCCTGCCGGTCACGGCCGCGGCCGCGGTGATCGGCGTGGTGATGACCTTCGTGCTCAGTCCGAACAACGGTCCGCTGAACACCATCCTGGTCGGCTCCGGCCTGGTCCAGCAGCCGGTCGAGTTCCTGTCGGACCCGGGAATGTCGCTGTGGACGGTGCTGCTGGTACACGTCTGGAAGAACTTCGGCATCACGATGATCTACTGGCTGGCCGCTCTGCAGACGATTCCGCAGGACTACATCGAGGCAGCCAGGATCGACGGCGCCGGGATGTGGGGCATCCTGCGGCACATCCGGCTGCCGATCCTGCTGCCGTTCGCGGTGATCATCATCATCCTCACGGCGAAGGACAATCTGCACGCGTTCGGCATCGTCTGGACGATGACCGGCGGCGGGCCGTACTTCTCGACCCAATTGATCGAGATCTACATCTACCAGACCGCCTTCCAGCCGGAACTCGGCTCGGTGCCGAGGCTGGGCTACGCGTCGGCGGCCGGCTGCTTCTTCGGCGTCGCGACGCTGATCTTCACCGTGATCCAGCTCTGGGCCGCGCGCAAGGTCGCCGAGGCGCGGGCCACGTTCGGCACCGAGGGGCGTGATCGATCATGACCGCGCCCACGGCGACCGAGCGCCCGGCGGAGACCAAGCCGCGCAAGATCAAGCAGAAGCAGTTCTCCCGGCGGGAGAAGATCTGGGCGGCCGTGATGTCGGTGGTGCTGCTGCTGATCGGCCTGGCCTGGATCTACCCGTTCATCTGGAACCTGTCGTCCTCGTTCAAGAACACCACCGAGATCTTCGGATCGCTCAACCCGTTCAACCCGGTGCTCCGGGTCGGCAACTGGACCCGGGCCTGGACCGAGGCCGACATGGGCCGGTTCTTCTTCAACTCGGTCTTCGTCACGGCCGGCTCGATCGTCATCTCGGTCGCCGTCGCCGCCCTGATGGGGTACGCCCTCGGTCGCTACCGCTTCGTCGGCAAGAAATGGGTGATCGCGATCTTCGCGCTGGCGATCTTCCTGCCGGAGGGGTACACGATCATTCCGGTCTACGACCTGATCGACGCACTCGGCCTGTCCGGGTCGTTGTGGGGCGTGACCCTGGCCGAGGCGGGCGGCGTCGGCGTGGTCCAGGTACTGCTGTTCGCCGGCTACTTCTCCCAGTTGCCCCGCGAACTCGAGGAGGCGGCGCGGGTGGACGGTGCCGGCTTCCTGCGCATCTTCGCCCAGGTCTATCTGCCGCTGGCCAAGCCGGTCACCGCGACCGCCGTGATCCTGCAGTTCATGCAGTCCTGGAACTCGTTCCTGCTGCCCCTGGTGCTCACCCTGACCCGGCCCGAACTGCAGACGCTCGCGGTCGGCGTCTACGCTCTCCGCAACGACTACTTCGCCGACTGGGGCGTGATGACGGCGGCGTCGACGATCGCGATGCTGCCGATCGTGATCATGTTCCTGGTCCTGCAACGGTTCTTCGTCGAGAGTATCGCCGGAGCGATCAAGGGATAACCAGAGGAGAGTTGATTCGTGCCCGTACCAAGATCAATTCCGTATGCCCCGAGCAGCCGGGCGTCCGGCAACCGCAGCCGCAAGCTGGACCGGCCGAACGTGATGCTGATCTGCGTCGACCAGATGCGCGGCGATGCGCTGTCCGCGGCCGGCCACCCGGTGGTGAAGACGCCGCACCTGGACGAGATCGCCGGCCAGGGCACCCGGTTCGCCCGGAATTACTCCGCGACCCCGACCTGTGTGCCGGCCCGGGTCGCGCTGTTCACGGGGCAGTCGCCGGAGCGGCACGGGCGCTACGGCTACCGCGACGGGGTGCCGTTCACCGAGGCGCATCCGGTGACCATGCAGGGGG